>CAJOIV010000065.1 GCA_905234665.1 uncultured Bacteroidales bacterium | reverse complement strand
CATGCCCAGCGTCTCGAAGTAGCATTGGTTCAGCGTAAAGAACTCGGTGTAGGCCGAGCAGGTCTTGGTGGTGTCGGCCTCTGGTGCCACGGGGTGATAATTCCATCGACCATACCCGTCGCCGACAAATTCCCGGGTGAGGCATACCGACTGTACTTCTGGCAAGGCGCGCACCTCGTCGCGGAAGGCATAGAGGCTCGACATTACTTTGAGGGCTTCGCGCTCGAAGGGTTTCAGCCGAACGGTGTCGGCGTATGCTTCGACCTCGGCGGTTGCGCTCTCGGCGGTGAGCGGCGTTATTCTTCCCGTCTTTCCCACGAGCAAGTGTTCCTTCTCAAACTCGCCGTCGGCGTGGCAGAAGTAGTTGCCGTAGGTCCAGACGACGATTTGGTCTAACAGCCAGAAGCTGAGGACGGTGATGAGGGCGATTTCGACGAATTTCTTGTGGTTCCAAAGATTCTTGAGTATCATGGGGCGTTATCTTTTCTGGTTGAGGGATTCTACGATGGGGTTGCGCAGCGAGCGCCATGCGGGGATGAGGGCGGCCATGAGATTGAGCAGCACGCAGCAGAGGAAGACGATGATGAAGAGCGTGGGTGTGAAGAACATCTGGAACTGCATACCCGTGTCCAGAGACGAATATCTGCAGGAATACCTGATTGTTGCGAATGGCAGCCACGAAGAGTGCCGACAGCACCCAGCCGACGATGCCGCCGAGGAGCGTCAGCATGAGGTTCTCATGGATGACCTCATTGAGCAGCGTGCGACGTTTCGCACCGAAAGCCTTGCGGATGCCCATCTCGGCTCGGCGGGCCTCCATGCGGTTCGAGACCAGGCCGCTCAGATTGATGGCGGGCAGGAAGAGGAACAGCAGCATGAGGATGGCGGGCGGCATCAGGTTCTTTGCTGCCAGTGCCAGTCCCTGGTCGTCGGTTCCGTCAGGTCTGAAAAAGTTTATCTTGTGGAAGAAGTGCGTGCGCGCCATCACCGCCCATTCCACTTTCTCGCCCAACTGCGAACTGATGACGGCACTGTATTGCTGGCGCAGCGGCTCCAGCTCGGCGTCAAAGTCCTTCAGGGTAAAGCCTTCGCGGAGTAGGATTCGGACACTAAGGTTACCATCGTAGGTCACGTCCACGTAGTTATCGCCCGTCCGCCAGGGATACTGGTTGTTGGGATGAAGCCCAAGTCCTCCAACCAAGTATGGCACATAGATGTCGGCAGTGGCCTCTTCTAAAAATGCGCTCACTGCCTTGACCACGCCCACGACGCGGAAGGAAGTGCCCCCCCCTTCGGCCTCCGAGGGGGCTACTATACTTATTGAGGTAAGAGGTATCGTGTCCCCCTCGGGGGACGAAAGGGGGGCCTCTGCCTCACCAGTCAGTTTGTTCCACAGTTTATCAGTTATCACACACACACGCTCACCACCGTCCGACTCCTTCTTGGAAAATGGCCGCCCGTCGATGAAGTCGAGGTCGTAGATGCGGAAGAAGTCGTGGTCGGTGGCAATGGCTGAGACTCTCGGGGCTTCATACTGCCCCTGTCTCTGCTGCTCTTCGCCTTCTATGGCGAAATTGTTTTGGTAGGCGGGGATGATGCCCGTTGCCGCCTCCACGCAAGCCATCTGTCGGAAACAGGAGTCGAGGGCTGTCGATGAGAAGCCATAATGATGAGCAACCCGGCCGTTTTCCTGGTCAGACACTTTGATGAAGGTGCCGTAGGGGTAGAGCGTGCGTGAGCGGTTCACCTCGGGCGGAATGTCCGCCAACAACATATTGAACACGATGGCAATGACCATAGCCGAGGCGATGGCCACCGCTGTGCCCGCGATGTAGATGGCAGAGAATAGCTTGTCCTCGCGGATGAGAGCGAAGAGACCCACCCCCTTGCCCCTCCCTATGAGGGAGGGGAGTAAATAGTTTTTTAACTTAGATATTATGCTCATATATTATTTGTCTGATAATCTGTTCTTGAAAGTAACCACTCCCCTCCCTCACAGGGAGGGGTCGGGGGTGGGTCTGCTGGGGGGAGGGTCTTTACTGTATCTGCCTTCCGTCCAAGAATTTGATGATGCGGTCGGTCTGTGCGGCCTGCTGCTCGTTGTGGGTCACCATGACGATGGTGCGGCCGTCCTCGCGGTTCAGGCGGTGGAGCAGTTCCATG
>CAJOIV010000064.1 GCA_905234665.1 uncultured Bacteroidales bacterium | reverse complement strand
GAATATGTCTGATTGTTTCAGTAGGCGGACGGTGTGGGTTTGGCCGGTGGAGGTGGTGAGGGTGAGGAGGTAGGTGGATTGGGGGCGGGAGGTAAGGTCTAGGGTGTAGGTGTGATTGCTTGATTGTGTGATTGCTTGAGTGCTTGAGTGGGCTGACGCAGTACCTTCCGGCACGAGGCGGACTTCTTCGCGGCGGCCGGTGAGGTCGGTGAGATAGGCGGTGGCAACCCCGTTTTCAACTTTCAACGCTCCGCTTTCAACCCTAATCTTCACGCTCTGCCGGAAGGGGTTGGGGTAGGCTACGAAAGCCCCCTCGTCGCCCACCACGGTGATGCGCACGTCGCCCGTGTCGATGGGGTCGGTGTGGGTGGTGTCGATGGGTGTGTAGGGGGTAAGGAAGGCGGTATCAACATAGCGGGTAATTATGGCCTGACTGTTGCCAGTGCCATAGATGCGTGTACTACCAAAATCAATATCACCGTCAAAATTTCCCATAATGTAAAGATTACTATCGTGAAGAGCGAGTGAGGTTCCGCCAGGACCAGATTGAGTATTGGTTAAATAATAGTTAAGATAACTGATGGGATTGCCCTCATAGTCCCATTGATAGATGCCGTGGCCAAATTCTGTTTGTCCGACTGTCATTTCCCCGTAGGGCGCTTCTATATTGCTTTTGAAAGCCACTTGTGCAAAAATACGGTTTTTATGAGCCAAGAAGCCATAATATTCTTTCCACGAATCACAGTGAGAACTGTTGTTGGACGCGGCTTTGCCATAGTTAAGGTACTCACCCGTTGACTTGTCAAAACGGAGGAAGCAAGCGCTTTTGTTTGTAATGTCAATAGAGGAACCATCAATTGTAACATCGCACGAATCATGGTACACAGTCTGACTGTAGTTGCACAGACTTGCAAGCATAAACAAGGAATTACTGTCTTCATCGAAGCAAATTTTGTGGAAGTTGCTATAATTTCTGTGAAATGATGTGTCGCTGAAGTTGACATGTTTTACATAGGCAAAATCGAGATTGTCGGAATACTTAATCACCATGCCCTTGTAAAAATCCCTTATTGGGACAGTCTGTCCAGAGGCGCTGTCAAGCACAAGGTTAAAGGCCTCGTTTTGTACACCGAGGACAATCGAAGCATATATGTTTCCATTGTTGTCTATAGCCAGGTCCGTTGATCCAATCGCCACAGGTGGCATTTGCTCTTGTGATATGTATCTGTAATCCAGTAGATTTGTGAAATGTGGTGAAAATTTAAGAATGCGAAAATTTGCATATGAAGGATTGTTCTCAGGGAAAAATGATGCTATAGTTCTGCCTTTGTCAAGTATCACGATCCCCTGCAATGAGTCATTCTCAATGCTCGCATAATGAGAAAACGAAGTTCCATTGAATACAGCCACAGCATCGGATGCCATATTCATTAGGTAAAAATTGCCAGTTGCATCAATTTGAAAACTACCTGCACGAAGTGTTTCGGTGTAAGGAATTGCTCTTCCAGTTGTTTCAATGGCTCCAAGATTATTGATATAGGCTTTTTGTAAGAAATGTGATTCCTGCAAGGTTCCATCGAGAGAAAATGTAAGTATGGCGAGAACATCGCGCCCTGACACGCTGTCAGTTGGCATTAATGACTCGACATTGCTGTCTGTGTAAAGTGAATCCAAGAAATAGAGGTATTCCATAGGGTCTCTTGGCAAATCGAAATTAGCCATTACTATGACCGAAGTGTCCCCAATAATTCTAATTCCGTAAATAGGGCATACATGCCCATTGTTTCCTTGAATGGCTTTGTGCCATAGCAGCTGGCCTGTGGGCGATAATTTGGCGATTACAGCTCCGATGTTGTTCGGGTATGGACCATACGGAGAAAAGGGAAGAACATCTGTCCCATCAATATCAGCCCCCACCCCAAATTGACCGACTATATACAAGTTGCCCTCATGGTCAGTAACTGAGCCAACAATATAGTTATTCTGATTTCCATTATCCATTCCTGAATAGGATTTCACCCAGTCGAAGTGCTGGGCGTGGGATGGAAATGACAGCAGCAAGAGTGCCAAGAATAGAGATGATTTATATATTTTTCTACGGTTGATGTTAATATCAATTTCACGGTGCAAAGATACGAATAATAATCCGATTCACCAAATATTTTTTTGAGCTCCTGTTTCAGTTTCTCAAATTCTCACAGTGCCAATAAATGAGGATATTGACACCCGACGGTTAATGTTGCGGTGCTGTTTGTGAGATTGCTTTTCGGCGGCGGAGAGGGTGGGGATGCAGGCGGTAGAGGCGGATTCGACGATGGCGTAGAGATAAAAGGCAACAGGGGCGGCGGTCTCCTCGCTGAGGTCGGGAATGTCGAAAGTGGTTTGGCCTGTCTGACGCTCCACGCTGGCGACGAGTTGGCAGATTTCCACCTGAGGAGAGACTGCGTAGATGTGGACGACATCGTCGGGGCGGGCTTTGGGGGTATCGAGACAGGGTCGGAAGGAGAGGTTGACATGCAGGCCGTCGGCACAGCAGCTGGTAAACTCAACCACTGGCAGAGGTCCGCAGGCGAGGAGCAGGGCAGGGTAGTTGATGCGGACGGTGCCGTCTTCGTACACGAAATGGTCTTTATTGAGGCGCGAGAAGTAGTTGGCCTCAGTCATGCCGTTTTCATGGGCTTCCTTGGTGAGGCCGCGCTGCAGGATGGAACCATAGAGGGCCGACGTGGCTTGCCGTGCCTTGAAGAGTGCCCGCTGGCGCAGTTGGGCTTCGGACTTGCGGTCGTTGTATTCCGCTGGCAGCTGACGCGAATAGGTGCGGCCAAAGCGGGTGTAGTGAATCTCACGGCCGACGGCACCAGAGTATTCGATAAGGGAGGGTTTAACCTTTGCCATAGTGTTACAGTTGCTGTATATAACCATCAACGAAGGAACAGGCTTTTTATTGCGTTGTCACCTTGGAGGGACATGATATTTGGTTAGAGTTTGAGTAAAAGGGGAGTAAAACCTATAAACTGCTATCGACAATAAATCAACGACATGAACGTCGCTGTGTTCGACCTCGGCGGCGGCACGTTCGATATCTCCATTCTGAACCTCGGCGACGGCGTCTTCGAGGTGAAGAGCACCAACGGCAACACGCACCTCGGCGGCGACGACTTCGACCGTAAGATTATCAACTGGATGGCCGACAGCTTCCAGAGCGACAAGGGCATCGACCTCCGCAAGGACCCCATGGCCATGCAGCGCCTGAAAGAGGCTGCCGAGAAGGCCAAGATTGAGCTCTCCAGCAGCATGGAGACCGAAATCAACCTGCCCTACATCACCGTGGCCGACGGCGTGCCGCAGCACCTGGTGATGAAACTCAGCCGCGCCAAGTTCGAGCAGCTCTGCGACGACCTGATCCGCGCCACCATCGAGCCTTGCCGCAAGGCCATGCAGGATGCCGGCTTGAGCAATAGCGACATCAACGAGGTCATCCTCGTCGGCGGCTCCAGCCGTATCCCCGCCGTGCAGAAGAAGGTCGAAGAGTTCTTCGGCAAAGTGCCCAGCAAGGGCGTCAACCCCGACGAGGTGGTCGCCATCGGCGCCGCCATCCAGGGCGGTGTGCTCACCGGCGAGGTGAAGGACGTGCTGCTGCTCGACGTGACTCCCCTTTCGCTGGGTATCGAGACGCTGGGCGGCGTGATGACCAAGCTCATCGACGCCAACACCACCATCCCCACCAAGAAGAGCCAGGTCTTCAGCACCGCTGCCGACAACCAGCCCGAGGTCGAGATCCACGTCCTGCAGGGCGAGCGCCCCATGGCCAACGACAACAAGACCATCGGCCGCTTCCACCTGGCCGGCATTCCGCCAGCACCGCGTGGAGTGCCCCAGATTGAGGTCACCTTCGACATCGACGCCAACGGCATCCTCAACGTCAGCGCCCTCGACAAGGCCACCGGCAAGAGCCAGAACATCCGCATCGAGGCCAG
>CAJOIV010000063.1 GCA_905234665.1 uncultured Bacteroidales bacterium | reverse complement strand
TCAGGATGAGCGGCATGACGATGGGCATGGAGATAGTGCCAGGAGTGTGATTGGTCTTTTCCTCCACATTATGCCTATTTAAATCGTAGGTACGCCCGTCGTCCTCCATATAGTAGCGCAGGTGAGCCACAGGGTCGTAGGGGCCGTCGCCGCAGACGGAGCCCGCAAAGTGGAGCTCGTTGGAGAGACCGTTTGTCTCGATGAACTTATGCGTGGCCAGCGACACGCTGCCGCCCTGCGAGTAGCCTATGCAGACGCTCTGCCAGTCGTTTTCGAGTGCTGCAAATTCCTGATCGTCGACATGCTTTTTGTACAGTGCGAGTCCGTAGCGCACGGCATCCACCACCTGGCGGGCTGTCAGCTCCTGATAGAGGTAGGGATGCGGACGGTCGGCACTACAGCCATAGCCCTCGTAGTCGGCCAGGATGACGAGGCAGCACGGCTGGCGCACAACGTCGTTGCGGCAATACTCTAACAGCATGCCGTTACCGCTGTCGTAGGCACCCCCATGATTGTAGTTGGTGGGGCACTCGTAGTTGCTGGTGATGGTCTCATGGCAACCGATGATCAGGTTATTGGGTGCGGCGAGCAAACCGCCGACAAATATCTTTGTGGGCAGGCCCATGAGCGCCGAGAGCACCACCTTGTTTCCATTCGCATCCACCGAGGGGTACTTGTAGGAATAGAGTACGGCATTGGAGCCGAAATACTGATGGCCTTCATTGTTAATATCACCATATTCGCCTGTGTCAACACTGGGTGTGGCAATGCGGCGCCGTGACTGTGCTGGCTCGCTGGCTAACTGCCTATACTCCTCCTCGGTCAGCACTTTGCGTCCGTCGTCGATGTGCAGCGTGTCTGTACGTCCCGTTACGGGGTTCACCACAAGCGAGTCGTGGCTCATAAACTGAAGGTAGCGCACCTCCGTCACCTCCACGTCGCTGGCATCCACCGTCTTGGGGATGTCACCGAATCGTCCTTGCGCCCAGGCGCTCATCACCATCAGGGGAAGGGCGAGAATCATAAATGCTTTTCGTTTCATTCTTGATGTATTCTGATATTTCGGCGTGCAAAGGTACGCAATAATTTTGTAACAGCGCACGCTTTGGGTGTTAAACTTACAAAAGCCACCTGTTCGAAGCGGCAGTTCTTTATTCTACGGGTAGATGGCGAGGTCGCCGAGGCCAATGATGGTGGCATCGGTGGTGTCGCAGATTTCAGCGGCGAGGTCGTTGAGACGGTGGAAGCGCTGGTAGTCGGTAGGCAGTTCGTCGGCGATGCCCCAAGGGGAAAGGATGAGAAGGGTGCCCCGGGCGCAGGCCTCGAAGCGTCGGCGCTCGGGTTTCCAGTAGGGGTCGATGGGCTCTTTCTGGAGGTTGATGACGGGGAAGGACTGGTCGATGGCGGTGTTGATGACGATGCGCTCGGGGTTGGAGATGGCTGGAGAGACGAGGACAACGCCCTGACGGGCTTCGGCGAGTTGTCGGTCGCGGTCGGTGGCGAAGGCGGGTGTCTGTTCGGTAGGGAGGCCGGTAAGGCGGTCGCGGCGGTGGTAGAAGACGAGTTCCTTCTCGGCGCGCTTCAGCAGGAAGAGGCATCCGAAGGCGGCGTAGTCGCGGTCTGCGATGCGAAGGTGGAGGCAGCGCTCGAGGAGAGCGGGAAGGGCGCGGCGCATAAGGGCGCGGAGGGGGTTGTCGGCCATGTAGCGCTTGATGGTGTCGAGCATGCCGGGGCGCTTGATGATGCGGTCGTGGTAGCCCTGCTCGAAGAGGGGGCGGCGGGGTGCTCCCGGGGCGGACAAGGGGAGACCCGGGGCTGACGCCCCAGGCACCGCAGCCGTGGTGCCNNGTCAGCCGTGGGTGGTTGGGGTGGTTGGGACGGCGGGAGCGGCGGGAGCGACGGCGGGGAGGAGAGGCGCCACCAGACACGGCTGCAGCCGCCCATAAAGGCCCCGACGACATGGCCCAGCCGTTTCTTCGGGGGCAGGGACTCGCGCACATATAGCAGCAGGTGCAGATGGTCGGGCATGAGGGCAGCCTGCCATAACTCCACCTGGGGATAGACGGCGTGAATCTTAGGCAGTTCCTCGCTGAGGATGGCGTGACCAAGGGCCGAGGGCACGAGGTGGGGGAACGCATCGGTGCCCCGCTGCGCCCGTATGTCGCCCTCCAGGTGTCCGAACACGGGCTGGCGACCCTCGACGCAGAGGGTCACCATATACAGCCCGGTATCCGCATAGTCGGCCCACACGGCGCGGCGGTGCTGGTTGTGCTTGGTCTCGGCGGGCGTGATGCCCAGACGCTCCAGGTCTTCCTTCGAGTGGTGCATAGACGGATGTATGAGATTCTTACCTGTCCTGGGAGGTTATCGCAGAGCGTAGCAATGGTCGTTGTAGACGGCCTCACGCACGCGCTGCAAACCGGCCTCATCGCTGGTCACGGTCATCTTCTCGCCCGTCTGCAGGGTGGCCTGAATGGTGCCGTCGGCATTGAAGCGGATAATCTCCTTGGTGATGCCGTTCTGCGTCACGGTCCAGGCATCGGTGTCGGGTATATGCTTAAACAATGTTACCTCGCCATTGGGAGCCTTCACCTCGTAGCCGTCCTTCAGCGTCTTCACGGTATAGTAGCGGCCGTCCTGGCCTTTCACCGTCTGGACATCGAAACTGGCCATGGGGTTCTCGCCACTCCAGAACTCGATGGTGTTGAGCACCAGGGCATCGACAAAGAGGCACACACCACCCACGATGGGTTGGAGGATAAGGCCCACGATACCATTCACCAATTTGGTGTCGGTCATGTTGCACTGCCACTTCTCGTACTTGTTGAAGAGGCTGAACGAACCAATACACGAACTGCACAGGAAACTACCTGCGAGCAGCACTACGGCTGCCTTGAAACTAATCTTTTTCATACTACTTTTGTTTTTAATGGGGTTAAAAAATCTATGATAAGTTGTTGATATAGTCGGATGTGACTGAGTATATGCGGATTACCTACAATGAGCATCTGGCGGCGGGCGCGCGTCAGGGCCACATTGAGTTTGCGGTCAACGCTCTGCCCCTCGTCGTCGGTAAAGGTGCTGGCAGTGAGGAAGTCGAGTTGATAGAGGCGTTCGACGCCTACATCATAGATGATGACGTCGCGCTGTGAGCCCTGATAGCGCTCCACGGTGTCGATGGTCACGTCGGGCACGGCCTCGCGGATGGCGGCTATCTGCTTGCGGTAGGTGACAATGATGCCGAGGGTACTCTGCGGGTCGAAGCGGTCGCCATAGAAGCGACGGATGCGCTGGGCAAGGGTGACGGTGAGGGGTGAATCGAAGAAAGCCACGCGGCGGGTCTTCAAGATGTCGTCGAGGGCATCCTGCGACGGCAGGGCGTAGTCGAGACTGGTTTCCCGCTGATGGGGCAGGGGCACGGTGGTGAGCCACGAGCCGTAGAAATGCTGGCCGGCAAACTGCGCCACGTCGGGATGCATGCGCCCTTGGTGACTCAGGGTGCCTATGAACTGCGTGCGGCCCTGCGTACGCTCCCAGTTGTAGAGGCGCTGGAAGAGCGACTGGCGACAGTCGGTGAGGCCGATGGCTCGGAGTAACGGGTCGTCCACACGGGTTTCTCCGGGGTTCTGCTGTACCACGGCGGGCAGTTGCTTGTGGTCGCCGATGAGCACAAAGCGGTCTATCTCTTCGCTACTCAGCAAGCCGATGAGACCGGGCTCCAGCACCTGCGATGCCTCGTCGACGATGGCGAGGGAGAAGTGACGGCCAGCCAGCAGGAACGGGCGGGCCAGCATCATTGAGGTGGTGCCTACTACGAGGCGGTCGTCATCGTCAAGGCCGGCTTTGCTGAGCATGGCGCGGATCTCATCGACGGCGCGGTTGGTGTAGGCCATGAGGAGGATATGACCCGACGGAAAACCGTCGGGCACTGCGGCTAAACCGTCAGGCACTGCGGCTTTTAGTTCTTCCTCGATGATGAAGCGAAGGGCCATGGAGGTCTTGCCGGTACCGGGAGGACCGACAAGGAGGAAATAGTCGCGGGCCTGCTTGACCTTCAGGATGATGTCGTCATAATGGGGGTTATAGGCGCGGGAGAGCGTGAGGGTGGTGTCGGCCTCGGGTGGGCGCTGTCCTAAGAGCAGAGTTTTCTTTCGCGGCGTGGCCTGGATAAACTGATGCAGGCTGCGGATATTGCTGTTGATGCCCATGTCGCTGCCGCCATGCTCCACGGCCCAATAGTTCTTGGACGAGCCAAGCGGCAAAGCCGAGCGAAGAGTTGAGTGTTCTTGCTCAGGCAAGCGTCCCGTTGGGCCGAGCGGAGTGTTGAGAGACTTTAGTTGAGAGGTGAGAGAGGTGAGAGGTGAGGGGTGAGAGGTAAGGGGTGAGGGTTGAAAGATATCAGGGTTCTGCTGACCGTCGTTCAGCAATATCGTGACCTCGCCGTTGCAGATGTCCTGCAACGTACCTTTATAGAGGATGCTCTTCCGTACATCCGGCTCACCCTCATACTGATAGAGGTACACCATGTCGCCAGGACGGAAGTTGAAGGGTGAGGGGTGGGTGGTGGTAGGTGATGGTAAAGACAGGGTAATGAGGTTATAGCCACCGTCGGGATCGGTCTTTTCCTGGCCTTTGATGGTCAGCGACATGATGATGTTGCCCTGCTCCTGCTTCTCGTTGAGGGGCATGAGCCAGAGGTCGCTGCCACAGCCGCCGGCATGGTGCAGGGTCTGCTCGCTGCTACC
>CAJOIV010000062.1 GCA_905234665.1 uncultured Bacteroidales bacterium | reverse complement strand
TGAAAAAGTTTACACTGAGCAAGAAACTGCCAAAGCCCAACTGGATGTCGTAAAGAAGAAAGAAACCACTCTCCACGGCGAAGTCGGCAGTTGTGATGTTCTCTTAAAGCAAGTAGCCGATGCCGAAAAGATGCTGAAAGACATCAAGAAAGAGATGGAGACTCTTTCGGAAGATATTGCCGATACGGAAATGCTCATCGAGGCTTGTGGCAAAAATTCGGGCGTACCTGCTCTCATAGTTGAAAATGCCGTCCCCGAACTGGAAGCCGAAGCGAATCAGATTTTGGAGAACATGATGGATGGGCGGCTCCAATTACGCCTTGATACTCAAGTCGAGACGAATAAGGGGACAAAGTTGGAGGTCTTTCGTATCACGGTCTTAGACGACGGCTATGAACGTCGGTATGAGACTTACTCCGGGGCGGAGAAATTTGTGGTTGACCTTGCCATTCGTATCGCTATGAGCAAGTTCCTTTGCAAGCGGAGTGGGGCAAGTGTGTCGCTGTTCGTTTTGGATGAAGGGGTATCGTGTGCCGACGAGAGCAATCGCGATGAAATTATCAACCTCATTCCTCAACAGCAGCACGGGATTGACCATCGTTGCCATCATCATTGTGCTGGCTGTCATCGGCGGCATCGCGCTGCTCCTTAGAATTGTGCGCTGTAAGCACAAGAAAACCCTTGCCTTCTATCTCATCCTGTTTGCCGTCTTCACGGCGATGTTCTTCCTCAGTGCCTTGCTGATAGACAAGCATGGGTCACTGTATTCAGTCATCGACGGTGCTATCCACGGCGTTGTTGTCACCGTGCTCTGGTGGATCTTCGACCAAGGCCACAAGCAAATCAAGGCATCCATAAAAGAGGATTGAAAACCAACCCCATTCCGAAAATTCTTAAAAAAAAATCACCCCTCATGTCAGATTTGCCTCAAAAATCACGTATTAGATTATAAAGGGGCACGATTATGAACTCGTACCCGAAAACCGGACAACAGAACAGAAAGAAGTGATGACACCCGACACCTCCCGGCACGACGCCTACTGCGCATTCATGCGCCACCACCGTTCCACGGTGTGGCGTGTCTGCTGGCACTTTGCCCGCCGCGTCCGCGGCAACCGCGACGACCGCAAGACCCGCGCTGAGGACCTGGCACAGGAAGTCTGGATTGTCCTCTGGCTCAAGTTCGACCAGCTCGACCCCTCCGCCCCAGAAGCACGGCAGCGCCGCTGGCTCGAAAAACTCACCGAGACCGTCATCCTCGACCTCCACCGCCGCCAGCTCGGCGACCCGCTGTTGGATGCATCTGAACTGTCCGAATTGTCTGAATTGTCCGACACATCAGACAAAACCCATCTCTCCGACACCCTCTTCGACCTCCTCGCGCTCCTCCCACCCGACGACCAGCAGCTTATGCAGCTCCGTTTCGAGGGCTACGACGCGCAGGAAATCGCCCACCGCCTCGCCGCCACCTCCGGCCTCACCCTCTCCCGCGACGCCGTCTACCAGCGCATCAGCCGAATCATGAAAAAACTCAGGAATTATGGAAGACAACCACTCAAGCAATCACGCAATCACGCAATCACGCATTAGTGACGAGCTCCGCTTCATGACCGATGGCTTCGCCGACTGGGTCGACCGCCGTGAGCGCCATCGTCAGAGGGCCACGCGTACCCTCATCGGCGCCGCTGCGGTGGTGGCCGTCATAGCCATTGCCGCTTCGCCCGACCCCGACGGCCACTACGTCAGCAGCGCCCAAGCACGCTCCGCAACCATCAACACCATCGAACAGACAACCCTCATCGCCAAACTATGAGACACCGCACGCTCATAATCATTATTTTGTCCCTGCTCCTTGTGGGCGGCGCGGCGGCGTGGAAGTTCCTGCCGCACACGTTGAGCTACGACGAGTGCAGCGACGTCTACCGCCACTTCGCTGACATGCGGCTCCCGGGCGTGCGCGTCACCTACATACAGGACAAGATAATCAACGACACCCTGCGCCTCCCCGTCACCCTCCTCCAAGCCGAGAGCGACGAGGGCTGGGCAGCCATCGACAGCCTCTTCGGCCTCACGGCAAACAGAAACAAGCTCATCAACGACACCACCATCCCCGATGAGGCAAAACGGTTATTCCTCAGCAACAGCCCCAGCTTCACCTACCAACGCTCCCATCGCGAAACACCCGAGCAAAAGATTGCCCCGATGGATCTGTGCCCCGACGACGTCTCCGTCTACATCTTCCCCGACCTGCGTTGCGTCACCATCTATGAAACAGGAATCGAAAAAGAAGAAGCGCAGGTAAACAATCAGAACCTTAGGGAACTCAAAGAGCGAAGCCGCACCCAGCAATGGAATGCCACCTACGACGCTGCTTGTAATCACCTCGACTCCCTCGACGCCGCCCGCGACAAGGAACAATAAACATTTAACAATATAAAACAATGAAACAAATAAAAACACTCCTTGCATTCCTCGCGGTGCTGACCCTGACCACCGCCGCAAAGGCACAGTCAAGTTACGATTTCCAGGCCGTCACCCCGCAGGGCGACACGCTGCTCTGCACCATCGTCGACTCGGCGGCACACCACGTCAGCGTGCGTGGGGACGCTTGGTCGTACAACACACATTACATCCACTACAACGCCGACCTCGTGCTGCCCAACAGCGTGGAGTATGGTGACGTGAGATATGCTGTCACCGAAGTGGCCGAGGAAGCCTTTCAAAGTCATCTGGAGATTGAGACAATAACTGTCCCCGACGGAGTTATGGTCATTGGCATCGCTGGTTCCTAATGTTATCTATCACGGCTCCGCCACTGGCAGCCCTTGGGGAGCCAACACTATAAACGGCTACGAGGAGAACAGCCTTTTCTATCTCGACAACAGCAAGACCCACCTCACCGCCAGCCGAAATATCACATCGGCAGTGGTGCCAGCTACAGTTCGGGTTATCGGAACACGTGCCTTCTACTATAAATCATCGCTGGCTTCCGTTACGTTGCCAGAAGGGCTTGACACTATTGGAAATCAAGCTTTCGGTGTATGCGACGGGCTGGAGGGGATTACCATTCCCTCGACGGTAAAACATATAGGCAAGTCTCTATTCGGCATTCCGGCCAACTGCCACAGTGACCATCGATGACGCGGCTGCAACCATCGGCAACGGTGCTTTCTACTATAGCAACATGAAGAAGATTGACCTTGGCAACCGTGTGACATTCATTGACAATGGGGCTTTCAATTCATGCACTCACCTGGACTCAATAATTGTTCCCAACTCGGTGCAGTATATCGGACGTATGGCTTTTTGCTACAATTATTCTGGAAGCATCAAGAAGATAAGGCTTCCCGAAGGACTCGACACTATTCATTTCCAAACCTTCTTCGGATGCACAGGATTGGAAGAGGTCAACATTCCCTCCTCGGTAGTATATATCGACTCTGCGGCGTTCCACGAGTGCTGGGAGCTGACGAAACTCACTCTGCCCGCAGGTCTTACCCATATTGCCGACTATGCCTTCTTCCAGTGCCACAACATCGACACCCTCATCTCCCTTGCCCCAGTACCGCCCGTAGCCTTCGCCAATACCTTCACCCAGATGAACAGCAACCTCGTCCTCATCGTTCCCTGCCATAGCGACTCGCTCTACGCCGCAGCCCCCTATTGGAGCCAAGTCCATAATATTCAGGCCGACTGCGGTGCAGGAATTGACGGTATCGAAGAGGACTCCATCAACATCTACACGCTCGGTGGTCGCATAATCGTCGAGGGAGCCGAGGGCGAGACCGTACGCATCTATGACATCACAGGCCGCAGCGTCCGCAATGAGGCATTGCCGACGGGGGTCTATATTGTGAAGGTCGGCGACCGTCCGGCACGAAAAATTGTAGTAATGAAATAGTAAACCATCAAATACATAATCAATATGACACACCATATCATCAAATCCCTCGCTGTCCTCGTCATGGGTGCAACGCTGCTGACGGGCTGCGACCCTGACGCAATGTTCGACATTAACGACACCATCCCCACCGATACCGTGCCGCAACAACCCGACCCACAGCCTGTGTCGCTCGTCGGCACTGCGTGGGAAAATTTGAGTGTGGACGGCAATGTTACTGAC
>CAJOIV010000061.1 GCA_905234665.1 uncultured Bacteroidales bacterium | reverse complement strand
GGTGGGTGGTGCCGTGGCCGCAGCCGGGGCAGTAGTGCATGACGGCGTCGGTCAGCACCTTGGTACGGGTGTAAACCTCCTCGTAACCCTCTTTCAGCAACTCTTGTTTGCGAGCTTCAATATCTTGATTCATTTGTCTTTCCTTTCATTATTTGATAATCTTGTTTTCCAGAGCCTCCAGGACCTCGCCGGGAGTGGGGATGATACCGCCGAAGCGGCCGAAGTGCTCGGTCTTGACACCGCAGGCGGTGGCGAGCTTCACATCCTCGATCATCTGGCCGGCGCTCATCTCGACGCAAAGGATACCTTTGACGTGCTTGGCGACTTCGGCCAGCTGTTTGGTCGGGAAGGGGAAGAGGGTGATGAGGCGGAAGAGGCCGACCTTGATGCCCTTTTCGCGGGCCATCTGCATGGCCTTCATGGCGATGCGGCTGGAGGAACCGTAGGCGACGATGATGTATTCGGCGTCGTCGCAGTTGAGCATCTCGTAGCGCACTTCCTTCTCTTTCATCTCGGCGTACTTCTTCTGGAGCTTCAGGTTGAAGACTTCCTGACGGGCAGAATCGAGCTCGAGAGAGGTGATGATGTTGTGCGGACGGGTGGCAGGCTTGCCCCAAGTGCCCCAGGGGGCGTTGGCGCGGCGCTGCTCTTCAGTCCAGCGGGGGACGTAGTCGCGGGTGTAGAGTTTCTCCATGCACTGGCCGATGGCGCCGTCGGAGAGGATGAGGACGGGGTTGCGATACTTGAAGGCGATGTCCCAAGCGTCGAACACGAAGTCGTACATCTCCTGCACGCTGGCGGGAGCGAGGGTGTAGAGCTGGTAGTCGCCGTGACCGCCGCCCTTGGTGCTCTGGAAGTAGTCGCTCTGCGAGGGCTGGATGGTGCCAAGGCCGGGGCCGCCGCGCATCACGTTGACCACGAGGCAGGGGATTTCGGCGCCAGCCAGGTAGGTGAGGCCTTCCTGCATGAGGGAGATTCCGGGGCTGGAGGAGGAGGTGGCGACTTTCTTGCCGGTGGCGGCGCCGCCGTAGACCATGTTGATGGAGGCGACCTCGCTCTCGGCCTGGAGGACGGTCATGCCGGTGGTCTCCCACGGCTTCTCGGCCATCAGGGTTTCCATTACTTCGCTCTGCGGCGTGATGGGATATCCGAAGTATCCGTCGCAGCCGCTGGCAATCATTGCGCGGGCAATGGCTTCATTGCCCTTCATCAGTTGAAGTTCTCTTGCCATAGTTATTTCTCTTTTTTCGTTTTAGATTTTTTTCTTGTAAACGGAGATTACGCCGTCGGGGCACACCATAGCGCAGCTGGCGCAGCCTATGCAACTGTCATTGACGACGTGGGTGAAGTTGTAACCCTTGCCGTTTACCTCTTTCGACAGCTCGATGCACTTCATCGGGCAGACGGGTACGCAGACCCCGCAGCCTTTGCAGTGCTCGGTATCGATGATGATTTGTCCTTTAAATGCCATAGTATTAGTTTTATTGATTAATAATTGTTGTTGGTTTTTCCCAAAAATCTGTTTTGCAAAGATACGGATTTTTTTTTGAATGTAGGTACACTTTGACTGGATTTTTTTTGTTAAAATGATGTACTCTGTTGTTTGTGAGCGCGATATTCTTTTCCCGGACGGCCTCCGTGCCTCCTTTCCGGATGCTTTTTTGCCTGCATCCTGCCGCTGCCTCGGTGTGCTCTTTCTTGAAGGCTGTTTGTTCTTCGTTTGTTCTTCGATTGTATTCCGTTTTCAAAACGAAGAAGAATCGAAGAAGAAACGAAGAACAATCGGCGAAGAAACGAGGGCGCGGCAAGGGCGCGGTGAAGGGGCGGTGAGCCGTTTCGGAGGACTGTGGCAAGTCAGTAGAATAGTGTAAATATTGTTAAAAGGGATTTTTTTTCGTCGTCGGCACAATAAAAGGGACTCTTCGGTGTTATTGTGGGCGTGAAGAGTCTTCGTGAAGGGGCTGATAACGACAATGAAAACAGACAGAAAAGACAATAAACAAAGACAAAGAACCTCTAAATCAATAACGCAATGATGAAAAAGTTGTTTTTATTCTGCTTTGTGGCTGCCATGACCTTTGGCGCAGCCAATGCACAAGAGAAGAAAGAAGCCGCAGCCGAGGAGCTTCCCGGTCCCAAGATTGTGTTTGCCGAGCGCGAGCATAACTACGGCACCATCCAGAAGGGCGGCGACGGCAACTGCGAGTTCACCTTCACCAACACCGGCGACGAGCCGCTGATCCTCTCGAACGTGCGCGCCAGCTGTGGCTGCACCACCCCGTCGTGGACCCAGAAGCCCGTCATGCCCGGCAAGACCGGCACCATCCACGTGCGCTACAACACCAACAACGTGGGCGGTTTCACCAAGACCATCACCATCACTTCCAACGCCGTCAACGAGTCGCGCGTGGTGGTGAAAATCAAAGGCAACGTGGTACAACAGAACAATTAACCTCCAACTCTCAACACTATGCCCGTTATTTCCAACAAAGGACTGGATCTGCCGCAGTCGGCCATCCGCAAACTCGTCCCCTTCTCCGATGCCGCCAAGGAGCGCGGAATCCATGTATATCACCTGAATATCGGCCAGCCCGATATCGAGACCCCCAAGGGCGCCCTCAAGGCCTTGGCCGAGACCGCCCGCGAGCTGCCGGCATGGAACGGCGTGCTTGAGTATAGCCACTCGGCCGGCATTCCCTCGTATCGCCGCGCCCTGTGCAACTACTACCACCGCCACGGCATCGACGTGACCCCCAACCAGATCATTGTCACCAATGGCGGTAGCGAGGCCCTGCAGATGGCTTTCACCGTCTGCCTCAATCCGGGCGACGAAATCATCATCCCCGAGCCTTACTACACCAACTATAACACCTTCGCCAAGCTGTGCGACGCCAAGATTGTCACCATCCCAAGCGACATCAAGACCGGCTTCGCTCTGCCTCCCATCGAGGAGTTTGAGAAGGTCATCACTCCGCGCACCAAGGCCATCATGATTTGCAACCCCAACAACCCCACGGGTTACCTCTACACC
>CAJOIV010000060.1 GCA_905234665.1 uncultured Bacteroidales bacterium | reverse complement strand
GGCTATCAATCCATAGGCACAGCACAGCACCCGCTAGGAATGCAGATCAAGGGCCGCGGCAACTATACTTGGAGCGATTGCGACAAAAAGCCTTTCAGGCTGAAACTGGACGAGAAGCAAGCCATGTTGGGGATGAAATCAAACCGTCATTGGGTTTTGTTGGCCAATGCCTTCAGCTGGCAAGGACAGATTGAAAACACGCTCCCCTACGAAATAGGGCGTCGAATGGGCATGGCATGGAACCCGCACATGGAACCTGTCGAGGTGGTGCTCAATGGCCAGTACATCGGGCTGTATTTCCTGACCGAAAAGATTCGCGTGGAAAAAGACCGCGTCAATATCATCGAGCAGAAGGATAATGAGACCGACTCGGCCAAAGTGACTGGTGGCTGGTTGCTCGAAATCGACAACTACATCGAGCCTGGCAACATCACCTTTACCGAGGGAAACGGCAAACCATTTTGGGTAACACCTCATACACCAGAAGAATTGAGCGATGTTCAGCGCGACTATATCACCAGTTTTCTTGTACAGGCTGATAGCGCCATTTATTGCAACAATAAAATTATGCCTGAATGGGAAAAATATATCGATATTGATTCTCTCGCCATCTATTATATCGTACAGGAAATCGCCCACAATCTTGAAGCTTTCAGCGGAAGTTGTTACATGCACAAGAATCGTGGCGAAAACACCAAACTCATATTTGGCCCTATCTGGGACTGCGACCACTCCTATTACGACACAAAGGGGGATGTTCAGTTTGATTATTTCATCTACCAGAACTTACCTTCCAACTGGTATTCCAGATGGATTGGAGAAATCGCCAAATTCCCAAATTTTCAGTTAAAGGTGCGACTGTATTGGAAGCATTTCTATGAGGATGTTTATCCATCCATCGACCCTTATCTTGATGGTTTCATCGCCAAGATTGAATTGGCGGGTTATTATGACTACATACGCTGGCCCCAATATGACTGCAATAACAACCTCCGCTATCGTCTCGAAAATTACGGACGCCCCTTCTTCCACCAGAAAGTAGCATGGCTCCAGAGCCAGTGGGGTTTAGAGGAATAATGTCATATAGGTAGGAATAAGGGTGGTATCCTATTGATGTCCAAGAGCTTAGGCGATTTTCCCACAAATTCATTTCGGCATTTTACCCCATTCCCCACTAATTTTTGCAGAATTGCTGGCGGGTGGTGGCGGCAATGGTGTTCCAATCGTATTCTTTAAGGTCGTAGTGCTGAGGCTCATCAGGTGTGTCAAGCAAGCGGGTGATGGCGGTGCACAGGGAATCAATGTCCTTGACGGTGAAGTAATCCTCTTCGGGCAAATCGACCTGACGGGTGCCGGGGATGTCGCTGCACAGGATGGGCAGGCCGTAGGCCATCGCCTCAAGCAGCACCATCGGGAAGCCCTCGTTGACCGACGGCAATACCAGGGCACGCGCGTGGCTGTAGAGTTGGCGCAGGTCCTCGCCGGTGGTGAATCCCGTGAAAATGACTTTTTTATTGGTGTCGAGGCGTTCTAGCAGATCGCGATAGGTACTGTCATGGTCGCTGGCTCCCGCGATGACCACTTGTGTCACTTGCGGCAGGCGGTTTGCCGCCTCAATGAGATACTCAAAGCCTTTCTCGGGCGTGAGGCGTCCTACGGCGAGCAGGTAGCCGCCGGCGTGGATGCCGTGTTTCTCAAGGAAGGTGGTTGAATCACTGCGCGTCACGGGGTCGATGCCGTTGGGGATGAAAACGCTCTTGTCGAGGGCACCGCATTTTTCCATCTGATATTTATTGACAAAGATGACGCGGTTGCTGAAACGGAGCGACAGTTTCTCGCACTGTCGCAGCAGCCAGCGGGCGGGAGCGTTCCACTTGCTGTGCTCGTAGTTGGGGCTGTGGTAGGTGAGTACCACGGGCAGGCCCGCGAGGCGGAGTAGGGGGGCGAACATGCCCGGCCCGATGTTGTGGATGTGGACTACATCAGGGCGGTGGAAGAGGATGTGCATCACACTCAAGAAGGTGTGCCACACGGCCTCAAAGCCCTTGATGCGCGTCGAGGGCAGGTCAACGTACTCGATATTAGGGAAGGATTGGGCCGATTGCTCGGTGAGGTAGGCGCGACGGCGGTAAATGCGCAAGCGCACGTCTTGCATGTGGGTGTAGAGATGATAGCTGTGAGCCTCGACGCCGCCCTGAATGCCAGGGAAACCGCGCGTACCTATCACCGCTATCGTCTTCATGAATTAGCAGATATTAGATAACAGATATTAGATAATCGTTTTAAATGCATTGCGCTCATCTATTATCTATTATCTTTTAACTATTAACTATTAACTATTAACTATTAACTAAGGCTTACTCCCAGCAGAGGTCTTGGCCTTTGCGGATGCGCCATTTGTTCTTGAGGATCCACTTGATGGGCACCCAGGGACGGCGCACCATGTCGTGTCGCTCGGTGACGATGAAGGTGCAGTTGCGCTTGCACTGGCGGACTTTTTCCATCGCTTCGCGTGCCTTGTCGCTGGCGAGGATGTTCTCGAGGGTGTCATCCTTGATGTTGCCGAGTTTCCATTCCTCGCTGCTGCCGTTGCATGGGGTTACGTTGCCCCACGGGTCAATGAAGAAGAAGTCGCTCAGGGCGCCGCAAGGGGGACGGTACTCATCGGTGTCACCGCGCAGGCGTCGGTGGATCGAGCGGTTGAAGTAGGCGCGGCCATAGTCCTTCAGGCGGTCCTTCAAGTGGCGTCGCTTGCTGGTGAGCAGAGCCTTAACGAATAGCTCATGCTGGCGCAGGGCCTCCTCGCTCTCGATCTGGTTGTCCTCCTTGTGGAAGTACCATGAGTTGTGCACAGCGCTGTTACCCAACTCCACATCAAGGGCCACGCACAGCTCGTAGAGGTGCAGCAGGTCCATGTAGTTGTCGGGTGAGATGACCACCGAGAAACCTATGTTCTTGCACTTGGTCTTCTTGAGCTCCAGCATCGTGCGAAGAGCGTGGTCGAAGCCGTCCTTGATGCCTCGCTTGGTGTCGTTGATCTTGGGCAGGCCCTCGACGCTCACGCGGATGAGGATATTGGGATATTTATTGGCCAACTCGACGATTTTCGCCGTGTTGTAACCGTTGGTGCTCAGTTCAAGAAGTCGTGATTTGGGATAGAGGATTTCAAAGATTCGGTCGATATCCTTGCGCAATGTAGGCTCACCGCCCGTGATGTTGATGCGCAACCCCGCAGGCAGTTTCTCATAGTAGGAGGCGTCTATTTCTTCGCTCGGGTTGGTCTGGAACTTCCAGATGTTGCACATATTGCATTGGGCATTGCACCTGAAAGTAGTGATCAGACTGCCCTGGATCACATTCTTCATTGCTATCGTCAATAAGCTATTACAATATTTTAACTACAGAGAGCGTAAAATATTGTGCAAAGGTAATAAAAAA
>CAJOIV010000059.1 GCA_905234665.1 uncultured Bacteroidales bacterium | reverse complement strand
GATGGCGTCGATGATGCCCTGCTTGGTGGCGGGCTGGGGTTCCGAGCCGTCCTGCGAGGGGATGGTGCCGATGGGCATGATACTGACGTGGATACGTGCGATGGAGAGGTCGGGGGTGATGCGCACGCCGGTGACAGTGATGAGTGAATTGCCCAGGACGGGCTTCATCTCACGGAGAAATATGTCGCCCATATCCTGCTGGATGAGGCGTGATATTTTCTGCTGTCGTTTGGTCTCCATGGCTATAGTCTCCAACCCACGCGGATGGGGATAAACACCGTCTGCTGCACGAAGAGCACGCCGGCCTCGACATAGAGGCTGTGGTAGTTGCGGTTCATCTGCTGGAGGGCGTGGTCGTAGAACCAGTTGAGGCCGCCGTAGAGCTCGATATAGGGGCTCATGGTCGTGCCGTAGTTGTTGGGGTTGAGGAGCATGCTGCCGCCGAGGCGTGCACCCACCATCGGGGCCCACGTGTCGCCCACGGGGCGGAAGTCCATATCGATGAACACATTGGCCATGTGGCTGCTCTTGTCGAGGTGGACGGGGCGCATGGGGGCGCAGAAGTCGTAGCCCAAGCCGAGGCCGAGGAAGAAGTCCTGGCTGATGTTGATGCCGTTGATGATGTTGAGACCCATGGCCTCCTCCCAGGCGTTGAGGTTGTAGCCCGTCTCCTTGGTGTTGGTCGACGAGGGGTCGTTCTTCGGCGAGCCGTAGTTGCCCACGTTGTGGAGGAATCCGGCCTCGAGTTTGAACATATACTCCACCTTGGGATTGTCCTGTGTGTACTGGGCCGACGCCGTGGTGGCCGCCAGCAGCAGAAATGAGAAGAGGATGACTTTGATGCTTTTCATTGTACTACAATTTGCGACTGCAAAGATACGAATTTATTTTGGATTAGCACGACATACGTGCCTGCAGGCAGGCCGTGGCGCACCACGTCGCCGTTGCCTACATTGCGCATTTCCAACACTTTTCTGCCCGATGTGTCGTACATACAGAGGTCGAATTTTTTATCGTGGGAGCCTGCGTCGACACGGAATTCCGACCCTGCGGGGTTGGGTGTGAGGCGCAATCTGGGGTTTTCCCGAACCTCGGGACTGGCAATAGAGACGAGGTTGGTATCGACCACCGCGAGGGTGTACTGTCCCGGGAAGAGGCGGGTCTTGAAGTAGCCGCTGGAAGTGGTGCTCGAGGCAAGACGGAGACGCGAGACGAGCTGCCAGGGCTGCGAGGGGTCGGGCCGGTAGAGGACGCCGAGAGAGTCGAGCGTGGCTATATTCTCGTAGAAACCCTCATCGACATTGCACGCGCCGGCGCTCGTGTGGCTGCCTCTATTATAAAGGAAAGAACCTATGACGTCGATGTCCCAGGGGATGATGCCGGCCACCTGCCAATAGCGCGGGGCGACGCGGTCCACCCCTTCGGGCAGTGACCCCGAGGGGGTGACATAGTGGTGACCGATGTGCACCCAGGCGTGGGGGTCGGCGGTGTTCTCGCCCACCGAGACCCTGCAGAGGGCCTGGGGCAGGGGACGAGCGCCTTTGGTCTTGAGCGATACGGCGGTGTCGGTGACAGCGTCGGAAAGCTGGTGGTCGATGTCCACGACGGCGAAAGCGGGGACGAAAGGCAGTCCGAAAGTCTCGGTGCCAACACTGTCGTCGAAGGTCATCAGGCGGTCGGCGCGCTGCAGCGAGTGAGAGTAGAAGGCGACGGGCACCTGGTTGTCGCGGGCGTAGGTCGTGGTGCCGCGCAGCCGCTGGCGCAGGGTGACGGTGGCACGGGTGCCGTCCACCTCAAGGGCCTGCATCTCGTAGTCCACAAAGCCGGGATTGAAAACATGGAAGTCGAAGAACCCCGTCAGGTCCGTGCCGGTATAGAGGCTCAGGCTGTCGCGCAGGGCGTAGGCATCGAGGTTGCCGAAGGCGCACGAGGCAAAGAGACGCCGCATGGCACGGTAGAAGAGCGTGTCGCCCAGGTAGCCGCGCAGCGAGTGCCACACAAGGGCGCCCTTGTCGTAGGTGGTCGAGCCGTAGGTGTATCTCTCGGACATATCGTGCAGGGCACGATAGCCGCCGTCGGAGTGGTGGGTGTTGAGGAGGACATCCTTCAGTTTGTCCTGGTAATAGGTTATGGACGAAGCCTTTCCGTGGATAGCCTCGTTGGCCACCTCCTCGCAGAACGAGGCGCCGCCCTCGTTGATCCACATGTCGCCCTGCGTGGTGCAGGTGATGAGGTTGCCGAACCAGGCGTGTGCCAACTCGTGGCAGGTGGTCATCTCGCACTGCAGGTTGCTCACGTCGGCCATGCAGACCGACACCAGGGCAATGTTCTGGGCATGCTCCATCGAACCCTTTTCTGTGGCAATGTACCCGATACGTTCCCAACGGTAGGGGCCGAAGCAACGCTCGAACATGGGCATCACCTGATTGAGCATTTCGAAATGCCTCACCACGCGGCTGCTGTCGTGGTTTCCATAGCCGAGGGTGGCTGGGTAGCTGCGACCGTCCGCGCCCGGGTAGGAGCACTCGATGACATGCCACGGGGCCGACGAGACCGACGAGATATAGGTGGGAATATTCTGCCGCACCTCCCACACCTCGGTGAGGCTCCCGTCGGCGTTGGTGATGGCCGACACCTTCATGCCACTGCACAGCGACCGCCAGCCGGGCTTGGAGGTGACACGGTAGGTGTAGGTGGCCTTGTCGTGGAAATTGTCGCGGCACGGATAGAGCGACCGCCCGAAGCAGTGGGGCGTCTCCATGAACACCGCCCCGAGGTTGTAGTGTATGCCATTGTCCATGTGGAGACCGCCGATGCCGTAGTTCTCGACATAGCCGTGCGAGAAATAGGGAATCCGCACCACGTGGGTGTCGCCCGGCTGGCCGCCGACATAGACGGTGACGAGACGGTTGTCGCGGTCGAAATCGTAGCCGCGGGTTATCGAGCCGTCAAGCCACACGGGGTGGATGCTGTCGGCGATGAGGTCGAAGGTCACTTGCCCGCAGTCGCGGGTCTTCACAAAAGTGATTTCGGCCTCGCCCTGCAGCTGTTTGGCCACACGGTTGCCCATGTCGAAGGTCAGGTCATAGTGCAAAACGTCGACAGAATCGTGCACGGGTTGCTGCGCCCGTGCGTTTTGCAGGAACGAGAATGCCGCGAGGGCGCAAAAAAGTATACGATAGTTCATCTTCATAATCTGTTGGTTGTGCTAATCGGATGCAAAGATACGAATTTTTTTTCGCTTGGAATGAAAAAAAGTTTGTACTTTTGCAGCGTGATATCAAAGTGATATTACTTTGAAATATCGTTACAGGACAACAAAAAAGACACAATAACATGGAAACAAAAGAATTCAAACGCGGCATGGGAGCCATCAACAACGGCTTTCTGCATCTCTTCCTGAACATCGCGATGGTGGTGGCCATCGTGCTTCTCACCATCGTTATCGCCGTGAAAAGCGAGGACCTCGGGGCTGTTTTCTGCATTTTGGCGTGCTGCTTCTACATCCTGCACTGCGTCGGATTCATGGTCATCCAGCCCAACCAGTCGCGCGTGCTCACCTTCTTCGGCAAATACCGCGGCACGGTGACCGACAACGGTTTCTTCTGGGTGAACCCCTTCTACGGCAAGCGCCGCCTCTCGCTGCGGGCGCGCAACATGGACGTGGCCCCCATCAAGGTGAACGACAAGAACGGCAAC
>CAJOIV010000058.1 GCA_905234665.1 uncultured Bacteroidales bacterium | reverse complement strand
CGACGACTCGCTCGACTATATCGAGAACATCGAGAACCTCCTCCGCAAGTGATGGCATCCCCCTCCCGCCTCTCTCTCTTTGTCGCGCGGCGCTATTTCCTCTCGCGCAAGCAGAAGACGGTCATCAACATCATCTCCTGGATTTCCCTCGTCGGCATCGCCGTGAGCACCGCCGCCCTCATCATCGTCCTCAGCGTCTACAACGGCATCGGCCTCCTGACGCAGAACCTCTTCAGCTCGTTCGACCCGCCGCTGCTCGTGCAGCCCGCCAAGGGCAAGACGTTCAGCACCACACAGATGGATTATGCCGCCCTCGGCGCCCTGCCGGGTGTCGCCACCGTCTCGCAGATGGTGGAGGAGAACGCCTGGGTCACCTACCGTCACCCTCCGCGGCGTCGACAGCCTCTACCACCGCGTCACGGGGCTCGACACCCTCCTCTACGAGGGAGTCTACCAGCTTGGCGGCTCACCATGCTTCCTCCTGTTCGGCGCCGAAGTCTACTACGGCCTGGGCATCCGCGAGGCTTCCAACCTCCCCGTGGCTGTCCATATCCCGCGACGGGGCACCACGTCGCTCGGACGCACCATCGACGAGGCGTTCAACACAGGGTATGCCCTCCCGGGAGGCAACTTCTATATCCAGCAGGACATCGACAGCCGCTATGTGGTGGCCGACATCGACTTCGTCCGCGACCTGCTGGACTACAGCGCGGACGAGTGCACCGCCCTGGCCATCGCCCTCAAGCCCGGAGCCAACGCCGAAAGGGTGAAGAGCGCCGTGGCGGCCCTCCTCGGCGAGGAGTTCACCGTCAAGGACCGTTTCGAGCAGCAGCCCCTCTATTTCAAGGTGTTCCGCTCCGAGCGGTTGGGCATCTATCTCATCCTCGCCCTCATCGTCTTCATCGCCACCCTCAACCTCATGGCCTCCATCTCGCTCCTCGTCCTCGACAAGAAACGGGACATCGCCACCCTTCGTAGCTTCGGGATGCTCCCTGTCGACGTGCGGCGCATCTTCCGTGTCGAGGGGGTGCTCATCTCGCTGGTGGGCATCGTGGCGGGCATGGTGGTGGGCTTTGTGGTCTGCTTCCTGCAGCAGCAGTTCGGCATCATCAAGATGGGCGACAATTTCGTCGTCTCCGCCTTCCCCGTGGCCATGCGCGCCGTCGACTTCCTCCTCACCTTCCTCCTCGTCGCCGCCCTCAGCACCCTCGCCATCCTCCTCGCCGTCCGCAAAAATGCTGTGAACGAAAAGTAATAACATGAAATTCCTAATCAAAGTACTGACACTTGCCATCCTCGCAATGGTCATGTCATCTTGCTCGATTGTAAGGGGATTGAAGACCGATGGCAAGAATGGCCCTAACATTTTCAGTTTCGAGAAGCGCGAACACGACACGATAGCCTGCGGCGAGCAGACTTTCCAATTTCCTGTCGGCAAACGAGCCGATTGGATTGACACGCTGCGTTTCACCCAGCCTCATTGTGAAAGCAAGACCTTCGGGGAGGAGATGGAGTCGGCAAGTACCACGCAGGGATGGCTCATCATCCATAACGACAGTATCGTATACGAGAAATATTGTGGCGATTTCTCTGCCGCCCGCATGGCCACTATCTTCTCCGTCTCCAAGTCCATCACTTCACTCATGTGCGGCATTGCGGTCGACGACGGCTACATCCGCAGCATCGACGACCCCGTTACCGATTATCTGCCGGAACTGAAGAAGAAAGACCCGATGTGGCAGAAACTGACCATCCGCCATCTGCTCGACATGAAGAGCGGACTGGATTTCGATGACGTATACGAATTCAGCTGGAAAGAGTTTAAGTACCTTAACGCGATGGCCAAGCTGAATTACGGACACGACATAATGAAACAGATAGAAGGGCTGAAATTCCGCTGTGAACCTGGCACCCAGCGCCGCTACGAGAGTATGACTGCGGCCATCCTTGGTGTTGTCATCGAGCGCACTTCGGGCAAACGTTATGCCGACTATCTCAGCGAGAAAGTGTGGAAGCCGCTCGGTATGGAGCATTCCGCACTCATCAACATCGACAGCCGCGAACACGATGTGGCACACACTTTCGGCGGCATAGCGACCACCCTAAAAGACCTTGCCAAAATAGGCCGTCTCTATCTCCACAATGGTATGTGGGACGGCAAACGCATCGTGAGCGAGGAATGGATACGCCAGACCATCGACTTTGATTCCACCAACATCGGCTATCACTTCAACTGGTATAATGTGAACTACGAAGGCTACATACGTCCAGAGCATTCCGGCTATTATGCACTGGGCATCTGCAACCAAGTGCTTTATGTCAACCCCGACAAGAACCTTGTCATGGTAAGAATCGGGAAGCACAACAACTGCTGTGCAAATATTCCTGTGCTCCTTGAGCAGTTGGCCATAATGTGGCAAAAATGACACCTTCAACGACTCACTTGATGTTCCTCTGCAACTCCGCGGTTGTCATCTCCATCTTGGTAAAAGCAAACCATTTCTTGCCGAGGTCTTTCAATGAGGCTCCAATGTGATAGACCGTGTTGTCAATACAGAGGAAACGGTCGTGCACTTTGCCAAACTCCTTTACCTCGATAGACTGATACTGGGAATTGTGTTTCGCAAGGTCGAGATATAACTGCTTCTTTATTTCTTGGGTATAAATGGTGGCCGTCACTTTCTTCTCGCGTTTGTCAAGCATCGTCAGCACCGTGTCGTCCACATAGTTGTCGAATAGCACAATGCTCTTCTTTGCGGAGCGGATGAGGTCAGAAACAAAGGTGTAGGCATCAAATATCTGCCCGTCAAAAAAGATGCCCTCCACGGGCGGCAGCGAGGTATGCACGAAGAAGTCAATCTTCTCTTCAGTCTTTGCTACTCGTTGCTCCAGCCTTTCGATACGGTTGTTTATGGGATATCCTTTCAGCAGATATTCTTTCAAAATCCGGTTAGCCCATTGACGGAACTGGATGCCTCGCTTGGTATTGACACGATAGCCAACGGAGATAATGACATCGAGATTGTAGTATTCGCGCTTGCGCATTACCATACGTGAACCTTCTCGTTGAAGTAGTTCCAAAATGGAACTAGTTGCCGTCCGCTCAAGTTCGCCAGTCTCGTATATATTCTTCAGATGCTTGGTAATAGCCTGTCGACCTGTGCCAAACAATTCCCCCATTTGCGCTTGGGTAAGCCAAACCGTTTCATTGGATACTTGTACATCAAGTTTCACTACCCCGTCATTGCTTTGATAGACAACAACGGATTCGTCCGAGGGTTTATATAGGGTCAATTCATTGCTCATATTTCATCACAATTCGAGTAATCAGGACTTTCCCTCAATAACGCATTTCTCTCTGTTTTATTGTGCAAAAAAGAGGATGCCCCGTACAGGACATCCTCCTTCGTGTTAAGTAGATGTTGGCGCATATTCTTCCTCGTCGCCGTCCGCAAGAACGCGGTGCAGGGATGATCAGAGTCGCCAGCGGAGGCCGGCATTGAACAGGGGAGAGGCATCCAGATATACATTGCCAGCCACCCATCCCTGGGTCTTGTATCCGACTTCGAGATAGGGGATGCAGAGGGCGTAGGGGTCGCTGCCCTGTTTCAAGTTGGCCGCCAGACGGAGCGTGACGCTACCGCCGGGGCGCGCCTGGCTGGTGAGGAATGTCTCGGGCTGCATCCATCCGTGCAGGTTCGGCGAGAGCAGCAGGCGGCCCTCCCACAGGGGCAGGTCCACCAATCCCACCTCCAAGCCCGCGAAGGGGTGCCGGTAGTTGTTGTAGTTGTGTAGCACGAGGTAGGCGTTGAGGGGGTGTCTCTCAGGCCGCAGGAGTTGGAAGAGCAACTCGAGGCTGTTGTCGTCGCCAAAGGAGGTGAGGTAATGGCGCAGGGCGAAGTTGCCATACAGGCGGCCGCCCCAGTGGTCGCCCAGGTCGAAGCGCGAGATGCCTATCATCAAGGGCGAGAGGCAGTTGATAAGGTCGACAAAGGTCTGTCGGCGCAGGTAGCGGATGGCCTCGGGCGAGAGGTCTTCGCTGGTGATGTAACGATTGATGCCGCTGCCCGTAGGATGGATGCCGCGCGCGGCGTAGGGCGTGTCGGGGTTGAAGAGGCCGTGCGCCCAGGCCATGAGGTCCATGCCGGTGAAGTCGCGCTCGGCGATGGTGGTCTCGTGCGCATTCATCTCCCGTGTGTCTTCGTCGGCCCATCCCCATCCGCACATGGCCAGGTAGGCGGTGTTGTTGAGGGCGTTGGTCAGCAGGATGACTTCGTGGTTCAGGTGGTGGTGGTGGAAGAACTCGTCGCGGTGCATCTGCAGGTTCTGCATGGTCTGTCCTTCCAGTCCGGCGGCCATCAGGCGGATGAAGTCGGGGTGGTACTGGTTGCACAACATGGCCATATCCTCGTCGGTCTCGTGGCTGACGGAGATTGTGGAGCTGCCGATGCGGCAGAGCAGCACCTCGTCGAAGCTGTTCACCCCCCGCAGGGTCATCACGGCGCGGTGGTACTCCTCGTGGAGCCATGAGTTGCTGAATGGCAGCCAGGTGGTGATGAGGTCGAAGCCGTAGATGGCCAGGCGCGACCACATCCTTTGACGCTGTGGGTCCTGGCTGTAGGAGATTTTCGTTAGCCCCCAGTGTGCCGCGGTGTAGAAATCGCCCGAGAGCGTGAGCGAGAACCCCATGCCGGGATTCATGTACGAGGGGAAGAACCCGCCCGTCGTGCCGACAGCCGCCTGCTGATAAGGCATCTCGACAAGGGGCATATCCAGATAAAGGTACTGCGGCGAGAGGAACCCACTGTCCTCCTGCCCCCTGGCCGCCATCGAGCCCGCCACCAGCAATAGCAGTGCAAAAAGCAATCTCCTGTCCATAACCGTCATTCCCCCAACTAACGCCAAACCCCCGATTTTATTGCCCCAAGGGTGGGATTCTATTATGTATAGATTCAACTATCAAGTGCAACACCAAGAATAAAACGAGCCACCCAATCGGGTGGCTCGTTTTGTTTTATGAAGCTGACGCTTACTCTTCCTCGGCGGCGGCTTCCTCGTAGGCCTTGAGGAGGGCCTGCTGGACGTCGGCGGGGACGAGCTCGTAGCTGCTGAAGGTCATGGTGAAGGTA
>CAJOIV010000057.1 GCA_905234665.1 uncultured Bacteroidales bacterium | reverse complement strand
GCAACAGGCGGCCCGCCTCGAGCAACTGAAGGCCCAACTCGCCGTGGCCCAAGGCCGCAGACCCGAGGCCGAACGGCTCAAGCAGGAGGCCACGGCCCTCCAGACCCTCCTGCCCGACTACGAGGTGCTGGAAAGACAACGCCAAGAGACAGAACGCCTTGCCGCCGACATCGAGAAACGCCAGAAAGCCCTTGACAGCCAGCAGGAGGCCCTCGGAAGACTGCAGGCACAGATAGAGCGCGACAAAGCCGAGCAGCAGGCCCTCGCCGACGCCGGTACCGCCAAGGCCGGACTGGAAAGCCGCCTGACGCAGGAGGTCCAAAGGACGGAAGCCCTGCAGACCCTCGATGCCGACCTTGCGCGGCTGCAGGCCGGATGCACCGCCTACCGTCAGGAAGGGGAGCAATACCAACAGTCCGTCAACCGCTACAACCAGCTGCAGCTGAGGCACGAGTCTCTGCGCCGGGCCTTCCTCGACGCCCAGGCGGGCCTCATGGCCGCGCAACTGGACGAGGGCATCCCCTGCCCCGTGTGCGGCTCGGTCCACCATCCCGCCAAAGCGGCCCTGGGCCACGAGGCCCCCACCGAGGCTGCCGTACAGCAGGCCGCCGACGAGGCCGAGGCCAGCAGCAAGGAGATGGCACGGCTGAGCGCCAAGATGGGCGAACGCAAAGGCACCATCGACACCCTCACCAAACACTGCCAGAACCAGATATCCACCCTCCTCGGCGAGATGGAAATCGCCCATGCCCCCGCCGCCGCCAAGGAGGCCATCGCCACCGCCGCGAAGCTGAGGAACGACCTTCAGCAGCAAATCGCCGCCGAGACTCAGCGCATGGCCCGCAAGAGCCAGCTGGACCAGCAGCTGCCCGCCGCCGAGAAGCGGCTGAAGGAGGCGGCCGACAAGGCCGCCGGAGAGGAGAAGACGCTGGCATCGCTGCGCGCCACCCTCGCCAGCGCCGGAGAGCAGGCCAAAGCGCTCGCCGCCAAACTCCCCCTGCCGGGAAAACAGCTGGCCGAGCAACGCATCGCCCTCCTCCAGAGCCAGGCCAAAGCCATTGAAAGCCAGGCCGGACAAGCCGAGACGGACTATACCCAATGCGACAAGCAGACCGCCGAGGCACGCAAGGAGATTGCCACCTGCCAGGAGCTCCTCGCCCAGTCCGAAGCCCTCGACGCCGCCGCCCTCGGCGAGGAGAAACGCCGCCTCGAGGCCCACACCGGCGAACTGCGCCACACAGGCGAGGCTACTGCCATACGCCTCGACAGCAACCGCCGCTGCCTCAAGGGGCTGCAGGACAAATGCAAAGAGAGTGCCGCCACCGAGACCCGCTACCGCTGGGTCAACGCCATGGCACAGACCGCCAACGGCGACATACCAGGCAAGGAGAAGCTCAAATTCGAGACCTACATGCTGATTGTCTACTTCGACCGCTTTCTCTATCATGCCAACAACCGCCTGACGGTGATGAGCGGCGGACAATACGAACTGACACGCCGCCGCACGGCGCGCAACCTCAGTTCACAGACGGGTCTCGACCTCAATATCATCGACCACCAGAACGGCACCGAGCGCGAAGTCGACTCCCTCTCGGGCGGCGAGGCCTTCATGGCCTCCCTCTCTCTGGCCCTGGGCTTGGCCGACGAGGTGCAGGCCATGGCAGGAGGGGTGAAGATAGAGAGCATGTTCGTCGACGAGGGCTTCGGCACCCTCGACAGCGATGCCCAGCAGGCGGCCCTCCGCGCCCTCAACGACCTCACCACCGGCAACCGCCTCGTGGGCATCATCTCACACGTCGAGTACCTCGCCGAGCGCATCGACAAGAAAATCCTCGTCAGCAAGGACAAGGAGGCGGGGAGCAGGGTGAGGATTGAGAATTGAAGGACACACTCGGAACACACTCCTCAGTCGGCAAAGCTGACAGCTCCCCTAACTTAGGGGAGCAGCCGGGAATACTACTTGCTTCTGACAATGCTATGAACATTGCATCTGACCGCGGCAGCCACTCCTCCCCTAAGTTAGGGGAGGTGGCCCGAAGGGCCGGAGGAGTGTGTCAAAACTCACAACTCAAAAGTCGAACTTCACCCGCCAGCCGTCGCGGGTCTTGATGCAGGGGATGGCGGGGGCCGTCTCGGCGGTGTCGGAGGCGAAGTTGTTGGAGACCCGCAGGCCGATGCGCACGTTGGCCAGCGTGTCGCCAGGGGCGAGGGTCACCGAGTCGACGCGGAACTCATGTATCTCCATGCCCAACTGGCTGAAGAGGTCGGCCATCTGACGGGCCGTCACCGTGTCGAGGTCGGTGCAGCGCATCGCGCTGTCGTACTCATGATTTTTGATGTGCATGTAGAATTCCGTCACCGTCTCGGCGGCATGCTGCTTTTTTGCCTCGCGGGTTTCCATGTCGCAACTGGCGGCAAGAAAGGCGGCGGCGAGAACCGCCATAAGATATATTCTCTTCATAGTGTGAATGTTTGAATGCGTGGATGTGTGGATGTGTGAATGCTTGAGCGGGTGCAAAGATACAAAAAATAATCCTTTCCGCGCCTTTTTTTTCTTTATGTCGTTTTTTCTTGGTATTTTTGCAAATTCATTCGACCCATGACAGAACTCCTGCTCGGCATATTATGCGGTATCGCGCTGTCGCTGTTTTTCAGCTTTGGACCTGCCTTCTTCTCGCAGCTCCAGAGCAGCATACAGTATGGCTACCGGAAGGCCTTCCCCTTCGCCTTCGGCGTGAGCGCCAGCGACATCATCATCGTCTTCCTCATGCTGACGGTGCTCAAGAACGTCGAGCTCTACGAACTGCTCCACAACACCTACGTCGCCATCGGCGGCGCCGCCGTGCTCGGCGCCATGGGCGTCTACTACCTGCGCAAGAAACCCCTCACCGCCGCCCCCAAGAGCAAACACAACCGCCTCAAGTTCAACCTTGAGGGCGACAATACGCGCCGCAGCACCATCTTCCTCCACGGCTTCATCATCAACCTGCTCAACCCCCTGATATGGGTCTACTGGGTCTCGGTGGTGACGCTGGTGACGGGCGAGTTCAACCTCACCCTCGCCGAGCGCTACCTCTTCTTTGTCGGCGTGCTGGGCGCCACGCTGAGCCTCGACCTGCTCAAGTGCAAGCTGGCCTCCCTCCTGCAGCGCATCATCACCGCCCGCGTGCTCAACATCACCAACAAGGCCACGGCCCTCATCATGTTCGCCTTCGCCGCCTACATGGTCGTCTCGATGGTGCTCTACCAGACCGACCCCAAGTCGCGCGAGCGGCAGCAGCAGAACAACCCCGCCGAGATGCTCAAGAAGGTGCACCACACCGGCGACAGCACCCTATCCCTCACCAGACAAGAACATTAGCCCATGAACCCGACAATCGAAACCCTCGTCACGCGCACCAGCTGCCGCAGCTATTCCGACCGCATGCCCTCGCATGAAGACCTCGAGACCATCTGCCGCGCCGGCACCTACGCCCCCACGGGCAAGAACACCCAGTGCCCCGTCATCGTGGCCGTCACCAACAAGAGCGTCCGCGACCGCATGAGCCGCCTCAACGCCCAGGTGATGGGCACCGACAGCGACCCCTTCTACGGCGCCCCGGCCGTGCTCCTCGTCCTGGCCGACAAGGCCACGGGCCTCACCCCCGTCGAGGACGGCAGCCTCGTGATGGGCAACATGCTCAACGCCGCCCACGCCCTCGGCCTCGGCGCCTGCTGGATCAACCGCGCCCGCGAGGTGTTCGCCTCCGACGAGGGCAAGGCCCTCCTCAAGGAACTCGGCATCGAGGGCGACTACCTCGGCATCGGCAACTGCATCGTCGGCTACCGCGCCACCCCCGCCACCCCTCCCCGTCCCCGCAAGGAAGGCTGGGTCAAATGGGTGGAATGAATGTGTGAACTATGGTCGGCGCCCTCGTGGCGCCAATGTGTGAATGTGTAAATGTGTGAATGTGTAAATGTGTGAATGTGTAAGTGTGTAAATGTGTAAGTAAATATGCTTAGAGAAGAAACCGTTTTCGGACCCATTTTCAGCCGCCGACTGGGCACCTCCCTCGGCATCAACCTCCTGCCCGAGAAGGGCAAGATATGCAACTTCGACTGCATCTACTGCGAATGCGGATGGAACCGCGACGGCCGCAACGACACCCTCCTCCCCTCGGCCGAGAAGGTGCGCAACGACCTCGAAAACATGCTCCTGCGCCTACAGAAGGAAGGCACCCGCATCGACTCCATCACCTTCTCCGGCGACGGCGAGCCCACCCTCAACCCCGCGTTCCCGACCATCATCGACAATACCCTCGCGCTGCGCGACAGCCTCGCCCCCGAGGCCAAAGTCTCCGTGCTCTCCAACGCCACCCGCGTCCATATCCCCGAGGTCTTCGCCGCCCTCCGCAAGGTCGACAACCCCATCATGAAAATCGACGCCCCGACCAACGAACTCGTCGCCCGCATCAACAACCCCGCCCCGGGCTACGACATACGCCGCGTCGTCGAGGCATTGAAACAGTTCCACGGCGACTTCATCCTCCAGACCTGCATGCTGCGGAGCCGCGAGTACGGCTTCGACTCGTCGCGCCCCGAAGTCCTCGACGGATGGATGGACATCGTCCGCGAGCTGAAGCCCAGGCAGATAATGGTCTACACCATCGACCGGCCCACGCCCGCCCAAGGGCTGGAGAAATTCTCGCCCGACGAGATGCGCCGCCTCGTCCAACCCCTCATCGACGAGGGGTTCAGCATCCAGATCAAAGGCGCCGTCGAGGACAACTGACCCCCTCGCCGCCATCTCCCCTTTGCCCCAATCCCCCCGCATCCCTCTCCCCGCACCCTTCTTTCCCTCCCTCCCCACCGCGCCAACCCCGCGGCCCCTGCCCCTGTGCTATCCCAGCACTTATATTATAGTTATACCGCAGTTATATTATAGTTATACCATCAGTCACCGTATAACTACAATATAACTATAATATAACCATAATATAAATGTAATCTATCTCACGAGGGCGCCCCCAGGGCGCTCACAGGGCACCACGCGCCCATCCCCGCCGCAGGGCAAGGAGGCCCCCAAAAAATGCCCCCGGCACTTGCCATGTCGGGAAAAAAGTGTATATTTGCAGCGTCAAGAAAAACAGAAAACAGTAATAGTATGAAAAGATTAATCAGATTATCAGTCGTTTGGGCGGTTATGGCCGTGGCATTCATGTCAAGTGCAGTCGCACAACTTCCCTGCAGAACAGAGGTGTTGGATACAAACTATGACGGATTCTTGTTTGACCTACCAATTAATATACAAGTCCAAGATATATGCAATTGTTATGGCTATAGATATAGATTGGATATTGAGGATGGTATTAGTATTGCTTTTATTGGAAGTAGATATTATTCAGCAACCCCCATAGAAATCCATGGCATTGCTTTCACTTCCGTGGATTTGTTGAGGAGCGCTTCATCGGACAGGTATGAAGGCTGGCTTAATGATCGTACACCTTTGGCACTGATGGTCAGGGAGGGCAATCAATACACCGTTGTCGATTCTGCAACAATGAGACCCTATTTCCGGCGCCAGCCCAACAGTCAAAATCGATGGTGGCCTCCCCGAGTGTTCAATTATGGTGATCATTATTTTTATAGTTGGCAGACGGATGTAATTCCCGTCGGGGAAGTCTATTTTGATAGGCCCTTACTTGTACAAGACACTTTCTATGTCGGGTTCTGGACAGCCAATCTCGGTTATTTGTGTTTGCGTCCGGTATGTTTGTGGGCGTCTTATGAAACGCCCAACGACACTTTCCCAATACAGGACGATAAGCTGATATTAAGAATGGACGGCAGCAGAGTTCAAGAAATGTACGGCCTACAGGGAATTTTGACATGGGGAGGGGTCTTCCCCATCATCCGGCCCTACGAGGAGGACAGCGTGTTCTGCGACACGGTGCCCAACTTCCATCTGGCGGGCATGCGCGTGGGGTATCCCACCTTCGCGTGGGACACCGACTTCTGCCGCGAGGAGGAGCTCTTCGAGGTGCAGTTCGCGCCCTACCGAAGCAACAATTGGGTGACGGTGTCGACGACGGACAGCTCCATCGAGGTCTACTCCGT
>CAJOIV010000056.1 GCA_905234665.1 uncultured Bacteroidales bacterium | reverse complement strand
GCCGCATGGCGCAAGCCGTGGCGCTGCCCCTGGCCGACTTCGCGGTATCGTATGCCGGATTCCTGACCATCAAGCAACTCTGGGCCACCTACAGGGCCGATAACGTGAACTACTACCCGCCCGAATACACCTGGGCGGTGATTCCCTTCTACATTCTGCTGCTCATGGGAGCCGCTTGGCTCTATGGCGGTTACGAGAAACCGGTGCGTCACAGCCGCCTCATCAAAGGCATGGCGGTGGGGTGCGCCCTGCTGCTGGTGTTCTATTCGCTGCTGGACGAGAGCCAACGCTACTCGCGGATGATTCTGCTGCTGGGCAGCGCATGGACCCTTGTCGCCACCCTCGGCATCCGGGGACTGCTGGCGCTGCTGCGCCTGCCCGGCTTCGACAGCCGGCGGAGCCGCCGCCGCACCTGCATCATCGTGGGCAACGAGGCCGAAGCCGCCCGCGTCAAGAGCCTCAACGAACTGTTCGGCACCGCCCACACGGAATTCTTCACCGACACACCGCCCGACAGCCGCAAACTCAACGACGCCATCCACTACCACAAGGCCGATGAGGTGATTTTCTGCAGCAAGGACCTCTCCACACGCGACATCATCGACCTGATGTCGACCCTGAGCCGCATCCCCGGCCACCGCACACAGGTGGAGTACAAGATTGTGCCCAGCGACTCGGACTATATCATCGGAAGCAACAGCATCCACAGCGCCGAAGACCTCTACACCGAAGAGCTGCAGACTGTAGCCTCGCCCCTCAACAGCCGCAACAAGCGGATGCTCGACCTGCTGGCCTCCCTGCTGCTGCTGGCGCTGTCGCCCCTGCTGTTCTGGCCACAGAAACGCAAAGACCGCTATTTCGCCGACTGCTGGCAGGTGCTGACCGGCCGCAAGAGCTGGGTGGGCACCGACGACCGCGCCGTCTTCGGTCCCGAGGACGCCCTGCCCCGCCGCACCACCGCCATCAGTCCCGAGCTGCTGCAGCGGCTACAGCTGAGGTATCTGCGCAACTACCGCCTTGCCACCGACCTGCAAATCCTGATTAGAAACCTCTTCAATATCTGATGAAACGCACCGTCCTCCTGCTACTGGCCCTGGCCGCCCTCCTGCCCCTGCAGGCACAGCGCATCCACGCCTATGTCTCCGCCGGCGGCATCGCATCGCAGATTGAGGGCGATGAGCTGAAGGGGTTCAACCACTGGGGATTCAGCGGCGGCGTGGGAGCCATCGCCAACCTCGACGACAACGGCACTTGGGCCCTGACAGTCGAGACAGGCTACAGCGGCCGCGGCGTGTACAACAACCGCCACAGCGCAGAGAACCTGTACAACATCAACATCAACCTGCATTATATCGACATCCCCGTGACGCTGCTCTTCAAGGACCCCTACGGAGGCCTCCGCATCGGGGTGGGACTGGTATACAGCCGTCTGGTGCAGCAGCCCCATGATTCCATCGCCTTCCGTCCTACGTTCTTCGCCCCCGACACCTCGGACATGACGTTTCTCAAGAACGACCTGGCCCCCGCCGTGGAATGCCGCTTCACGATTTGGCGCAACCTGCAGATGAGTGTCCGCTACCAGTATTCTGTCATCCCCGTCAAAAAGGGATGGGGTTTTACCGAGAACAAAGGGAAAGCGACGGAAAAGTCATGGAGCAACGACTGCTACAACCAGGCGGTGACGTTCCGCCTCATCTGGGAGTTCGGCGACGACGGCAACAGCCGCTCGCGATACCGCAGCAGATAACCCTTAACCACACGACAAACTTATGCGCATAGCTCTCTACCCCGGTTCCTTCGACCCCGTCACCTCTGGCCATGAGGCCATCGTCAGACGCGCCCTCGGCCTGTTCGACCGCGTGGTGATAGGAGTGGGTGTGAATACCGACAAACAGTACATGTTCAGCGTCGAAGAACGGCTGGCCCGCATCCGCCGGATGTTCGCCGACGAGCCGCGGGTGGAGGCCGTGGCCTACAGCGACATGACCGTGGACCTCTGCCACCGCATCGGAGCCCGCTTCATTGTGCGCGGTGTACGCAACGGCCAAGACCTGGAATACGAGCAGACCGTGGCCGCCGTCAACCACACCCTCGACCCCGCCATCGAGACCGTGGTCCTGCTGGCCCTGCCCGACCAGCGGGAGGTGAGCAGCACCCTCGTGCGCGAACAACTGGCACATCAATCGAAACCCACGCCCGACTGCGCCTGACCCCGCAGCGGCACACAATACACCCGCACCACCATCGACACCAATATCTCATACCTGAAAGGAGTAGGGCCACAAAGAGCCGAATTGCTCGCCAAAGAGTTGGACATCCACACATACGGCGACCTGCTGCACTATTTCCCATATCGGATGCTCGACCGCTCACGGGTGAGCACTGTGGACAGTTTCGACCCCGAAGAGAACTACTTGGTGTTCCGCGGTCGCATCAGCGACATGCATACCGTCACCACTGGGCGCAGCAGCCGACTGGAGGCCACCTTCTTCGACGGCACCGGCGGCATGCAGCTTGTATGGTTCCAGGGAATCAAGTGGATTAAGGAAAGCCTCAAGGCGGGAGTGGTGTACCTCGTCATGGGCAAGCCCACTCTCTACAACGGCGTCTACCAAATCGCCCACCCCGACATCGAGGCCGCCTCGATGGACGACGAACACCGCAACCACAGCTACATGCCGGTGTACAGCACCACCGAGAAAAGCAAGGCCCGCGGGCTGACCTCCAAAGTCATCGCCCGCTACACGCAGACGCTAATGCAGCAACTGCCGCCCCGCCTGCCCGAGACACTGCCACAATCGGTCATCGCCAAATTCCACCTGATGGAACGCACCCAGGCCCTGCGTACCATGCACTACCCCGATACCATGGAGCAGTGGCAGCAGGCCCTCATGAGAGAGAAATTCGAGGAGCTGTTCTACCACCAGCTCGACTACCAATACCTCCGCACCGCCCGTCGGCTGCACTCCGTGGGGCGCACCTTCGGCGTGGTGGGCGAACGATTCAACGACTTTTACCACAACCACCTCCCATTCCCCCTGACGGGGGCGCAGAAGCGCGTTATCAAGGAAATACGCGAGGACATGCGCAGCGGACGGCAGATGAACCGCCTGCTGCAGGGCGACGTGGGCAGCGGCAAGACGCTGGTGGCGCTGATGACCATCCTCATCGCCCTCGACAACGGCTGCCAGGCCTGCCTGATGGCCCCCACCGAGATACTGGCCACCCAACACTACGCCAACTTCCAGCGGATGCTCGACGGGATAGGCATCCGCACCGAACTGCTGGTGGGTTCGCTCAACCCCGGCAAGAAGAAGTCCATCAAAAGCCGCCTCGCCAACGGCGACATAGACATCTTGATAGGCACGCACGCCCTCATCGAGGACAACGTGCAGTTCGCCCGGCTAGGCTATGTGGTTATCGACGAGCAGCACCGCTTCGGCGTGGAACAACGCGCCAAGCTATGGAGCAAGAGCGACATACCGCCCCATATCCTGGTGATGACCGCCACCCCCATCCCCCGCACCCTCGCCATGACACTGTACGCCGACCTGGAGTGCTCGGTGATTGACGAGCTGCCCCCGGGCCGCCAGCCCATACGCACATCCCACGGTACCGATGCCCAACGGGCAGTCCTGTTCAACTTCATGCGACAGGAGATTGCCCGGGGTCGACAGGTATACGTGGTCTACCCTCTCATCAACGAGAGCGAGAAGATGGACTTGAAAGACCTGATGGACGGCTATGAAAGTCTCTCGCGCAGTTTCCCACAGCCACAATACCAGCTGAGCATCGTACACGGCAAGATGCCCGCCGAGGCCAAGGCCTACGAGATGGACCGCTTCAAGCGGGGCGAGACCCACATCATGGTCTCCACCACCGTCATCGAGGTGGGCGTGGACGTGCCCAACGCCACGGTGATGGTCATCGAGAACGCTGAACGGTTCGGACTCAGCCAGCTGCACCAATTGCGCGGCCGTGTGGGTCGCGGCGGCGGGCAGTCGTACTGCATCCTGATGACCAAGGACAACCTCAGCTCCAACAGCCGCCAACGCATCGAGACCATGTGCGCCACCACCGACGGATTCGCCATTGCCGAGGCCGACCTGCGGCTGCGAGGTCCCGGAGACCTCTCCGGACTGCAGCAGAGCGGCATGCTGGACCTGCGGCTGGCCGACCTCGTGGACGACGAGCCCCTGGTGCGTGCCGCCCGCGACGAGGTACACGACATCCTGGAGGCCGACCCCGACCTGCAACAGCCCGACCATTTCCCCCTGCGGAAACATATCGCCAATACCAAGAACCAACCCCAATGGGGCAAAATCAGCTAACCCGACTCATGCAACTCAAAGCCATCCCCAACACCTCCCTCTCCTCCGGAGAATTGAAGTTGTACGCCTTCTCCGACAACGACACTCCGCTGGGATGCGTGGAGCTGTACAACTACGATCCCGTGAACCGCCGCGCCGCCGTGGGGCTGGTGGTGTCCAACGAACACCGCCACCAAGGGCACGGCAGCGCCATGATACAGCAACTGACGGATTTCTGTATGGCCAACACCTCGCTGCACCAGCTGTATGCCGACATCGCGGCCACCAACAAACCCAGCCTGCATATCTTCCAGAAAGCCGGATACACACACTGCGCCACCTTGAAGGACTGGGTGCTCCGCGGCGACAAATACATCGACACCCTGCGATACCAACTGATACTGCAACGCACCTCCACCCCTGCGGACCAGGAGGCCCCCTCAACGGAAAAATAACTATGCCGAAAAAGAAGGAACAGAAACATCGCATGAAACACGGCCGCGGCCTCCTCATTGCCGCCCTGACTGTGTTCTGCCTCGCCCTGCTGGTCATCACGCTGCTGCGCCGTCAGGCACCGCCCATCCACGAGGAGGTGCGCATCTATGTGCCCACTGGGAGCAGCTACGAGAGCCTGGTGGACAGTCTTGATGTCCATAACTGCATCGTCAACAGAAACGTCTTCAACCTCTTCGCACATACCCGCGGGCTCTCCAGCCATGTCAAGTCGGGCAGCTACCTTATCACACCCGGAAGCACCCTGATTGGTCTTATACAGAAGCTCTACCACGGAAACCAGGATGCTATCCGCATCACCATCAACAAGCACCGCACTCCCGAACAGTTGTGCCAATATCTCGACAGCCGACTGGAACTGAGTGCCGACGACCTGTTGGAGCTGATGCAATCAGACAGCGCCTGCGCCAGCTACGGCGAGACCCCCGCCAGCATCATCGGCCTGTTTGTCCAAAACACCTACGAGGTTTACTGGAACATCTCGCCCACCGCCCTGCTCAACCGGATGAGCAAAGAGTCGCAGCATTTCTGGGCGCCCCGCCAACAGCAACTGGAATCTCTGGGACTGACCCGGCAGCAGGTACTGACTATCGCCTCCATCGTGGAGGAGGAGACCAACGCCATTGAGGAGAAGCCCGACATCGCCTCCGTATACCTCAACAGGCTGCGCATACGGATGCCCCTGCAGGCCGACCCCACGGTGAAATACGCCGTGGGCGACTTCACCATCCGCCGCATCAAGGGCTCCATGCTGGAACACCCAAGCCCCTACAACACCTACAACCATGCGGGCCTGCCGCCGGGGCCCATCTGTATACCCTCGGAAAGTTCTATCAACGCCGTGCTGGAAAACAAGAAAACTGGCTATCTGTACTTCTGTGCAAAGGAAGATTTCAGCGGTAGGCACAACTTTTCCTCATCGCTGGCAGAACATTCTTCAAACGCACGGAAGTTCCATAAGGCACTTAACAACAAAAATATACATTGATACCCATAGGCAGGATTCCCTGTCGGGTGGAAAATATTGTGTTTTTTTTCTCTCCATGTCCAAAAAAAGTTGTACTTTTAAGTCTTATACGACCAGCTCCCATTGAATCCCCCAGGGTAGGAATACAGCAAGGGTGTTTGGTTGTAGCGGTGCGATATAAACAGCTTACCCTTTTTTCATGTCCATACTCAAAACCATCTTATAACCGGCTATCTCCCTAATTCTCAATTTTCAATTTCCAATGGATTCCATCATCATCCTCTCCTACTGTCTCATCATCATCGGTGTCATGGTCTGGGTGGCATTCCTGCCCTCGGGCAAACGGCTCTCGCCCAAAGCCACCAACTACATCAATATCTTCGGTGGGGCGTTCCTTTTCGCCTCCTGTTTCATCAACCTCGTCCCCCACATGTTCCTCGGCGAGGGCGACGCCCGTTTCGTCACCCCCAACCTACACTTCAAGGTGGCTGCCGCCGTCATGGTGGGCTTCCTCATCCAGCTGCTGCTGGAACAACTGACGCGGGGGGCCGAGCACGGTCACAACCACTGCCCCTGCTGCGAAGAGGCCATCGAGGCGGAAGAACACCACCATGCCCACCATCACCACGAAGGCCACTGCCACAACAACCGCATCCACCCCATGACGGGTCTCATTCTCGGCCTTAGCATCCATGCCTTCCTAGAGGGTATGCCTCTGGTGGACCTCGACGGCGATGTGCACCAAGGTCTTCTCTACGGTATCGTACTGCACAACATCCCCATCGCGTTGGTGCTGGTGAGCCTCTTTATCAACAACCGCTACGGCTTCTGGAAGTCGTTCCTGCTGCTGGCCATCTTTGCCATCATGACACCACTGGGCTCGCTGTGCAACCTGTACCTGATACCCGACAACGAGGTGCTGCAGTCGCTCATCATGGGCGTGGTGGTCGGCATCCTGCTGCACGTCTCTGTCAGCATCCTCTTCGACCACGACCACAACACTTTCTCGTTCACCAAACTGATGCTTATCATCATCGCCTTTGTCGCAGCCTACTTCACTCCCGGCTGCCCTGAAATCTACCCCATATTCTAAAACTCCAACGATGACCACCGCCGAAACCATAAAAGACCTCCTGACCCGACGCGATGCCTTGCGCCGGTATCTCAATATCGACACCCTCGTCGCCCAAATCGCCGAAGAGGAGAAGCAGACCGAAGCCGCCGACTTCTGGAACGACCCCAAAGAGGCACAGAAAACCATGAAGAGCATCCAGTCGAAGAAGTCTTGGATCAACGCCTTCCACGAAGTGGACAATTCCTGCGGCGACCTGCAGGTCCTGGGCGAATTCTTCGACAGCGGCGACGCTACCGAAGAGGAGGTGTTGGAACAGATTGCCATCACCCAACCGCTGGTGGAAGGACTGGAACTGAAGAACATGCTCCAAGGCGAGAGCGACCGCTTCGACGCGGTGCTCAGCATCAATGCAGGGGCGGGCGGCGTGGAGGCCCAGGACTGGGCCGAGATGCTGATGCGCATGTATATCCGCTATGCTGAGACCCACAACTACAAGGTGGCCATCAGCAACAGCCTCGACGGCGAAGGAGCCGGCATCAAAAGTGTCACCATGCAAATCGAGGGCGAATACGCCTTCGGCTACCTGAAGAGCGAGACGGGCGTCCATCGTCTGGTGCGCGTCAGCCCGTTCAACGCCCAGGGCAAGCGCATGACCTCCTTTGCCTCGGTCAGCGTCACCCCGCTGGTGGACGACACCATCGAGGTGGTGGTCGACATGTCGCGCCTCAGCTGGGACACCTTCCGCAGCGGCGGCGCCGGCGGACAGAACGTCAACAAGGTGGAGAGCGGCGTGCGCCTGCGCTATCAGTACAAAGACCCCTACACCGGCGCAGAAGAGGAAATCCTCATCGAGAACACCGAGACCCGCGACCAACCCAAAAACAAGGAGAACGCCATGCGCCTGCTGCGCTCACAGCTCTATGAGCGCGAGATGAAACACCGCATGGAGGAACAGGCCAAAATCAAGGCCAGCCAGAAGAAAATCGAATGGGGAAGCCAGATTCGCAGCTACGTCTTCGACGACCGCCGCGTGAAGGACCACCGCACCAACTACCAGACGGGCGACGTGACTGGTGTCATGGACGGCAAGATTGACAACTTCATCAAAGCATATTTGATGCAATTCGGCGCCGAAAGTTAATCCCCCTCTAAGAGATTTTCCGAATCACATCCGTTCCAGCAGGAAACTGACGGGACGGAAACCGTCGTTGCAACTAATCATCGCGCTGTCGGGATTCTTCATCCATCCGTCGTAGAAGTTGCCGCGACCGGCAGCCAACTCCTGCACAAACCACCGCATCGACTCCCACGCACTATCACAGAAGCCCTCAGGGCGCTGTCCCTCGTGGCTTATCCATTCCTGCCCTTCACACACATCGCAAGTATGCAGGATGGGGTTCTCATATCGGGCTTGCAAGTCTTTGTAGTCCGCTTTGCGGATGGCGGTTATCTTGATGTCGTACATATCGCTTGGGGTGTTGAGAAGGCAAAGATGGTGGAATCGTCCTCGGCTGGGCGGTAAGAGGGATAAGGAACGCCTGTGGTGTCGGAGGCGATGAGCGGCTGGATAAGGCAGATGACCCCGGCACGGGCTTTGACACGCAGGCCGTAGAGCAGGCTGTCGCCGTCAGACTGGAAGGTCTGTCGGTAGAACTTGGTCTGGAAATACTGCTGCGGGATATGCGTCAGGGAAAGCAGACTCCGGAAGTCGGGATGCTCGGCAATCCACTGTTCGCGCCGACTGCGGGAGTTTACGTTGGGAAGGTCTGACTTGGCTCCGTAGATTTCGCTGTACGAACAGGGGACGATAAAGCTGTAGTGGTACAGCTGGGAGGGATTGTCCTGCAAACGACGGCGCAGCCCTTCGCGCCAGTGGGTAGTGTCGTGGGGGTAACTGCGACGGAGCTGCCGTATCAGAGCGGCTTCGTCGAACACGGAATCAGGATGGTAGAAAGCATACCAAGTGCGGGCGAAATAATGGCGGACCGAACTAGGGTTCTGGTTGCGGGAGAGGTAGGCATAATACTCAAAGAGTTTTGAGGCTTTGACCGTCGCACGGCCACCGAAAGCCTCGGCAAGGCCGTCAAGCAACGCCTGGTTCTGCCCCACGGCGCAGCCGTGAAGGTATACCTGCGTGAGGCTGTCGACAATGGTACTGTCGGGCGGAAGGAGTTTCTGCTCGTCCAACGCCTCCCGCAGGGACTGCGGCGAGATGCGCGCCCCTCTCGGCGTGACGGTGGCCTGCAAATCGATGAACTCATTGCCGTGGCTCACGAGGTTGATAAGCCCATACGGACGGCAGCTGTCGGCAGGATGCTCACGCAAGTAGTCCAGCACCTGACTCAGCGAGGTGAGGTTGTCCACCACCACCTCGGTACGGTCGTCGGGATTGAGGCGGTAGTAGTGGTTGGCCAGAGTGTAATACTGGTTGTAGGCCGAGTTGTCCTCCCCAAGGATAAAGGTGATGGAGGTACGCGAGAGGGTGTCCACCACCGTTTCAACGGTGTCGGCGACAGAAATAACAGCGGTGTCTCCCCTCCCCTTGCAGGAAAAGAGAGACACCGTCGCTATCAGGAGTATCAGAAGGACGCTCCGATTCATTCTTTAGGCATTGTGAACTGAACAGGCAGGTTGAACTGCACACGGACGGGCTTGCCCTTCTGGGTACCGGGTTTCCACTTAGGCATCAGCTTGACCACACGCACCACCTCGGCACCACAGCCGCCGCCGATGTCGCGAAGCACCTTGATGTTGCTGATGGAGCCGTCTTTCTCGACGACAAAACTGACAAACACCCTGCCCTCAATATGGTTGTCCTTTGCCTGTTGGGGGTAGACAATATTGTCGGCGAGGAATTTCATCATAGCTTCCATCCCTCCCGGGAACTCGGGGTCGTTCTCCACCACCACGAAGACCTCTTCCTCATCCACTATCTCTTCCTCCATGGTAACCATTCGGGAGATATCCGCCGATAAAATTTTAGCACTTTGCTTTTTTAACCCTGACACCCGATTGACAGCAACTGAGAGTTCCGCGGCATCATGTCCCACGGCATAGTCACTCACGCCTTCGGGCATGGGGATGGGAGTCTGAACAGTGGTCCGTTCGCCGTCCTTGTTGACGACCACCTCATCGATGGCCACGAAGGAGGTGTAGTTGGTCATGAGGTTGTATTTCAGACCCAGTTCAAGAATCTTCTTGGCGTTGGGGTCTTCCTCTCTGGCATATTCTCCCACGAGGTAGTCGAGGTATTTGATACGCTCGCGGGCCCACAGGTAGCGCAAGGCGGAGTTGGCCTTGTCGGCCTTCACCTGCGAGAGGTCGAAGGTCTGCTTGTAGTTCTTCTTGCCCATCTTGCCCGACACCGTGAGGGTGCCAGTGGCTTTGCCCTTGTACTTGCCAAACACCAAGATGGGACGCTCGGCCATCACGTCGGGAATGGCAATGGGCTCGATGTCGTATGCAGCGAACTTGCCCATATTGAGTTTGATGCGAGTGAGGACGGGCGTGTTGATATACTGGCGGAAACGCTCGGCAGCCGCGGCGGCCTCGTTCTCCTTGGTAACGATAAACGGCTCGCCACTGCCGGCAAAAGCCATGCCCTCGATGAGGTAGCGGTTCACGCCGCTGCCGATGCCGAAGGCAAAGAAGTTGGACTCGCCGGCATGTTCGCGAATCATCTCGAAACAGGCTTTCTCGACATCTACATAACCGTCGGTGGCGATGACCATGGTGCGCGACATATCTTCCTCGGGACGAGGCAGGGCGTAAGCGGTCTTGAGGGCGTCAAGCACCTCGGTACCGCTCCAGTTGCTACCGCCCTTGATAAATTTGATGGCCTTGCTGACATTCTCCTGGGTAGCATTGACAGAACTGGGACTGAAAGTGGCGGCATTGCTCGAGAAGAGTATGACGTTGAACTTGTCGGTCGGGTTGAGGTTGACAATCAAGTTCTGCATCAGCTTCTTGGTAATCTCCATCGGGAATCCCCACATCGAGCCGGACACATCCACGATGAAGATAAACTCTCGCGGCGGGATATTCTCTTTCTGCACCCGCTTGGGCGGCTGCACCATCATCAGGAAGAAATTCTCGTCGGCACCCTCATAGAGCATCACGCCGCTCTCGATGTCGTTGCCCCGCAACGAATAGTTGACTATCACATCGCGGTTGCCGCCGGCGGTCTCGGAAGGGTCGAGTTTCACTACCGCCTTGCGCAAGTCAGGATTGGTGATGGTCATCTTGTGCGAAGTGCAGGAGATATCCTGAATAGGAATGCCCGAATGGATGGCAAGTTCATAGCCGAACTTGTAGGTGGGCATCACACCCGCATGGGTATAGGGTGACGCGACAAATCCGTCGTCGGGTCCGGCTGTTTCTTTCGACTTATTCGAATAGCGGGGACCCACCACGGTGGGATAGACAAAACTGTAAATGCCCTTCTCAGGCACCAACAGCTCTGTATAGTTCAGCTCCACCACAATAGTGTCGCCCACCATGATGTTGCTGACATTCATCGTGAAGACATTGGGACGGCTCTGCTCCAGCAGCGAGGCACGCTTGCCCTCCTCCTTAGCCTTCTCATAGTCCTCACGGGCTTTCTTCTTCTCCTCAATCTTTGCGCGGATGATGCGGCTTCCGATGGTCATCTGCATCCCGTAGACGGCCGCCTTGGTCGACATCGGGAAAGTGTAGATGGCCTCCAACGGGTTCTTGCCGCTGTTGACATATACCTGTTTGACGGTCACGTCGGCGATGGAACCCACGATATTGGCCTTGACGGAAGTTTCCTTCAACGGCAACTCGTCGGTCTCGGGGTTGTCGCTGATAACCACAAAATAGGGCGACAGCGTCTTGTCTGCGTTGTCATTGTCGTCTTGTGCAGCCAGGCTGCCCGATAACGAAAGCGCGCCTATAGCCAAGAGAGCGAGGCACCTGCGGAAAATGGATTGGAATTTCATAATAGTTGTGATTTATTTCCTAATTATAACGCCACAATGGGAAAAATATTGCACCCATAGACAATCTTCCAAATAAAAATTTGCCATGTCGGAAAAAAAGATAGAATAAAAAAAAGGGAACCACATTTCTGTGATTCCCTTATAAAGATTGGCGGCGACCTACTTTTCCACAAACAAGTGCAGTATCATCGGCGATGCGGGGCTTAACTTCTCTGTTCGGAATGGGAAGAGGTG
>CAJOIV010000055.1 GCA_905234665.1 uncultured Bacteroidales bacterium | reverse complement strand
CACATAGATGGTGCAGTTGGTCTTGGCGGTCATGGCAGTAGCACCGGCGTAGTAGTAGCTGATGCTGTTGATGTCCATCGGGCCGCCAATCTCGGAAGCATCGATGATGGTCTCGCTGAGGGTGTAGTTATAATAGTTGTTGACCGGGTAGTTGTAGGAAGTGCTGGTCGACGTGCTGTCGCCAATCTCCGAAACCATCGGCACGCAGGGGCCGGCGCAGTTCACCGTGTAGCTGGCAAAGACACCATTGGCGGGAGTACTGCAGCTACTTGAACTCTGGCATCCCTCACGATAAGCGATGGTGTCACCGTTGGCATTGGTAATCACCCAGCCGTTCTCGTGAGGCCAGCCGTCAGTGGCGGCGAAAACGAAATTGAGGGTACGGCCTTGGCACACAGGAAGTGTATATGTGCCACCCTCTCCACCATAATCGTCATCCTCATCGTTGATGTAAGTTGCCAACACAGCATTGGTGAGAGAATCGACCACCTGTATTTGTCCGCCACCGTCGCTGTAAGCGTCCGTCAGTGTGATGGTGATGTTGCACTGGTCGGCGGGCGTGCAGAAGTCGGTGGTGAAGCTGACGGGGTTGGTCCACGTGCTGGTGTCGCCATTGCCGCAGTTGGCCTGGACGCTCACCGTGTAGGTGGTGGCGAGGCTCAGGCCCGTAAGGGTATAGGGGTTGGTGGTGACGGGAATCACGGTGCCGTTGACGTCGAGGTTGAAGGCGGTGGCATTCGAGTTCCAGCTCACCGTGGCGGTGGTGCCGCCGGTGTAGTTGACGGTGACCATTATCGGGGCGGGACAGGAAGGAGCCTGCTCAACGACGAAGTTGTCCATATAGGTGGACGTGCAGTACTGGCTCTCGCCGCGGAGGATGATGTAGCAGGTGCCCGTCGTGATCGGGATGGGCAGCGTGTAGGTGTACCAGCCAGTTGCATCTTCGGCAGGGATGAGGCCGCTGCTCACATCGTAATTGCGGGGGATAAAGGTGATCTCGACGGCGCTGTCCAACGAGCCGTTGGCGCTGGCGAACACGCGGACACCTTCTTGGGCATACGAATCGTTATAGGTGCTGCTGCTGCGGTAGACATCCAGGACAAACTGGTAGTTGCCGCTGAAGGTCATCTCCGGGAGACGGAGCATGGTCTGGGTACCCTGGCTCATATCGGGCAGTTGCAGCTGGTTGGTGCTGTTGCCACCCATGGAGGAAGTGGAAACCTTGAAGACAGAGGTTCCGCTGCCGGTAATATGCTCATTCACCCAGCAGGGGTTGCTGAAGTCGCCGTAAGCATAGCTGTCGAAATTCTCGCTCCAGGGGAAGGAGGTGATGGCACCGCAGGAGGTGGTGAAGCTCGCTGTCCTCCAGCCACTCACGGTGTCGCTGCAGACGCTCTGCACGCGGACGTCGTAGGTGGTAGCCGGGGTGAGGTTGACGAGCATATAGTTCCAGCCGATGTTGGAGGCGGCGCGGGTCCAGGTGTCAGCCGAGGCCAGCTTGTATTCCACATTGAATGCACCGCTGCCTGCAACCCAGGTCATCATGGCCGTGTTGGTGGTGATGCTGGTGACCTCCAAGGAATCGGGACGATCGCAGGAAGGACCGGCACTGGGGGTGATGACTATCTGGATGTTCGGGCGGTTATTCGTCACTGTACCAGGTACTGTACTGTTGACATCGTAAGCATTGTTGTCGTTCTGGGTGTAGCGGGCCATGTTGGAGATGGAAGTATACTGCCAAGTACTGCCGCTGAACCAGTAGCAATAACCCTTGTTGACGCCAATCAACAGGTTCGACGTGCCGTCGTAGGCGAAGGGAGTCTCAAGGTTGATGGTAACCCAGCCAGGAGTCGTGGTGACAGAAAGCGTGTCGTTGAAAACCACGTCGGCACCGGCAAGGCTGATGCCTGTCGAGAGGTCGGCGGCACTCACATTCTGCATGTAGACCGTGATGGGGAAGTCTTTTTCGGCAGTGCCCATGTAGTAGAAGCTGATGCTGCTGATGGTGCCGGCCGTCCCAATCTCCTCGGCGGTGTAGAGCTGCTCGGTGATGGAGTAGTTGTAATAGGTGCCGATGGGAGTATAGTAGTAGGCCGAAGTGCCCTCGCCAATGGTCACCGTATCGGGAGCAGGGGGGGTGATGCCCAGTTGAATCCGGTTCTTGACGCTCAAGACAGAACCCGTAACTCCAGGGGCGGCGATGTCGTAAGCGCTAGCATCCCTGTATGCTCTTATTGCTTGGCTGGTGGCATTGTATACCAGACAGGCCATGTGAGGCGAGCTGGTATAGTCTCCGGTAGTATCAGCCACGGAGACAATCAGATTCGATGTGCCGTCGTAGACGAAAGGATTGTCGAGGGTGAGTGTAGTCCACTCGCCCACAGCAAAGGTGACAGTACCCGCAAAGACCCGGTCATTGGCGCTCATAGCCACCCAGTCGGTGCCACTAGTAAAAGCATCTTTGGTGGTGTGGGCCATGTACACATTATAGGCACGGGTCTTTTCCGCGCCTGTGTTCTTGAAGGCGATGCTGGTGATGGTTCCAGCCATACCAATCTCACTGGCAGTGTATATCTGCTGCGTGTAACTGTAGTTGTAATAGTTGTAACCCGGCAGGTAGGTATTGTTGGTCGTGGAGGTGGTGTCGCCGACTTCAACGACCGTGGGACCGCCCGGAGTGGTGCCGGGGTCGGAACTGGCGGCATCGAAAATGCCACGCACCATGACGGAGTAGCTGCTGCCACCACTATAGAAGCCCTGGTCGGGGGTCTGGCCAGCGATGTAGAGGAAGCCATTAGAGGTGCCACCGCTGGAGGAGAGGGCAACGGGATAGCTGACACCGTTGTTGTGGATGAAGATGCCTAAATTCTGGTTGGCACCGGCTGCCACAGGCGTGGTGAGGGTGATGGTGTTCCAGCCGGTGGTGGTGACGGTGAAACTCTGGTTGGCCAGCACCGTGGTGAGGCTGGTGCCGGAGCCGGCGCAGATATACAGGTCGTAGCTGCCTGTCGAGGGGATGTAGACCTGCACAGCGTTGAGGTTACGGTTGGCAACGAGGGTGCCCGGGAGGTTGATGCCCCAGTAGAGGTCGGTGGAGGTGTTGCCATAGCCCCACGCGCCGGTATAGCCGTCAAAGCAGTAGCTGAGGGTGTCGCCCGTGAGGGCGCCGATGGTGGCGGTGAGGTTGATGGTGCCGCCGGTGGCAGGCACCTCGCGCGGGTTGGCCTTGCTGCCGTCGCTCCAGCCGTAGAAGCGGTTGCCAGTGTTGGCAGTGGCCTTTATGGTGATGGTGTCGCCGTAGTTGTAGGTACCGGAGCCGGTGACGCTGCCCGCACTGGTGTTGGTGCTGGCAAGGGTCACGGTTGTGGTAGCCGAGGAGCTCCAGCTGGTGTTGGGCTGGATGTTGAGGATAGCCCCGTTGCTGAGGTTATAGGTAGAGGAGGAGGAACTGCCGGTGCCGCCGGGCGAGGGGTTGAGCTGGCCGATGGTGTAGTAGGCATCGCAGTAGCCGCCCCAGCCCCAGTTGAAGTGGAACTGGCCGGAGGTGTTGTAGCCGTCGCAGATGAAGCAGTGGCCGCCGGAGACGTCGCGACCTTTATATATGATAGGACGGTTGGCGTCGAGGTCGGCGCGGAGCATGTTGCTCCATTCCGTGGCGGTGAAGTTCTCCATTTCTTCAAAGTGGAGCGTGTTCTTGTATTTGAAGTAGGTCATCAGGGCGTTGTTGGCCGCAGCGTGGCTGTAGCTGTTGGAACCCGTGGTGGCACTGCTGCCGCCGGTGCTGGCGACACCGTAGCTCATTTCGAGGGCCACGCCCACATGGTACATCAGCGTCGCCACAGCGTTGACCTGGGTGCTGCTGCTCGTCGAAGAGAGCGAGGCGGGCATGTTGTTCCAGTCGTAGGTGGTGGTGCCGAAGTTGACACTATGACTGCCTGTGCTGGCGTCGGTGTAGCTGTGCGAACCGTAGCCCGTGGTGGGATGGTTCCAGTATTTCATCAGCTGCGCCGTGGCGGTGGCCACGCAGCCGGTCACGGTCTGCTCCGACCCGATGGAGGGGCAGAGGTTATTATAGTAGGGAGACTGGTTCCAGGTGGTGGTCACGAGGGGAATGACGGCACTCTCGTACTGGGGCTGGATGTAGCCTCCGTTGAGGAGCCCTGTCCACTGGCCGCGGACTTGCGGGGAGCCGCAGAATTCCTTGCCACCGGATTTCTCGCGGTAGAAGGCGATCTGCTCCTCGTAGGTTCTCATCCAGTCCATCACATGGGCAGGCATGCCCTCAGTGACGAAACGGGATGTTTCCGAGTAGCCCAGGATGGGCACTACGCAGTCGTCACCGGAGACAAGGATGAAGCCTTTGTCGCCGTTGAGCGTGAACACGTAGAACTCGTGGAAAGGTGTCTCCGACGTGATGTCGGTCAGACTGGCATAGTCCTTCCCTGTCGTGTTCTTCAGGAAGGCCCGTGCCACCTTGCTGGCAGTGGTTGGGTCCACTGGTCTTGCCATGGCCGTGACAGCGATTGCCAGGATGGCGAAGATCATTAATAACCGTTTTTTCATAAGTGTTGGATTTTTGTTATTACTTTTTTTTCGGTTTTTCTCATTTTTTGTCCGTCGGAGGCTCACTTATTCACACTGCGCCGTTGATAAAATAGCCCGCTTTCCGCCCTGTACAGGTGGAAATGCGCACCTCTCCCAACGGGGATACGTAGCGCAAAAGGCTATTATCGTAGCACTTGCCATACCTTCTTCGCCCAATTCGACGAATACTTTTCAACATGCAAATATACAAAACATTTTCGACTGTGCAAACTTTTTTCCACAATAAAATGTTAATTTTTTGACCCCGCCGCCTCTGCCCCTTCCCCTGCTCCGCACAGCTCCCGGGAGCCAATATACGACGCGACAGCAACTTGTAGACTTATATTATAGTTATACGTTGGTTATATTATAGTTATATTATGGTTTATGGTATAACTATAGTATAACTACAATATAACTATAATATAACTGTGGTATAAGTCCACAGGGCGCAGAAAGACTGCCCCCGCGGCGGTAACGCGGGGGTGTCGTGGTGTCGTGAAACTGCGGGAATGCTACTCCCCTACCCTCTCGCGGAGGTCGTTGAGGTTCTGTCGGATGACGGGGTCGGTGGGGTCGATGGCCTCGGCCCGCTTGAGATAGCGGAGGGCCTTATCATATTCCCCGAAAAGGGTGTAGGAGATATGCAGGAAATTGAGTGCCTGAACATCGGAAGGAAACACCTGGGCTGTACGCTTTGCCACACGGCGCAGACGCAGCGTCATGGCGCTGTCGGCGGCAGTCATGTGCGACGGGTCGTCGATTTGCGAGAAAAGCAACACCATGTAGTCCTGCACGCCCTCTGTGACGATGGCCTCGCCGTCGTAGTTGGGGAACTGCCAGCGGTGGCCGATGGCCTCGGAGTGGTCGAGGGTAGAGACGATGACGTCGACGAAGTCATCCCAACGCTCGATTGTCCTGAGCAAAAAGGCCTTGCCGAAACGGAGGTCGAGGCGCGTGGGATAGAGGGCGATGGCATCGTCGAGGCAGGCGAGGGCGGAGTCGTACTGTGGGTCGTCAAGGTGGAAGTAGTAGTTGTAGCGGGCGATGTAGAGCTCGACGTCGCCGGGGACGGCCTTCTCCCATTCGGCGAGGATGGCGCGCTGGCGGGCGACATCCTGGCTTTCGAGGGCCTCGCCGAAACGAGCCTCGTAGCCCTGGCCCGCGCAGGGCAGCGAAAGGGCAAGAATCAGCCCCGCCAGGAGTCCTCCCCGGCGGAGAAATGAACAGCAAATTGTTAAATGTTTCATGTGAAACGTCTTATGCGGTGAATAACTTTTTCTCGGGGAATCTGGGCTCCTGCTGCGCGGGTTCAGGCTCCTGCTGCGCGAGATCTTGTAGATCTTGTTGATTTTTCGCCTACGGCTGTCCTTGCGTCAGCAGAATCTACTAGATCTACGAGATCTCTGCCCGGAGGGCTAGGAGCTATGTGGCGGAGGTTGCGGAGCCATTGGGAGTATTTGATGCGCGACATGGGGGTGCCGCGGGTGACGCGACGGAACTGCTCTTCGTCGGCGGTGGCGAGGCTTTCGAGTTCGGCGCGGCGCTCGGGGGTGAGGTGGTAGCGCGCGGGGGCGGTGCGGTTGTAAGGGCAGGCCAGCTGGCAGAGGTCGCAGCCGAAGGCGTAGCCCGCGGTGTCGAGGTCGGCAGGAAGTTCGGGGTCGCGGTTCTCGATGGTGTGGTAGGCCGTGCAGCGGGCGGCCACCAGGCTAGTAGCACTAGTGGGACTAGTAGGACTAGGGGCACTAGTCAGGGCCCCGTTGGGGCAAGCTTTTACGCAGGCGTGGCAGCCGTCGGGGCAGCCGTTGGGAAGGGGGGTGTCGTAGCGGTCGGCGGGGAGGGTGACGAGGAGTTCGCCGAGGTTGCAGAAGGTGCCGAAGGTGGGGTTGACGAGGATGGTGTTGCGGCCGCGCCAGCCGAGGCCGGCACGCACGGCCCAGTATTT
>CAJOIV010000054.1 GCA_905234665.1 uncultured Bacteroidales bacterium | reverse complement strand
GTGCTGGGTATGCGTGAGATAAGAGTAAAAGGCACGGAGAAGGCGCATAAAAGCCACACCGAGAGCAGGGTGAGAGCGGGTCAAAGCCTCTCCAGGAGTTCTTCGCGGGGGCGGAGGGTATAGGGCATAGTCCGCTGGCGGGCAGGAGACAGGGTGTGGTAATAGTCCAGCTGCTCCCGCAGGAGGGTACGGAGATGGGTGCGGACGTATTCGGCCGACTCATGGCCGCCGGCATGGTCATAGGCCACGGCAATATGCTCCATCAGCAGGGGGTCCTGCAGGGCGGTGAGGGGCACCTCGACAAGGGTTTTGTCGAGCGCGGCGAGAGCCTGGCGGCAGCAGCCACGGTCGGCAAGGTTGTCGGCCAGCAGCACCACATCGCGCCAATACTGCTCAAGGAACTTGCAGCAGGTCTCGTCGATATTGACCCCGTCAAGCGGATGCCACCCCATGTCGTTGACCAGATGGACGAAGAAGGGGCCGACGGCCACGCTGTCGCAGGGCTCGGCGGTAAGGCGGTAGGCGTTGCCTTCGAGCTGCAGACGCTGCGGGAAGAGGCGGCCGTACTGATTGTAGGCATAATGGGTAAAATAGACGGGGCGGCCGGCAGCAATGCCTTCGTCGACGAGCTGCAGGAACCGGGACCAGCCGGTGAGGCCGATATTGTATACCGCCACGTCGGTACGCACCCCCTCGACGGCCTGGAGGTACCAGAGGGGGAAGGTGTCGTTGTCGCCATAAGTGAAGAGGAGCGTGCCGTCGGGATGGCGGTCGCAGGAGGCGAGGATGTTGGCGGCGGCATCGCGTGCAATATAGCGGCGGCTGCGGTCGTGTCCGGGCCAGTTCTGACAGGCCATGAGGGTCGGGACGGAAAGCAGCAGGAGCAGCACCACGACACGGAGGGGCCGCGGGGGAAGAGGGCGCAGCAGGCGGTCGAGCCATGCGCCGACAGTGCCCGCTCCGAACCCTATCCAGATACAGAAGGCATAGAAACTGAGGATATAGGCGTAGTCGCGTTCGCGGGGCTCATAGCAGGGGTGGTTGAGGTAGAGGGAGAGGACAACGCCCCCCATGAGGAAGAGCAGCAGCACAGGCCAGAAGGGGCGCTTGCGCACGGTGGCGACAAGACCGACGAGGCCCAGCAGCAGCGGGAGGAAATAGTAGACCTGCCGCCCCCGCGTGGGGAGGCTGTCGGGCGGCCGGGCGGCAGTGCCGACCAACTGGCGGTCGAGGGGCGGGAGACCGGTGATAAACTGGCCGTTCTGCAGCGAGCCGAAACCCTGACGGTCGTTATAGCGGCCGACAAAGTTCCACATGAAGTAGCGCAGGTACATGTACGAGAGCTGATAGGAGGCGTAATAGCGCAAGTTGCCCACCAGCCCGGTGTCGCCGCCCGCCCAGGGGGCGGCATAGAGCGAGTCGTTGGCGCGGTGTCGCCACATGCGGGGATAGAGAGGGGCCTTCTCATAGCGGTCGCGGGCAATATACGACTTGAAGGAGGGCCCCATCTGGTTGATGGGGGTGCCCGCGGCGGAACGGATGGGGATGATGAGGTAGGGCGTAAGACCTATCAGGAAGAAGAGGGGTACCAGCAGGAAGAAAGCGACGGGCTGACGACGCAAGCCGCGAAGCCCTCTGAGCCCCATCACGACCAGCAGGGCCGGAAGGGTGAGGAGGGTGAGGAGGTGGACACAGACCCCCAGCCCCAGCAACAGCGCCACGAGGAGGAGCCAACGGGCGTCGGCGGCACGCCGCCAGCGGAGCATGGCCCAGAAGGCGGCCGAGGCAAGCAGCATGGCGAGGCTGTAGACTTCGCTCTCGACGGCGGAGAACCACGCCGTGTCGCAGAAGAGATAACACAACGCGCCCACCAGTGCGGCCCGACGGGCAAAACGGGAAGGCGCTTCGGCCTCGCGGGAGGCCAGCAACAGAAGGGTCCAGTAAAGGAACATCACCGTCAGGCCGCCGGCCACCGCCGAGAGGGCGTTGCAGCAGGCCGCCACGGCGGCGGTATTGCCCCCCGCCAACCACGTGAAGGCATGCGCCAGCAGCTGGTAGAGCGGCGCTCCGGGGGGATGCCCCACCTGCAAAAGATAGGAGACGGCGATGAACTCGCCGCAGTCCCAGAAACTGGTGGTGGGTTCGAGGGTGAGGAGGTAGACAACGGTGCCGACCACGGCCAGCAGCCAGCCGGTGGCACAGGACATGTGACCCTTAATCGGTTGGCTCTGCTCTCGGTTCGTCACCAGTTGGCTTCGCCGACCGGTTTCCTCACCTCGGCATAGTGAAAACCTCTTGGAGCTGTTTTCCCTCTGCTCTCGGTTCGTCACCAGTTGACCACTGATTTGTTGAAGACGTCTTCGCATAGCTCGGTGACAATCTCATCCACCAGCGAGGCCTCGACCGACGAGAAATCGCGCGAGGCGTCGTAGTCCCGAAACCGCGAGAAAGACTGCTCGAAATCGGTCTTGGGGTCGAAGCGGTTGACAAACTTGACCTTGATGGTGACGGTGAAACGGTTGGCCGCCACGTTATCGTCGCTCGAAAGCGCCGAGGCCCGCACAGAGTAGTCGGTGATTTCGCCGCTGACCTGAAGGTCGCCGTCGCTGTCGGTCACCGTGAGGGTGGTCTGCGACGAGAACATGGTCTGCATGGCGGTGTAGAGTTTCTGCCCCAGCTGGGGGTTGACGGTGGAGGCGTAGTTGGGGAACTGTTTCAGCGAGAGAGTCTTGGCCTGTGGCGGGATGGAGGCTCCGGTAAACGAGTAGCCCCCCGTGCAGCCGACAGCCAGACAGCCGCCGACAGCCATCAGCAGGCAACCGGCAAACAGCGCCAGCCGTGCACGGACCGCGGTCCGCTTGTCAGACATTCTGCGAATCATAGTCGATGTGAATCTCGTCCTGCAACTGCCACAGCATGTACGAGGACTGCTGCTCCATGTATTCCAATATCGACACCTTGTGGGTCAAATCGTTGATGGCCGAGATTTCAGCCACCAGCGCGTCAATCTTCTGTTTCAGGTTGTTATCCATCGGGCTTAAGGTTTATTTCATCTACAAAGATACAAAACTTTTCCCATATAGAGGGTTTCGGTTAGGGAGACTTGAGGAGGTGGACAGGAGAGGTGCCGCGGACGTAGTAGGTGTGGCCGTTGCTTTCGAGACGGCAGAGCCAGCGGGTACGGAACCGCTTGAGGGCGACGAATACCATGTTGGGTCTGTTGGCGAGGACGAAGAGGGAGCCCTCGGACAGGTCGTCGAGGCAGAGCTCGGAGGCGGGGTTGTAGCCGGGGTCGTAGCATTTCAGCATCTTCTCAAACTGCTCGCCGAAGGCGCGGTACAGCGGGATGCGGCAGGTGTAGTTGTCGAGGAGATGCTGGCTTTCGGGCGGGAAACAGTGGCGGAACTCCCTCAGTCGGGAGGCGTAGTTATGCTGCCACTCGCGGCCATGGGCGCTGACAGAGGTCCCGTACTGGAGGTGGGTGTCGAGGTGGGCCACCTCGTGGAGCAGCACGACGAGGAACCGATAGGGGCCCAGGTTGCCGTTGACACTGATTTCGTGGTTGGGATGGTTGGGCTGCGGCCATCGGTAGTCGCCCAGCTTGGAGTGCCGCTCACGGGTGATGTGGAACGCCACCGCGTGCCGGTTGAAGAGATTGTATACCGGCTCCACCGCATCGACAGGAAGATACCGCGACAGAATCTGCTTATATACTGTAACTGAAGAGGTCTTCATCGGTCGGAGAGGGTGTGTGGTAGGAGAAGGTGGGGCAATCGCAATGGCGACGTTTGCGGTGCTTGGGCATGTGGACCCCCTTGTCGCTACAACCCGCCGCGAAGGCGAGGAGAAACAGGGCCAGTAAAGCCAGTCCGATACGACGTTGGGTGTGCTTCATCGGGTAGAATAACGGAGAACCGGGGCTTTTATTGCCTCAGCGGAGAGGTGAATATCCTTTCGCGGGTCACGTACCGGTCGAAGAGGAAAAGCGCCACCCCGACCACCAGAAGCGCTGCAAAGCCGGCCAGCCCGGCACATCCGTCAAGGAGGTCGTTGGACTCATTGAGGAAGACGAGCGCCGTGTTTGCCACGGCGTTGTAGGTGCCGTGCATGATGGCCGCCACAATCACTGAGCCGCTCTTGACGCGGACATACTGGAAGACGAAGGTGAGAAGGACGCCCACGACAATCATCATGAACACGCCGGCCACGGGATGCTGCGGGTAGTTGTGGCCGAGGAGGATGAGAGGGGCGTGCCAGAGGCCCCAGATGGCGCCGATGGCCACGGCGGCAAGGGAGAAGTTGCGCCCTTCGAACTGGCGCAACAGGTAGCCGCGCCAGCCCGCCTCCTCGCCGAAGGCGACGAGGGCGTTGATGGAGATGCCGGCAAAGAGGCCCGAGACAAACGTGAAGGCCAGAATACCCCACAGGGGGATGTCCATTTTCAGCTGCTCGTTCAGGCTCGTTTGCATGAGGGTGAGGATTTCGGAGTGGGTGGAGAAGCGGTCACCGGCGAACCACCAGGTGAAGCCTATGGCGAGCAGGGAGATGACGGGCATCAGCAACCAGCCGACGAACCACCAGCGGTTGACACGCCAACGGATGCCGATGTGGCGGAAAAGGGGCTCCTTGTTCACGGCCTGGCAGACAAGGGTGGCGATAAGGGGGAAGAGCATACAGGAAGAGGCCACGATAACACCGGGGATAGTGTTTAACCCGGTCCCAGTGAGGTAGAGAGCCCCACCTGCAATCCAAATGAGGCCATAGGAGATGGCGAGGTAAAGCTTGAGGTTTTTCATAAGGTGAGCGATGTTTTCGTTATTTGGAGAACATTATTTTCTCGCTGTTGAACATACGGGTGAGGCCCCAGACGGCAATGCCGGTGTAGGCGATGTTGGCCCCCAGGGTGATGAGGACGGCCGTCCAGTTCAAGGAGTGGGCGAAGACGGCGGTCATCACTTCGATGGCGTTGTAGAAGGGGATGAGGTAGACAAGGAGGTTTTCGGACACACCGCCCTGCAACATGGGCAGGAGACCCGCCAGCATGACGACGAGCATGAAGGGCACCACCATCGTGCCGGCGTTCTTGACGTCCTTGGCATAGGCCGAGATGAGACTGATGGAGGCCGCCATGATGAGCACCGAGGCCAGGATGACCAGCAGAAGGGCGATATAGTCGGGGGTGGTGTAGTTGAAGGCGAGGTCGAAACTGCCAGCGTCGGCATGTATCATCTTGGGCAGCGAGAGGGCGATGCCGATGAAACTGGAGATGCCGCTCAGGAGGGCAATGCCGCTCAGGGAGATAATCTTGCCGAGGGCCAGCTGATTGCGGTGCATGGGGGTGACGAGGAGGGTGGCGATGGTGCCGCGTTCCTTCTCGCCCGCGATGGCGCTGGGGGCGATGGCCATGGTGCCGCTGAAGAGCATCATGATGATAATCATGGGGAGTATCTTGCTCCAGATGTCGCCCATGACGTCGTCGATGGAGGCCTGGTCGTAGCGGAATTCGGGCTCTTCGGCACGGTTGACATCGAAGAGGTTGGTCATGCTCTCCTCATAGGCGGTGAGCACCGCTTCGAGAGCTTCAAAGACACGTTTGGAGGCGTTGTTGGTGGAATTGTAGTAAATCTCCACGTTGGGCAGAGCCGAAGTGTCCTGCAGGTTGCGGGCGGCAACTTGCATGTCGAAGTCGGCCGGGAAACGTACGAGGACGGCATTGATTTCCTTGTCCTCCAACTGTGCGATATCCTCCTGCGTGAAGGGCTGGGGCTGGACGACCAAGCTGCTGTCGAACGAGATGAGCACAGGCGCGAGGCTCTGGGGCATATTCTCCACCTGCATGGTCACCACATCGCCGGCCCCTTCATTCACCATCTTGCCGATACCGGTGCCCATGAGGCTATAGACAAGGTAGATGAGCAGACCGGGCATGATGACGGTGGTGAAGAACATCTGGCGGTCGCCGAAGAAACGGGCGAACTCTTTGCGGATGATGGTCATTGTATTGGATTTCATTCTTCACCTCCTTTCTGTGCTTTATAGAGTTCAAAGAAACGGTCTTCGATGGGCTGGGTCTGTCCCGTTACGGGGTCGGTGCAAACCTCGGCGAGGGTGCCGCAAGCCACAAGGCGGCCGTCGATGATGATGCCCACCCGGTCGCACAGCCGCTCGACGAGGCTGAAGATATGGGTGGAGAGGATGATGGTCTTGCCCTCGGCGCGGAGTTCCTTCAGATAGTCGGTCACCGTGCGGGCGGTGATGACGTCGAGGCCGTTGGTGGGCTCGTCGAAGATGATGATGTCGGGGTCGTGGACCAGCGAGATGACGATGCTCACCTTCTGCTTCATGCCGGTGGAGAGGTTGGCCACCTTGACCTCGGCGAACTTGTCGATGCCGAAACGCTCAAAGAGGGCCTTCTTGCGGGCAGCCGCCTTGGCGGGCTCCACGCCGTGCAACTCGCTGAAGAAGTTATAGAGGTAATTCGGTGTGAAGAAGTCTTCCAGTTTCAGCTCACTGGTGAGGAAAGCGATTTTGGCGCGCACCTCGGCAGGCTGACTGACGATGCTGCAGCCGTCGACCCAGGCATCGCCTTTGGGTTCCTGCCCGGACACCGTGTCGGGCTTGATGAGGGTGGCAAGCATGCGCAACGTGGTGGTCTTGCCCGCCCCGTTGGGGCCGAGGAGGCCGAATATCTCGCCACGGTAGGCGGTCATGGTCAGGTGGTCGACAGCCACCTTGCGACGCTCGTGGGTGCGCTCCAGACGCTGCTGTTTGCGCGAAAGGGTGAAGGTCTTGCTGAGGCCTTCGATGCGGAGGATTTCAGACATGTCGGTGATGGTGTTTTGTTATTGTTCGCGTAATCGGTGTTCCTTCGCCGGGTTCTCCGACGGCTGTCCGTCGGAGGGGGCGGCAGGGTCGCCGCCGGCGGGCCGGCGGCGTTGGCGTTTGGCACGCTTGAGGGCATCGGACAGAATCCATTCTATCTGCCCGTTGGTGCTGCGGAACTCGTCGGCAGCCCACTTCTCGATGGCCTCATAGACCTCGACGTCAACCCTCAGTGCGAAACTCTTTTTCATTGATACAGCGTGCCGGTGTTGATGACGGGGCTGGCGCTCTCGTCGGCGCAGAGCACCACGAGGAGGTTGCTCACCATGGCGGCCTTGCGCTCCTCGTCGAGTTCGACGATATGCTCGTTGGAGAGTTTCTTCAACGCCAGATCGACCATGCTGACGGCCCCTTCGACAATCTTCTCACGGGCCGAGATGATGGCGTCGGCCTGCTGACGGCGCAGCATCACGCCGGCAATCTCCTGCGCATAGGCTAAGTAGTTGATGCGGGCCTCGACAATCTCGATGCCGGCGATGCTCAGGCGGGTGCGGAGTTCCTCTTCGAGGCGGTCGTTGATTTCCTCGCCGCCGCTGCGGAGGGTGAGCTCGTCGCTGTTGTGGTCCATATTGTCGTAGGCGTAGAGGCCAGCCACTTTGCGGAGGGCGGCGTCGCTCTGCACGTTGACAAAGCTGTCGTAGCCCTTGAGCGAGGTGGTCTTGGTGCCGTCTTTCTGGACGGTGGTGGCGGTGTCGACCTCGATGTCGAAGCAGGCCTTGTAGGTGTCCTTGATTTTCCACACCAGCACGAGGCCGATCATGATGGGGTTGCCGTTCTTGTCGTTCACCTTGATGGGGGCCACGTCCATGTTGCGCGCCCGCAGCGAGAGGCGGCGCTTG
>CAJOIV010000053.1 GCA_905234665.1 uncultured Bacteroidales bacterium | reverse complement strand
TTTCATATGCAACACAAAAGTAGTCATTTTACCTGAGAGTACCAAATTTTTGGTGCTCTTTTTTTCTACTCAGTGTTGCACTTGTAACTGGAATTTAGGCTGCTGGTATATCTTGTACCCTATGAATGCGATGGTGATGGACATCAGGGGCGATATGAGGTTGAAGAAACAGTAGGGCAGATAGTCGAGGGTGGGGACCTTCAATACGGTGGACTGCGTCATGCCGCAGGTGTTCCACGGCACGAGCACCGAGGTGACGGTGGCGGAGTCCTCGGTGGAGCGGCTCAGCAGGCGGCCCTCGAAGCCCTTGTCCTTATAGAGTTGCTTGAATATATTGCCCGTAAGCACAATACTGAGGTACTGGTCGCCGGTGGCCATATTGGAGAAGAGTCCGGTGCCGACGGTAGAGGCCACCAGCGAGCGCCGTCCGCTGATGCCGCGGGCCAGTGCCGAGGTGAGGCTCTGCATCATGCCGCCGCCCGTCAGCGCACCGCCGAAAGCGGAGGCACAGAAGATAAGGAATACCGTGCTCAGCATGCCCTTCATGCCGCGGGTCTGCACCAAGCTGCTGAGGGCATCGTTGCCCGTATCGAGGGAGGTGACGCTGAAATAGGTAAGCATCAGACCGCGGAAACGGTCGCCATCGCCAATATGCGCCACGATGTCGGGCTGCACAAAAAGCATCACGAGGCCCGCCATCAGAGCCGAGAGGAAGAGGATAACGGCCGCCGGGAGCCTCAGGGCGATGAGGACACCCGTGACAAGGGGCACCAGCAGCAGCCACGGGCTGATGACAAACGTGTTCTGCAGCCCTTCGGCGAAAGAGACCGCCTGCTCGCTGCCGGTCACAGTGTGGGTCAAGCTCACCACAAGGAACACAATCAAAGCGATGACGAACGACGGCACGGTGGTGATAAGCATGTAGCGGATATGCTCGAAGAGCGGCACCTCGCCCACCGACGAAGCCAACACGGTGGTGTCGGAGAGCGGCGAAATCTTGTCGCCGAAATAGGCGCCCGAGATGATGGCGCCCGCCGTCCAGCCCACGGGGAAGCCGTGGGCGGTGCCGATGCCGATGAGGGCGATGCCCACGGTGGCCACAGTGGTCCACGAGCTGCCGGTGATGAGCGACACGAGGGCACAGATGAGGCAGGCCATGAAGAGGAAGAGCGACGGCGTGAGGATCTTCATGCCGTAGTAAATCATTGTCGGCACCACCCCGCTCATCATCCAGCTGCCCGAGATGGCGCCGATGAGGAAGAGAATCAGCACCGCCGGCCCGATGGTCTTGATATTGTCGCCGATGGCGCCGTCGATGCGTTTCCACGGCACCTTGTAAAAAAGCATCGCAATGGCCACCGCCACCCCAGCCGCGAAAAGCAGCACCGTCTGGCTGGCGCCGTCGATGGCGTCAGAGCCGAAGCGCTGGATAACCAGCACCTGCAACGCTATCAGCACGGCGAGGGGGATGAGCGCAATCGTCCAGTGGATTCTGGGGGTGTCGGTGTGCATCTTGTGGCAGTCTAGAATTGCAACAGAAGACCCACCTCGAGGCGGGGAAGGGCCACCTCGTCGGCGGCGAGTTCCTTGCCGAGATTCTGGAGGTTGTAGCGGGCGTAGATGCCGATGATGTCGTAAGTGAGACGGGTGGTGACACCATACAGAAGGCGGGTGGCACGCAGGGGCGTGACGTTATTGAGGCGCATGTCGCGTTTCTCGGCGAGGCCGTCGGCGTTCTGACTATACTCAACACGGTATATGTTATTCGCCCATGAGACATACCCGCCTAAATCCCAATGTAGGCCATTATGCATCTGACCGCCAGGCAGGAAGCGCACACGCTGGTATATTTCAAGCGAGAATTGGTTGACTGTCACATTGCGCGAATGAATCTTGTCGGCATTGTCGACCACCGCGTCCATCCCTATCATCCTTTCCAGCGCATTGCTTTCGGCATCCTTTCTCTTGAAATTGTAGCTGTTCCATCCGCATTCTGCCGCCATGCCCCATCCATAGGCTTTGGTGAAGCTATACGTCCAACGGAACCCGACACGCTGGGCTGGCGACCAGGGGGAGACCGTCATCTCGTCACCTATCGTCACCGGCAGTCCCAGTGAATAATAGATTCCATAGTGGGATTTAGACTCATTCAGGTAGTTGTGTCTTCTCTGCGGATTGTGGGCCAACATATAGACATGGGTGTCGTTGTTGTCCGTCAGTTTAATAACCATCGTATTGTCGTCGAGCGGGTTGGCAGTGGCAGCGGGGTTGAGGTTGCCGTGACTTTCAGTGTAGCCGTTGTAGTTGGCTGTGATGATAGTGCCACTGTATACATCCACGCTCATGTCGGTGGTGAACGCATCCAGTTCCACTTTCTGGTAGTCGATGATGGTACCGTCGGGTTGGCTGTTTTTTATGAAAATGCGGCAACTGCCATTGTTGTCCTGCAGCGGGACGATGCTGACCACGCCATCCTCTTTTTCCTCAAACTTGAAGGTAGGCTGCACGGGCTTGCGGTCGCCGGTGAAGTAATCCGCCTGTGGCACACCATAGCCGTAGGTGTAGTCGCAGTAGGGGTAGAGGTCGGCGGACTTCTCAATCTCGTGGAACAGCTGCATGGCTGTCAACTCGGGCCGTGCCTGCAGGGCACAGGCGGCGAAGCCCGACACGAGCGGGCAGCTAAAACTGGTGCCCGGCACTTCGCGGTAGTTTTCGTTGCTGCTGCCTGTATTGGCAGTCCAAGCGTAGGCAAAGGCGCAGACATTGGGTTTCTGGCGGCCATCGGCACTGGGGCCGTAACTGCTGAAACTGGTACGCTCGTAGCTCCTCAGGCTGGCATTGATACCACCCACGCAGAGAACGCTGTCGGCATCGCTGGGGGTGATGATAGAGCGCCACGACTTGTCGTCGCCCTCGTTACCTGCCGAGTTGCAGACCAGGATACCCTTGCGGGCGGCCATGTTACCGGCCTTAGCCACATAGCTCTGGCCGTTCATGTCCTTGGTATAGTAGCGGTCCTTGCCGTAGCCGAGGGAAGAGCTGATAATCTGTGCGCCGTTCTTGTCGGCCCACTCCACGGCCATCTGCCACCATACCTCCTCCTTGAAGGGCTCGGCCTCCACTTCGGTGCGCGCCAACAGGAACTCGGCTCCCGTGGCGAGGCCCAGGTCCATATCGCCTTGCCGTCCGGCGATGCAGCTGAGGGTCATCAGTCCGTGGCTGCTCCAGCCATAGACATTCTCTTTCTTGTTGGGGAAGTTCCACGTCTTGATGATTTGGTGGTTGTCGCGCAGGTGTTGGAAGGCGACATGGGTGTTGACCTGTGGGAAACCGCCGTCGAACACGGCGATACGCACCCCCCTGCCATCGATGCCCCTGGCGCGGAAATACTGCCCACCCATGCGGACAAGCTGTTTATGGAGCCGTCTCACTTCCTGCTCGGACAGGACCGATGGGGCGGCCTTGTCGGCCCTGCCGGACCGGGCCAACTGCATGTGGCCCTCCAGTGCCACTACCTCTTTCACGAAGGGGAGGCTTTGGATGGACGCAATCTGCTCGGGGGTGGCCATGACGGCCACGGCGTTGAACCAACGCGAAACGCCCACCTCCTCGGTGGCGAGGGCGTTGACCTGAGCCACATACCCCTCATTGAGGGGGTAGTTGCTGATGTCGTACAAGTCGGCGCCGCACTGCTGATAACGCTCGATGGCTTTGGCGTCGAAATAGCTGTAGGGGTCGAATGTGGAGCCCTGCTTGTCGGTCAGAAAGACCCAGTGGCACGTCTGGCTCCATGCGGGCGCTAAGGCCGCAATCCATAAGAGAAATACTGTGATTCTTTTCATATAAAGTGATTATTGAAGACGCTTGTGTTTCAGTGCACGCACCCGCTCGGCGGATGCATGGATATCGGCTCGCGAGAGTTTCCCCTCGTGGACCATCCTGACGATGGCCTCCACTGCCTGCGGCACAATATCGGGGTTATAGCGTTGGGCGCCGTTGTTGGAGAGGCACAGCAGGTCAGCCCCTGCGAGGATGGCGAGCCGCAAAGTCTCCTCCAGTCCGTACTGCTTGGCGATGGCCCCCATGGCGAGGTCGTCGGTCACCACCACCCCCTTGAACCCCATGTCGCGTCGCAGCAGCCCTCGGACCACGGCAGGCGACAACGAGGCGGGCAGCGTGTCGCCCAGCCGGTGGTTGACCACATGTGCCACCATCACCATATCCACCTTCCCCTGGGCGATGAGGGTGCGGTAGGGTGCCAGTTCCGTCTCCTGCCAGGTCGACGACACATCCACCAGCCCGGCATGGGTGTCGCCCTTGGCGCTGCCGTGGCCGGGGAAATGCTTGAGACACGACACCACGCCGCGCTTCGTCTGCTCCTCCATCCATATCCGCGCACAGCGGGTCACCACATCCGTATCGGCCGAGAAACTGCGTTCCAGCTTCCCTATCACCGGGCAGGCCGGATTGACATTGACATCCACACAAGGGGCGAAATTCAAGTTGACGCCGGCCGACCGCAGCATCTGCGCCACCACGCGGGCGTTGGAGCGCACGGCCTTGTCGCCCTCGGCGGCGGTGGACTGCGGCGACCGTGTGGCGGGAAACCCGTCACGCACCTTGAGGCGCGCCACCATGCCCCCCTCCTGGTCCACGCTAATGAAGAGCGGCTCGTCGGTGAGACCCTGGAGGTAGGTGCAGAGTTCCTTCAGCTGTTGTGGGGAGGCAACATTGCGGTGATGCGTCCCCGATGGCGAGTCATACTCGAACAGAATCACACTCCCCACATGATACTCCTGAATGTCGCGGACAATATGGTGGCCGCTGTCGATAGCGGTGCCACGGAAGCCAATCAGCAACATCTCGCCGATATCGCGGCGCAGGGCGGCATCGGCGGTGTCGACCGCAGCGGTCTGCCCTTGGGTTACGCCGGCCGTCAGGGCGGCGAGAAAAAGCAAAGCAACAATCTTGTTCTTCATAACAGAAACAAAAAAACATCATGCCTCGAAAGGCACCCGGTTAAGAATGGAACGACCCAGCGTGATTTCATCGGTATACTCCAGGTTGTCGCCGATAGACACCCCGCGGGCAATCATCGTCACCTTCACCCCCAACGGCTGCAGCTGCTTGTTGAGGTAGAAATTGGTGGTATCGCCCTCCATCGTGGTAGGCAGGGCCAGAATCACCTCCTCGACCGGGGCGGGGTCGCCGGTCTTCACCCGCTGCAACAGCGACTCGATGTTGAGGTCGCGGATGCCCACCCCGTCGATGGGGGAAATTACCCCTCCCAGCACATGGTACAGACCCGTATATTGCTGGGTGTTCTCAATGGCCATGACATCCTGCACATTCTCCACCACACACACGATAGCGGGATTCCGCTTAGGGCTGCTGCAGATGGGGCACACCTCACCGTCGCTGACGCAATGGCAGATGCGGCAGAAATGGATATCGGTGGCCAGCCGCCGCAACGATTCCGAAAGGTTCAGCACCTCGGCCGAGGGCTCTTTCAGCAGGTGGAGGGCCAGCCGCAGGGCCGTTCGGCGTCCCACGCCGGGCAACCCCGCAAGGGCTTCGACGGCCTGTGTCAGTGTAGTAGAAGGCAAGTCCATGAGAAAAAAGCTTGTTTGAGTTTGCAAAGGTACAATTTTTTTTCGTATTTTTGCAAATCATTAGCAATTTTGCTTACGGAGCCTAATATGAAACATATCACCGAATTTCGCATCATCCGGCGGCACTCGCTGGGCGAGCGCTACTTCTCGCTCGTTCTGCAGCACCCTGCCACGCTGCCACCCATCCAGGCGGGGCAGTTCGTCGAGGTGGAGGTGCGCCACTGCCGCGAGGTGCTGCTGCGCCGTCCCATCTCCATCCACGACGTGGACGAGAAGGCAAACACCCTCACCCTGCTGATACAGGTGGTGGGCAAAGGCACCCGCCAGCTGTCCACCCTCCAGGAGGGCGACACCCTCAACCTCATCTATCCGCTCGGCCATGGCTTCAGCCTGCAGGGCCGCCAGCCGCTGCTTGTCGGCGGCGGCGCCGGCATCGCCCCGCTGCTGCTCCTCGCCAAGCGCTACTCCCTGCTTGGCATCCGTCCCACCGTCCTGCTGGGCGGCCGCACCCGCGAGCTGATTCCCGTCCACCACGAATTCGAGCCCTACGCCACCGTGGCCTGCGCCACCGAGGACGGCAGCCTCGGCGAGCAAGGGCTGGTGACCCAGCACTCCCTGTTCGCCGCCGACTACGACCGCATCTGCACCTGTGGTCCCACCCCCATGATGAAAGCCGTGGCCCGTCACGCACGCACGCGCGGCATCGCCTGCGAGGTCTCGCTCGAAAACATGATGGCCTGCGGCATCGGCGCCTGCCTCTGCTGCGTGTGCGACACCGATGAAGGGCACAAATGCGTCTGCAAGGAAGGCCCCGTGTTCGACAGTTCCAAACTCACCAAATGGATTGGGTAACCCCCGTCCACCATAACCCCTACCCTATGGCAAACCTTTCAACCCACATACACAACCTCGTCCTCCGCAACCCCGTGATGACCGCCTCGGGCACCTTCGGCTACGGCGAGGAATTCACCGATTTCATCGACCTTTCGCGCCTGGGCGGCATCATCGTCAAAGGCACCACCGGCGAACGCCGCCAGGGCAACCCCTACCCCCGCATGGCCGAGACCCCCGCAGGGATGCTCAACGCCGTGGGACTGCAGAACGTGGGCGTCGAGACCTTCTGCTCCGAGGTCTATCCGCGCATCCGCCATTTCGACACCCATATCCTGGTCAATGTCAGCGGCTCCTCCATCGAGGAATACTGCCGTGTGGCCGAGCAGATTGACGCATTGGAGAAAATCCCCGGCATCGAGCTCAATATCAGCTGTCCCAACGTGAAGAAAGGCGGCATGGGCTTCGGCACCCAGCCCGACATGGCGGCGCAAGTGGTGAAAGCCGTCCGCCAGGTGTACCACAAGACCCTTATCGTGAAACTGACCCCCAATGTCACCAACGTGGTCGACATCGCCAAGGCCGTCGAGCAGGCAGGGGCCGACAGCGTGTCGCTCATCAACACCCTGCTCGGCATGGCCATCGATGTGGAGCGTCAACGTCCCTGCCTCAGCACCGTCACCGGCGGCCTCAGCGGCCCCTGCGTCAAGCCTGTCGCCGTGCGCATGGTGTGGCAGGTGGCCCACGCCGTACAAATTCCCGTGGTGGGACTGGGAGGCATCACCTGTGCCGCCGATGCACTGGAATTCCTCATGGCCGGCGCAAAAGCCGTGGAGGTGGGCACCGCCAATTTCCTCGACCCCACCGTGACGGAGAAAATCGTGGAAGGCCTCGACGACTACTGCCAACGGCACCATATCGACGACATCAACGACATCATCGGCATTATCTAACCGCCATGTTCCTTATTGCCGACAGCGGAAGCACCAAAACCCACTGGTGCTGTGTCTCCGACGGACAACCCGCCGAAGCCGTCACCCCCGGGCTCAACCCCCGCCAGACCGACCGCGACACCTTCCTCCTTACCCTGCCTCAGGCCCGCCAAGCCCTCGGCCTCACCGACGAGCCCACCCACCTCTATTTCTACGGTGCCGGCTGCGGCACCCCCGAGATGTGCGACCATGTACGGCAACTGCTCTCTACCGCTTTTCCTGCCACCACCCTCCAGGTGGCGGGCGACCTGCTGGGTGCCTGTCGTGCCACCTGTGGCCACACGGCCGGCCGGGTCGGCATCCTCGGCACCGGCAGCAACCTCTGCCTCTACGACGGCACCGCCATCACCCGGCAGCGGTTCTCCACCGGCTACCTCCTGGGCGACGAAGGCTCGGGCAACCATCTCGGGCGGCGCCTGCTGAAAGACTACCTCGAAGAGCGCATGCCCGCACACCTCCGCGAACGGTTCCACGATACCTTCCCCTATCGCCACGAAGAGTTTCTCGACCGCATCTATCGGCAGCCCTGTCCCAATCGCTTTCTCGCCTCGCTGGCCCCCTTTGCCGCCCAGCAGCGGCAAGAGACCTATATCCAAACCCTGTTGGAGGAATGTTTCAGCGCCTTCTTTGCCCAACTCGACCTCTTTGCCGACTGTCGCAACCTTCCGCTCCACCTGATGGGAGGGTTGACCGCCGACTTCGCCGACGAGCTGAGGGCCGCCGCCGCACGGCAAGGCCACACGATAGCCTCCATGACCCGCGACCCCATGGACGGGCTCCTACACTACCACAGCCGCCTATGGTTGGGAGAAGGCTAGGAAAAAGTAAAAGGTAAAAACTAAAATAACCCTGTTAAACCGAGGTCGGCGACCTTGTGGAGCCAATTGTTTATTTGTTTATCACTAAAAACTTAAACTGACAACTTAAACTAAAAACTAAAACTCACCAATCACT
>CAJOIV010000052.1 GCA_905234665.1 uncultured Bacteroidales bacterium | reverse complement strand
ACGGTTCTGCATCATCTCGTTGACCTGGCCGGTGATCTTGGCGCGGACGGCCTCGTCGGTCGGGTTGCAGAGGACGGTGTCGATCATGTCGACGATGACGGGCATGTCGGCCTCCTTCAGGCCACGGGTGGTGATGGCGGGCGTTCCGACACGCAGACCACTGGTCTTGAAGGCGCTGCGGCTGTCGAAGGGAACCATGTTCTTGTTCACCGTGATGTCGGCGGCCACGAGGGCGTTCTCGGCTTCCTTACCCGTCAGCTCGGGGAACTTGGTGCGCAGGTCGATGAGCATGAGGTGGTTGTCGGTGCCGCCGCTGATGACCTTGTAGCCCTTGTTGATGAAGGCCTCGCACATCACCTTGGCGTTCTTCATCACCTGCTGGATGTACTGGTCGTAGCTGTCGGTCAGAGCCTCGCCGAAGGCCACAGCCTTGGCGGCGATGACGTGCTCCAGAGGACCGCCCTGGGTGCCGGGGAACACGGCGCTGTCGAGCAGGGCGCTCATCTTCTTGATTTCACCCTTCGGGGTGGTCTTGCCCCAAGGATTGTCGAAGTCCTGACCCATCAGGATCATGCCGCCGCGGGGTCCGCGGAGGGTCTTGTGGGTGGTGGTGGTGACGATGTGGCAATACTTCACGGCGTTGTTCAGGTAGCCCTTGGCGATGAGGCCAGAGGGGTGGCTGATGTCGCCCATGAGGATGGCGCCGATCTTGTCGGCAATCTCGCGCATGCGGGCCCAGTCCCAGTCACGGCTGTAGGCGCTGCCGCCGCCGATGATGAGCTTCGGGTGATGCTCGAGGGCTTTCTTCTCCATATCCTCGTAGTCAACGGTGCCGGTCTCTTCCTTCACCTGGTAGCCAACCACCTTGTAGTTGATACCGCTGAAGTTCACGGGGCTGCCGTGCGACAGGTGACCGCCGTGGTTGAGGTCCATGCCCATGAAGGTGTCGCCGCTGTTGAGGCAGGCCAGGAACACGGCCATGTTGGCCTGTGCACCGCTGTGGGGCTGCACGTTGGCCCAGCAGGCGCCGTACAGTTTCTTGGCGCGCTCGATGGCGATGGTCTCGCTCTGGTCCACCACCTGGCAGCCGCCGTAGTAGCGCTTGCCGGGATAGCCTTCGGCATATTTGTTGGTCATGACGGAACCCATGGCTTCCATCACCTGGTCGCTGACGAAGTTCTCCGACGCAATGAGCTCAATGCCCTTGGTCTGACGTTCTCTCTCCTTCTGGATGAGGTTGAAAATTTCAGTATCTCTTTGCATATCAGTTATATGTTTTGATTATTATATTCCCGTAGGTTTTGCAAATATACGAATTAATTCTGAACCCACCAAAAACTGACAGGAAAAAGATGAAAAAAGTCCAAATATATACAATTTCATTGATAATATTGCGTTATGTGGGAAAAAAGTTGTATCTTTGCACACGGAAAAATACGTCCTATGAAGAAACACATTCTTGCTTTCGCAGCTTTTGGAATGCTGACATTCAGCGTTATGGCACAGACCCTGACCTTCGACGACGTCAGCATGAAGTATGGCTATAAAAACGCCAACGGCGTCTGGCAGATACCTCCACGCTATCAAGTCGCCTTTGCCTTCCAGCATCTCGACCGCAAATTCGCCGTGGTGAAATACGACGGCCGCTGGGGCTGCATCGACGACGCAGGCAACATGATTGTCCGCAATATCTTCAACACCCAGGAGGAGGCCCAGCTGGCCGGCGACCATTGGTACAGCGCCGAGGAGCCCGGCAAGTGGATTTACCCCGCCCGCAACCCCTCCGACGGCAAATGGGGCTTCGTGAACTACTACGGCCAATGGAAGTACGAACCCGAATATGAAGGTGCAGGCCTCTATGTCGGCGAAGACCCCATGAGTTTCGCACCCGTGAAGAAGGCGGGCCGCTGGGGCTGCATCGACTCCAAGGGCATCCTCATCATCAACAATATCTTTTTCACCGAGGAAGACGCCATCGAGGCCGGCCGCCAGTGGATTGTGGGCCGCCACTACGACACATGGCGCATGGCCGTCACCAACGAGCGTGGCCGCTGGGGCGCGGTGAACTACCTGGGCCGCTGGGTGGTACAGCCCCGCTACCAGATGGTGCGCCAGTTCTCCTCGGACCACAACTACATCTACACCCAGGCCAAGAGCCGCGGCCGCTGGGGCAACATCGACCGCAACGGGAATATCATCAGCGACTTCATCTTCAGCAAGGAGAAGGACTGCGTCTACGCCCTCTCGCAGATCGAGCACGGCCGCCCGCTCGACGACTGGCGCCTGCCCGAGATGCGCACCGACTCCAACGCCGACGGCACCTATCCCTGGGGTTGGGTGCGCGCCGACGGCTCCTGGGCCATCCAGCCGCTCTACCTGGAGGTCTCCCACTTCGCCAACGACACGGGCCTCTTCGCCACCGCCAAGTGCGACAACGGCCTCTGGGCCAGCATCGACAATATGGGCAACCTGCTTTCCAAACCTATCTTCGTCCTCTCGTCCGAGGCCGCCAAGGCTGGCCGCGAATGGGATCTGAACCTGCAGGACGTGGAGGATGCCGAACTGGGCCACTGGCTGCACCCCATCAAAGAGGAAGGCTCGGGCCACTGGGGCTATGTCGACTTCGAGGGCAACTGGGTCATCCAGCCCCGTTTCGAGGATGCCAAGCCCTTCATCTTCAAATGGAACAACCGCGTGGCCCCCGTCAAGGAGGCCGGCAAATGGGGCTGCATCGACCATACCGGACAGTTCGTCGTCAAGCCCATCTACAACAACTCGGCCGACGCCTACGTGGCCGCCCGCCAGTGGGGCACGAAGAAGAAGTTCTGAATGTGAGAATGTGTAAATGTGTGAATGCTTGAATGGACTACGTTATCCATAACGGCACCATCGTCAACGAAGGCGCGATGCACGTGGGTGACATCTACATCCACAATGGCCGCATCGCCGCATCCGAAGCCGAGGTGCACAACCCGCAGCATTACGATGCCGCAGGCTGCTATGTGATGCCGGGCGTCATCGACACCCACGTCCATTTCCGCGACCCGGGACTCACCGCCAAGGCCGACTTCGACAGCGAGAGCCGCGCCGCCCTCGCCGGAGGCGTCACCTCGGTCGTCGACATGCCCAACACCAAGCCGCAGACCACCACCCTCGAAACCCTCGAGGAGAAGGAGGCCATCGCCGCCGCCAAGAGCCACGTCAACTACGGCTTCATGCTCGGCGCCACCAACGACAACATCGACAGCCTCCTCGCCCTCTCCCCCACCCGCTACGCCGCCATCAAGCTCTTCCTCGGCAGCAGCACGGGCAATATGCTGGTCAACGACCCCAAGACCCTCGACCGCCTCTTTGCCGAGAGCCACAAGCTGATCGTGGCTCACTGCGAGGACGAGGGCATCATCCAGGCCAACCTGCGCAACTACCGCCTCGAGTTTGCAGGCAAAGAGGGCGAGACCGCCGCCCTGCACCCCAAAATCCGCAACACCGAGGCCTGCTTCGTCAGCACCTACAAGGCCGTGGAGCGCGCACGCAAATACGGCACCCGCCTCCATATCGCCCACCTCAGCACCGCCACCGAGCTCTCGCTGCTGAGCAACCAAAGCCTCGCAGAGAAGCACATCACCGCCGAGGTGACCCCCAACCACCTCTGGTTCGACGACCGCGACTACGCCGTCCTCGGCAACCTCATCAAGTGCAACCCCGCCATCAAGTCCGACGACGACCGTCTGGCCCTCTGGGCCGCCCTGCAGGACGGACTCATCGACACCATCGCCACCGACCATGCCCCCCACACCCTCGCAGAGAAGCAGCAACGCTACTTCGACGCCCCCGGCGGCATACCCTCCATCCAGCACTCCCTCCAGATGATGCTCGAGAGCCTCTTCTCCCCCGCCGTCCGCGGCATGGAGGGCTACGACGAATACCTCCGCGAGTGGTTCCCCCTCATCGTCGAGAAGATGTGCCACAACCCCGCCGCCATCTTCGGCATCAAGGAGCGCGGTTTCCTGCGCCCCGGCTACCACGCCGACATCGTGGTCGTGGAACCCGCCGAGGTGGAGGTCACCCCCGAAAGCCTCCTCTACAAATGCGGCTGGAGCCCCCTGACGGGCAGCATACTCCACACCCGCGTGCGCAAGGTCTTCCTCAATGGCATGCCCTCCGAGCAAAGCACCCCCGAACCTTTAGTATTCACCAAATAACCCCACAACCCATGAAAAAGAACATTTCCCGGATCCTTCTCCTCGCATTGGCGTGCGCAATGGTCTCTGCCTGCGGCCCTGCAAAACTCAGAACCATGGTCGACGAGTTCAACAAGCAGTGCCCCTTGTCGTTAGGTCTGGCCGGCACGATGGACAGCGCCACCTACAACGCCAACACCGTGGCCATCTACTACACCATTCCTGCAGAGTATATTGACCTCGACATGATCAGGCAGAACGAGCAGGCCTTCCACGACAACATGCTCATCACCTATGCCAACAGCCAGGAGGAATCATTCAAGATGCTCCTCGACGCCATCGTCAACGCCAGAGCCAACATGGACGTGGTGATGAACAACACCGATGGCGACAGCTACACATTCCACTTCACCGCCGACGAATTGAAGGCCAACCAACCCGACTCCGACGGCGACATCGAGACTTACATGAAGACCTTTATCGAGAGCACACGCATGCAGCTGCCTATTGAAATCGGCTCCGGCATCACCTTCACCGACGTCACTTTAGACGACAAATACTTCACCTACCACTACGAATGCGACGAGGACATCATCGACATGGACATCCTTCAGGACGGCTTTTCCAACAACCGCGAGGAGGTCATCTCCAACATCGATGTGACCGACCCCACTATGGCGCAGCTGCTCAAGAAAATCAAAGCCTCCAACCGCGGATATGCCATGATCTACACTGGCAAAACCTCTGGCAAGACAGCTACCCTCACCATCGAATCCGACGAACTTTAATCCCTTATAAACCATGAAAAAGATTCTCGCCACCCTGCTGGCCCTGCTGATGCTCACCGTCTCAGCCAACGCAGCCAACCGCAAACGCACCATCGACCCCGCCGACCTCCCCAAGCAGGCCATCGAGCTCATCCAGAAGCACTGGCCCTCGTGCGAGATTGAACAGGCCTTCGTCAGCGCCAAGGAATACGAGGCCCTCCTCACCGACGGCACCATGATTCAGTTCGACCTCAAGGGCGTATGGAAGGAGATGAAGTGCACCGACGGTCTCCCCGTCACCCTCGTGCCTGTCTTCATCACCCGCTACGTGGTGGACCGCTACCCGCGTATCCTTATTATTGATGTCGAGAAGATGCGCGGCGGCTACGAGGCCACCCTCTCCAACGGCCTCGAAATCCAGTTCGACATGTACGGCCGCGTAACACACGTTGACGATTAAGCACTAGTGCTACTAGTACTACTAGTACTACTAGATTTACTAGAATTACCCCATGCACCACCACGAACACCACCACCACGAGCACTCTCACACCATCGAGCGCCTTTCGACCATCTATGTGGTTGCCGTGGCCCTCAACCTCCTCTTCGTCATCGTCGAGGCGGCGGCGGGCTTCATCGGCAACTCCATCGGACTCCTCTCCGACGCGGGGCACAACCTCTCCGACGTCTTCTCCCTCCTGCTGGCCATGGTGGCCCTCAAGCTGGCCTCGTCGCATGCCACCAAGCGTTTCACCTACGGCTACCGCAAGGCATCTGTGCTCCTCTCCCTGCTCAACGCCATCATCCTCCTCGTCGCCGTGGGCGCCATCATAGTCGAGAGCATCGAGAAGTTCTTCCATCCCGCCGAGGTCAACGGCACCCTCATCATCTGGACCGCCGCCGTGGGCATCGTCATCAACGGCGTCACAGCCTTCGTCCTCAGCCGGCAGCGGCAGCACGACATCAACACCCGTGGGGCGTTCCTCCACATGCTGGCCGACACACTGGTATCTGTGGGCGTGGTCGTCAGCGGCATCGTCATCCACTACACCGGCTGGACAGTCATCGACCCCCTCATCGGCCTCATCATCGCCGTGGTCATCCTCGTCTCCACCTGGGACCTCCTTGCCGAGAGCCTCCGCATGAGCACTGACGCCGTCCCCGAAGGGTTCGACGTGGACGAGATAGTCCAGAAGATTGAGGCACAGGAAGGTGTCCTCAACGTCCACCACGTCCACATCTGGAGCATCTCGACCACCGAGACGGCCCTCACCTGCCACATCGTCATCCCCAGTGCCGACCACCTCGAAACCGTCACCGACCGCGTCAAAGAGCTCCTCGACTCCCTCGGCATCCACCACAGCACCCTCGAACTCGAGACCAGCAGCCACCACTGCCACGACCACGACTGCCAGGCTATGCCTGGAGATACTTCATGCTGCCACCACCATCACCATCACCACCACCACTCCCACTAACACATTCCCACATTAACACATTCCCACATCCCCATCTCGTCATCTTCGACTTCGACGGCACCCTCGGCGACACCCGTCGCAATATCGTCATCACCATGCAGCAGTCCATGCAGCAGATGGGACTTCCTGTAGCCGACGAGGCCACCTGCGGCTCAATCATCGGGCTGCCCTTGAAGGACTGCTACCGTCACATCTACCCCCATCTCGACGACGACCAGGCCGAAGCCTGCGCCGAGGCCTACCGGCAGCTCTTCTTCGCCAACGCCAAAGACCTCGTTCCGAATCCTTTCCCGCAGGTGGTGGACACCCTGAAAACCCTCAGCGAGGCGGGTTTCCTGCTGACCATCGCCTCGTCGCGCACCTCGGCATCGCTACACCGCCTGGTCGACGACATGGGCCTGCGGCCCTACATCTCCTTCATCGTCGGCTCCGACGAAGTGGCACACCACAAACCCGACCCAGAACCCGCGCTCGTCACCCTCAGACATTTCAACGGCGGCCGGCAGGGGCAACCCATCGCCGCCGACGAAGCCCTCGTGGTGGGCGACATGCCTGTGGACATCCTCATGGGCAAGGCCGCCGGCATGCACACTTGCGCCGTCACATACGGCAACGCACCCCTCGCCGACCTCCAGGCCGCCGGCGCCGACCACATCATCGACCACTTCGCCGACCTCCTCCCCCTCCTCGGTGTCGAATGACGCGCCCCCCGCAGGAAAACGAATCCTGCACTTTGGATGTCAGAAAATCATGGCCATCGCGCTGCCTATGAGCATGAAGAGCATCATTCCGATGATGAAGCAGCCTTCTTTCCCGCCGATGTCGAGTTTCTTTCTGCTGGCCATCGCTTCCTTGAAGGTGACCCGTTTCTGTGAGCGCAGGCGGCGGCGCCGCGTCCTCCCGTTGGGCATTATCTCATAGTATAGCGGCGAGCCGTACATCATGTTTTTGGCCATGCCGCCGGCCATGAAGATGGCGACGAATCCCGGGATGCAGTACCATGCCGCGCCGTAGCCTATCTGCATGTCCGTCAGCGGCAAGCCCCGCATGAGCTGGATGGGGGCGGCGATGAACACCGGCAGGAAGATGAAGACAAACAGTCCCACCACCCACTTGATGATACGCCACGGGGTGAAGAACTTCAGCTTGGCGGGCACGGGGCCATCGCCGAAGTCGGCGAAGAACTCGGCCTTGGCATCCGTCTCCTCCCCTTTCTTTGCCCGGGGGTAGGTGATGATGCCCTCGACGATATGCTTGTCGTGGCGGNNNGTGCTGTGCACGGCGAAGAAGACGATGCCGAAGAGGGCGGCGAAACCGAAGGCCAGCGCCCAGCCGCCGAAGATGCCCGCCACCACAGCCACCACCACGGTGGCCAGCGTGGGCCATACCCACCAGTGGCGCGTCAGGTTCTTCTTCTTGCCCGTGTCGATGGACACCTTGCCCGTCTGGCCGTTGACGGCGGCGGCGATGCCGTCGGGGCATTTCACCAGATAGACCGGCAGGAGGGCTGCGATGGACTCGGGGGTGTTGTCGCCGTCGAGGTCGATGGAGAGTTCCTTGGTGCGCACCTTCTTGGCGAAGGTCTCGTAGAGTTCTTCCTGTGTCTCCTCGCCGATGCGCTGCAGCAGCTCCTCGCCGAAGACGTTCTGCACCTTGGCATTCTGGCGGTTGAGGTAGCCGAAGTCGAAAGCGCGCGCCTCGTTGAAGTCGAAGGGCTCGACGCCGTCGAGGAAGATGTTGCTCAAGTCGCTGGAGGCGTTCACGGCGGTGTGGCTCAGGTAGGCGCGGAAGGGGTAGGCGCACGTCGCGGAGGTGCTGCGGATGGCCAGCTGGCTGTTGTAGGCCCCGCGGACGATTTGGTACGGGAGGTAGCAGCCCGCGAAGTGCTCCATGTTGGCCTCGATGGCCTTGGCGACGGGCTTCTTGGCGTTCTTCTGCAGCCATTCGCGCAGCTTGGCTTCGGCCTCTTGCTGGCTGAGTTTGAAAGGGATGACCACCTCGGGGAGGCTGTCGGCGTCGAACTGCGCGTCGATCATCGTGTTCTGGCAGAAGGGGCATTGAGCGGTGACGTTGTCGCCCGCCACCACCGTCTTCGCGCCGCAGGCGGGGCACGAGAACGCCTTCACGCCGGCGGCATCCTTCATCACCGTGTCGTGTTGCAGCGTCTTCCAGTTCATGTATTGTGCCTTCTTCTCCGTGGGCTCAAATTCCGAGCCGCAGTGGGCGCAGCAGTAGCGCTGCTTGACAATGTCATAGTGCAGGTCGCCGCCGCAGTTCCCGCAGCGCACCACCAATGGGTTGTTGATGTCTTGTTCTTTCATATCTTGTCTTGTTTCTGTTCTTTCTTATCGTCCCGCGGCAGCCAGCTGCTCCCCTAAGTTAGGGGAGCTGTCAGCTTTGCTGACTGAGGAGTGTGTCTTTCAATTTTCAATTCTCAATTCTCAATTTTCAATTTACCCCCTCACCTCTTCATCAGCACCACGGCGAAGTATACCATCAGTGCCATCATCCCGAGAGTGTAGAGGCGGGGCCAGGCGAGGCTCAGCAGCATCACGATGCCGATGATTGCCATGCCCTTCATAGCCACCTGCTTCTTTTCTGGCAGTTGCTGCATCCGCAGCTTCTCCTTGGCTTTCAGGGTGCGGCCCTTCTCCACCGTCTGTCGCCACCAGTGGCGCAAAGCGTTGAGGGGTTTGCCGTTGTGGTCGAGCGTCTCGGCCTTCATGACGGGCATCTTCTTCACCCGCACTCGCAGCGTCTTGCTATAGGTCTTGTCGAGGATTGTCGCCGACAGCGTGAGGCGAGTCCGGCCCTTCGAGCGGTTGAGCCGGAACCGTTTCGTCCCCGCCGTCTCCAGCGGCAGCACCGAGGTCCGCAACCCGTTGTCAATGGTCAGCTCCACCCTCTCAGCCCCCTGGCACTCCCAGGCGACCTCCACCACCTCCCCCTCTACCACCGTCTCCCGGTCCACCGTAAAAGTCATCTGTTTCTTGTCCATAAGCCCTATAAAATGCGGACTTTGTAGTCCACATAATCGTCTCCCCCTAATACAATTTCGGAGTTTCTATACTTCCTATCAACCATTTCCTTTGCTTCAAAAGCAGACTCAGCCTCGACCTCTATAACCTTTGAGGTGGTCTCTTCTATTTCTACTTGGTATTTCATGGATAATACTGTTTTTATTCTTATTTCCTGCCGTTCATCACCCTCCCAAGAAATGTATCCGTAAAAGCGCGCTGGAATCGCAACGTAATCATCTGGTACTCGGGTAGGCTTTCGAGATACTCCAATTCAAGGATAAAGCGAGGATATTTCGAGTCATTTTTCGTCTCGGGATGCACCTCGGTTTTGCTCCCCAGGCGCAGGAGTTTGATGAGGTATATATCCCTCACGCCCTTGCCTTTGATATATGGCATAAAGTAGTACAACTTGTTAAGCGCAATGGTGGAGGGGAACCTACGGATGGAGTCAGTATAATAGAGCTTTGTCGGTTCCTGCGTGAGAAAGTACTCCTCGTTGTCCTTCTTCACAAGCCCCACCAGCAGACGCTTGGAGGTGTCGAGTTGATAGGTTTTCTTAGGCTTATTGTATATAAGGTCTTTCTCTTCGGAGGAGAACAAATCCAACGTCAGCAACGGACGGGGATTGCGCTGCATGTGGATGGGACGAGTCGATACGGGTGCCTCGTCGTAGATGAAGCGGTAGAGGCTTCGTCCAATCTCCTGGACGATACCACACACTAACGCATTGCCCATCAGAAAAGCCCTGCGACCATCCGACACATCGGGATGGTAGGTATGGTTGTCGGGGAACATGTTCAGGCGTTCCATCTCGATGGGAATCAGGCGACGGTAGCGGCCTGACTGGGTCTCCACCACATGCTTGAATCTCGACGGTGACGGGCCACCTTCGCCAGTAATCATCGTGCGGGAAGGCTTGTCCAAGGAATCAGGAAACGACATTCCTCCCTCAGAAAAGACATATTCAAAGCCTTCCTTCGATACACGGTTTATCTTCTTGGCACCCTTCTCATATTGCCACTTCGGCAAATCCTCTTCAGAGATGAAGAACTCTTCCGGAACATAGTCTTCGTCCACAAGGATGTCTCCCAACATCTGGCGGGTACCCTCATGAACGGGGATGGCATCTACTGAATACACATGTCGGTCCATCATAATGCCGGCATTCCCAAAGGGCGTCTCTTTCTCTCCCTTGTTGAACTTGGCGGAAATATCCTGAATGGTGCCTTTGATGTCGAACTCCGACTGTGTACCCTCGCTGGCCTTGAACGGGAAAGCCTCTGCCATTACACCTTCGTATTCCACCCAGTGCGACAACGCCTCTATCTTGTTGGCGACAACAGAACCCTTTCTGTAGCCCACAATGTATGTCCTACGACGACGTTGGGGCATCCCGTAGTCAGCGGCATTGATGACACGCCACTCGACGACATACCCGAGGTCGGCAAGAGAAGCCAGGATGATGGCAAAGTCTCGTCCACGCTGGGTGGCGGGTGAATTCAGCAGGCGGTCAACGTTCTCGAAAAATACATACTGGGGACGTTTGTCACCTTTCTCATCAAGAATGCGATATATCTGCCACCAGAGCACTCCTTTTTTGCCCTCGATGCCTCCTGAGCGGCTGAGGGTTGCCGCCACAGAGTAATCCTGACAGGGGAATCCTCCCACCAGCAGGTCGTGGTCGGGAATTTCCTCTGTCTTCACGAGGTTGATGTCCCTGTTCACATGGCCTTTGAATCCAAATCTAGCCTTATATACCAGCGAAGCGTCTTGATGCAATGTCGAAGGTTCCCACTGGTTATTCCAAATGGTATTGTAGGCATCCGACGCACCTTCCAATCCGATGCGGAAGCCGCCCACACCGGCAAAAAGCTCTACTACCTTTATTTCCTTTTTAGCCATTCAACTTCTCCTTTCTCCTATTCTCTACAATCTCACGAACATAATCATTATTGAACCAGTAACAAAACTTCTTCGCCCCTTTGCCGTCAGGAGTCGGCGCAAGGTCTACTGCTTTTTGGGCTTTAGGTCGAACGTGGAATTTCTTCCCATCCGCACCCTTCCACCAATACTCCTCAGATATATGATTGGCCAATATATTGTCCTTAATATGGTTCCAATATACTTCTGCCCACTCCAGGTCCCTTTGAGGCATGGTCCAGAAGAACACATCATCCAACACATAATCTTCTTTCCCTGCGGTCTGTTCCCTAAATATCACAAACATGAACCTACTGGAATAGAGCTCGTATAGGCGTGACTCAATCCACTCATCACTCTCAGCCACCTCGATGTAGTCGATATTCTCAAAAGACATTGCCTCCTTTATTATGCCATTAGCCTGTACACGAATGGTTTTCATCGTGAGACCCGCTTTGAGGAATTCCTCCGAGCGATTCACATTAGCACATTTTGCAGAAGCCGCAATAGCATTTGCTACCATCGCAAACTTATTCTTCGGGTTGTTCGAGATGTCTACTTTCTTCTGCTTTGCAATCTTCGCAAATGGCATATTCAAATAGGGGGAGAAACGAGCAAGAAGAATTTCTTCGAATGATTTCTTCAAAAGGGCGTTCGTGCTGACCAACTCCGATTTCGCTCCTGCGACATTCGAAACAGCGTTTTTTCCACTCTTCACGACATAATCCAGGACGGTACGCATATAGGCCATCTTAAGACTGAAAGCTCGGCGTGGAGCGTCGATGTCGGGATTGTTGGGTTGTTTCATCAAACTATCACCCTTCTGTCCCTTGCGACAAGCACCGAGATACATTGTATCACCCTCTGAGAGTTCGTGGGCCTTTCCTTGTCTTATCTTATCGATGATGACCTCGTAATCGTGACGAATAATTAGCAAGTCCTTCTTGGGTAGTTTCCAGAGAACAGAGAAGATGAATTCCAAGTCGAGATTGTCGCAATTCTTCTGGTGCAGATAAAAGAGCAACAACATCAACTGGCATTTCAAATAGAAATGGGAGTGCTCAAAGTCGTCTTTTACCACCTCGCAGTAGTTAATCATATTACAAACAAGACGTTCTTTTATGAGATAATCATCCTGTTTGCTTTTCTTCAGCGGAGTGCATTTTAACTCCATTCCAGCCTCAGAGAAGTCGGCACCTGCATAGTTGTTCGTCTCGAGCAAAAAGAAGATGTTCTCCACCATCTGCCCGAGTCCTCCTTTGCCTTTCTTCTGCTCATAGCCCTCCCATGCAAAATCACGCAAGGTCTTTCCCAACAAACCTTTGCTGTATTCATAGATGCTGGTGGCCTTCGAAATGTCGTAAGGTAGAGTATATATAATGTTTGGTTTATCTGCCATAGGATTTATTCAACTCCATAAAAATAGATGCAATATTTGCTATGCTGTCCTCGTTCCGTCTTTATGACGCCATTTTGGCATCTTTATGATAGCTTGCGACGACCTGCAGCAGGGCCAAGACGCATGAGGGTTATTTTTTCTTATACTTTTTACTGAACAAGTCGGAGTGTGTGCCCGTATTAAGCATGATGAGGATAAGTTCCTGGTCATGCTGTTCCCAGATGAGGAGCCAGTCAGGCTGGATGTGACACTCCCACTGGCCCTTGCGGTCACCGTGCAGCACATGGGGGAGGTACTCGGCGGGCAATTTGCCATCGGTCGAAAGGATGCGGATGGCCGTGCGAAGTTGCTCCATGTCGTATCCTCGACGCTCACAGAGTTTCATCTGGCGTTTGAATTCGCCTGTAAACTTAATCGTATACATGGCTATTTCTCCTCTAAACACTGCCGGAACAAATCATCCACATCCTTCGCTTCATACACGCGGCCCTCGTCGAGGTCTCGCAGCGAAAGTTCGTAGGACGAGTAGCGCCTGCTGCGACGAGGAACAGTAACCCTGCCCACTCCCTTGATCAGGCTGATGGCTTTCTTGATGTCCTTGAGCATCGACATATCTTCAATGTCGACCAGTATCTGTCCCTCTGCGGGAACTGTTGCTGCATTTGCCATAATCTTCTTCTTTAACTTGTTTCAACATCACTCAGAATAATTGTTTCTCTTTCTCACTCATTTGTGATGTCCTTTTTTATTTCGTTTGACGATGCAAAAGTACGAAGAATTCCCCACATGGCAAAATTTATTTTCCCACGGGGCGGCGGGCGGCGGAGCCGCCTGTGGTGGCTGACGGACACCCTCACCCCCACCTGTCGTAGGGAATGCTGCCGTTCTTGTCGTCGGGTTTTGGGGGTTAATCAGTTAATACGCCATCATCCTATCCAACCTTTCTTCCACCTCGTCAATGCTTAACGACTCGCCAATGGATGTGGCTGCGGCAAAAAGCAGGTGGCTGAAACGTCTGGCGTCATATTGTCGTCCTGTGATTGACTGCGTCGTCCCTTGTGGGTTTTTCACGAAATAACGGCATTCGGCCCATACATCAAATCCGTTGTGCAGGTATTTCACCCCGTTGCCGTAGATTATTGTCATCGGCTCACGGCCATCGTGGCCAAAACTGTATCGCATACCATGGGATATCAGTATTGGTTCGTCGCCCTCGAAAAAGAGATGACAGACATTATCCTTCCAGACATCCTTGTCCCAGATGTCTGCATGCCATCGTTTCCTCTCTTCCAGCTCTTTCTGCTCTTTTTCCTTCTTTTCCTGCTCCAAACGGTCGTTCAACTCCTGGTTCATCAGCAATGGAGTGGGGCCGTCAATCTCGGGGTCGCCCGTGGCTGGCACACGGCTGTCGAGCCGGTGCATTATCTGTTCGTGCTCCTTCAGACTCCGATGCCCCTCTATGACGGCAAGAGCAAGGAGTGATGCCATCACATTGCGCTTGATGAGGAAGTAACGGTTCTTCCATGTCCCTCCGTAAGGCTTTTGGGGAATGTAGAACCTGCGAACCAGCAGGCAACGGTTCTGATTGTCCATGCCCACCGAGCTCAAAGCCACCGCGTCAGGGTCTTCCCTGACCATCTCAAAAAACTGAAAGTCCTGGTCGTCCAATTCTATCTCTTCTTCGCCATAATCTTGGTAATTGGCGTAATCCGGGAAGCCTGAGAATCGGCAACCACCGGGCTTTTTTGCAGGATAAGGAAACATTGCTTTCATACCATTTATTTTTTGTTTCAAACCGTTATTTCTATCTGTATTCCTTCCGGGCCGAGGATGCAGTTCTCGTAGTAGCCGTCGCCAGTGGTGCGGGGGCCGCTCGTTACCTGACAGCCAGCATTGTGCAACTCCTCGGTCTTTGCGTCCACCGCCTCCTTGCTGCCGACAGCATACGAGACGTGGATGAACCCGATATTGGGCTTCGACGGGTTGGCATCGAGGGTGTCGGGGCGCTGCATCAGCTCCAGTCGTGCTTCCCCGTCGGGAAACGTGAGGATATATGTCCGCAATCCCGTCCGCGGGTTGTGGTACTGCTCGTTGCTTATGGCCTCAAAGTGGTCGAGGAAGAACTGGCGCATCTGCTCCAGATCTTTGCAGAATAGTGCTATATGGTCGATTTTCATACTTTAATTCTCATTCAATTTGCGCTCCACTTTGTTGAGGGTGCCGAAAAAGCGATACGTGGCGACGGCAGGACCAAAGAGCAGCACGCCGAAGGTATTCCAACCGAACATGTGCCACCACGAGGTATATGGTCCTTCGATGCCGAGCGCTTTGGCCTTGCTACGCAGCTCTTCGGCGATACGCGCCATCCAAACAAGCGTGTAGATGAACATCGTCGGGATGCCCAATACATACGCCACCCAATAGTGTTGCGTCCTCTTACCGAGTATCTCGTCTATCTCATCTTGCAAGCCCAAAGGCATGTAGATGAGAAAGAACAATCCCGCCGTGCAGAAATCAATCAACCCGAGCAGAAATCCAGGTCTATTTGTGTGTATGTATTTGCTCATGGCTAACAGACGTAGGTGATGTTCTTGGATCACACTTGTTTCCCCATCTCGTAGGCCTCCTGCAATTTTGTGTTGCCTTCAATCTCTTTCGGGGAGCCAACACCGCCGCAGAAGAGGTGGCCTTTGAGGGTGCTTTTGCCGTAGCAGTCAATCCAGCCCTGCAGGCCGCTCTCGGCACGCTCGGGGACGTGGGGCTCGTTCTCGAAGGCGGTGGTCAGCAGGTAGATGTCGCGGAAGCGGTAGTCTTTGGGATACATCGCGTTCATGCGGTCGATGAGGGTCTTCATCTGGCCGCTCATCTCGTAGTAGTAGATGGGCGTCGCCCAGCAGACGACATTGGCCTCCAGCACGCGCTCCATAATGGCCGGCACATCGTCCTTGAAGATGCAGGCACCCGTCTGCTGGCACGACAGGCAGCCGATGCAGAACTTGATGTCTTTGCCGCGCAGCGAGACGAACTCCACCTGATGCCCGGCGGCTTCCGCGCCACGTGCAAACTGCTCCGCCAATGCACTGCTGTTCGAGCCTGGACGGAGACTTGTAGATATTACGACAACTTTCTTCATGCCGGAATGGTTTTATAGGTTCTTGTTAAAGAAGGCAGCAAGCGTGTCCCAAGGGATGTAATTGTTCTCCCCTTTTGTAGAGTTTGCTCCACTTCGGTCGCACACTCCACCGTCGTAGAGGTCGCAATGGGTGGCGCCGGGGATGATGAGCAGCTGCTTGTTGCCGGGATTGGGATTTGGTTTGCCAATGAAGTTGTAGCCATCGGCCTTGCCTTCAACCATATAGTGGTAGGCGGCTTCGCCAAAGTAGCGTGAATGGGCTTCCGCACCGTGCATTATGAGTACGGCGGAGCGTATCTCGTTGATGTAGTAGAGGAAGCGGGCATTGGCGTAGGCCTGGGTGCCGATAACG
>CAJOIV010000051.1 GCA_905234665.1 uncultured Bacteroidales bacterium | reverse complement strand
CCCTCCATCTGGTCGGCCATCTCGATCTCGCCGAGGCGGCGGTGGGTGCAGCTCTCGAACTCGAAGCCGCGGTTGTCGGTGCCGCGGTTGTCGACGGTGAAGACCACATAGCCCTGCTGGGCGAGGAACATGAAGTAGAGGTTGCCGCCCGCCAGCCAGCTGTCGGTGACGAGCTGCGAGTGGGGGCCGCCGTAGACGTAGACCAGCGTGGGATACTTCTTTCCCTTCTCCATATTGGGAGGTGTGATAAGGCGGTAGTATAGGTCGGTCTTGCCGTCGGCAGCCTTGATGGTGCCAAGCTCAATGCCAGGCATGGCGTAGTCTTTCAGAGGGTTCTCGGCCTTATATAGAAATTTACCCTCGGAAAGAACAGTACTATTGTTTTTGTATTTCAAGATGTTGTAACTTGCATATGCAGGCACTTCCACCGAGGAGAAGACATTAATCATGCGGGTACCGTCTTCATTGATTACAACGGAATGTGTGCCCATGTGTGCCGGGTTGAAGCTATGTGTGATGCGCCACATCATACCGTTCTTCAAACTCACGCGGTAGGCGTCGCGGCCGGCGAGGTTGCCCTTGTTGGCGTAGATGAAGATATTCTCACCCTTGCGGTCGAACTGGATGAAGCCTTCGACCTCGTACTCGCCTTGGGTCACCTGCTTCACCAGCGTGCCGTCCATATTATATAGGTAGAGGTGCTTGTAGCCGTCGCGCATGGAATACCAGAGGAACTGGTCGCCCTTGGGGGTGAAGATCATCGGCTCGCAAGGCTCCACGTAGCGGGGGTTCTCCTCCTCGAAGAGCACCTTGACGAGGTTTCCCCGCGTGGCGTCGTACTGCTCGAGCCATAGATGGTTCTGCTCGCGGTTCACCTTGGCGATGAAGACATACTGCTCGTCGGGGCTCCAGGCGATATTGGTGAGGTACATCTCGCGCTCGTGGACGGTGGTGTCGCGGCGCGTGTCGAGCCAGAGGGTGCGGCCCGTCTCGGTGTCGTAGACGCCCACGGTGACCTCGTGGCTCTTCATGCCGGCCATGGGATACTTGATGTTGCGCACCTCGGCCTCGCGGGCCTTGGTGTTGACGATGGGGTAGTCCACCACCATGCTCTGGTCCATGCGGTAGAAGGCCAGGCGTCTCTCCTTGGGCGACCAGAAGAGGCCACCGTCGATGCCGAACTCGTTGCGGTGGACGCTCTCGCCGAGGACGATGTTGTAGCCGTCGCCTTTGGCCACGAGGTGGCCGTCGACATAGAGGCTGCCCTCTTTCGTCTCGACGTTGTGCTTCTTCTCGGGGCGCAGGAGGGCCTTGTACTGGTCGCGCTCGGCGGTGGTCATGGCGCGGTGCTCCTTGCCGTCGAAGAGCATGTAGGCGGTGTCCTTGAGGTACATCACGTTGTCGGTGCCGGGGAGGAAGGTGAAGCCGCGCATCTCGTACTTGGGGTAGAGGCTGCGGTCCATCAGCTGGTTCCATTGCAGGAGCTTGTCCTGCGCCAGTGCCGTGGCGGCGCACAGCACCGCCGCCAATGTCAATAGAATCTTTCTCATATCTGTTTATCTCTGTATATCTTGTTTCTGTTTTCCTGCTTCGCGAGATCTCGTAGATCTTGTTGATTTTTTCCTTACTTTCTTTTTGCCTTGCGGGAGTTTGTGGATCTTGTTGATTTGCGCTGCGCGCGGGGGCTGGGGTCAGATTGTTACACGTCTCAATCCTTTCATGAAGTCATATTCGCCAAAGTTTATCAATAACCCCTCTTCCTTTCCCATCAATTTAAGATATGTGCGTAATTGTTTATAGAATACAGCTTTTATCTCTTCTACCGATTTGAGTTCCACTATAAGTTCGTCTTCCACAAATAAATCTATCCGCAAATCATCCCCCACGGGGGTTCCTTTATAGAGTACCGGTACGGTTACCTGTGATTGCACTTTGAGTCCGCGCAATTCCAGTTCACGAATCATCGCCTTCTCATACACCGACTCCAACAATCCGGGGCCAAAGTGGCTATAGACCTCCATGGCAGCCCCCCGTACCTCATATTTTATCTCATCAAATTCCATAATGGTTGCGTTAGCAAAATCTACAAGATCTACGAGATCTCTGCCCGGAGGGCAAGGAGGTTCAGTATTTGCGCCAGTTGCGGAGGCGGAGGTTGAAGACGCCGAAGAAGGCCTCCTTGAAGATTTTCATGCTCATCTTGGAGGTGCCGAGGACGCGGTCGGTGAAGACGATGGGCACCTCGTAGACCTTGAAGCCCAGGCGCGTGGCGGTGTACTTCATCTCTATCTGGAAGGCGTAGCCGACGAACTGGACCTTGTCGAACTTCATCTTCTCCAGCACGCGGCGGCTCCAGCAGACGAATCCCGCCGTGGCGTCGCAGACCTTCATGCCCGTCACGATGCGGACGTACTTCGAGGCGTAGTAGCTCATCAGCAGGCGTCCCATGGGCCAGTTGACCACCGAGATCTTGCCGCCAACATAGCGGCTGCCCACCACCACGTCGCCCTTGCCCGAGGCGCAGGCCTCGTAGAGGCGCGGCAGGTCGTCGGGGTTGTGGCTGAAGTAGTCGTAGCCGTGCTCGTTGCCCCAGCGCATGCCGTCGAGGTAGGCCGTGCCGAGTCCCAGCTTGCCCTTGCGTTCCTTGATGAAGAGGCGGTCGGGGAACTCTTGCATGAGCCGTTTGACGATGTCGGCCGTGCCGTCGGGCGAGTTGTCCTCGATGATGAGCATGTCGAAAGCCTTTTCCAGCGAAAAGACCTTGCGGATGATGGCCTCGATGTTTTCTTTCTCGTTGTAGGTGGGTGTAATGACTAATGTGTCAGACATATATGTTTATTTTTTTGTTCCTTGGAAGTGCAAAGATACGAAATTATTTTGAATATCCCGCTAATTTCTTGTTAATTCTGCCAGGCAGCGTCTTGCCTGTGTTGTCTTCATTTGTTGGATACAAACTTGACAATACAGTCGATACAAATGGGACGTGCAGTCAGTTCGTCGATGAATACATTTGCCGGATGCATGTCCTCGAGGACAATCCGGTCGGAGATATAATTTACCCCTTGGCCCGCCCGGTTGTCGCGAAACCCTTTCCCCGTCACAAGGTCGTCGATTTCCTCTTTGGTGGCAAGCCGCAGACAGCGGACATAAGGCTGTGTGAGGATAATGCGGAGGAGACCGTCGGCGTCGCGGGTGTAGCCGATGACATGCATCGCGGTTTCGGGGAACAGATGGTTGTGTAGGACAATGGCGTCGAGTGCTTTCTGCGTGGTGGAATAGATGGAGGCCCGTTCCTTCAGCACGGCGGGTGAGCCGGTCCGGTAGTAGACCTTTGCTTCTGCGCCTTGGGCTATCATGGGGCCGAAATTCTTGCTCACCACGCTGTCGGAATCTTCCACCCACAGGCGGGCGGCCTTGGCCCATTGTTCGATAAGTTTTTCCTGCAGTTCGTCTATCTGCCAGTTTGCTGGGCCTCCTTGGCTTCCTGCAGCATGGCCACTTGCTGCAAGGCTTCCTGCAGCGTGGCTTGCGACGAGGGACGCCCCAATGAGAGCCGGACCTGCCTTACAGAGTCCTGCATGCTCTTGTTGATTGAATCGAGGAAAGTCTGTGGATCCATTTTCTATGTCGTTTGTCAGTTCGTCAATGATTTGTAGTGTCGACTCCGAGAAGCCTTCATTCTCTATCGCGTCGGATATGTCTTGCATGCACCTCATGATAATGGTATAACGGCATTCGGGTTTTTGTATTGTGCTGAGACTCTCAGGTTTTTTGTTGTCTTCTCTGTTGCCGGGCTTTGCGCTGGAGGTAGGGGAGGATGGCGAGCCATCCGAGGATGCTGCCGAAGGCGTTGGCGATGAGGTCGTTGATGTCGAAGCCGCGGTAGGGGAGGAGGTACTGGACGCCCTCGGTGAGGAGCCCTATGCCGATGGCTGTGAGGAGGATGCGCCAGCGGCGGAATCGCAGGAGGTCGACGAGCATGGCGGGGCAGAGGAGGTAGATGGAGGCGTGCAGCAGGTGGTCGGCGCGGATGCCGAGGATGAAGTTGTCCAGCGGCACGCCCAGGCCGCCCACGGGGGCCCACATCAGCACGGCCAGCAGGATGAAGTAGATGGCCGAGTAGACTCGCCGTTTCTTGTGGCCCAGCCAGCGGAGGATGTGGTTCTTGGCGTTGCGGCGGCGCACCACGCGGCGCGAGGCGGCATGCCATTTGGGGCTGTCGGTGCTCACCGAGGTGCCGTCGGCATGCTCCACCAGGGTGAGTCGAGCCAGGATGTCCTGTCGCCGCACCCGCTCGCAGTTGTAGCAGTTGTCGCCCCGGAAGACGTAGATGTCGCCCTCGCGGCGCATGAGGCGGTGGACGATGTGGTGTCCCTGCCGCACGAAGAGGTACACGTCGCCCGCCACAGGCTCCTCCTCCTGGCGCAGGGGTCGCAGGCGGATGGTGTCGGAACCTCCGCTGATGAGGGGCAGCATGCTGATGCCGCCGAAGGCCACGCGCACTTCCATGCCCTCCTCGAGACGGGCGCGCAGCTCTGTCAGCAAGAAGGTGTCGGGGCGGTTGGGCAGGAGGATGTTACGGACTTCCATATATTATTGTTTGAATGTGAGAATGTGTAATTGTGTGAGTGGCTTTGCCTCACTTACACATTTTCACACTTACACATTGTCACATTTACACATTTCTCCGAAGATGGCGTCGTGGCTGGTGTGTGCGGCGTCGTCGTCGGGCAGGCATTCGAGGTGGAACACAGGGATATGGGCGATAGTGTCGGAGAGGATGTCCATGATGCCGTCGGCGAAACGGTCGTCCTGTGCCAGTGCCGGCGGGCAGGAGGGCTGCAGGGCCGCCACGGCTTCAATCACGTTGAGCCGCCGGATGCGGTTGTGCGGGGCCTGCGACAGGCGCACCGCCGCCGCCAGGGGGAAGCGGTAGGGGTGGTAGCAGTGGGTCTTGCCGCTCCAGGGCGAGCCATAGACCACCGGGCGCCCCTCTTCGATGGCCAGCACGGGACTGTCGTCGTTGAGCAGGTGGGCGTCGGGGATGTTCTTCAGCCAGAGGCGCGTGTGGGTGCTCTTGCCGGTGCCCGACTCGCCGAGGAAAATCACCGCGCGGTTCTGATGGACGATGGTGGAGGCGTGGATGAGCAGCATGCGGCTCGGCAGGCCCATCATGCCCATCGACATCCACAGGCTGAAACGCAGCATGGTGGGGTTCGAGGCCCGGGTGGCCTCCACGCTCGCGCCTCCGGCATAGCGCAGCACCATGGTGGGCACCGACGGGTCGGCGGGTTCCATGACATAGTAGAACGTGCCGTCCTTGCGCTCGAAGCGGCTGTGGATGACGCTGTCCTCGAAGTCGAAGGTGCTCAGCACCGTGCACCCTTCGGGCTCGGTCACGTCGCACCCGAAGCGCACCGTCCATTCCGCCTCGCCTTCCTCGGTGCGGAACACGGGGAATCCCGGCAGTTCATTCAGGCCCGCCACCTCGGGGGCTCCTTCGACGCACAGGGTGTGGCCGGCGATGCGGTAGAGGATTCTCTCGTCCATGGCGTGCTATTCTTCGGTCAACAGCAGTTTCCCTTCGCGCAGGTCCTGTATCCAGCGCTCCGCGTCGACGGCCGCCGTGGTCTCGTCCACTTCGTAATGCTCTGTCAGCACGTGTGCGGCATCCTCGGCGGTGAATTCTTTGCCGAAGAGCTCATTCCATAACAAAAGGGCTGTCTCGTTGAAGGCCACGACACGCGTCATGTCGCCACCCATCTTGCCCTGTAAGAGCACGATATTCTCGCCCGCGACATTGCGGACCTTGTAGTTGGGGTTGATTTTCATGCTGCAAAGATACGAAAAAATCCCGACATACGCACGCAAGCGCGAAATTTTTTCTTCTCCCCTCCTTTTTCCGCGCCTTGCCCCTCTTTCCCGCCGCCTTCGCCGCGGGCTGTGTTGAACGCTGTTTGTTCTTCGATTGTTCTTCGATTGTATTCCGTTTTCAAAACGAAGAAGAATCGAAGAACAATCGGAGAACAATCGAAGAAGAAGCGAGGGTGCACCGAGGGGGCACACAAGGGGCACCCAGGGCGTGGCGGGGGCTATTCGGCGGCGACGACGAGGGCTTGCGTCGGGTAGTGGACGAGGGTGTCGTAGCGGAAGGCGGCGGCGAGGTGCGTGCTGTCGGCCCAACAGCCGGGGGCGACGAGGAGGATGTCGCAGTGGGGCTTGGCGGCAGGGTGCGGGAGGGGCGCATAGCGGCCGAAGGGGCGGGCGTTGCTGCGGTCGACGACCATGAGGCGCACCTTCCCCAACTGGGCGGCGTGGCCGGAGAGGGCGCAGCGGCTGTCGCTCCAGCGGGCGCCGACGGGGAGGACGGTGGTGTGGCGGATGCGGCGGTGGACCAGCAGGTTGTCGCGCTGGTAGGCGATGACGGCGGGGTCGGCGGCCACGGCGCTGTCGGCCACGAGGTAGCTCGTGCGTCCGCAGAGGTATTCCGCGGCCCAGTGGCGTCCGGCGGCGTAGACCACCACGGTGTGCTGCCTCTCGGCGCGGAGGTCGACGGCGGTGCTGTAGCCCGTCGCCGCCAGCAGGAGGGCCAGCACGGCGGCGAGGGTCCAGCGGCGGCGCGTGTGGAGGCCGTAGGCGGCGACGGCCAGCGTGGCGGCGAGGAGCAGCGCCAGGGGCAGGTCGCAGTAGAGGCTGTCGAGGGTGGCGCAGGGCAGGGTGCCTATCCAGCGGGTGAGGGCGTCGATGCCCTCCAGTTCCAGACGCAGCAGGGCCGTGGCCGCGCTGCAGAGGGCGGGCCACCCGCCCGTCAGCACCACGGCCATCACGGTGCCGAGCAACAAGGCGGCGAAGGGGACGACGGTGACGTTGGCCACGAGGAACCAGGTGGGGAACTGGTGGAAATGATAGAGCACCAGCGGCAGGGTGCCGAGCTGGGCGGCGGTGGAGAGGCAGAGGTAGCCCCACACCTTGCGCGGCAGCCACCAGGCGAGGCCCTTGTCGGGGATGCGCAGCAGGCGTTCTAAGGGCCGCATGAGGGCCATGATGCCCAGCACGGCGCTGTAGGAGAGTTGGAAGCCCAGGTCGAAGAGCAGTCCGGGCCTGACGAGCAGGAGCAGCACCGCCGAGGTGCAGAGGTTGTTGAGTCCCGTGCCGCGCCGGCCGGCGATGTCGCCCAGCATCAGGAACGAGAACATCACGCCCGCCCGCAGCGTGGAGGGGGCCATGCCGGTGATGCAGACGAAGAGCCAGACGGCGGCCATCTGGACCATGCCGCGCAGCGTGCGGGCCCAGCGCCGCATGCCGAGGGGCAGCAGCAGGAGTCCGGCGAGCCACGCCACGATGCCCACATGGAGGCCCGAGACGCAGAGCAGGTGGGTGATGCCCGCGTCGCGGAACTGGCGCTGGGTGTCGGGGTCGAGGTCGTCGCGCCAGCCCAGCAGGAGTGCCTCGGCGATGCCCTGCTGCGTGGGGGTGAGGGCGGTGCGGCGCAGCCGCTCGACGAGCCGCCGCTGGGTGGCCTTGGGGAATTGAAGATTGAGAGTTGAAAGTTGAGAATTGGCGGGCGGGAGGGTTGTCCAGCTGTTGCTATCCGTATAGCACTGCCAGAGGATACCCTTGTGGCGCAGGTAGCGGCGGTAGTCGAACTGGTGGGGATTGCGCTCGCCGTTGGGGAGGGAGAGGCGTGCGTGGAGGCAGAGGCGGTCGCCGTAGCGCAGGCTGTCGGTGCTTGCCGAGGGTTGCAGGAACACCATGATGCGGCCGCGTGTCGTGTGCCACCCGAGGCTGTCGCGGAAGGCCTCGACTTCGGCGGGGACTTTAACGCTGTGCGTTGAGGGATGCGGGGTGTCCACCAGGCGCAGGACGAGAGTCTTGCGTCCGGTGGTATCGCAAAAGGGGGATATTTTTGTGGGGGGGGGGTACTGATAGCCAAGAAGTTACGATTATCGTAACCCAAAGGGCGGGCCGGAACAAACCTCCGCCTTTCCGCCCGTGCCGCCAGAGTCCTATGCCCAGCAGCGTCGCGGCGACGGCCAGGGCCGTCCACAGCAGAGGCCGCGGCACGCCGGGCAGCCACTCGGCCAGCAGGATGCCCGCCGCCAGGGCCAAGGCCACCCGCAGCATGGGTGCCCGTCGATGAATCGGCATATTCATCGCAGTACCTCGATGACGCCCTGGTGCATGGTGTGGATGGTCACGCCGTGGGCCTTGAAGACGTAGAAATAGGTGGCGTCGGGGGCGCGGTGGGCTGCGGGGTCCCAAAAGTCGTCCTCGGAGGCGATATTGTGGCCGTGGTAGACGAGCTGGCCGGTGCGGTCGTAGATGAGGAGGTCGTTGAAACGGAAGCAGTTGTTCTCCAGCAGGCCGCCGATGACGAAGCGGTCGTTGACGCCGTCGCCGTTGGGGGTCACGAGGGTGGGAAAGGTGAGGGTGGTGTCGCAGTGGTCGCCGTCCCAAAAGATGAAGAGTCTATAATGGATGACGCTGTCGCAGCCAGCCTCGTTGACGAGGATGATGGGGAAATCCCTGACGCTGTCGGTGAAGAGGGTGTCGCGGAACATCCACGGCAGCTGGCTCTCGAGGATGGTGTCGGTGATGGAGGTGTCGGAGTCGTGGAGGAGGATGACGCGGTAGGTGACGGTGGAGTCCTCTCCATGGGCGCCGAAGTAGAGGACGGCGGTGTCCCTCCCGATGAAAATGCTGTCGTTCAGCCGGTAAGGTATGGCATTGGGGCAGAGGAAGAAGATGGCGGAGTCGAAGATGTTGGGGTAGACGGTGAGGTGGTAGCGGTAGATGCTGTCGCAATGGTCTGCATGCAACATGATGAGGGTGTCGGTCTCGTCGAGGAAGTCAATCCCGAAACGGTTCCACGGCAGTTGGTTTTCGACAATGGTGTCGCATGTATCCGTCCTGAACGCGGGATACACCGTGATGCGCACTGAGTCGGTCATGCTGCATCCGTTGGCACCAAAGCCCTCAATGACATAGAGTCCGCTCATGGTGGTGTCGGCATCGGGCAGTGCATACGGTGGCGCAGTGAGCAGAATGCCTCCAGGGCCATGCACAGCCATGCTGTCGATGGTTTCTCCTTCGTAGCGGAACACGATGCTGTCGCCTGTGCAATAGGCGGTGTCCATATCCGGATTCAGATAGATGTAGGGGGTATAATCAGTCAGATAACTGTATGCCGTACCCCGCGCACTGTCCGACTCGATGACGGCGAGCAGGAACTTGCTTGTGGCGCAACTGATGGTCATTACCTCTCCCGAGTCGAGGTGGCGGCTCACGTCGACATTGCACCAGCGGTGTGTCGGCAGCCCCGGCACGGGTCGAAAGACCGCAGGCGTGAGTATGGTGCTGTCGCCATTGAAAAGGATGTCACCCACGGCGTGGCTCTCCACCACCATGTGGACGGTTATGGGCATTGTGTCGGAGCGCAGGTACGATACAATGTGTGAGCCGGCGCACCGTATCTGTGGCAGCACCGTGAACCCCATCTGCCTGTTGGGGTCGGTCTGGTGCGCCACGCCTATGGGTCGGTCGCTCTTGAGGTATTGGACCGAGTCGTGCCAATTGCGCCATCCTACATTCCATACAAAGTCGCCGGTCTGTGGGAGTTGTCCGTTGACCGAGACCCGGTACCGTCCTGTGTCCACAACTGAGGTGCTGCGGAACATCTCAGTCGTCGTCAGGTTGTTCACCTCCACATACTCTGTCCCCCAACAACGGTTGGGCAGCAACTGTTCGCCTCCGAGGTTGCAGGTGCCACGAATAACAATGCCTGAGGTGTCGGTCTGCTGGCGTGTCATCAGCGAGTCGGAGGTGATGTTGACGGCAATGGGGTGAATGGCGTGCAGACGGGTCTTGATAACTGTTGAACTATAATGGTTGCCGCGCAGGGCGTAGGACTGTCCACGGTTCAGCACAATCTGGAATGTGGTGCCGCGCAATATGCCGCCTTGCAGCACGGTGTCGGGATCGGACGGGAAATTGCACACCTCCACGTCGATTCTGTTGCTGTCCTCGGTGGAAACAATCTCGATGCTGTGCCCTATGTCGTGCCGCCGATGATTGTGATTGTATTGAAACGGCGTCAGTATCTGGAAGTCTGTTCCCAAGGCATTGCGGCCTTTCAGGGTGTAGGTCTCGCGGTCGTTGGATATACTCTGAAAATAGCAGGTGATAGGAGCCGTGGAGTGGATATACAGACCCTTGTCCAAGACAGTGTTCACCGGAGCCGTCTCTACCAGGCTCCATAGGGACGACAGTCCCACCGTGGTGACCTCATTGGCCAGCATCAAGAAAGTTGTTGTCGGGAAGAAGGTGCCGGCGGGCTGCTCCACGGTGACGGTGGCGGGTTGGTTGTAGGTATGGAACACCAGCCGGGTCTGCACATTGCCGTAGCCGTGCGAGAGGTCGGGCACAGCAAACCAGAACGCCGTGTCGGTCTGTGCCAAGCCTTGAAGGGGAAGAAGGAGGACAATCAGGAAGAGGAGATGCAGGGGGTTGAGTTTGGCGGGGTGGACATACGCCCCCGGCCTAAAGGCCACCCCCTCTAACTTAGAGGGGGAGTGGGCTGCCGCATTCAGAGGCAAGGGAGTAACTGGCTCTCCCCCTAAGTTAGGGGGAGTACCCCGAAGGGGGGAGGGAGTGTGTCTGTGTCTATGTGCTTGGCTGCTCATATATACAATCAATGGGAAGGGCGCTGAAGTGCCCTTCCCATTGGGATGTGGAGACTGTTAGTATCCGAAGATCTGCTCAAGGGTGAGCTTCTTGACCTTGCCGAACTTGGCGAGGGCGTCGAAGTCCATGTCGGCCTCCTTGCCGAGGCACATGTAGACCTTCTTCTGGTGGGCGATGTGCTTGCGGCTGAAGTTGTCGACATCCTCCATGCGCACCTTGGGATAGGCCTCGAAGAGGATTTTGGAAAGGCTCTTCTTCATGTCGTAGCCCATCTTCTCGTAGTTGAGGTAGCAGTTGATGATGTTCATCTTGGTGTAGCGGGAGGTACGGATACCGCTGATTTTTGCCTCCTGGGCCATGTAGAAGTTGGCCTCGGCGATGGGCATGTCGTCGAAGAGCTCGTTGAAGGCGGTCATGGCGTCGATGAGCTTGTCGTTCTGCGTGGCG
>CAJOIV010000050.1 GCA_905234665.1 uncultured Bacteroidales bacterium | reverse complement strand
CATCGTCGACATGATCGACACCGTCCTCTGCAACCCGACCGACGAGGCCGTCCGCGCCAAGATCACCGGCCAGGTCAACGAGATGATGCAGAACCGTCCTCTCTTCGCCTGGTAGCAGATATCTGGAGGTAAGAACTAAGAGCTAAGAAGTAAGATAATCTTCATGGTTCTTAGTTCTTATCTTTTTTATAGATTGGCAGACCTGTGACCAAGGAATACGAACAGCGAAAGAAAGACGGGCCCGAGGGGAGAGGCTACAATGTCTTCAAGACGGTCATCACCATAGCCCTTTGGCTTGTCGGTATCCTGTTCCTCCTGATGGTCGCCCTTCCCAAAGGCGGGTGGGTGTATGTATTCCAGTAAGAAACAAGAACTAAGAAGTCGAGACGTAAATGAAAAAACTTTTCTTCCTTTTCATGCTTGTGGCGTCCCTCGCCGTACAGGCTCAGACCAAGATATACAACGAGGAGATTGATGCCATGCAGCAAATCCAAGAAGCCACTGAACTGGCAAGACAGACCGACCGTTATGTCCTGTGCCAGGTGGGCGGCGACTGGTGTCCCTGGTGTGTGCGCTTTGCGAAATTCGCTGCCACCGACAGTGTCGTCGCGCCGCTCATCGAAGAGAATTACGTTTATATCCACGTCAACTACTCGAAGGAGAACAAGAACCCTGAGGCGATGGCGTTCCTCGGCAACCCCGGCCGATTCGGCTATCCGGTGTTCGTAATCCTTGGCTCCGACGGCACCCCCATCCACATACAGGAGTCGGAGTCGCTTGAAGAGGGCAAGGGCTACAGCCGCAAGCGCGTCGAGAAATTCCTCCGCCTCTGGAGCAAGAAAGCCGTCGAGGAAATGTAAATAGTAAAAGGTAATAGTTAATGGAAATGCGCAAAGAAATACCTGTGCTGCTGCTCACCGGCTACCTCGGCAGCGGCAAGACCACACTCCTCAACCGTATCCTCACGAACAACAAGGGCATCCGTTTCGCGGTCATTGTCAACGACATCGGCGAGGTGAACATCGACGCCTCCCTCATCCAGCAGGGTGGGGTGGTGAGCCAGACCGACGAGAGCCTCGTGGCCCTGCAGAACGGCTGCATCTGCTGCACGCTGAAGAGCGACCTCGTCAACCAACTGCGCGACATAGCCAACGCCGAGCGGTTCGACTATATCGTCATCGAGGCCAGCGGCATCTGCGAGCCCGAGCCCATCGCCCAGACCCTCGTCTCCATCCCCGCCATGGCCGAAGGCTTTAACGTTGTGCCTTGCCTCGACTGCATCGTCACGGTGGTCGACGCCCTGCGCATGCGCGACGAGTTCGAGGGGGGTCTCCTGCTCACCCGACCCGGCATCGACGACGAGGATATCGAGAACCTCGTCATCCAGCAGATAGAGTTCTGCAATATCGTCCTGCTCAACAAGGCATCGGAAGTGTCGGTTGAAGAACTGGGGCGCACCCGCCAGATTATCCGCACCCTGCAGCCCAAGGCCGAGATTATCGACTGCGACTATGGCGATGTCGATTTCGACCGCATCCTGGGCACCGGCATGTTCGACTTCGACGATGTGGCCACCTCGGCCACCTGGATTCAGGAGGTGGAAAGCGGCGCCGAGCCCGGTGTCCGGGCCGACAATCAAGAGCACCACCATCATGAGCATGAAGAGGAGCACGAGGAACACCATCACGACCATGACCACGATGGCCACCACCATCACCACGACCATGACCACGACGAGGGCGAAGCCGAAGAATATGGCATAGGCACGTATGTCTATTTCCGCCGGAGGGCGTTCGACCTGAACCGTTTCGACGAATTTGTAGCCCGTCAGTGGCCCAAGAACATCATCCGCGCCAAGGGTATCTGCTATTTCTCTGGCGAAGAGGACGTGTGCTACATCTTCGAGCAGGCCGGCAAGCAGGTGAAGCTGCGCGATGCGGGCCGCTGGTTCGCCACCATGCCCGACGACGAGCTGGAGGAGGCCCTGAGGCGCGACGCCCAGCTGCGCCGCGACTGGGACGACTACTACGGCGACCGCATGCAAAAGCTCGTTTTCATCGGCCAACACCTTGACCGCGAGCTGATAGAGCGCTCGCTCGACGACTGTCTGGCCGAGTGACTGTTTTGATGAGAGGAATACACAATAATATCCACCATTTCCCGTTGTACTAAAAAAGACGATATGAACATTCTTGTTACCGGCGGGGCCGGATTCATCGGCTCCCACACATTGATAGAGCTCTACAAGGCTGGACACACCGCCGTGGTGGTGGACAACCTCGACAACTCCAATCCCGAGGCGCTGCGCCGCGTGGCGGAGATTATAGGCATTCCCGAAGTCCCATTCCACAAGGTCGACATCCGCGACCGCGAGGGGCTGGAGAGAGTCTTCGCCGCCCAGAAATTCGACGCCTGCATCCATTTCGCCGGACTCAAGTCGGTGGGCGAAAGTGTCGAGAAGCCTTGGGAATACTACGAGAACAACATCGGCGGCACCCTCGTGCTGGTCGATGTGATGCGCCGCCACGGTTGCAAGAATATCATCTTCTCGTCGAGCGCCACCATCTATGGCGACCCGGCGGAGATACCCATCACCGAGAACTGCCCCAAGGGCCAGTGCACCAACCCCTACGGCTGGACCAAGAGCATGCTGGAGCAGGTGCTCATGGACATCCAGAAGGCCGACCCCGAATGGAACGTCGTCCTGCTGCGCTATTTCAACCCCGTGGGCGCGCATCCGAGCGGTAGGATAGGGGAGAACCCCAACGGCATTCCCAATAATTTGATGCCCTACATCACCCAGGTGGCTGTGGGCAAGCGCCAGGAGTTGGGAGTCTTTGGCAACGACTACCCGACGCCAGACGGCACGGGCGTGCGCGACTACATCCATGTCGTCGACCTTGCCGGTGCCCATGTCTGCGCCCTCAAGGCCATCGAGCGCAAATGCGGGCTGGGTGTCTACAATGTAGGCACCGGCCATGGCTACAGTGTCCTCGACATGGTGAAAGCCTTCGTCCGCGTCAACGGTGTCGATGTGCCCTACAGCATCAAGCCGCGCCGGGCAGGCGACATCGCCACCTGCTACTGCAACCCCGCCAAGGCCAAGGCCGAATTGGGCTGGGAAGCCAAATACGGAATCGACGAGATGGTGCGCGACAGCTGGAACTGGCAGCGGCAGAACCCCGAAGGCTTTTGATAGTTGAAAATTGAGAATTGAGAATTGAAAATTTGGGACACACTCCTCAGTCAGCATAGCTGACAGCTCCCCTAACTTAGGGGAGCAGCTGGCTGCCATAGGCTTTAAACCTTTTAGACCCTTTATACCTTTTAAGCATTTTAAACCTTTTAAACCCCAATATCATGAAATCCATTGCTATCCTCACTGGCGGCGGTCCCGCCCCTGGAATGAACACCGTAGTGGCCTCTGTGGCCAAAACCTTCCTCCGCGACGGCTACCGCGTCATCGGTCTGCATGGCGGCTACAGCGCCCTCTTCACCGACAAGCCCCGTATGCAGGACCTCGACTTCCCCACAGCCGACGAAATCTTCAACAAGGGCGGCAGCATCCTCAAGATGAGCCGTTTCAAACCCACCGACGAGGACTTTGAGAAACGCTTCAACCTGCCTTTCTTCAAGGACAACGACGTCAAGCTGCTTGTCACTGTGGGTGGCGACGACACCGCCTCGACGGCCAACCGCATCGCCAAGTTCCTTGAGAGCAAGCACTATCCCATCGCCAACATCCACGTCCCCAAGACCATCGACAACGACCTCCCGCTGCCCAACAGCTCGCCCACCTTCGGCTACAACAGCGCCAAGGCCCAGGGCACGGTCATCTGCACCGCTGTCATGGAAGACGCCCGCACCAGCGAGAACTGGTTTGTCGTCTCGGCCATGGGCCGTTCCGCCGGTCATCTGGCCCTCGGCATCGCCGGCGCCTGCCACTACCCGATGGTCATCATCCCCGAGTTCTTCAACAAGACCGAAATCACTGTCGACAAGATTGTCAACCTCGTGGTCTCCAGCATCGTGAAGCGCAAACTCATGGGCATCAACTACGGCGCCGCCATGATTTCCGAAGGTGTCTTCCACAGCCTCAGCGACGAGGAAATCAAGAAGTCGGGCATCCACTTCTCCTACGACGAGCATGGCCATCCCGAGCTGGGCAAGGTCTCCAAGGCCCATATCTTCAACGACCTCCTCGAGCGCAAGGTCAAGGAATTGAAACTCGGCGTCAAGAGCCGTCCCGTCGAGGTGGGCTACGAAATCCGTTGCCATACCCCCATCGCCTTCGACCTCACCTATTGCTCCCTTATGGGCATGGGCGTCCACAAACTCTTCAGCGAAGGCTGCACTGGCTGCATGGTCTACTGCGACCATCAGGGCAACGTCTCGCCCCTCTACCTCAAGGACCTTCAGGATCCCGCCACAGGCAAGATTCCTCCCCGTCTGGTCAACGTCAACAGCAACAAGGTCCAGTCCTACATCAACGACATCATGGACTACATCACTCCCTCCGACTACGAGGCTGCACGCCGCTACTTACCCAACCCCGAGGAGTATGACTTCCGCAAGATCCTCAATTGGTAACCACTTATAACTAAGAAGTAAGAACTAAGAGTTAAGAGTTGGCAGCCGCCCTCTAAGCTCTTAGTTCTTACTTCATGAAAAAGATCCTCTCCTTCTTACTTCTTAGTTCTTGTTTCTTACTTCATGAAAAAGATCCTCTCCTTCTTAGTTCTTACTTCTTACTTCTTAACTCTCTCCGCCCAGCAGCCCGGCGACCTTGTCTTCCTGTACGAGAACGACGTACATTGCGCCCTCCACGGCTATCCTGTCATCGCGGGGCTGCGCGACAGCCTCCAACGTCAAGGCTGCTCCGTGGGAATCCTTTCCGAGGGTGATTTCTCCTTCGGCGGACTCATGGGCACGGCCTCCAAAGGACTCTACATCATCCGTTTGATGAACGCAGTCGGCTACGATGCCGCCTGTGTCGGCAACCACGAGTTCGACATGGGCATCCCGCACCTCATGAAGATGGACAGCCTCTTGCGTACACCCCTGCTCTCCTGCAACTTCCGCAGCAGCAATTCGCCAAATTCGCCGTTCATGCTCCCATACGTCATGCGGCGCTACGGGGCGAGAAAGGTGGCCTTTGTGGGTGTCACCACCCCCTCGACCATCTACAGCGCGTCGCCCGTCTACTTCCAGGACGACAGCGGCCGGTACATCTACAACTTCAACGCCAACGGCCTCGCGGCCAATGTGCAGCAGTGGGTCGACGCCGCCCGTGCCGCGGGGGCCGACTATGTCGTCCTCCTCTCGCACCTTGGCGACGAGGAGGGCGAGCAGACCTCCACGGCGCTCATCCCTCAACTCGAAGGAGTCGACGTTGTCCTCGACGGCCACGACCACCACGTCATCCGCCAGCGCATGCTCCGCGACCGCCGCGGCAACTCCGTGCCCCTCAGCTCCACGGGCACCCAGTTCCAGTATATCGGCATGCTCACCATCCCTCAACAAGGAGGTGAGATAAGCACCCGTTTGCTGCTGACCGACAGTCTTCTGAATAAAGGATGTGTCAACCAGGCCGTGCGCGACACCCTCGAGGCCATCAATCGGGAGAACGACCTCCGCGGAAACCGTACCGTGGCCACATGCGACTACTTCCTCGAAGCTTACGACCGTCCCCGCGACCTCCGCGTCGTCCGCCTTCGCGAGACCAACCTCGGCAACCTTGTCGCCGACGCCTTCCGTGAAGTGCTGAATGCCGATATTGGCTGGGTCAACGGAGGCGCCATCCGCGACAACCTTGAGGGACCCGTCATTACCCACAACGACCTCCTCACCATGCTGCCCTTCCTCAACAAGGCGCGCATTGTCGAAGTCTCGGGACAGGAAATCCTCGATGCCCTCGAGACCGCCGTCAAGGGATGGCCCCTTGCCGACGGCGGCTTCCCGCAGGTCAGCGGCCTGAAATTCAAGTTCGACACCACCGTGGCCTCCTCTGTCGTGCTCGACAGCAACGGCATGTTCCTGAAGGTTGCCGGTGAGCGTCGCGTCAAGGATGTGCGTGTCCTGAAGAATGGAGAGTACGAACCTCTCGACCTGTCGGCGCGCTACAAGGTGGGCTCGTCCGACTATATCCTCCTCTTTGGCGGCGACGGTATCCGGTTCATCTCTCGCGATATACAACCCATGCCCGAAGGATTTCCCTCCGTCATGACCGACCTCGACCTCGTCGAGCATTACATTATCAACCATCTTGATGGTGTAATCCCTTCCCGTTACAGCCATCCCGACGGCCGGATGGAGTATTGACCCGCCAGTTGCCGCACGCCTGCCCCGCACCCTGCCTGTCGAGGCCCGGTGCGGGGTTTGCTGTCTCACCTTTTCTTCGCCTTTATTGGGTGGTTGCATCCCCTTTGGAACACCTTTTCTTCGCCTTTTCTTCGGTATCCGGGCGAACAAAAGGCGAAGAAGAGGCGAACAACCCCACTCAACAAGCTGTTCCACAACACAATGTAAAAACACCCACATCAAACCCCTCTGACAATCAGTCCTCAAGCCTCCGCCGGCCCGCCCCAAGCCGGTTTCCAATTGTAAACACCCGCTCCTCCCCGCCGCCGTAACCCATTGGTTTCTTCGGTCCGTACACCCATGTTTACAAATGGAAACTGTTAAAAGCCGCCCCCGCTACTTGCCATGTCGGGAAAAAAGTGTATATTTGCAGCGTCAATAAAAAAACAAAAATATGAAAAGAAAGGTTTATATACTTGGCATTATGCTGTTTGCAGGACTTGTCATCCAGGCCCAAGACACGCTCCGAATGCCGTTGTCTCCTCCTGTAATCTACTATCCAGAATGCGTGAGATGGATGACTGCCAATCCTTATGAGGGTTATCTCAAAATAGAAAAATATACACAATCGTTCGGAGCGGTAGATGTCTATGGTTATCCGCTGAAAACGCCATTGCGGATAGTCGGACTGGCGGGAATCTTTGATACGGTATATGGAAATCGGCCAATGGAAAGCCGGGTGCCCGAATACATGTGCCTTTACCAACCGAGGCCCGACACAATGGAATTGAAAAAAAAGGTCTGTTGGACCGAGACACAGCCCGTATGCAGGATTCTCCTCAATAGACTCGACCACCGTACTAATACGCAGGGATGGGAAGCCCCGAACCTGTATGAGGTCTATTTCGACGATACGGTTACCGTACAGGACTCTTTCTACGTCGGCTACACATTCTTCAATGACTATCGTATGGCAGGGCCTATGACTGCGGCATATAGCTTGTCATCTAATGGACGATACGAAGGACCCGCGATGTGTCGCGGGAAATACATGAATCTACCAGATCAAGACACGAATTGGAGGTATTGGACAGAGGTATACGGAAGGTTATCGGTGTTCCCGATAATCGACACGACGGGGATGTTTGCCGACACGGTGCAGGGAGGAGACACGAACATTGTGGACACAACTTTCGTGGACACGACGTTCATCAGCCCGATTGCCGACCAGTTCACCTACCTGATGCCCAACCCCGCCACAGACCAGGCCACGGTCTACTCCTCCTTCCCCATGCTGCGCGTGGTGGTGTATGACCCGACAGGCCGCTGCGTCCTGCGCCACCGTGTGGACGACCGCACACTGCGCCTCGACCTCACGGGCTACGCCAAAGGCACCTACCTCATTGTCATCCACACCCCTGCCGGCCGCGCCGTAAAACGCCTCGTGGTGCGGTAGAGCCTCCTGCTCGCTGCGCATCGCGAACTGAGGTCGGCGACCTTGTGGAGCCAAATCCGTAAATCTTGTAGATTAAACGCTTCGCGGATGTTGCCGCCGGAGACGGAACCAATCTATGAGATTTATGGATTTCTGCCCGAAGGGCAAGGAGACCAGCCCCCGCCGGAGGCGGGAAAGAAATCAACAAGATCTACAAGATCTCTGCCCGAAGGGCAAGGAGAACAGAGGCACCCGCAGGGCTGGAAAAAGCATGCCTGTGGGAAACTTTTTTGCGTAATTGGGAAATAAGTCGTATCTTTGCAGCCGGAAATGACCACAATAACAAGTATACATATCAACCTCCAAAAGAAAGGAACAAACCCATGAAGACAACACTGTCCCCCTCAAATCCGTTATGCTGGCGGAAGGTCTTGCCGGCGGTGCTCGTGGCCTTGCTGACGCTTGCCGCCACCCCGTTGCGGGCGCAGTATTTCGACTGGGTGAGGACCTACCAGTCCACCCACAGTTCGGGCACAGGAAGTCCCGACAGGGACAACATGGTGCTGGACATGGATGCCGACTCACAGGGAAACGTGTACTTTTTAGGACGTTTCGTGCGTGGTGCCGCCATCAACGGAGAGGAATTGCTGGAAGAAGTCAACACCTTTAATCCTCCAAGCAACCTTATAAACCTCTGCATCGTCAAGATGTCGCCCCAAGGGGAGATGGTGTGGCATAAGGCTATCAGCGAATGGGGTATGCATCAGGGTGGCGGCGCGATACAATTGGTAGGAGACAGTACCTTGGTCTGCTATGTCGGTATTGAACCTCCGCGAGGCCCTTACCCCA
>CAJOIV010000049.1 GCA_905234665.1 uncultured Bacteroidales bacterium | reverse complement strand
CCGCGATATGGACAAGTGCGTCATGTGCCGCCGCTGCGAGACCATGTGCAACAAGTTCATGACCGCCGGCGCCCTGAGCGGCGTCAACCGCGGCTTCCAGGCCGTCGTCGCCCCCGCCTTCGAGCAGAACCTCGGCGACAGCTCCTGCGTCAACTGCGGCCAGTGCGTCCAGGTCTGCCCTGTGGGTGCCCTCACCCTCGTCGACGACATCAGCAAGGTCCTTGCCGCCATCGCCGACCCGACCAAGAAGGTCGTCGTCCAGACCGCTCCCGCCGTCCGCGTCGCCCTCGGCGAAGAGTTCGGCATGAAGCCCGGCGAGATCGTCACCGGCAAGATGGCCGCCGCCCTCCGCCGCCTCGGTTTCGACCAGGTGTACGACACCGACTGGAGCGCCGACCTCACCATCATGGAGGAAGGCACCGAGCTCCTCGGCCGCGTGAAGAAACTCCTCGCCGGCGACAAGGATGTCAAGATGCCTATGTTCACCAGCTGCTGCCCCGCCTGGGTCACCTTCTACGAGAAGAACTTCCCCGACCTGCTCGGCCATCCCTCGACCGCCAAGTCGCCCCAGGGCATGTTCGGCGCCGTCGCCAAGAACTACCTGGCTCCCAAGCTGGGCGTCAAGCGCGAGGACCTCGTGGTCGTCTCCATCATGCCCTGCCTCGCCAAGAAGAGCGAGCGCGCACGTGAAGAGCTGGCCGTCAACGGCGATCCCGACGTCAACTTCACCCTCAGCACCCGCGAGCTGGCCCACATGATCCGCCAGTGCAACCTCGACCTCAACGACATGCCCGAGGAAGACTTCGACAGTCCTCTCGGCCAGTCGACCGGTGCTGCCGTCATCTTCGGCGCCACCGGTGGTGTCATGGAGGCCGCCCTCCGTACCGCCTACGAGCTGCACACCGGCAAGACCCTCCCGAAGGTCGAGTTCCACGAGACCCGTGGCTTCGACGGCGTCAAGGAAGCTGTCATCGATATCGACGGATTCCCCCTGAAGATTGCTGTCGTCTACAGCCTCGGCAACGCCCGCAAGATGATGGAGCAGGTGCGCCAGGGCAACCCCAACGGCTACCACTTCATCGAGGTCATGGCTTGCCCCGGCGGCTGCAGGCGGCGCCGGCCAGCCCTACCACCACGGCAACAGCGAGATCATCCGCAAGCGCATGGAAGCCATCTACCGCGAGGACGAGGGCAAGCCCATCCGCAAGAGCCACGAGAACCCCGAGATTCTGGCTATCTACAAGGAGTACTACGGCGAACCCTGCGGCCACCTCAGCCACGAGCAGCTGCACACCCACTACTTCGACAAGTCCGACAAACTCGAGGCAACGAAATAAATTAATCTCTCTGGCTAGTTCTACTAGTGCCACTAGTGATACTAGTCTAACTAGCCAGACAAAATAAAAAGAATATGGCAAACATCAAGTTATCCGAAGAGAAAATAAACATCATCAAGGAGATTGCCAAATCCTTTGGCAACAAGGGTGGTGAGGTCATCAACGTCCTCCACCAGGTGCAGGGCAAGTTCGGCTACCTGCCCGTCGAGGTCCAGGAGGTTGTTGCCCACGAGCTCAACATCCCCGTGTCCCGCGTCTACGGCATCGTGTCGTTCTACAGCTTCTTCACCATGGAGCCCAAGGGCAAGCACCCCATCGACATCTGCCTGGGTACCGCCTGCTACGTCCGCGGCGCCGAGAAGGTGCTGGATGCTTTCCAGCGCGCCCTCAATGTCCAGATTGGCAAGTGCACCCCCGACGGCAAGTTCAGCCTCAACACCCTCCGCTGCGTGGGTGCCTGTGGTCTGGCCCCCGTCGCCATGATCGGCAGCAAGGTCTATGGCCGTCTGACTCCCGACATGGTCCCCGGCATCCTCGCCGAGTACAACGACTAATCCTCCTTGTGGTTAGGAAACCAGCGAGGCCCGCATTTGCGGGCCTCGCTCTGTGTTTATTTGGGAAAGAAATGAAGAAATCTTGTTATATAGGAAAATAGTTGTATCTTTGCAGCCGGATTTTTGGAAAACAATGAACCGAGGAAATATACTATAAATAACAGGAAATGAGAATAATACTACCCCCCCCGTTGCGGAGAGATTAATGCTTGTGCTATCGCAAGATACGCGAGGGGAGTCTTGATTATACACACTACAGGGTGACGCATCCACAATGCGTTGCCCCGTTTTTTTATTCCCTTGGGAGAAAAAACAATGTACACAATATAATAACAATAAGTAATATGAACAAAAGAAAAAGACAACAGTATGAGCCACCGCAGCTGACTGTGGTGAGTTTCCAGGCAGAAATGGGCGGCCTTTTCGCCTCAGAAAGCGAGAACCGCTTCGGAAACTTTAGTCTCGGGAACATGTTTTTCGGCGCAGGTGGCGATCCCTGGCTCGACGAACCCCCGACAGACAACAATTTCGTGGGCACCGGATGGACCGATTACGACGAGGATGGATGGAATTAACAAGAGGTAAGAACCAAGAATTAAGAATTATGAGAAAGAATATCATTTTTGTCTTTTTGGCCACAATGGCCATCATGGCGGCTTCGTGCAAGAAAGAGCAGTTGGAGCCCGAATTGGAAGTCAAACATAAACCCATTACCCTCAATGCCACCTATGGCAACGGGGAGGGCAATGCCAAGGTGAGTTATAGCGAGAGCGGCAACAGCATCTCTGCCAGCTGGGAGGATGACGACGAGATATGGGTGGTGTATGACGGCTATGTGAGTGTGCTTCATGCAATCTATGCTCGCGCAGGCGTTTTCCAGGGCGACCTCATCTACACCCACGAGCCTACCAGCAGCAGCATCCTCCGTTTTTATGTGCGCGATGCACGCAACCAGGCGTCCCTCACCTTCGACAGCGACAGCAATATCGTCTACTCCAATGCGGCTTTCCGCTCGCAGGACGGCACGTTGGCCGGCGCCGGCAAGTGCAACACCTTCTTCGGCATGAGCACCTATAGTGCCGAGGGCAATCTTTCATGCACTTTTGCCGTCAACACCTCGATAGTCAAGTTCACCCTCACCAACCACGGCTGCAACGCCGGCGACTCCGCCACCCTCACATACAAGAGCGGTGGCGTCGAGGTGGCCAAAGCCCGGTTTGAAATGCCCTCGGGCAACAAGCTTGTCTATCTGGCCGTTCCCGCAGGTGCCTATTCGGGCGACCAGACCGTGTCGCTCACCCCCGACGGAGACAACGCCAAGAACTACACTTTGGGCGGCTATGTCAACTTCAAGGCTGGCCAGACCTACGAGAAGACCGTGGACTACATCAAGTACATGCCCCTCACTTTCGAGGCCAGGGAGGCCAACACAAAGGTACAATTTGCCGGGACTCCCTCGTATAAAGGTAAAGGAAACGAAAAGTCAAATGCCGACAATATGCAATACAAGCTGGGAAACGGTGAATGGACTGCCTACAACGGCACAACCATCACCCTCGCAAACGCCGGCGACAAGGTCTCTTTCCGATGCACAGGCACCAACACCACGCTGAACGGAGCCTGGTTCCACAATATCAACAGTGGCTCGTACTATGTCTACGGCAACGTCATGAGCCTCCTGTACAATGACTTCGGCGCGCAGACTGTATTACCTTCCAACAGCATATTCCGAGGCTTGTTCCAAGGCAATACACAACTCTATAGCCACAACACCCTTCCGCTGATGCTCCCTGCCACCACGCTGACGGCGAACTGCTATGAGAGCATGTTTTACTCTTGCGAAAATCTGACCAAGGCACCCGAGCTGCCTGCCACGACAATGGCAAAGGAATGCTATAAGGAGATGTTCTACTACTGCCACAATATGACAGTGGCTCCCGAATTGCCCGCCGAGACGCTGGCCAACTATTGCTATCAGCACATGTTCTACGAATGTGAAGGCCTGACTGTGGCCCCTGCATTGCCCGCCACCACGCTGGCGCAGGGATGTTATAAACAAATGTTTGATTATTGCTCGGGTCTGGTCACGGCACCAGCGTTGCAGGCCACCACGATGGCACAGGAATGCTATTACCAGATGTTCCAAGGCTGCACAAGCCTGACCACAGCACCTGCACTGCCCGCCACCACGCTGGCCAATAGTTGCTATTACGAAATGTTCTGTTCCTGCGACCATCTGACCACAGTTCCTTCGTTTTCTGCCACGACATTGGCCCCCTATTGCTGCTACAATATGTTCTACTACTGCGAGAGGCTGACCTCTGTTCCTGCCACGCTGCCCGCCACCACGCTGGCCACTGGCTGCTATGGGGGAATGTTCGGGGAATGCTACAGCCTGGCGTCGGCTCCCGCATTGCCTGCCACTACGCTGGCTTATCACTGCTATTATGGTATGTTCGAGAGCTGCACAACCCTGACAGCAGCACCCGCACTGCCCGCCACCACACTGGCGGAAGGGTGCTACTACCGCATGTTCGCCGGCTGTACCAGTCTAAAGATAGCCCCCAAGTTGCCCGCCGAAACACTGACAGAACAATGCTATTATGAGATGTTTAGGGTCTGCTCGAACCTAAACAGCGTAAGATGCTCTGCCACCGACATCAGTGCATCTGAATGTACCAAAGACTGGCTCTATGGCGTGGCCTCGACAGGTGTGTTCGTCAAAGCCCCGTGGGTGACGGCTTGGTCGACCAACAGCACCAGCGGCATCCCCTCAGGATGGAAACCTCCAGAGTTCTCGGTCAATAGTACGCAGAAGGTTTATTTCTCGCAGGGCAACCTGCAATATATCGGCAGTGCCAGCACGCCCTACTGGAAGTTCGCCGACAACCAGTGGGATTGTCTTCGCAACACAACTAATCAATATTCCTCGTCAGCAAATGTCGACCGTGACCTGTTCGGTTGGGGCACCAGCGGATACCACGATCCGAATGACAGTTACGTTGTGAATTATCAGCCATGGTCGACATCATTGACCACAGTGAATAGTACATATAACTACTATGGATATGGACCATCCACCAACCAGTCGGAAAAAAACCTGCGTTTGGATAATGCGGAGTACGACTGGGGTGTGCACAACGCCATAAGCAATGGAGGCAATAGTGCCGGATTGTGGCGCACGCCGACCAATGGTGAATGGAATTGGCTTTTCGAGAGTCGTTCATCAGCCACCATCAATGGCACTGCCAACGCTCGCTATGCCAAGGCGTATTTGTTCGGCACCAAGCATGGAGCCATACTCTTCCCCGATAATTACATTCATCCTGATGGGGTGGCATACCCTACTAATATCAATAGGCCTACCGTAGCATGGTCTGGCAACCAATATTCAGCCGCTGACTGGGATAAGATGGAAGCCTACGGAGCAGTGTTCTTGCCTGCAGCAGGGTACCGCGATGGTACGACCTACAACACAACTGATGTAGGTGTTTATTGGTCAACTGTCTACAAAAATGCTAATTGCGCCTACAGCCGTAGAATCGCCAATGACAATTGTAATGTTAAAGATAACGGTTGGCGAGCTACTGGATTCTCCGTCCGTCTGGTGATAAACGCACAATAAAAACTTGAAAAAAGAAAGTTATGAAGAGAAATATCTTTATTGTCGTGATGGCCGCAGTGGCCATGCTGGTGACTTCGTGCAAGAAGGAAAATTTGGAGCCTGAGCTCCAAAAGATGCCTATCACCCTCACCGCCGTCTATGGAGGTGACAATGCCAAAGTGAACTACACCGAAAGCGGCAATGCCGTCAATGCTGCCTGGGATGCCAACGACACCATCCTGATGGTCTACGCCGGCAGGGTTGACACCCTCACCATCACCACCGGCGTGGGTGCTGCCTCGGCCACCTTCAACGGCACTTTTTGGTATACCAACGCACCCACGGCGAACAGCCTCCTCGAGTGCTATGTGAAGGATGCCCGCAACCGTACCGCCCTCACTGTCACAGAGGACGGTAATGTTATCTATACCAACGACGCTTTCCTCAACCAAGACGGCACCGTGGCCGGCGCCGGCAGGTGCAACATCTATTACGGCATGACTACTTACGGCACCGGCATGAACCTCAAATGCAATTTCGCCGTCAACACCTCCATCCTGAAGTTCACCTTCAAGAGCCTCGGCATCACCTCCCCCACAGCAGCCACGGTGACCTACAAAAACGGCAGCAATACACTGGCCTATGCCTCCTTCACTGCCGATGCCGACGAGGAGGTGGTCTACCTCGGTGTCCCTCCCGGACAGAGAAATGGCAGCCAGACGCTGGAATTCACCTGCGGCTCCAACTCATACACCTTCACCTTGGGCACCCGCGCCAACTTCGTTACCGGACATATCTACCACAGAACGATAGACATGAAATTGATGGAACCCCTCACCTTCGAGGCCACGGAGGCCAACACGACTGTGACATACAATCCGACGTCGTCGTATAGAGCCATTCAATACAGCACAGATGGATCACACTGGTCTGATTACAGTGCATCCATTACCCTCGCAGCCCAGGGCGACAAGGTCTACTTTCGCAGTTCGACAGCCGTTTATGTTAACTCGTACTTCACTTGTGACAAACCCTGCTATGTCTACGGAAACATTATGAGTCTCGTCGATTCCACAAGCTATGCCACAGCCAATACGGTTCAATATGGTGCTTTCTCATGCCTGTTCTGTATAAGAGGACAATACGGGAATGATTATACACCCAACCCCAATATCCTGTCTCATCCTACCAAAGAGCTGTATCTTCCAGCCACAAATCTTGGAACATCCTGCTATACCAGGATGTTCCAAGGCTGCACAGGCTTGACAAGGGCTCCAGAATTGCCCGCCACGACAATGGCCACTTATTGCTATGACTTAATGTTTGCAGGTTGCACCGGCCTGACCACGGCTCCCGCCTTGCCTGCCACCACACTGGCCAATGGCTGCTATCAATATATGTTTGAGGATTGTACCGGTCTGACCACAGCCCCCGCCTTGCCTGCCACCACATTGGTAAATAATTGCTATGAAAACATGTTCGACGGTTGCACCAGTCTGACAGCGGCACCCGAACTGCCGGCAACCACACTGGCTTATCACTGCTATTATGGTATGTTCTCAGGCTGCACCGGCCTGACTACAGCTTCTGAGTTGCCTGCCACCACATTGGCAGATGGTTGCTATCAAGCAATGTACATCAGATGCTCCAGTTTGACGACAGCGCCCACAATCCTTCCCGCTACTACACTGACAACCAGTTGCTATAACCAGATGTTCCAACTCTGCACCAACTTGGCAACGGCTCCCTACCTGCCTGCCGAGACATTGGTATCGAACTGCTATAACTTGATGTTCGCCCAATGCTCTAACCTGACAAGCATACGGTGCGCCGCCACCTCGGGCATGGGCGGCAGCACGACTGGCAATTGGCTCTTGAATCCGTCGGCCTCAGGAACCTTCTACCGCCCCGCCAGTGCTGCCTCGAGCTGGAGCCACGGCCCAAGTGGCATCCCCTCCGGCTGGACAGAGGTAAACCTCTAACCCCAAAACACCATCCCACACACGAGGGCATCCCTACCGTCAGGGACGCCCTCGCGCTTTTTCCCCCAATAATTCTTTTTAATCCAGAGAAAAAGTGTATCTTTGCAACTCGTTAGCCGCACGATTTGCGGCTTATTAACCGCATAATCGTCTGAATAATGCAGAAATACATCTATCAATCCGCCACATGGCCCCATTTTATTTGGGATAAAGACGCTGCCGCAGAGTTACTTTCGCAAGTAAATAGAAAAGCGGGGCACCTTTTTGGCCGGTTGCATGACCTGGGTCTCGACACACAATTGAGGACTATGACTCAGATGATGACAGACAGCGTGGTGGACTCTTACGGCATAGAGGGAATCATAATAGATATGGCGCAGGTAAGGTCATCGGTAGCCCGCAGGCTGGGCGTTGAAATACATTCACAAACCGAGCCGTCTCACTATATCGATGGTATTGTAGAGATGATGCTTGACGCGACCACCAACTATCGTGCTCCCTTGACCGAGGAGCGGCTGCTCGGATGGCATTGTGCCCTGTTCCCCACAAACCGCAGCGGTATGCAGGGGTTAAATGTCGGCAACTATCGCACCAGCGGGATGGACGTGGCGTCGGGGATGCTTGGAAGGGAGAAAGTGCATTACCATGCCCCCGAGGCGAATGACGTCCCTGCAATGATGAGGCAATACCTTGAGTGGTTGAACGGTGACCATCCAAGAGACTATGTCCATTCTGCTGTTGCCCATCTCTACTTTATCAGTATCCACCCCTTCGACGATGGCAATGGCCGTATTGCCCGTGCCATTTCCGACATGACGCTATCGCAGGCTGACGACAGCCCGATGCGCTACTTTAGCATGTCGTCGCAAGTAAACCGTGAGAAGAAACGTTACTATGACATCCTTGAGCGCACACAGCGAGGCGATGGCGATATCACCGAGTGGGTTAATTGGTATCTTGGCTGTCTTGGCCGCTCAATCGATGCGTCAGAAGATTCTCTGTCTCTGGTTATCCGCAAGGCTCTCTTTTGGCAGCACCATGCCGATGTGGTGCTTACGGCACGCCAACGAGATGTGTTGAATATCTATCTTGACGGATATGATGGAAAGTTCACTGTAAAGAACTATGCCAAACAAGCCGAGGTATCGGATGACACCGCTGGCCGTGATGTCAAAGACTTGCTGGCCAAGGGTATACTTGTACCCAAGGACACTTCTCGCCGCAATGTGGAGTACGAGATAGCGGGTAATGTACGCTGCGATGATTAACCATTCGTGTCATTGACTCCACTATCGGTCGTCGACCTTCGGTTCGTGCTATTCGTGTTCACTTCCCCATCCACAACGTCTACGAGATCTCTGCCCGGAGGGCAAGGTGAAAGAAAAAAATGTGAGGAATAGGAAATTTTGTGTATCTTTGCAAAAATATTTGACGATGGATAAGAAACAAGATGTGGCTTATTTTTTGTCGTTCTGTATTGAGCAATACAAGAACAAGCACCGTTTGTCGGGTAGTGAGGCAATGGATGTCTTGGACCGGTATGGTGTGCTGGAATACCTTGCCGACCATTATGAAATGCTACATACACAGAGTCGCCAGTGGATTTTAGAGGATATTGACGAGTTTATCTCAATACGCAAAAACAAAGTATCATGAAACTGTATCACGGAAGCCTTGAAATAGTCATGCGGCCTGTAATCCGTCAAATGAATCGGACATTGGATTATGGACGGGGATTCTACACAACCACCTCGGAGAAACAAGCTGAAGATTGGGTAAAGCGTCGTCTCAAAGAGGCGGAGGCTACGAATGGGTACGTCAATGTCTATGAATTCAATGAACGGATAGGTCTATCACTCAAGAATCTCATGTTTGATGCTCCGACGGAGGAGTGGGTTGATTTTGTAATGCACAATCGCACGGAGCGTGGTTTCACTCACGACTACGATATCGTTTATGGTCCGGTTGCCAATGACCGTGTCTATGCCGCTTTTGCGCTTTATGAGGGAGGCCTGTTGGACAAACAGAATTTGATAGCAGAATTGAAAACCTACAAACTCGTTGACCAATATCTGTTTCATACAGAGGCAGCATTGAGGACCTTGACGTTTATCGAAGCAAAGGAGACATCGCAATGAATCTTGACATTACACAGGACAATATTTACCTGATACTTCCATCGAAAGTGAGCCGTATGGCGGAGATGCTGGCTGAAGAAAACAATATCAGTATCACTGAAGCCGTGAAGCGTGTCTATTCGTCTGACACATACTGCCGTCTTGAACGGGAATCCACCAAACAATGGCATCTTGGCCCAGTGGCATTGTATCAGGACATGAGTTTATAACATTAAGGGCATGAAGAAGTGCTGGGTAATACTGGTTCTACTTCTGCTAACGCAGGCCTTGTCGGCGCAGACGGTGCCGGAGGACACCTCCTCCCGCAGTTTCGACTATGCAGTCCTGAAGTACCTCCAGGAACACCGCACGCCGGTGGGGAACAAGGTGTGGGTGACGGTCAGCAATTCCGTGATCCTGATGCCGGTGCCTACGGCGGGTGTCGCGGTCAGTGCCCTGTGTACGGACAATCAGCAGACAAAGGAAATCCGGCTCTGCGATGCGGGCGAGATGATGTGTTCCGAGCTTTTCACCCTGGGAGTGACGATGGGGGCCAAAGGCCTTGTGCATAGGCCGCGCCCGTGGGTGGCCTACGAGAGCGACCTTGTCTGTCTCCAGCGGGTGCGCAGCACCTCGTTCCCGTCGGGGCACACCTCCATAGCCTTCGCCACGGCCACCTCGCTGACGCTCGTCTACCCCCAATGGTATGTCGCCGTGCCGGCCTACCTATGGGCGGGTGCCGTGGGCTACAGCCGCATGTATGTCGGCGCGCACTATCCCTCCGACGTGCTTGTCGGTGCCGTCCTGGGGACGGCTTCCGCCTTTGTGGTGCATTATGTGCGGCAGACAATCTGGGAGCGGGAGCAGGGTGCTCCCGCCGCCATCCCTCCCTCAGCCGTCGTGTTGCCCGTTGTCATCTCGTTCTGAGGGACATTCCACAGCGGGAGAGCCTATCCGGCAAAATACCAGAAGAAGAGGTTCATCTGACGACCATCTTCCGGCAGAGTTCGCCGATGCGGATGATATAGACTCCGGTGGCGGGGAGACGGAAGGTGCTGTTGGCTGTGGGTGAGGCAAGGACACGGCGTCCCAGGATGTCGTAGATGGACATCGGCCCTTCGGGTGCGCCGGAGATGGTGACCTGCAGGCCGGAGGTGACTACTGAGAAATTGGGCAGGTCGACACCGTCGATGCCCTCCACGTAGTCTATCCTGGCTGAGTGGAGCTGTAGTATTCCGTATGCGCCACTGGCATGGTGGTGGAAGCCGAGGCGTACTACCCTGCCGGCATAGGGGGTGAGGTCGACAGCGTCCTCGCCCGAGGAGATGGCGGTGTAGAGCTCATCGGCAAGGATTGTAGTGTCGCCATCGTCGGTAATGGCCACGACGGCCATGCTGTCGGAAAGGGTTCCTGTGCAGGCGTAGAACAGCGAGGTATGCGGTGCGACAAGCACATACGGGCTGATAAGCCAGTTGTTGCACCTGCCGGTGGTTCCTACCGAAATCATTCCGTCCGTGGGGGCAGTGATCCACCCTGTAATGCCGAAATTGTCCCAGCAGTTGATGGAACCTTCAGTCAGCGAGGCTTCCCATGGGAACTGCTGGATGGTGTCGCATGGGGCGGAATCAAAGTAGGCCGTGAACGTGGTGTCGGATGTCAGGTCGATAACGCGCGGGTTATCAGTAACGCCATCGTTCCATTGCAGGAAAGCATACCCTTCGCGCTCGGTGGCCACAATTGTATGCTGGCCTTGCGGGTGGCATCCCTGGCCGCTCACATAGCCTTTGACATAGTCTTCTGTAAATGCGTTGAGCCTGTACATCGGCACCGTGGTGGCCAGTCCGCCAAAGGCATTGAGTTTTCCCCATCCCCAGATGTTGCTGCCCGTCTCGGGAATGTCGCCCGTAAAACTGTCGTGAATGGCCGTCGTTTGCAAGAGGGTGCGTACCGAGTCGACGTTCAACGACGGGTTGTTCTGCATCCAGAGGGCCACGACGCCGGCTGTTGTCGGCGACGACATGGAGGTGCCTTGCATCAGGACATAGTAGTAGGTCTGGCCGTTGAAGGTCGTGGAGTCGTACAGATAGCGGCTGGGATATTCGGACAGGTAGGGAGTGTTGACCGAAGAGACCAGGACCTGCCCGGGCGCGGCGATGTCGGGCTTTGTGCGGCCATCGCAGGTGGGACCGTGTGATGAGAATTGGGAAATCTCACCTTCACTTTGTCGGTCAAGTATGGTTCCGTTCTCCTGGCCAGTACGTGTGGCATAGCTGCCCACAGAGATGACAGCATCGGTGTTGGCGCCCACACCATTGATAAGATAATCGGTGTCGCCGGTCACAAAATCCGTATCCCCCCCATCGAAGAAGTCTTCTTCGTCGCTCCATACGTGTACGTTGGCAGAGTGGGACTTGATGGTAAGTGTGAAGATGTCATTGACCGCCGACCTGCCGGCTTTGCTAATGTTGACCAGTATTTCAGGCCGCTGGTTGAAAGGCGAGGCGTGCACTACGGAGAACTGGCAGGTGTAGACGCTGTCGTCCTCATTTGCCAGCTGGTAGGTGTAGACCGAGTCGATGGTGCTCGGCACTGGGGGCAGTTCGGCGAAAAAGGTGTGGTTGGAAATGTCTGTGATTATCTTGTACATTGCCAGCGATACGCTGAAGCTGTCGCCCACATCACCCCAGCAGTCTATGGTGGTGTTATAATCTGTATATATGAGGTCGCGCATGAAGGTGCGCACCACTGTGTCGGTTTCGGAGAACTGCTTATGCAGGTGGTTGGCGGTGTTGCCACTGTTGCCGGCCGAGACCACCACCGCCAGGCTGTCCAGCGCCGGAGAGTGGAGATAGCTCTCCATCATCATCTCGAACACCCCCAGTCCATCGTGTGGTCCTATCGCCGTCCCGAGGCTGATGTTGATGACGCACGGCTTGCCCACCGAGCGGGCATACTCATGGATATCCACTCCGAGATTATAACTCACCTGATTGTCAAGATGCAGGCCGCCCCAACCATAGCTCTCCACCCAACCGCTGCCATGGTACCATACACGGATAGTGGACACCTGCCCGGCGGCGATACCTGCCGTGTGCGAGCCGTGACCATGGGCAGGGTCGTCAGTGACGGCTGCCAGGATATCAGCCTGCGTGGAATATTCTCTGCCATAAGAGAATGTCGCCGGCGGTACGCCACTAGAGTCTCTCTGCTGCCACACCCGCTTGATGCGCAGCGTGGTGCCTGTCGAGTCGTAGAACGACGGGTGTCCATATTCAAAGCCGCGGTCAATCACGCCCACAACCACGCCGCTGCCATCGTAGCCCTGTGGCAAGTTTAGACCCTGGTGTATATAGTCAATACCCAGGTTGTTGCGCGTTCTGTCGAGGTAGGGGTGCACCTGTTGCGCTACATCGATGTATGTGCACAGTCCCGAGGCGACTAATTGCTCAAACTGCTTTATGGGTATCCGCACCGTCATCATCTTCCCTGTCACAGTGTTCACCTCCACGTCGTAAGCGTCAAACGCCTTCCGGTCGGTGCCTGCAGGAACCATCACTATGGCCTGAACCTTTTCTGTCGCACATTTCCCCAAGAGAATGTCCGACAACGTCAATGCCGCCCGTGGCGACAGGCTGGTGCTTTGTGCTTGCATGGAAAACGCAGTAGCCAAAACTGCTGCAAATAGGAATAATCTTTTCATGTTTAGGGTTATAAGTGATAAATACAATATGTTAAACCAGATGCAAAGATACTAAATAAATCGCACACTGACGCAAAAAATATTACCCGTCCCCACAAAACAACAATAAGCGCCAGCGGTCAGGCTGGCGCTTAGTTGGTATGATATATACAAGAGATTTATTCGTTGCGCGTGAACACCAGGGTGATGTCGACCGGGGTCTCGTCCTCTGCATAGAACATCGGCAGAACGAAGGTGATGGCATCGGTGCTGTCGTTGTAGGTGAACTGCAGCTGGGCGGGTACGTCGTTCCCGGTGGTGTCTTCAGCCACTCCGTCGAGGTAGCCGGTATGGGTGCTGCCGTTGTAGGAATAGGTGTAGGAAACCCCATAGATTTGTGCCAGCATGCCCTCATCGCCACCATAGGCCTCGATGTTGTCGGGGAAGGAGAAATGGGCATAAGTGCCGTCGAAGTTCAGACCGAAAGTAAGGGTGTCGTCCTCCATTTCGGGCATGCAGCTCGAGTCCAGACCTGTCAGGCTGCTGAGGAACTCGGAGTAGGTCACACTGTAGGTCCAGTCGGTGTTGTGAAGGTCAGAAGTGGACTTTACGCGGACTTCAGAGTTGTTGGTTCCGTGGTTCTCGCCGGTCACGACGGTGTCTTCTTTCTGGCAGGCGGTGAAGGTGAGCATCAGGGCTGCGGCTGCAGCGACAAAAATGTTTTTTTTCATTGTGTGGATTGTTTGATTTTTGATTTGTATAAGTTTGTGTTCGCTAATAAAGACGTAAAAAAGGAGTAAAAAACCACAGGGGGGATGAACTTTTTTTATTCGGCAGTCACAGACTCGAACTGAAGTTGGTAGTATAGACTGCCTCCATCTTCCTCTATGGCGTTGTGCGAGAGGATCATCGTGTTGCCTGTAATCCAACTGACATTCCATGCCTCCCCGTTGGGCAGCAACTCGCTGTTGAGGATTCCGTCGTCCGAGAGACTCCACAATCCGCTTTCGGCGGCAGTGCTGCTGTCGACACCGTTTATGGTCAGCGTCACCGTCCCGTCGCCCGTGAAGGTGTAGTACATGCTCCCGCCGTTATCCTCAGGCTCGTAAAGGTCGCTGCTTAGGGGCTGCCCGTCCGGGTTCAGACGTGACACTACCATGCATGTGAAACGCCATGTGCCCACGAGAAGGTCATGGGTGTTCTCTGTCGGCGCGGTGGCGTATGCCTCACCATGCCAGGAGCCAGTGCCGGTGTCGTATGAAACGCGTACCGTCAATCCTTTCTTTTCCATCTCTTTCATCCAATTCTTTATCTCGTCGCGGCTGGTGGTGTTGATGGTCTGCTTTTCTTTCCTTCCGGCGTTCGACTGTCCGTCAGAATACTGTTTGTGGCCTTGCGGGCGAACAGAGTGGTTTATATTATAAAAGGTGACTTCGCTGCCGTTTTGTGCGAGGTCGCAGAGTTGGTTCAATATGGCATCCCACTCAGAGTCGGTCGTCAGTGTTCTGCGGCTCTCGTTATCGTCGACAGTGTAGATGATGAGACGTTCTGTCGAGGAGCACTCCCCGTTGTTTCCCGTCCCGTTGTCCACAGGGGTGTCATGTTTCTCGCAGGCTGCGAGCGCGACGGCCACTGCCGCCATCAAGAAAGTGATTCTCAGTGTATTTTTCATGTCTAATTCTTGTTTGCTGTTTTCTCCAGTTGGTAATCAATCAAGGCGTCATACTGTGCCTCTTTGTCGATGCGGTAGAAACCGATGGTGTGCCTGTTGTTCGAGGCTATCACGCGCATCACGGGCTCCCCGGTCCATTGCACGCGCTGGGATGGGTCTTCAATATTGCCCAGCCAGCTAACCGTCCCCTCTTGACCGCGGATGTCGAATTCTTCCGTCAGCCGCAGCCAGGCCTCCTCGTCTTCGGCCTGCACCATCACCACGTCTACCCGCACTGTGTCGCAGAGCTTGAAACCGTTGACCTGTGCCACCTTCAAGTCCTCTTGGACGGCGTAGTGCCGGTAGAGTTCCTCCTCAGGTGGGTTTTCCTGATGGGAACATCCCATAAGCAACACCAACGGCAGGATAGTCAATATAACTTTCTTCATATTCAATTCCCTTCTTTTCTTATACTTCCAACAGTAGGGCATCGGCCATCTCGACCCAGTATTGGTTTGTTGTCTCGGGCCGGTTGCTGTAGGCCATTGTGTAGCTGTCATTTGTTGCGATAGGTTGAGGGCCTGTCAGTAGGGGCAGAGCCACGACAACCACCGCCACGAGCATGGCGCCCATCCCCAGATTGCGCCGTCGTGTGCGCCGCCAGGCGGGGTATTCTTCCAGCAGGCGGGCGGTATGCGGTGCCGCCTCTGCGCGCTGCCACAAAATGTCAAATTCTTGTTCTGTCATCATTTCCATTCCTTTCTTATCTTGTCTTTTAATCTTACTAGTCTCATGCTGACACTCTTCACCGTCATTCCCAGGGCTTGGCCGATCTCTTCGTAGCTGTAGCCCTCAAGTTGCATTGTCACCACAGTGCGGTCGGGTTCTGTCAGCAGGGCTATGCGCTCGTGCAGCTCTTGCACCTTGCTGCGGTCATCGTCCTCTATGTCATATCCTTCGGGTAGAGCGTCGCTCATCGGTGTGCGTCGCAGTTCATCTATCACGGCGCTCCGTGCAATCTTCCACACCAGCACAGCCTGTTTGGGACTTGCCGACAGACTGTACAGTTTCTCTCGATTGATCCATAACGCCACCGAGGCCTCTTGCATGAGGTCTTCCAGTGTCGCGCTTCTCCCTTGATACCTCTGGCAGAGAGTGAAGAGCAGTCCGCGGTAGTGGTGCAGCAGGGCGTCGAAAGGATCTTTCGTTCTCATGCCAATAATAACGTAAAAAAGAAGCAAAAAACCACACCCGCCCGCATATTTTTATTGGACGCAGAAGTAAGGACATCCCCGACCTCTGCATCGACAGGTGGCAAGGCCAAAGGCAACCGCTGTCCTTCAAGTGGGTTACATCAATAGCGCCTCTATGGGCACAGTGCTGTCCATCAGGCCGACACGTGTGTCGGATGCATGACGGTTGACGCCAGTATAGGCCAATGAGGCGTCCTCGTAGCGGCGGAATTTCAGGATGGCATCGTTCATCTGGGCGCGATTGAAGACACCCACGCGCAACAACAGGTCGAAGTCGTCGATGGTGAGGCCGGTGACTCGTTCAAATAGCGGTGGCTCCAGTTTGCGGATGACATCCTCGAGGCTCTCCTCGCGGTACATTCCCTTCAGCCCTGTGAACTCCAAGAAATAGGGACTCTTGAAGACCAGGTCGGGGGTAAGGACATTGTTGTCCCGCAGTTCCGTCAGCTCCTGCTTGATTAGCTCGTCGGGCTTTGTCGCAATGGCGGTGCGCTCATAGAGCATGCCGTCTATTTTGGATTCCAAAGTACGTTTGCTCCAATGTTCAGAGGCAGCCATAGTCAGATAGAATTCGCGTGCCAGTGGGTCCTTAATTGGCATAACCATCAGAAAGTGAGACCAAGATAATTGTGTCACCAGTGGTGTCACAATCTTTATGTCCGGAAACATTGAGGCAAATTGCATCATTCTGCGAATCGTTCGTGGCTCAAATCCTTTGTCACCATATTCCTTTTGCAATTGTCGCGACACCGTCGCGACAATTTGTTTGCCGTATTCAGCACGCTCGTTTCCAAGTGCTTCGCGATTAATACGCTCGCCGATATGCCAATACATCAGAGTGAGTTCGGTATTGACATTGACGGCAACCTGATTTCGGGCTTGATTGATAATTTGCCTAATGTCATCAATCAGCAATGTGTTTGTCGGTAGTATTTCTGTGGTTTTATCCATGTCTTTGTGGTTCGAATTATCACGCTGCAAAGATACGAATCTTTTCTGGTTCGGCGTGTTTATTTTCCCCAATACAAAAAAAAGTGTATCTTTGCAATCCGATAACTTAGGAGAATATGGACTTTTAACCACGATAATCATCATGATGCAAGGACGAAAGAAATTCGTCGCCCCCATGATCAAGAGACTGAAAGCCTTCGAGGAGATGGATGCCTACGACCAGGACACCAACTATGGCATCTTTGATGTCTTCAAGAGAAAAACCTTTTAACCGTTGCCCAATGAAAAAGATACTGAAAAAGAAACCGTCGCTGACCACCCAGATAGGCATCGCCCTGCTGCTTGCCGTTCTGGCCGGCATCCTCCTGCGCGATTATGCCGGGTTTGTCAACCATTATATCCGCCCTGTCGGCACCATCTTCCTCAATCTGCTGAAGTTCATCGTTGTCCCACTTGTCCTCTTCTCTGTGATGGCGGGCATCCTGTCGATGAACGATGTCTCGAAGGTGGGCAAACTGGGACTGCGAGCCTTGCTCTATTTCATGGTGACGACCCTCTTCGCTGTCACCCTGGGACTTCTCGTCCCCAGCCTTTTGAAGGGGGTCCTTCCGCGAATACACATCACCACCGACGCTGCTGCAGAGAGCATTGAAGTGCCCGACCTGTCTGTAATGGACCAGATTGTCGGCATGTTCCCTGACAACATCCTTTCCCCGGTGAGTTCCATGGCGATGATGCAGGTCATCGTGATAGCCTTGTTCTTCGGCATCGCCATGGTGCATGTGGGCGAGAAGGGCGAGATGGCCCGCAATATCACCCTCAGCTTCAACAGTGTGATAGGCAAAATCCTCGAGTACATCATGGCGTTGGCCCCCATCGGGGTGTTCTGTATGTTGACCCCCGTGGTGGTCGAGAACGGGCCTTCGGTGCTGGGCTCCTATGTGGCCCTGCTGCTGTTGGCCTATGTCTGTTTCGCCATCCATGCGGGATTGGTGTATTCTTCGGCTGTGAGACTGTTGGGAGGGCTGTCGCCGGTAAAATTCTTCCGCGGCATGCGCTCTGCCATGCTGTTCGCCTTCTCGAGCGACTCGTCCGTAGCCACGCTCCCCTACACGATGCAGTGCGCTGAGAATCTGGGCGTCAACAAGGATATCGGGCGTTTCGTGCTCTCGCTGGGGGCCACCATCAACATGGACGGCGTAGCCATCTACCTGGGCGTGGCCTCTGTGTTCATCGCCACCAGTTGCGGCATCGACCTCACCATGAGCCAGTACATGGCCATCGCCTTCGCCTCCACGGTGGCATCCATAGGCACCCCCGGCATCCCAGGCGGCAGTCTGGCGCTGATGGCCATGGTCTTTGCCTCGGCAGGCATCCCCGTCGAGGGGGTGGCAGTCGCCGCCGGCATCGACCGCATCATCGACATGGGGCGCACTGTCATGTCTGTCACCGGCGACGCCTCGTGTGCTGTGGTGATGCAGAAAAGAGTGGGAGAGAAGGTGTAATATACTATAGAATCTGAGCCGTGTGGTTCTTGGTGTCGACCTTGCCGATGGCGTCGACGATGACGCCCTGCTCGTCAATGACATAGGTGGTGCGGAGGGTACCTTCGGTCACCTTGCCGTACATCTTCTTTTCGCCCCAGGCCTCGTAGGCTTTGAGGATGGAGAGGTCTGTGTCGGCGATGAGGTGGAAGGGCAGGTTGTACTTGGCGATGAAACGCTGGTGCGAGGCGGCGCTGTCACGGCTCACGCCGAGGACGTTATATCCCAGGGCGAGGAACCGCTCGTAGTTGTCGCGCAGGTCGCAGGCCTCGGCGGTGCATCCCGGCGTGCTGTCCTTGGGGTAGAAATAAAGCACTAGCTTCCTGCCGGCAAAATCGGTCAGCTTCACGGTGTTCCCGTTCTCGTCAACGCCCTCGAAATAGGGGGCTTTCGTTCCTTTCTGTAGCATGGCGTGAATGTGTTAATGTGTTAATGCTTGAATGTGTAAGTGGGTGCAAAGATACGAATATTTTGTCATGTGGCAAAATATTCGTATCTTTGCACGTCAAAACAGCAACGTTATGGAAACAATCGGCAATTGGCTTACGACAGCCATACAGTCTGTGAACGGGTGGGTGTGGAGTCCTGCCCTGGTGGTGCTCTGTCTGGCGGCGGGCTTGTATTTCTCGCTGCGTACCAGGTTCGTGCAGGTGCGCGGCTTCTCTTCGGCAGCGCCGGGAAAGACGGCAAGAAGACCGGCATCTCCTCCTTCCAGGCTTTCGCCATGGCCTTGTCGGGCCGTGTGGGCACGGGCAATATCGTGGGTGTGGCCACGGCCATAGGCTTTGGCGGCCCGGGGGCCATCGTCTGGATGTGGATCATCGCCTTCTTCGGCGCGGGCAGTGCCTTTGTCGAGGCCACCCTGGCGCAGATCTACAAGGAAGACCACAACGGGCAGTTCCGTGGTGGTCCGGCCTATTATATCGAGAAAGGTCTCCACAGCCCCTTCTTTGGCGGCCTTTTTGCCGTGCTGGCGGCGGTGGCCTGCGGCGTCTTCCTGCCTCCCATCCAATGCAACGGCATAGCACTCTCCTGCTCGCGCTCCTTCGGGGTCGATGTGTGGGTGATAGGGCTTGTCGTGGCGACATTGATTGGGCTGGTCATCATCGGCGGGGCGCAAGTCGTGGCCCCCGTCATGGCCATTATCTATATCGTCCTCGCCCTCGTGGTGCTGGCGGTCCACTACCAGGTGGTTCCGGCGGTCTTCATGCAGATGCTGCGGGGGGCCGTGGGTGTCAACGAGGTGGGTGGGGCCCTGCTGGGCAGCACCATCGCCTGGGGTGTCAAGCGTGGCATCTACAGCAACGAGGCCGGACAGGGCACGGGTCCCATCGTGGCCGCCGCGGCCAAGGTGAGCCACCCCGTCAAACAGGGTCTCGTCCAGGCCTTCTCGGTCTACATAGACACCCTGCTGGTCTGCACCGCCACGGCCCTGATGATTCTGGCCTGCCGCACCTACAACATCATCGAGAGTGTCACTCCCGTCGTGGGCGGCGACGCCATTGTCACCTATCTGCAGCAGAATTCCGGCGCCCCGACGGGCGAACCCGGCGTATTCTACACCACTGGCGCCCTGGGCACCGTGATAGGTCCCCGCGCAGGCGACATGGTCATCTCCATCGCCCTCTTCTTCTTTGCCTTCACCACCATCATGGCTTACTACTACTATGCCGAGACCAACCTCGTCTATCTCTTCAACCGCTGGCGCCGGCGCGTCTACAAGAAACACCCCGAGCGCCTTGCGGAGTTGGAAGAGGCCGACATGCATTTCGGCGACGACCGTGGCGAGAAGGTCGTCATCTGGGTCTTGCGCATAGGCACCATCAGTGCCGTCTTCGTGGGTTCCCTGGCGGGCAGCGGCATCGTCTGGACCGTCGGCGACATCGGTGTCGGCGCCATGGCCTGGATCAATATCATCGCCATCCTGTTGCTCTCGCCCAAGGCCCTCCGCTCCCTCAAAGACTATGAGCGGCAGAAGAAGCAGGGCCAAGAGCCCAAGTTCGACCCCAAAGAGTTGAACATCGAGAGCGCCGACTTCTGGGAAGAGGCACTGTGATGACAGACTCTGAACGGTGGAGATATTTACTCCTTGTCAACCCTGACAAAACGGCTTATGCGCTCCTTGACAATGCGCAAATAGGAGCGTTGCAGTTTTTCAGTCAATTGGCTTTCGGCTACGAGCTGTTCGGCTTTTTCTGGCAAAAAGGAGTACTTGTCCAAAATGCGGCGCACACGGCTGTCCACAATTCCCGTCTCTTTCCCGAACCATTCAAAATCCAGTCTGCAGGGATGTCCCGTGCGGAGATAGGCTTCGCTCTTTGGCAATGAAGGCGACAATCCGTCCGAGAGGGCGAAATCCTCGTCCCGTACATGCAATGCGGTATTCATCAAATCGTAAGCGGGTGCAAAATTACATATTTTTTTTGGAATGGCAAAAAAAATCCTCCAGTACTATTGTCATGGAGAATAATGTGTGTGTTTTCGGGCTGGATTATACTAACTTGCCGTATTCTATTTCGTGCTGTAGGTAATGATAATTGTAAGGGGAACTCTCGTGGTAGAATCCAGTGTCGGGGTTGTTCAGCCGCTCATAATACTCTGAATTGTATATGGTTGATAGGGCGTTTTCTATTGTCATGCCATAATCTTGCATCAGGTAGGTCGTCAAGTCCGAAAGGATGCAATCTATCATGAAGTCTTGTTCGGACTGAGTAATCATCCCAATCGTCCTCCATTTCTTTTACATACGGCGGTCATGTCTGCTACGGCGTCTGCGATGGACAGGGTATGCTCGGCATCATAGCAGTCAATCAGAAACTGAAGGCCTTTGTGTCTATCAAGATATGCGTATGCCTCCTTGGGTGTCAGCTTGTGGCTGGCTCCAAAGTCGCGGATGCTGACAATGATATACGCTACCTTTTGTTTTACTTCACTCATGGTGTTATAGCTGTTTGGCGGGTGCAAAAATACATATTATTTTTGAATTGGCGAAATATTTTTTGCAGGAGTGCGTTATATAACCAAACTACAGACCTATGGGCATTACTTACGACAATGAGAATCAACGGTTCGTGTTTGACTTTGAGCATGACGGGAAGGAGGATATTGTCAACCTGACGGGCGGTGGGTATCAGGTGGAGACCTTCGGCAGGTGCTTCTACTATGGATACGAGTTTGCCGAGCAGGTGGAAGGGTCGGTACGCAGTGCCTTTATCAAACATGTCAAGTTCTCCGAGCCGATTCAGGAGAATCCCGACCTCTCTATGTTCATCAAGAAGGCTATCGACAATCTCAGTCGCAAGATTAATCTGTATAACTACGACCTTGTGGTGATGCCCGAGTCGACAAGCAAAGTCAACCAGTATATGCTGCGGTATATCTACCGCTTTGCCCAGCCGGTTTTACGCAGGATGGAACTGGTGAAGGCTTTGCCCTCCCATATCTCTTTCGATATGGACGCATACGAGCAGCAGTATCTGAATGATGTCCTGGAGAATGGACGTGCCCGGTATACGGAAGCACAGAAGGATGAGGTTAAACGGACTATTGAGCAGATGCTTGACCTCATCCACAAGAAAGATTACTTCACTATCGCCAAAGATGTGAAGAAGAGCCGTTTCCGGCCCTATATGACGCAGTTCCTCAAGTTCTCCAGCAAGGCCGACGAGGAGTTGTGCGCCAAGATAAGGCAACAGAATGTGTTGGTGATCGACGATGTTGCCACAAGCGGTTCGACATTGAATGAGATTCTACGGGTGCTGCGTATCCTTAACGAAGACAACGAAATCGCTATTTTCAGCCTTATCGGACGGAAGGATTTAATGGCTGACGCAGGCTAAGTCTGTTTCCCCCTTTTCCCGAAGACCATCGCCCAATGGACGGGTGTGTGGTGAGTGTGGTCTGGGAGGAGAAATGCCCCGGGTTTTATCAAGGAAAGGTATTGGTTAGCAATATGTTGTGTTTTTAATCGCATTTAACGCACTATTAATCAGGATTTCAGCCGGATTTTATTCGCTCGGCATCGCTCGGAGAGCGATAAAAGGCGGGTCAATAGCGAAGAAAATGTGTGGAAAAACTGATTTTCAGCCTATTATAAACCTTTGTTAAGCCTAATTTAATACGGGTTTCCACCAAGGTTGCCAACAGATTGCCCGTCAGTCTTTTACAGTGGGCTCGACATGGAGGGTGATGATGGTGTGGGGGCCGAACTTGGCTTTCAGGGCCTTCTCGATCTCGTGGGTGCGCGTGTGGGCGGCACGGAGAGAGAGGAGCCCGTCCATGCGGATGTGCAGCTCGATGGCGCAACGGTTGCCGATGCGGCGGGTGCGCAGGTGATGCGGGTCGCTGACGTCGGGGAAGGAGGCGATGATGTCGAGTATCTCGCGCTCTTTCTCTTCGGGGAGGGAGGCTTCCATGAGTTCGTCGAAGCCCTGCTTGAGCAGTCTCCACGCCACGCGCAGGATGAAGAAGGCCACGACGACGGAGGCCAGGGGGTCGAGGACCGTCCAGCGGTCGCCGAGGAGGATGGCGCCGCCGATGCCCACGAGGGTGCCGAGGGAGGAGAGGGCGTCGCTGCGGTGATGCCAGGCGTTGGCCTGGACGGCGGGCGAGTCGAGGGCGCGGCCTCGGCGCACGGTGTATTGGTAGACAAGCTCTTTCAACACCACGGAGACCACGGCGGCCCAGAGCGCCAGCAGGCCGGGGGAGGGGAGGACGCCGCCCCGGCACCAGAAGACGAAGGCTTCGATGCCTTTGTAGCCGATGCCCACGGCCACCAGGGCCAGGGCGAAGCCGATGAGGGTGGTGGCAAGGGTCTCGTATTTGCCGTGGCCGTACTTGTGGTCGTTGTCTTCAGGCTTGCCGCTGATGCGGACGAAGAAGAGCACGACGGCGTCGGTCAGCAGGTCGGAGAGAGAATGCACGGCGTCGGCGGTCATGGCAGCGCTGTGGCCGAGGAGGCCGGCGACGAACTTGAAGACGGTCAGGAGGACGTTGACGGCGCTGCCAACTAGGGTGACTCTGTAGATTTCTTTCTCTCGGTTCATTTATTGGGGGGTTAACACACTCCTCCGCCCTTCGGGCACCTCCCCTAACTTAGGGGAGGAGTGGCTGGCGCGGTCTTAGTTCTTAACTTAGGGAAGTGAGGACTGGCGTTTTTGCGGGAAGAGAAGGGAAAAGAGAATGGAGCCGACGAGGATGCCGAGGATAACGATCAGGGAGGCCTGGGTGGAAATCTCGAGGTGGAAGAATTCGTGGCCAATCATCTTGACGCCGATGAAGCAGAGCAGCACGCCGAGGCCGTAGCGCAGGAGCCAGAACATGTCGGTGACATTGCTCAGCAGGAAGAAGAGGGAGCGCAGGCCCATGATGGCGAAGATGTTGGAGAAGAAGACGATGAAGGTGTCGGTGGTGACGGAGAAGACGGCGGGGATGCTGTCGACGGCGAAGATGATGTCGCTGAACTCGATGACCAGCAGCACGAGGAAGAGGGGGGTCATGAAAGCGCGGCCGTCTTTGCGGATGAAGAAGTCGTGGCCGTGCACCTCGCGCGTGACGGGGAAGAAACGGCTGGCGAACTTGACGGCGGGATGGTTGGCGGTGTCGATTTTCTCCTCGCCTTTCTTGACGAACATCTTGATGCCGCTATAGATGAGGATGACGCCGAAGATGGCCAGCACCCACGAGATTTTGCCGATGATGGCGCCGAGGAGGAAGATGAAGAGGAACCGCAGCACGATGGCGCCGAGGATGCCCCAGAAGAGGATGCGGTGGTAGTACTTCTTGTCGATGCCGAAGCTGACGAAGATCATGATCATCACGAAGATGTTGTCGATGGAGAGGGACTCCTCGAGGAAGTAGCCGGCGAGGTATTGGTTGAAGATCTCCTTGCGGTAGGCTTCGAGGGCCTGGGCGTACTCCATGGAGGGTTGGACAAGGTTCTGCAGGCCCGCCTTCTGGGCGTAGGCCAGGAGGTCGTCCATGCCGCCGATGCCGTGGACCCACTCGGCATGGAAACGCAGGAGGATGCCGAAGAGCATGGCGAGGGTGACCCAGACGCCAGTCCAGATGGTGGCCTCCTTGATTTTGATTTCGTGGTCTTTCTTGTGGAACACGCCGAGGTCGAGGGCCAGCATGAAGATGACGAAGACCATGAAAGCGATGAAAAAGAGAATGCGGGGCATGGGGATTAAGTTGATAGTTGATAGTTGAAAGTTGAGAGTTTTTCGGGGTGCAAAAGTACGAACTTTTTCTGATATGGGAGAAAAAAACTTAAAAGGTCGGGGAGAAGAGGGTGCCCTGGGCCTCGGGGTGGAGACGGAGGTGGGCGTGGGCGACGTGGCCCATGGTGTGGCGGAGGTTAAGTTCGCCGACATGGATGTCGCCCTCGACGGTACGCATGAGGTCGATGCCGAGGGGACCTTCATATTGGCCGACGAGGTTTTCCTCAATCCATGCTTCTATGCTTTCCTGCAGCTGCGGCGTGATGCCTGTGCGGCGGCGGATGTCGTTGTCGGTGAGGAGGATATTGCCGCGGTAGACGCCTTTGGCGGTCTGGAAGAGGGAGTAGCCGACGAAACGGAGGCCGTTGTCCTCAATGCGGTAGAGGAGGGCGAAGTCGTCGGCGACGGTGTAGCGGGGCTGGGCGATGACGCAGCCCTGTTCGCGGATGACCTTCTCGGCCCAGGCAATGTCGTGGGGGGTGGGGTTGCTGGAAATCCAGCGGAGACCACGGCCAGCACCCGACCAGGGTGCTTTCAGCACCATGGAAGTTGAAAGTTGAAAGTTGAAAGTTGAAAGTTGGGCGGGGTCGGAGATGGCGCGGCAGTCGGGTTGAAGGGGGAGGAGTGTGGCGCGGTGCTGGAGGCGGCGGATGGCGGCGATGGCCTCGTCGGAGGGCAGGAGGGCGGGGGAGATGCCACGGTCGAGGAGCTGCTGCTTCAGCACCAGGTTCCAGCCCCAGGGAATAATTGAGGTTGACACACTCCTCTGCCCTTCGGGCACCTCCCCTAACTTAGGGGAGGAGTCCTGTCGGGGTAAATCGTAAATGGAAGTGCAGTGGGCGGCGGGGTAGAGAATAGACATGAGGGAGGCGGCGCGGCGGGCGAAGTCGACGGCCGAGCGGGGTGGTACATAATGAACACGACCTTTGGCGAGGCAAAGGTCGTGTTCAGGGTTGAAGATGCAGAGCTGCATTATTTATTTACTTGGAACTTGGTGCAGCCGCTCTTGAAGTACTCGCTGATCTGGTTGGCAGCGGCGATACCGGCGTTGATGTTGGCCTCTTCGGTCTGGGCACCCATCTTCTTGGGGGTGGCGAAGTAGCGGCCTTCGAAAGCCTTGAACTCGGCATCGGCATCGGGCATGATGTCGGTGATGTACTTCAGGTCGGTGCGCTCGGCCATGAGTTTCAGCAGGCCGGCCTCGTCGATGACTTCCTTGCGGGCGCTGTTGACGAGGATGCCGCCCTTGTGCATCTTGCCCACGAGGGCGTAGTTGATGCTCTGCTTGGTCTCGGCGGTGGCGGGGATGTGGAGGGAGACGATGTCGCAGGTCTCGAACAGCGCATCCTGGTTGGCGACGGCGGTGGCCATGCCGGTGGCGTTGATCTGGTCGGCGGTCATGAAGGCGTCGTAGGCATAGACCTCCATGCCGAAGCCCTTGGCGATGCGGGCGACGTTGCGACCCACGTTACCGAAGGCGAGGATACCCAGCTTCTTGCCCATGAGCTCGGAGCCGCTCTTGCCGTTGTAGAAGTTACGGACGGCATAGACGAGCATGCCCATGACGAGCTCGGCGACGGCGTTGCTGTTCTGGCCGGGGGTGTTCATGGCGATGATGCCGCGGGCGGTGCAAGCCTCGAGGTCGAGGTTGTCATAGCCGGCGCCGGCGCGGACGACGATCTTCAGGTTCTTGGCGTGGTCGATGACCTCCTTGGTGACCTTGTCGGAGCGGACGATGAGGGCGTCGGCATCGGCAACGGCGGCGTAGAAGTCGTTCACGTCGGTGTATTTCTCGAGAAGAGCCAAGGTGTGGCCGTTCTTCTCAACAACTTCGCGGATGCCGTCGACGGCAACTTTTGCGAAGGGCTTTTCGGTTGCAACTAATACTTTCATTTTGTTGTAAATCTTTATTATATCAGAGAAGACGCAAGTGGGCTCCTTTTGAAGTTTTTTCTCAAAACCCTCCCTTACGTCGTCTCTGATTTCCATTACTTTTTATTTGTGAGCTTTCTCGAAGTCCTGCATGCACTGGACGAGAGCCTCGACGGCCTCGATGGGGCAGGCGTTGTAGAGGCTGGCGCGGAAACCACCGACGCTGCGGTGACCCTTGATGCCGACCATGCCGCGCTCCTTGGCGAAGGCCATGAAGTCGGCCTCGAGATTCTCGCGGCCCTCAGCCATCACCCAGCAGTGGTTCATGATGGAGCGGTCTTCCTTCTCGACGGTGCCACGGAACATGGTGTTGCGGTCGATTTCCTCATAGAGCAGGGCGCTCTTCTTGACATTGAGTTTGTTCATGTTCTCAACACCGCCGATGGTGTTCTTAACCCACTTCAGGGTCTCGTGCATGACGAAGATGGCGCTGACGGGAGGAGTGTTGAACATGGAGATGTTCTTGGCCTCTTCGGCGGCGTGGGTGCGGAAGTCCACCATGGTGGGCAGGGGGTTCATATACTGGCGGTCGGTGATCTTGCCGAGGATGTCCTTGCGGACGATGTAGAAGGTGACACCGGCGGGGCCGACGTTCTTCTGGGCGCCACCATAGATGAGGCCGTACTTCTTCACGTCGACGGGACGGCTCATGATGTCGGAGCTCATGTCGGCGACGAGCATCACGTTGTTGATCTCGTTGGCGGCGAAGTCCTTGCGG
>CAJOIV010000048.1 GCA_905234665.1 uncultured Bacteroidales bacterium | reverse complement strand
CCGGCACTCGCTCCAACAACAGCCAGTCGTCGGCGACCAGCACCAACAACAACTCCCGCGGCACCTCCACCGGCACTCGCTCCAACAACAGCCAGTCGTCGGCGACCAGCACCAACACTAACACTCGCGGCACCTCCACCGGCACACGTTCCAACGGCAATAGCCGCGGAACCTCTACCGGAACACGCAAATAATTACCAATTACTCATTCCTAATTAATGGAATATAAACCCAGCGAACTGGTTCTGGCTCCCGACGGAAGCCTCTACCATATACACCTCACCGCAGACACCCTCGCCGACGATGTCATACTCGTCGGCGACCCTGCGCGTGTAGAGATGTTCAAGACCCTTTTCGACAGCATCGAACACGAGAGCCTCAACCGCGAAATCCACGCCCTTACGGGTTCCTACCACGGCCACCGATTCACAGCACTCTCCACCGGCATGGGCTGCGACAACATTGACATCGTCGCCACCGAACTCGATGCCGCCGCCAACATCGACCTCCAGACCCGCACCCCGCGTCCCAATCACCGCTCCCTCAACCTCATCCGCATCGGCACCAGCGGTTCTCTCCAACCCGAGATTCCCTGCGGTTCCCTCGTCGCCTCACGCTACGCCATCGGCCTCGACGGACTCATGAATTGGTACAGCCACAGCGACAGGGGTTTCCTCCCCGACATGCAGCAAGCCTTCCTGAAGCACATGGAAAGCCTCCCCGTCCTCCCCTACTGCGTCGACTGCTCCCCCACCCTCTTGGACAAACTCGAAACTCACACATTTACACATTGGCGCCACAAGGGCGCCGACCTCAGTTCACACATTGGCGCCACAAGGGCGCCGACCTCAGTTCACACATTATTCCAAGGCATCACCGTCACCGCCCCCGGCTTCTACGGTCCCCAGGGACGCCATATCCGCCTGGCCCCCGCCATCCCCGACCTCAACGAGCACCTCGCCGCCTTCTCGTGGAACGGCGTCCCCGTGACCAACCTCGAGATGGAGACCTCGGCCATCTACGGCTTCGCCAATGCCCTCGGCCACCAGGCCCTCACCGTCTGCCTCATCATCGCCAACCGTCCCACAGGCCAATTCCTCAACGACTACCACGCACCCATGCGTGAAGCCATTGCATCCATCTTAGACGCCCTCAGCTCATGAAAAAGCCCCTCCTCCTCTTCCTGATTTTCAATTTTCAATTCTCAATTTTCAATTTCCTCGCCGCCCAGCCCGAGTACATCCCCGAGCAGCTCGGGCGCGACTCGCACCATATCATCCAGTCCCTCGGTGCTTTCGTGGGCAATGAGCGGGCCGAGAGCCAGTCGTTCGACATCACCTATATGCCCTCGGGCAACGGCGTGGAAGGCAACATGATCATCAACACCGCCGACTACCGCTGCACCTTCAAGCTCGGTGCCGACGACGACATTTGCTACGAACTCCTCATCGACATCCGTTCGCAGGATTTCCTCACCGAGTTCTACACCCTTTTCTCCACCTTCCCCACCAAGAACTACGACGGCTACCGCCAGATGACCTTCGGCAACGACCACCTCCGCATCGAAGAAAACCCATCCCGCAGCACCCGATACCGCTCCTTCAAATTCACGATAGAGCCTTAGCTCATCAGCAGAACATAACTGATAGCCAGAGTTCCCCCCCTTAAGGTTGTCCAGATGGACAACCTTTTTTATTTCCCTGCGCCCAATACCGCTTCACCGCCCTATCGCCGCCCCTTTGCCGCGGGTTCGTTTCTTCTTCGATTGTTCTTCGTTTGTTCTTCGATTCTTCTTCGTTTTGAAAACGGAATACAATCGAAGAACAAACGAAGAACAAACAGCCTTCAAACGAGGGAGGGCACAAGGGGCGGCAAAAGGGCATACAAGTGTCGATGAATCCGAGCTTGCAGGCTCCGCACCACACACTTGCAAACAATCCTTCACAGAAAGCCAAAGCGGCCATGCAGGATGATTCTGCGCGACCGCTTTTATCGAATATATTCGACAAAAATAACACTTTTTTATCGAATATATTTGATAAAAGTCGTATCTTTGCAGTCGAAAAACAACAAAAACAAATATGGCTGACAAAGACATTATCAAACTTATTATTGCAGAAAACCAACAATTTGTAAAGTCGATAAAGTTTCACAAGAGGGATTATTTCTTCGAGGATAATTTGAATTATGTCTTGGTAGGACTACGAAGAGCGGGAAAATCATACCTGTTGTTCCAACAAATACACCACCTCCTCGACAACGGTCATGACATCGAAGAAATACTGTATTTCAACTTTGAGGATGACCGCTTGGGAATGATGACAATCTCTGACCTCGATACCATCAAAACTGCCTATGAGGAGATGTATTCCTCCACCCCAATCTTCTTCCTCGATGAAATACAGATTGTGAACGGATGGGAGAAATTCGCCCGACGGCTGGCCGACAGAGGCTACATAGTGTTTGTCACTGGGAGCAACGCCATGATGCTAAGCAGCGAGATTGCGACCACACTTGGAGGCCGTTATATGGTAACAGAAGTATACCCGTTGAGTTTCAAGGAATACCTCCGATTCAAAAACATTGACTTGGAAGAGAGAAACGTCCTCTACAGCCACGCCGTGGACATCAGCCGTCATATGGAGTCATATTTCCAATATGGAGGTCTGCCCGAAGTCGGTGAAAGACAGGACAAACGGGCATGGACAAGCGGGTTGTTCAACAAGATATTCTTTGGTGACCTGATTTCCCGATACCAGATACGGAATGACCATGCGCTGAATATATTGGTGAGGAAACTAGCCGAAAGTGTCAAACAGCCCCTCTCATACAGCCGCATGGCAGCCATCGTATCAAGCACAGGGAAAAAGGTGAGCACCGACACTGTAATAGATTACGTTGAATACATGAAAGAATCGTGGCTCATCCTGCCTATCGAGAACATCTGCGCCAAACTGGCAGACAAGGCCAGCAACAGGAAGTACTACTTTATTGACAATGGTATACTGAACCTATTTCTAACCGACCCGGTTTCAAGTCTTTTGGAGAATATTGTGGCAATACAACTCTGCAAACAGTACGGCAACAATGTGTTCTTCTACAATGACAAGGTGGAGGTAGACTTCTACATTCCCGAATCCGAAACTGCCATCCAAGTAACCCACTCGCTAAATGACACGTCAACACTGGATCGGGAGATTGAGGCCTTGAAAAAGATTGGAAACCATCTGCCTGTGAAAAAAAGAATAATGATAACAAGAAACGAAAATACTCAATTTGAGGATTCCCAAATAGAAGTATTGTCTCTAAAAAAATGGCTTCTGCAAAAGTAAAATAATTTCATTCCCGATAAAAATCGTATCTTTGCAATTTGGGCGTATAGGAAAGCACGCCTATATCACTATGTGAATAAACACTTTATATACGATGCAAAACATTAGAAATATCGCCATTATTGCGCATGTCGACCATGGGAAGACGACTTTGGTCGACCGCATGCTGCACCAGGCACAACTTTTCCGCGAAAACCAGGAGACTGGAGACCTCATCCTCGACAACAACGACCTTGAGCGCGAACGCGGCATCACCATCCTCTCCAAAAACGTCTCCATCCGCTACAAGGGCTACAAAATCAATATCATCGACACCCCTGGCCACAGCGACTTCGGCGGCGAGGTCGAACGCGTGCTCAACATGGCCGACGGCGTCCTGCTCGTCGTCGACGCCTTCGAGGGCCCCATGCCGCAGACCCGCTTCGTGCTGCAAAAAGCCATCGAGATAGGCCTCAAGCCCATCGTGGTGGTCAACAAGGTCGACAAGCCAAACTGCGATCCCGAACTCACACAGGAAGCCGTCTTCGACCTGATGTTCAACCTCGGCGCCAACAACGACCAGCTCGACTTCCCCACGGCCTACGGCTCGGCCAAGCAGGGCTGGATGGGTCCCGACTGGAAGACCCCGACGGACGACATCACCTACCTCATGGACCTCATCATCGAGCATATCCCCTCGCCCATTGTCCCTGAGGGCAACACTCAGATGATGCTCTCCTCGCTCGACTACAGCAGCTACCTCGGACGCATCGCCGTGGGGCGCCTCCACCGCGGCACCCTCCAGGCCGGACAGAACATCTGCCTCGTCAAGCGCGACGGCACCCACATCAACTCCAAAATCAAGGAACTCTACACCTTCGAGGGCCTCGGCAAGGAACGCACCAAGAACGTCGTGGAGGCCGGCGAGATTTGCGCCGTGCTCCTCGACCTCGACAAGAACGTCATGTTCGAGATTGGCGACACCATCTGCGACGCCGAGAACCCCGAGCCGCTGCCCCCCATCAAGGTCGACGAGCCGACGATGAGCATGCTCTTCACCATCAACAACTCGCCCTTCTTCGGCAAGGAAGGCAAATACGTCACCTCCCGCCACATCCGCGACCGCCTCTACAAGGAACTGGAGAAGAACCTCGCCCTGCGCGTCGAGGAGACCAACTCGCCCGACGCTCTCCTCGTCTACGGCCGCGGCATCCTGCACCTCTCCATCCTCATCGAGACCATGCGCCGCGAGGGCTACGAGCTGCAGGTGGGCCAGCCCAAGGTCATCATCAAGGAGATTGACGGCCAGAAGTGCGAGCCCGTCGAGCAACTCACCGTGCTGGTGCCCGAGGATTTCTCCTCCAAGGTCATCGACGTCGTCACCCGCCGCAAGGGCGAAATCGGCGCCATCGACACCAAGGGCGACCGCGTGCAGATGGAGTTCACCATCCCCTCGCGCGGCATCATCGGCCTGCGCAACACGCTCCTCACCGCCACCAACGGCGAGGCCGTCATCGCCCACCGTTTCCTCGAGTTCCAGCCCTGGAAGGGCGACATGGAGGACCACAAATACGGCGCCCTCATCGCCAAGGAGACCGGCGAAGCCACCGCCTACAGCATCAGCAAACTGCAAGACCGCGGCCCCTTCTTCATCGAACCCGGCGAGCACGTCTATTCCGGACAGGTCATCGGCGAAAGCCTCCGTCCAGGCAACGACATCGTCATCAACGTCGTCACCGCCAAGAACCTCACCAACATGCGTACCAAGAGTGCCGACGAGAAGAGTACCTGCACGCCCGCCATCAAGATGAGCCTTGAGGAGGCCATGGAGTACATCCGCGACGACGAATACCTCGAAATCACCCCCACCTCCCTCCGCATCCGCAAGATTATCCTTGACGAGATAGAAAGAAAGCGCGCCCGCATCGCTGCCGGCCGCGAGGTGGAAGAATAATATAATCATGAGACAACAATGAACTATCTTGAGATAAAAAATTTCGGGCCAATCAAAGAGGGATATTGCGATAACGTCATGCCAATCTCTCCCATTACCATCATCTGTGGTAACCAAGGGACGGGTAAGAGTACCATTGCCAAACTCATATCATTGTTCTCTTGGATGGAAAAAGCCTTCGTGCGTGGCGACTATTCAGTAAACAAGAAAACGGAGGTTGGCAGCTTTCTCCGACAGCATTGCTCATACCATCGCATACATAACTATTTCCAAAGCAATACGGAATTTCATTTTTACGGGCAAGAATATGACTTCCATTACTGGCAGGAACAATTTGCAATAAAACCAAAGGGAGAGAAAACCGAGTACCTGATGCCCAAGATTATGTACATTCCTGCCGAAAGGAATATTCTCTCCGTTGTGGAGCACCCCGAAATACTCAAAGAAATCCCCGAGTCATTGTTCTCGATGTACTCCGAATTCGACAAAGCCCGTAAAGCCATAAAAAAAGACTCTCCCCTTCCCATCAAAGGCTACGCATACCGTTACGATCAATTGAACAACACCTCCTGGCTCGTCAATGACGACATGCGTGTAAAAGTATCTGAAGCCGCAAGTGGATTCCAGTCACTAATCCCACTGAGCCTTGTAGTACGATATATGACATATCTCGTTGACTCTGGACAAAGTACACATATCGATTCCGAGCAGCAACAAAAGATAGACAAACGCGTTGCCACCATACTGGCCGATGATTCAATCACCGAAGACCTCCGCAAACTGCTCATCTCGCAGCTGAGTGAGTCTACCAAATATCGACGCACCATCAACATTGTAGAGGAACCCGAACAGAACCTCTATCCATCAGCACAGAAAGACGTTCTCTACAGTCTTTTCACCCTTTTCAATATCGGCGAGGCAACCAACAACCTTATCATCACCACCCATAGTCCCTATCTAATAGACTATGCAACCCTTGCCATAAAAGCTCAACAGGTTGTAGATTCAAACCCAGACCTCGACAGCAAAGTTGAACCGATTGTACCCGAAAAGGCACGCATAAAGGCCGAAGACTTGAGTGTCTATCAGATTGAAGATGGACGCATACTCCCTCTTGACACTTTTGACGGGATGCCCTCTGACCACAACATGCTTAACCAGGAGTTAAACAACACCAACGAACTATTTGCCCAGTTGTTAGATATGTAGTCATGCCGAGCGTCAACTTTTTCAATACAAAATACAAGACCGAACCTCCTCGAAACGATGAAGAGTTCAAGGTGCATGACCCCGGAAACAACCTTCCCGCCATTACCACACCGGCGGATTCCGAATTGTATCAAGCAATAGTCCACAATCCCCGACAATTATTGCTGGAGTTCATACCTATAGATCACAACATTACTTTTCAAGATTCCAATGGCAATAAGATTAGTACTTGCGATGGACTTTTGCACACTCTGGACAATAACGAATATATTGCATTTGTCGAACTGAAAGACGAGATGAATAGCTGGATAACCGATGCAAAAGACCAATTAGGGAACACGATAGACCTATTCCGTCAGAATCATGTATATACCGACTACACCCGCCGATACGCATACGCGGCCAATCGGGAACATCCCCAGTTTGCATTCTCCCTCAAACAGATGATGCAGGAATTCAAGAACACCTACGGATTCTCCCTACGAATCCAAAATGAAATCAATGTATAGCCAGAGGGGGCGGGGTTTGTCCTTAACAGATTTGGATTTCCCGTTTTGCAAGTGTTTAAAGATTATTTGCGATTGCATAATCCACAACGATGTCGCGTCTGAGCGACAATGCGTTTGCTATTTCCGAGTATGACATATCCTCACTACTGAGCATCCTGACAAGTTCAATCTCCATTTCAGGAGTAATCGTAGTGAGCCAAAGGTCGTCATTATTCGGATTGATGTGGGCATCCTCGTCAATCATGCCCACATACTGCATACACAAATACGGCTCAGACGTAATCTTGACAGTCATGACATCCGACAATTTCTCCCCTATTCTGTTCTTGATCTGCTTAATGTATTTGGTTTCCTTTCCTATCTGTGACGGAGCTATTGCAAATGCGCTATCGACAAAGTTTATTATCATCTTTGACCCTCCGAGGTCATTGTCTGTTATCGGCGTTTTAGGTTTGCGTTTCGGACAATGAGCAATGAGAAGAATTGTAAGTCCAAATCTGTCTTTTATGGTTTTTAGTTCGGATATCAAATTGCGCATCTTCGTGGCGCTAAAGATGCTGCCAAAGCCATTGGTGATGTTGTCAATAATGATAAACTTTGGTGGATTTACTTCGCTTTGCTGCAATATGATTGACGATTTGACTGCAGCAAATATTTTGGCCTCATTCCCACCCAATACGTTCACTTCAGCTCGCCGGTAACTTCTCGGTATGAACTCACCAGCATTACGATAACGATTAGCGAACTGCTTTGCCGTCATTTCCATGTCAATATAAAGTGACGGAATATTGGGGGATGTCATTCCCTGCCATTCATGACCGCCTCCGCTCACAAAAAAAGCAATGTCATTAGCAAGTATGGACTTTCCTGTATTGCTATCACCAAAGAGAATTCCTAATTCGCCCTCGTAAAGGTAACGTCCCCATAACTGACGAGGCTCATCATTCTCGCTGGCAGAAAGTATGTCGAGACCAGATTGTGTTTTTACCAAATCCGTTATTGCCATAATTTATTCTATTACTGATTTAATGCCTGTGATAGCAGATTCAATATCAAGTGCAGCCTCTTTTAGCGTCCAGTTTGAACAATCAAGTTTCTCAAATCGTGAAGAAAGTTGCAACCCTTCAGGTAGTTTATCATAAATATCCATACCCGCTTCTGCCATCTGCTCGATGATTTTCTGCTGCTCAGATAGAGCTCTCACCACCTGAATAAGAGTTGCGCGACTCTCTTTGTTTAGGATTGTCATACCCTTATTATTTGATTCATTCTTCATCGACTGTCTATTTTTAAGAAAAGGAAGTTTTATTGACATACCCTTACTATTTATTTCGCCATCATTAACACCACTTGGGTTCAATCTAAAAATCCCGCAAAGCATACGACATTTCCTATCATTAGAACAAGTCGGCGTGTGTGCCGGTGTCGAGCATCAGCAGGGTGAGGCACGTGTCGTTCTGCTCCCAGACAAGCAACCAGTCCGGCTCGATGTGGCACTCCCACGTCATCCCGCCCTTGAAGCCCGACAACTTGTGCGGACGGTACTGCTTCGGCAGAGAACCGTTCTCTGCAAGCAGTTCGATAACTGTGCGGAGGTTTTCCATCTTGTAGCCGCGACGGCGGCAAAGCGCAAACGCCTTGTCGAAGCGCTTGGTGGTTTCGACCGTGTACTTCATTGCGCCATCAGTGTGTTGAACATCTGCTCAGTGCTTTCCCATTTGGTGACTCGCCCGGCAGCCACGTCCTCATAGGCCAGCTCGATGCCACTCTTGCGGCGCGGCTTGGCCGGAGCCTCGGTGATATGGAAAATGTCCATCGTGCGGAGCAGCTCCATGATGCTGCGAGCCGTTTTGTTGCGTCCGTCGTAGGATATTGTCATTGTTGGCATGATACTTTGCTTTTAAGATTTTCTGCTCCTATAACGCCCACTTCTCGTTTTTATTATGCCTTTCGGGAGAAAATATGTAAAGAACCCCAAAAGTTGGACAAAAAAACTTTCGGGGTTCATTACACTTGCTCTGTTTTCTCTTTTAGAGACTGTATCCCAGTCCGACGAACAGGCCGGAAGAGGTGGTCTTGATATCGGCGTCGGTGTTGAGGTCGATGAGGCCGAGGCGGTAGCCGCCGAAGAGGCGGAAGTCGCTGTACTGGAACTGGAGACCGAAGGCGGCGGTGAGGTCAAAGCGGTTGTTGTTGCTGTTGTCGCCATACATGGCGTAGTCATCCTCCGAGGTGCTGGAGTTGCCAAGGACGGTGGTAGTGGTGGTGACGTGGGTATTGCCAGCAAGGGCATAGCTGAATGCGGGGCCTGCAAAGGCAGTCAGTTTGGCGCTGCTGCCGAGGTGAAGGCTGTAGTTGACAAACACGGGCACGTCAAGCAGGAACTGTGTCGTGGTGCTCTTACTGTTGCCGCTGACAACGACGAGGTCAGCGTTCCCTGTCGTGGTCTTGGTGTTGAAACGGCCTTGCAGACCAAACGCCACACCGAGGTTGTCAGTGATACCATAGTTATAGGTCACACCGGCGAAGAAGCCGTCCATCTCGGAAGAGGAGGTGGTTGTAGTGTTGCCGGAGGTGTAGGCAGAGGTGAGGGTTACAGGGGCATAGCCCCCATTGTAGCCCAGTTGGGCGTTTGCTTTGCCTGCGAAGAGCATGACTGCTGTACAGGCGACGATTGCGATGGTTTTCTTCATTGTTGTTGAATGTTTTAGGTAGACTTATGTTTATTGAAATCATATCCCTCTCAGTGCCGCCTGGAGCGTCTGGATGATGCTGTTGGAGGAGTAGGTGGCGCCGCTGACGGCGTCGACGTTCTTCTTCACGGCTTTGGCGGGCTTCATGCCGTCCCAGCTCTTCAGCAGGCCGGCATTCACCACCTTCTGGAGGAAGCCGGGGGTCTCCTGGTTGTCGAGCATCTGGACGCAGACAATCTGCTGCTTGGTGTCGAGGGCGACCATGAGGGGCGTCTCGCCGGCATAGCCCTTGATGCCGTCGCTGGCAGGCTTGGAATAGACGGCATATCCCAGGAGGACCTTCTTGGCATCGTAGACTTCCGTCCACTTGGCGGCCTTCTTCACACTCTTGGCGGTGGGGAAGGCGGCGACAATCTCGGCGGCCAATCCATCTTTCTGCTGGCAACTGGCAGCTGCCTGCTGGCAACCGGATTGCTGGTGCTGTTTGTGGTGCGGACAGTTGCCGCAGTTGTGGCCACCGTGCTGCGCCCAGGCGGGGGAAGCCAAGAGGCAAGAACAAAGAACAAAAAGGAAAAGAATCTTGTGTTTCATAGTAATGTTGATTGTTTATCGGTTATTGGTTATTGAGGCACACTCCTCCGCCCCTTCTTTCGCACAAGGCCCTGCCCGAAATGTCACTGGCATTTCTCTTCCTATCTTAGGGGAGGAGTGGGCGGTAGCCGTCTATAACCAATAACCAATAACCTTTAACCTATAACCTTTAATAGCTTATTCCGCGAAGTATTTATAGAAATAAGGAATGGTCTCGATGCCTTTGAGGAACTGCTCGAGGGGGTAGTTCTCGTTGGGGGCGTGGATGTCGTCGCTGCCGAGGCCAAAGCCCATGAGGACGCTCTTGACGCCAAGGATGCGCTCGAAGCCCGCGACGATGGGGATGCTTCCGCCACTGCGGGTGGGGATGGGACGCTTGCCGTAGGTCTCCGTCATGGCCTTCTCGGCGGCACGGTAGGCCTTGGTGTCCATTGGGCAGACGTAGGCAGCGCCGCCATGACTGGGAGTGACCTTCACGCGCACGCACTCGGGAGCAGCGGCCTCGAAGTAGTCCTTGAAGAGCTTGCTAATCTTGTTGTAGTCCTGGTTGGCCACCAGACGGGTGGAAATCTTGGCGTATGCCTTGGAGGGCAGCACAGTCTTGGAACCCTCGCCGGTGTGGCCGCCCCAGATGCCGCAGACGTCGAGGCAGGGACGGATGCCGGTGCGCTCCTTGGTGGTGTAGCCCTTCTCGCCGTGGACGGTACGGATGTCGAGTTCCCTCTTGTAGGCCTCCTCGTCGAAGGGAGCCTGGGCCATGAGGGCGCGCTCCTCGTCGCTGATGACCAGCACATCGTCGTAGAAGCCGGGGATAGTGATATGGCCGTTCTCATCGTGGAGGCCGGCAATCATCTTGCTGAGGATGATGATGGGGTTGGCCACGGCGCCGCCGTAGATACCGCTGTGCAGGTCGTGGTTGGCACCCGTCACCTCGACATCCCAGTAGCAGAGGCCGCGCAGGCCGCTGGTGATGCTGGGCACGTCGGGGGCAATCATCGAGGTGTCGGAGACGAGGATGACGTCGCTCTTGAGCATCTCCTTGTGCTCTTCGCAGAAGCCGTAGAGGCTGCCGGAACCTATCTCCTCCTCGCCCTCAAGCATGAACTTGACGTTGCAGGGCAGCTGGCCGGTCTTGACCATGAACTCGAAGGCCTTGGCCTGCATGAAGCTCTGACCCTTGTCGTCGTCGGCGCCGCGGGCCCAGATGCGGCCGTCCTTGACCACGGGCTCGAAGGGCTGTGTGCGCCAGAGCTCCAGGGGAGCCACGGGCATCACGTCGTAGTGTCCATACACCAGCACGGTGGGCTTGGCGGGGTCGATAATCTTCTCGCCGTAGACCACGGGGTTGCCGGCAGAGGGCATCACCTCGGCGCGGTCACAGCCAGCAGCCAGGAGGTATTCTTTCCATTTGTTGGCGCAGCGCACCATGTCGTCCTTGTGCTCGCTTTCGGCACTGATGGAGGGAATGCGGATAAGCTCGAAGAGCTCTTCCAGGAATCGGTCTTTGTTGGCCTCAATATAGGCTTTTACGTCTTTCATATGAATATGTTAATGTGTGAATGTGTTATTGTGAGAGTGAGTGCAAAGATACGACTTTTTTCCGACATAACGCCTTTTCTGCACGCGTCAGTTGAAAAATCACTATATATAGTGATGTCCCATATCGGAAAGAATCCGTATTTTTGCAGTCCGATGAACAACACAGAAACACTCCATATAGCCGTTGTAGGCACCTCTGGCAGTGGCAAATCGACCTTTTGCAGCCACGCCAGGAAACTCACCGAACATCCCTTCCGGGGCTATTGTTTCGAGTGGACGGAATATTCCGACCCCGAGTCCCTCATCCTCGGACACACAGAGGGGGTAGTCCAGCTGGTCGATGCCACAAATCTCGAGACTTCCCTTTTCCTCACCCCACGCCTGGTCGACATGCACCAGAAACTCATTCTGGCATTCAACCGCTACCGCCAACTGACGGAGACTGGTCACTCGCTCGACTTCCATACCCTCAGTCTGCAGGTGGGTGCCCCGGCACTGCCCGTCGACACCGTCGAGGGCACTGGCATCGCCGAGATTCTCGATGCTCTCATCGCCGCCCACGAAGGGAAAGACACCACCGTCCGCCACACACATATCGCCTACGGCGCCGATATCGAGAAGTCCATCAAAATCCTGGCTGGGGAAATGGCAAAAGCCAGCGGCGAGGCTGGCGGGCCCTCCTCGAAACGATACGTCGCCATCAGGCTCCTGGAAGGCTGCCAACCCCAAGGCTACATCCCGCCGGAGAGCGTTGTCCAGCAAGCCTCAGCGCTACGGCAGAACCTCGAGAAGGAACTCAACCATCCCCTGACGGAAACCATCATGCAGGCCCGCATCGGATTCGTACAGGGTGTGCTGAACTCGACTCTGCAGCATTCCCCCGACGACGACCGCCACGACCACACCCGCACCAACAAGATTGACGCCATCCTCACGCACAAGGTCTTCGGCCTGCCCATCCTCGTCGCCGTCCTCTACCTCGTCTTCCAATGCACCTTCACCCTCGGCGCCTACCCGCAGGAGTGGATTCAGGCGGGCATCGACTGGCTGGCCGACTACACCTCTGCCCACATGCCCGAAGCCTGGTACACCTCGCTGCTCACTGACGGCATCATCC
>CAJOIV010000047.1 GCA_905234665.1 uncultured Bacteroidales bacterium | reverse complement strand
GCCTTTAACCAACATCGGGTGGTTGACATTATACGGGATGGTAACAATAACGGAAGGGTCTGTCAGCCTGACGGTCAGGTTGGAGCTATTAATCGCATCACCGTTCAAGAAACAGGCACAGGTGTCATACCAGATGTTGCAGAACACATCGCCCAGTTGGCGGAATGATACCGTGTCAGGGTTTTGGGCTTTTAATGCCCCGCTTGCCAGCATGGCGGCAAGAAGGATAAATTCGGATTTCTTCATAGTAGTATTGTGTTTTTAAGGTATAAGACATGTGTTTTCAATGGCTTTCTTGTGTGCGGTTGTCGGATGTAGAGTCCAATGCATCTCATCTTCTTCCACGTACAGCAAGCCGCTATCAATTTTTGTCTTGCTGTAATTGAACTTGTTCTGGTTAACAATATTGCGTGTTCCATTGCAACTTATGTCACTTTCAGATCCATTGTTTACATTGTCGCGATTTTGGGTCATCAGTTTGGGGAAAGGCTCACTAAGGTCGATACCCCCCATCAAAAGGATGTCTCCTCCAAGAAAAGCATCCATGGAATAAACTCGACTTGCCGTGTTCAGACGTGCGCTTTTGTCATAACCCGTATAATCGGACAGATGGTCGTGCCAGTACCCGTTTTCATGATATCCCCAGTCGATAAATTCGATATAATCCGATGAAAATGGGTCCTTGTAGGATATTGCAAGGCGGTTCATGTTGGAATTGCTTAAATAGGCGACATCACTGACGGGGTACTCTCCTGCACCGAACGATGCGTAACCAGAGACATGGCCAAGTTCGAACGACATATTCTCAGTCATGTCCATGTTGATGTGCAAAACGAATGTCTTGGACATCCCCAGTCCATACATCTCGTAGTAGCGATAGGTGCAACTATAGACCAGACAGAAATCCTTGTCGGTAAACGACTCTCCTATATACTGGTTGTTGTCAAATATGGGTACATGATAATTTTTCAATCGGCACAAATGCCCATATTCGTTGTCTCGCAAGCGATAATCTTCCTGAGTGTTGCGATGGGAATAAAGATGCAGGTTGCTGAGATAGTCATCATCTTTGTCGTAAAGGTCTTTGTACCGAACCCCAATGGTATACTTCTGGAGGAAATCATCGCCAATGTCCTTGTATATTCTGGACGAGAACAGAATCCGCACATCGTTTCCCGTCACGTCAGTAAGGACTTCTTCGGGCATTTCCGGCTTGCGAATTACGTAGTTGGTTGCTCCTCCGTATATATTAAGGCCAGAATACACTTCAACCAGACATGACTTATTTGGATCGTTGTAGAGCCGTCCAATGATATATGCCCGTGCTGAATCAATGCAGAACGCTGTGTCATAGTATTCCATATTATACAGGTATGGTTTTTCACTGGAGCAGTTTTGGAATCGTGCCCATTTAAATCCATCGACATACAATCCGTTGTCAACCCATAGTTTCTCCAAAGAGGATGTTTGCGGCACTTCGGATATCTGTACATTAGGATGCCATTCTGTCTGAGGTTCAGGATAGCCCGGAGGCCCGAATGGGTCCAATACGATAGGATATACAACAGCATCCGAGTCCCTAAGCATTACTCTGAAATCCATCCGTCCAAAGAACCCGACAGTAACGGTGTCCCGGATGATGGCTGGTGGGTTTTCGGGTAAAAACCACTCAGGTGGGAAGTACCGTCTGGTAACCTTCGTCCCACAGAAGAAGCACAGACTGTCCGACATTCTCATGTCGTGGATGTAATAACTGATGCTATTGATGGAAGTCGCTGTGGTTTCACTGGCAAAAGGAAGAATGTCAAATTCAAAGTACTTGCTGCTGTTCATGCATCGTACGAAGAAACGGTGATAAAGGGCTTCTCCTTTATTGTTGGGAACACGGAAGCATGACACGACAAGGCTTTCGCCATAAGTCCGGCATATTGATGTGTCACATTGGGTGTCTGTGAAGATACTCTCGGTGCTAATCACGGTGTTCTGCCAGTTTACAGTCTGGCATCTTGCATTATTGCCGATATGAGGGATGGCCAAAAGAAATAATATGAACGGATATTTCCACCATGACAAGACATGATGTGAAGTAGAAGTATACGTATTCATGATATTGTTATTGTTTATTGTGTGTTATTCTAGTATTATCTACAACCTTCCGTCCTTTGTACAATATCCAGCATAATCCTGCGTTATATGTGCAAAGGTTGGAAGGGTACGCCTTCTGCCTGTGGCACTGGGACGGGGTCGGGGTCTGTTTTTGTCTTTCGTTTTTTGTTGCAGGCTCCGCCCCGGGAGTGCCTTTCTTTTTATGCCCCGCCGCAGCGGCAGTCGGCGTGTGGCTTCTGCGCGGAGCTTTGTCGAATGAGGTGCATGGCTCTCCTTTCTTGTCTATTCTGCTGTCAGTTACCTTATATCTCGGCAGTGCAGGTGTATATTCCCGTGCTTTCGTCATATACAATGGTGACGACATATCCTAAATCTATCATTTCATCTGCCCAGGCATACGCTTTGACTTTGTCTTTGGTTGAGTATGTCTGTACATCCTTAGAAGCCAGTGCATTGGTGGTATTGTTTTCCTGACGGAATGTCACTCTGTGGCCTTCCTTGGCGAGAGTAATCATCCTGAGAATGAACGCCTCCCGCTCGGCAGGAGTTTTCAAGGATATGCGTCCGGCAACGCCATCTACAGAATAGGACATAACACAGACGGAATTGGTTTCTTCTTCTATGCCCAGCAAGGATGGTTCGGTAATGTTTTCTTTCTGGCAACCCGTGGCTGCGAGGCTCAGCACTGCGAGGAGTGCGGCGATTTTGGTTTGATGCTTAATCATTTGTTGTTGGAATTATTGTTTGTTGGTTGATATTTCACAGTTGTAATAAACTATTGCTGTTTTTTGTTCTTGGGAGTGTATATGGTAGATACTAATAGACTGGTTTAAGTAGGATACTCCGACTACGTCGTTGTTGTTGAGGTTTTCTTTGTCCAGATCATACTTTGAGGCTCCTCCCTTCTTGGTCAAATATGTTAGGATTATGTCTTCCCCTTTCTTTATGAATTCTGCTGCGATGGTGTTGGGTTCTGGTATGCGGAGTTCTTCCCTGAGTTGTTCCCAGCTGGCGGAGTTGGAGGAGGGTGGCGTCGATGGCGAGGGTGTCGTTGATGCGGAAGCCCTTGACGAAGGAGGCTTCGATGCCGGGGGTGTGGCAGTAGCGCTGGTAGAGGGGGCTGCACTCGTCGTCGCGGAGGGTCTGGGGCCAGAGCCTCACCATCAGGAGGATGGCTGCGACGAGCACAACGCCCGCGATGCTGCAGAGGATGGTGTTAGAGGTTTTCATGACGGGAGAGGGTGGCGGAGAGGGTTTGACACACTTCGGCTTTCTTGAGGAGGGAAGAACGGTTGATGGCGACGCCGTCGGGCGACGGGGTGCAGGCCATCACCGTGGTGGCGAGGATGGCGACGGCGACGAGGCTGAAGAACAGGCAACGCCGGTAGAGGGTGCGCCGGCGGCGGCCCATCCAGGCGTCCAGGCCCCCGGTCGTGCGGCCCAGCGGCTCGCCGACGGCGAGCTGCGACATCCATTGGTCGAAAGGGTCTTGTTTCATGGTATCAGGGATTGAAGCGTTGTTTGAGGTTTTTGGTGATGCGTTGTATGCGGTGGCTGACGTTCGACGGCGTGGTGCCCAGGGCGGCGGCAATCTCATCGTTGCTGTAGCCGTCGAAGCGCTGCTGCATGATCCAGCGGTCGCCCTCGGGGAGGGTGTCGATCATCTCCTGGGCCAGTTCCCGCGCCGCCTGGCGGGGGTCGTCGCCGGAGAGCTCCTCGAGGGCCGTGGCGAGGCGCCGCGGGTCGCCACCTTTCTTCCTGTGCAGGTTGTGGAGGGTGCGCCGCGTGAGCAGCACCAGCCACTCCCGCTCTTCGTTCTCGGAGACATCGGGACGCAGGTCGTCGCGGTGGAGGCAGAGGTGGAGGGTGACTTCCTGGACGAGGTCGCGGCAGCGGTCGAAGTCGCCGTCGCTGTAGCGCCAGCAACGTTCCCACATGATGGCGCGGTGGCGTTGCAGGAGTTCCAGGAAGTGTTGGTATGTGTCGATAGAGCCCATTGCGGCTGCAAAAGTAATAAATCTTTCCAATATAATACTCACTTCGCCGACAAAAAATGAATGCCCCCTGCATTTTTTTTTTCGGGGAATACGAAAAAAAGAGATTTCCCGTTATGGGGAAAAAGAGCGATGGACACAGGGAACACTCACCAGGAAGCCCCGCTGGACCCCGCGATTGTGGAGGCTATGGGCATCAGCCCCGCCGCCTTGGAGGAGGTGGAGGGCATCGTGGGCCGTATGCCCACGGTGGAGGAGTTGAGCACCCTGCTGGCCATGTGGGAGTCCAACGGCCGCCAGCAGGGCCTGCTGGGATGGCTGCGCGGGCAGCACCACACGGTGGAACGCAACGAGTATCTCTATACCGACACGGACACGACGCACAAGGACATCCGCGAGCCGAGGGTGAAGGACTGCATCCCCCTGGCGCACGAGGTGATGGCGGGACTGTCGCTTCCGCCCCTGCCGCCCCGCCAGCGGCTGGCACGGAAACGGCTGCTCTATATGGCGGGCAATGTGGCCACGGGCTTCCTCGACTCGGAGTACGCGCGCCGCTGCCTCCATCTGGTCGCCGACCCGGTGCACCACGAGAGCGAGGACGACGAGATGGCCTACCTGCACATGATCCTCACGAGCCTGCACGCCGCCAAGGTAATCAGCACCTTCTGCCCCGTGGGCAAAGGGGGACTCTTCGCCACCCTGGCGCGGGGATGCACGCGGACGGCGGGATTCGACATCCTGACCTGCCGCGAGGTGCGCCTCGACGCGTTCCTCTTCGGCGAGGAGGGAGGGCGCTACCTGGTGTCGCTGCCCGAGGAGCAGGACGATTTCTTCCTGCTGAAGATGGACGAGGCGCGGGTGAACTGCTGCTTCCTGGGACGCACCACCACGGGGCGCGCCGTGGTCGACGACATGGACTATGGCCCGGCCGCGGGATATCTGGAAGTGGAGAATTGAGCGCCGGAAATTGTGAATTGGGAATATTTTCGTATCTTTGCACTTTCAAAACACGATAGACAATGGCAGACATCCTCAACAACCTCAGCCCCGAAGGGCTCCTGCACCTTATCGAAGGACAGATAGAAAAGATAGACACCATAGGCACCGACGAGATGATACGCCTGCGCCGCGACCTGGAGAAAGACGACAGCGACCCGTCGCAGTGGTTCGAACTGGGCCTGGCTTTGAACCAGGCGGCCATGAACCGCGATGTGCTGGTGATGCAGCGGGAAGAGATGCTGCATCCCGGCGAGGAGGAGCTGCATCCCGACACTTCCGGCTCGACCCCCATCTACGAGGAGGCCCTGCGGGTGTTCGACAAGGTGCTGGCGATGGAGCCCGACTACTACGGCGTGCAGACACAGCGCGGCATCGTGTGCGGCAACCTGCACCGGCTGGAGGATGCCGAGCGGTGCTATCTGCAGGCCTTGGCCGACGACGAGGAGGATTTCTCGGCGGCCTACTATCTGGGCCTCACCTACCGCGACATGGGCAACGAGCCGCTGGCCAAGAAATACCTCGACCTGGCCCACGAGCTGAACCCCGACGACGACAGCCTGACCAACGCGCAGGGCGAGTCGGTGGAGCGGTGAAATAAGAAAAAAAACCATATTGCAAAAAAATAAGTATATTTGCAGCAGATATTAAGGACGATAAAAGTATACAAAATTATGAGAAACAGTGCATTGGTGGGGAAAGCGACTCCTCGTGGCAGGGCTGTTCCGCCCAAAACACGGCACAAGGTCACAGAGATGGATCCCGCGGGATTCAATGAACTGCAGATGATAGACAGGATCGGCAAAGGGCTGATGGATGTCGTCAGTCATGACCGGGATGAGAAAGTGATGATGTCTCGCATCCTGAAGAAAGGCGGGATGTTTTATGTCTCTGACATATTCCTGCCAAATGGATGCAAGGCATTAGGTATGCCCCAATCTACAATTATTGAGATTAAAAAGAAAGCCTTGTTTGACACGGTATCCCAGCAAAAGGAGAAATACAGGGAGTTGGGTGGTGTTGAAGGGGCAATTAAGAGGTATATATTGGCAATTGGCTCATTTGAAGAATATGCAAAAAAAGAAAGTCCTCAAGTTCTCAATGGAAGAGTATCTGTGGGATTTGAGGTGATTTCTGTTGCAGATCTTTCGGAAGAAATCACAAAAGTCAAAACCAAGAAGAATAGGAATGAGACTGAACGGATAAAGAAGCCAACCAGATTACGGGTCAGATAATACGTGTATTTGTTTTAGGAGATCATCTTCATCATGGACATGCCCCAGTGGAAAGAGATTAATGAATCGTATATAGAAGAGGCGCGGGTTCGCTTAAGACAAACTCCGTGCACATTCGTATTGGGAGCAGGCGTGAGTGCAAGTGCTGGTCTCCCACAGTGGAACGATCTGCTCATGGGGTTGGCTCATCTTAACAAGGATGAGTTTCTCGCATTGGAGAAGGCTATGGGTAATTCGGAAATCAGGGTTGCGGGATATATCATAAAGTCAAAATATGGAGCTGAAAATCCTGAGAGGAACACTAATGGAGAGCTTGTAATACCAAAAGTCCGGGATGACATAAGGGACATTCTGTATAAAGACCCCAATGCAGGGGCAGGGTCGCGTCTGATTCCTGCTTTGTGCAATATTATTTCTAACAAGAGCACAAAAATAGAAAGTATCATTACATATAACTTTGACGACTTGGTAGAGCTCGGATTGGATGAGAAGAACAAGGGGTTGGAGGGAGTAAAAGAGTCCAAGTACAAATCGGTGAAATATATCTCGGTCTATAAGGGGAATCGCGCAGACGAGGAATACAAGCTGCCAATATATCATGTGCACGGATTTATTCCCAGGAGTGGGTCCTCGTCCGAGATTGTTATCTCCGAGAGCGATTACCACAAATTGTATACGAGTTTCCTCTATTGGTCGAATATTGAGCAGTTGCATGCATTTTATCGGAATACATGTTTCTTTGTCGGCTTGTCCATGAATGACCCAAACTTAAGGCGACTGTTGGAGAATGCCTATAAAGAAGGCGGTAATGCAACAAACCATTATGCAATACTTGAGCGTAGGAGTGTATTTGAAGATGAAGGCCAAAATGAGGAAGCATTATCTACACAAGAATCAATCCTTCACGATTTGGGGATAAAAATTATTTGGTATGAGAATGAGAACGGGAAGCATGAGAAAGTCCCCGAGATTCTGAACAAACTTAATAAAGAACCTATCGCTGGCGATTACGAAGAATTGTAGATGGTAACTGCGCGGGTCAGCGGAGGAGGGTGACAGTGCCGAAGACGATGTTCTCGCGGGTGTCGTTCTGCGGGATGTAAGAGATGCGATAGTTGTAAGCGCCCTGCGGGCAGGCGACACCGCTGGAGGTGCCGTCCCACTGGAAGTTGGGGTCGTCGGAGGTGTAGACCAACGCCCCCATGCGGTTGTATATATAGATACGGAAGACGGCCATGGGGTAGGTGTTGATGATGGAGAAGACGTTGTTGCCCTCGCGCAGGGGGGTGAAGACGTTGGGGCACCAGAAGGCGAAGTTCTTGACAGTCACGGTGACGCTGGTGTCGGCGGGGCAGTGGAGGTGGTTGTAGGAGGTGAGCCGGGCCCCGACCAGCGAGTCGCCTTCAATGATGTAGCGGTGCGAGACGGACTCGCCCCAGGCGTGGGTGCTGTCGGAGAAGACCCAGTACGACTCGGCGCGGCCTTCCGACAGGTCGGTGAAGCGTACCACCGACTCTTCGGAGTTGATGATGGAGGGCGAGTAGTCGAGGGCGAGACGCGGGAGCGGCACATAGTTGACCTTGATGCGCACGGGCGTGGGCGCGCAGCTGTCGGCGGCCAGGCCTGTGAGGGTGTAGGTGGTGGTGCGCTTGGGCGAGACGTGGATGATGCGCTGGGTGGCCTGGCTGTCGAGGTCGGGGTCGGCGGGGCTGGCTTTCCAGCGGTAGGAGATGGCGCCGCCGGCGGTGAGGGTGACGGTGTCGCCCGGGCAGATGGAGGCGTGGGGCGGGTCGGCGGTGAGGGTCAGTTCGGCGCGGTGCAGGGTGACGCTGTCCCAGGCCACGCAGCCGTAGGGCGAGATGATTTTGACATAGTAGACCGTGGAGGGCTCTTCCTGCAGCACGTGGAGGATGGGCCCCGACTCGATGGGCTGCTCGCCGGGCCTGTTGTAGTGGCGGTACCAGTTGTAGGTGCATCCGGCGATGGGGATGATGGCTTCGACATGGGACCACTGGCCGGAGCAGACGATGGTGTCGGGCGAGAAGCGGATGGTGGAAGAGGCGAAGAAGTAGATGGTGTCGTAGGCGGTGTCGGCGCAGCCGTAGGCGTCGGAGACGATGAGCATCACGGGGTTGACGGGCTCGGAGAAGATGCGATGCAAGACGCGGGTGTCGTCCACTCCATGGGAGGTGATGATGGTGTCGGCAAACACCCATTGGTGGGAGGAGATGTTCCGCGAGTTGTCGGAGAGTATGCATGTGTCGCCCTCGCAGAGGGTGTGCGAGGAGATGCTCAAGTCGGCGACGGGTGGCGGCGGGGCTGCGACCGTGAATGTCTTGGTGGTGTAGCAACCGCTGTCGGACGAGAACATGGTGAGGCGCACGGTGTGTGTGCGGGTGTCGGTGAAGGTGTAGGTGGCGTCGATGCCGTGGAGTGTGTCAAGGACCGGGGTGTTGGGGCCGCCGTCGTGGATGGTCCAGATGGTGAGGGAGTCGACGACATGGATGGTGCCGCCGGAGCTCTGGTGGGGCACCCACCCGTAGGCATGCAGGTTGAAGGTGCCGTTGCACTCGCTGACGGCGTTGTAGCTGACGTTGGGGCGCGCGTTGGCCACGGAGGCATAGAGGTCGGTCTGGAAGGGCTTGGAGGGGTCGAGGGCCGAGGTGACGACGCATTTGAAGAGCTTTATGGCGGCGGTGTCGCCCATGGATTCTCCCTCGGAGATGATAAAGTCGGCAATGCGTGCGGGGTGGATGTTGTTGGTCGAGGTGGTGCCCAACTGTCGGAAGTTGAGGTTGGCCAGGGCGGTCGAGGTGGCGGGACCGCCGGGGTAGGCGGTGGTGGAGACGTACCAGGTGTAGGAGAGGAGCCCTTCGGGGGCCTCGAGGGTGTCGACCACGTCGCTCTCGCCCGAGGCGCATCCCTGCTGCTTGATGGTCATGGACTGGCATGAGCCGGCGATGTAGGCGTAGATGGGGTCGACGTTGTAGATGCAGTCGGAGGTGTACATCTCGATGCGTACAGAGTCGTAGAGGTATCGCGAGAGGTTGATGGCCACCTTGGTCCAGGGTTTGTAGCAGTAGCTGCAGGTGGTGCCGCCGGCGGCGGGACCCGGGCGCCCTTCCACCCAGGGGGCGGGGAGGGTGGAGGAGAAGGCCGGGGCAGGCACACAGTACCAGAGGCTGTCGTTGAGGGGGTAGTTGTTCCACTGGTGGGTGGCGGGGTCCTTGCCGACGACGCGGATGAGGAACTCGCCAGCCTGCTGTGGCGAGTGGTCGAAACGGCGCGCCACGACTGCGTAGTTGATGAAGATGAAGGCCGTCTGGGGCCGCACCTGCATGGTGTAGAAGAGGGCCTCAGAACCACGGTTGTTGCCCACGGGATAGGTGCCGCTGTTGGGATAGACGGCGGTGCCGGTGCTGCGCATGTCGCCCAGGCGGATGGAGGAGGTGAATCCCGGCGGGATGCGGGGAAGCCCGTTGTTGCCGTTGACGGTGAACTCGTCGAGGCCGCTGTTGGCCGAGAGGGTGTAGATGGAGAAACGGTGGTCGTGTGCGTCGTAGAAAGTGTGGTGGCAAGTGTTGTCGGTGAAGGTGCAGGCGCCGGAATACAGCTGTGGCGAGGTGATGTTCTGATGCCCGATGATGTTCTGTGCGGTGGGGTAGGAGCAGGTGCTGAGGATGTTGTTGCCCGTGCTGCCCCCCCGTGGCGCCGACAATGCGGTCGCCCACGCGGGCCGACCAGCGGCCGGTGCTGCCCGGGGCGTAGTTGAAGCTGGTGGGGTTCATGAACCCTTGGCAGTTCTGCGCCGTGGCGGGCATGGCCGCCACGAGGACCAGCATCCACAAAAGCGCCCGCCCAAAAGGCTTGCGCAGGATTGACAGTCTATGGCATCGAGGAAATTTCATGCTGCAAAAGTACACATTTTTTTCCATATAGAAAGAGTAGAGGGAATTTTTTTTGCCATGTCGGGAAAAAGGCTTATATTTGCAAATCCATAGCATAAAGCAAGTATTAATACAAAGCATTGATAATGAGACCTGACTTTACAAAAGTTGACTTCCGCCAGGCCAAGGAAAAACACGAATCCTTCGCCCAATGGGAGAAAGAGAACCACATTGAGAAGAGCTGGAAGACTCCGGAGCAGATCGATGTGAAGCCTGCTTATGGCAAGAAAGACCTCGAAGGCATGGAGCACCTGAACTATGCCGCCGGCATCGCGCCCTTCCTGCGCGGCCCCTATTCGACCATGTATGTGATGCGTCCCTGGACGGTGCGCCAGTACGCCGGCTTCTCTACCGCCGAGGAGTCCAACGCCTTCTACCGCCGCAATATCGCCGCCGGCCAGAAGGGTCTCTCCTGCGCCTTCGACCTCGCCACACACCGCGGCTACGACTCTGACCACGAGCGCGTCGTGGGTGACGTCGGCAAGGCCGGCGTGGCCATCGACAGCATCCTCGACATGAAGATTCTCTTCGACCAGATCGACCTCGGCAAGATGTCCGTCTCCATGACCATGAACGGCGCCGTGCTGCCCATCCTGGCCTTCTACATCATCGCCGCCGAGGAGCAGGGCGTGCCGCAGGACCAGCTGCAGGGTACCATCCAGAACGACATCCTCAAGGAGTTCATGGTGCGCAACACCTATATCTATCCCCCGCTGCCGTCGATGAAGATTATCGCCGACATCTTCGAGTACACCTCGAAGCACATGCCGAAGTTCAACAGCATCTCCATCTCGGGCTACCACATGCAGGAGGCCGGCGCCACCGCCGACATCGAGCTGGCCTATACGCTGGCCGACGGTCTCGAATATCTGCGCGCCGGTGTCAAGGCGGGCATGAGCGTCGACGACTTCGCGCCGCGCCTGAGCTTCTTCTGGGGCGTGGGCATGAACCACTTCATGGAGATTGCCAAGATGCGCGCCGCCCGTATGCTCTGGGCCAAGATTGTCAATCAGTTCGACCCCAAGAACCCCAAGAGTCTCGCCCTCCGCACGCATAGCCAGACCTCGGGCTGGAGCCTCACCGAGCAGGATCCCTTCAACAACGTCGCCCGCACCTGCATCGAGGCCATGGGCGCCGCCCTCGGCCACACGCAGAGTCTCCACACCAACGCCCTCGACGAGGCCATCGCCCTCCCGACGGACTTCTCCGCCCGTATCGCCCGCAACACGCAGATTTACCTCCAGGAGGAGACCAACATCTGCCGCGTGGTCGACCCGTGGGCCGGCAGCTACTATGTCGAGAGCCTCACCCATGAACTCGCCCATCGCGCCTGGGGCCATATCCAGGAGGTCGAGAAACTCGGCGGCATGGCCAAGGCCATCGAGAGCGGCGTGCCCAAGATGCGCATCGAGGAGGCGTCGGCCCGCAAGCAGAGCCGCATCGACTCCAATATCGACACCATTGTCGGCATCAACAAATACCGCCTCGACCACGAGGACCCCATCGAGACCCTCGAAGTCGACAACACCGCCGTCCGCAAGGCTCAGATCGAGCGCCTGCAGAAACTCCGCGCCGAACGCGACAGCGCCGCCGTCGAGGCAGCCCTCAACGCCCTCACCCGTTGCGCCGAGACCGGCGAAGGCAACCTCCTCGAGCTCTCCATCGACGCCGCCCGCAAGCGCGCCTCGTTGGGCGAGATCAGTTACGCACTTGAGAAAGTCTACGGACGCTATAAAGCCAAAATCAACCTCATCAGCAACGTGTACAGCAGTCAGACCAAAGAGAGCGAGAGCTTCAAGAAAGCCCAGGCGCTCACCGACGAGTTCGCCAAACTCGAGGGCCGTCGCCCCCGCATCATGATCGCCAAGATGGGCCAGGACGGCCACGACCGCGGTGCCAAGGTCGTCGCCACCGGCTATGCCGACCTCGGCTTCGACGTCGACATGGGTCCCCTCTTCCAGACACCCGCCGAGGCCGCCAAGCAGGCCGTCGAGAACGACGTGCATGTCCTCGGCGCCTCCTCCCTCGCCGCAGGCCACAAGACGCTCCTGCCGCAGGTCATTGAGGAGCTCAAGAAACTGGGCCGCGACGACATCATGGTCGTCGCCGGCGGAGTCATCCCCCCGCAGGACTACGACTTCCTCTTCAAGGCCGGCGTCGCCGCCGTCTTTGGTCCCGGCACGGTCATCAGCGAGAGCGCCATCAAGATGATGGAACTCCTCCTCGCCGCCCGCCGCTAACGGGCTTTGAAACGACATCCCGACTGCCCCGCCAGACGGCGGGGCAGCTTTTTTTTGAGAAAAAAAGTGCCTTACCCCTTGTATGTCGGAAAAAAGTTGTATCTTTGCAAACTCAATATGGGAGAAAAATGCAGACTCAGAACGACACTGTCATCCAGTTTAGCGGCTTGAAGCCAGGGGTTTATACCTACAACTATACTTTGGATGGGAGTTTCTTCGAGAGGTTTGAAAACGAGGAATTGAGCGAGGGAAACGTCGTTTTTGAGGTAAGCATGGAGCGTGGCGAGCGTATGTTGCTCTTCGGTTTTGCCTTCCACGGCACTATCAAGACAACCTGCGACCGCTGCCTCGGGGAGATGGAGGTCCCGGTGAAGGGCGAAGAGCAGCTCTGCGTGAAGTTCAGCGACACCGAGACCAGTGACGACGAGAATGTGGCGATACTGCCCGAGAGCGCCTTCCAGATTGACCTGGCCCAATGGATGTACGAGTATGTGGCGATAGCGATGCCCATACAGAAAGTCCACCCCGAGGGCGAGTGCGACCCCGAGATGCTCAAATACCTCTCGGACGGGGATGCAGGAGAAGAGGAGAACACGACAGGCGAGACCGACCCCCGGTGGGATGCACTCAAACAACTCAAAGGATAATAAACAAATAAAAACAATATATTATGCCACATCCAAAACACAGATTCTCGCAGACTCGCACAGCGAAGCGCAGAACACACGACGCCCTGGAGAAAGCACAGCTGACCACTTGCAGCAATTGCGGAGCTCCTGTTATGTACCACCACGTATGCCCTGAATGCGGTTACTACCGCGGCAAACTCGCCATCGAGAAGAACGTGGAGGCCTAACCCAAGAGGCACAAAGAAAAGTAAAGGCTCCAGCAACCGCTGGGGCCTTTCTTTATAAGCACTTACACATTTACACACTTACACATTCACACATTCACCCATGAGGTCGTTCTCGAGGGCCTGGGTGATGCGGACGTCGCAGAAGTCGCCGACGCGGAGGGGGCGTTTGGCGGCGATGAGGACTTCGTCGTCGACTTCGGGGCTGTCGAACTCGGTGCGGGCGATGTAGTAGTCGCCCTCGCGGCGGTCGACGAGGACGCGGTAAATCCGCCCCACGCGGGCCTCGTTCTTCTCCAGCGATATCTGCTCCTGGATGGCCATCAGCTCGCCCACACGGCGGCTCTTCTCCTCGTCGGGGACGGGGTCGCCGAGCCGTTCGGCAGGGGTGCCCTCCTCGGGCGAGTAGGCAAAGCAGCCCATGCGGTCGAAGCGGGCCTCGCGGACGAAGGATTTCAGTTCCTCGAACTCCTTCTCGCTCTCGCCGGGATAGCCGACGATGAGGGTGGTGCGAATCACCACATCGGGCAGCAGCTCGCGGAAGCGGCGCAGGAGGGCGAGGGTACCCTCGCGGTCGATGCCGCGCTGCATGGAGGTGAGGATGCGCGAGTTGATATGCTGGAGGGGGATGTCGATGTAGTTGCAGATGTTGTCGTGCCGTCGCATGACCTCGATGGCGTCGACGGGGAAGAGGCGTATCCACGACGCGCCGCTCTCGGTGGCGAGGCGTTCCAGCAGGTCGGCCAGGGCGCGGCGGCCGTAGATGTCGAGGCCGTAGTAGGTGGTGTCCTGCGCGATGAGGATGAGTTCCTTCACGCCGTCGGCGACCAGTCTCTTAGCCTCTGCCACGAGGTCGTCGATGGGGCGCGAGACGTGCTTGCCGCGGATGAGGGGGATGGCGCAGTAGGAGCAGGCGCGGTTGCAGCCCTCAGAGATTTTGAGGTAGGCGTAGTGCCTGGGGGTGGAGAGCTGACGGGATAATGTGTTAATGTTTGAATGTGTTAATGTTTGAGTGGCTGCCGCCCTACTTACACATTTACACATTATCACATTCACACATTCCTCAAATTCGTGCACCCCGTACCAGGCGTCGACTTCGGGCATCTCGGCCTGCAGCTCGTCGCGGTAACGCTCGACGAGGCAGCCCACGGCGATGAGGGTGCGGCGGCGGCCGTCGCGGGCGTGTCGGCGGTCGAAACGGCGCTTGGCCTCAATCTGCTCGAGGAGGACGTTGACGGACTCCTCCTTGGCGTCGCCGATGAAGCCGCAGGTGTTGACGATGACGATGTCGCAGTCATTGCCCGAGCGGTCGAAGTGGACTTGGTAGCCTGCATGGGCGAGGTATCCGGCGACGTTCTCGGAGTCGACGGTGTTCTTGCTGCATCCGAGGGTGATGATATTGACGCGCTTGCTCATTTGTCTGTCTGCCCGGACACCGGGTCGAAGAGGCTGTCGACGAAGGCGTCGGCGTCGAATACCTGCAGGTCGGTCATCTTCTCGCCGAGGCCGATGTAGCGCACGGGGACCTGGAACTCGTCGCTGATGCCGATGATGACGCCGCCCTTGGCGGTGCCGTCGAGCTTGGTGAGCGCGAGGGCGTTGACGTCGGTGGCGTCGGTGAATTGGCGGGCCTGCTCTATGGCGTTCTGGCCAGTGCTGGCGTCGAGGACGAGGAGCACCTCGTGGGGTGCGTCGGGCATGAGTTTCTGCATCACCTTGCGTATCTTGCCCAGCTCGTTCATGAGGCCCACCTTGTTGTGGAGGCGGCCGGCGGTGTCGATGAGCACCACGTCGATGTCTTTGGCCAGTGCCGACTGGAGGGTGTCGTAGGCAACCGAGGCGGGGTCGGCGTTCATGCCCTGCTGCACGATGGGCACACCCACGCGGTCGGCCCAGAGCTGGAGCTGCTCGACGGCGGCGGCGCGGAAGGTGTCGGCGGCGCCGAGCATCACCTTGCGGCCCGCCTGCTTGTACTGGTAGGCCAGTTTGGCGATGGTGGTCGTCTTGCCCACTCCGTTGACTCCCACCACGAGGACCACGTAGGGCTTGTGGGGCAGGGGGGCGTCGAAATCGGCCGGGAACTTGCCTTCGTGCTTGCGCAGGAGGGTGGCAATCTCGGCACGGAGGATGGAGCTGAGCTCGCGGGTGCTGATGTACTTGTCGCGCTTGATGCGTTCCTGGAGCTTGTCGATAATCTTGAGGGTGGTGTTGACGCCCACGTCGGAGGTGATGAGCGTCTCCTCAAGGCTGTCGAGCACGGTGTCGTCGACCGTGCTCTTGCCCAGGATGGAGCGCGAGAGCTTGGAGAAGAAGCTCTCCTTGGTCTTGTTGAGCCCCTGGTCGAGGGTCTCCTTCTTTTCTTTCTTGCTGAACAGGCCCATGGTGCTTTAGGTTATTGGTTAGAGGTTATTGGTTATTGGGGACACACTCCTCCGCCCTTCGGGCACCTCCCCTAACTTAGGGGAGGAGTGGCTGCCGCGGTTATTATTCTTAGTTCTTACTTCTTAGTTCTTACTTCATTAAAGGCCGAGCTTGGCGTTCATGTCGGGGCGGATTTCCTTGTCGAAAATCTGCTGGTACTTCTCGAAGGGGTACTTCTTGTTGTCGCCCGAGGCGAAGTACCAGAGCATGACGACGAGGTCGTCGGCCGACTGGTAGCCCTGGATGATGGTGATGCGGCGCTGGTCGGTGCCGAAGATTCCGAAGGAGGGGAATCCCATCTTGGCGCCGAGGACCGTCTTGGCAAAGTTGTGGGTGTTGGGGCGAGCGCCGGGGGTGGTGGCGGTGTTGGCGTACTTGGTGCCCTGCCATGTGAACTCGGCGTTGCCTTCGGCGTCGAACTTGACGGGGATGTAGTAGGTGTTGAGGATTTTGGCCACCACGGGGTCCTTGAAGGTCTCGCGGTCCATCTTCTTGCACCAGCCACACCACGACGTGTAGAAGTCGACGAAGTAGAGCTTGGTGTTGCTCTTGGCGTCTATCTTCGCGGCCTGTTCAATGGTCTTCCATTCGACCTGTGCGTTGACTCCGACGGCAAGCGTCGTGAGGAGGATAAAGGATAATATCTGTTTCATGAATGTGTGAATGTTTTAGTGTGTAAATGTGTGAGTGTATGGCGCGGTTTCAACTTTCAACTCTCAACTCTCAACTTCACCAGTCGTATTGCCAGTCGCTGTCGAGGTCGGCCGAGTTGGGGTCGTAGACCTCCTCGCGCTCCTCGCGGTCGCGCAGGCGGAAGAGGCGTCCGAGCCAGTCGTCCTTTTTCGAACGGGTGCGTGTGGCTGCGTTCTTGTCTTCTTCTATTATCTGGGTTATCTGCTGGATGTAGTTCTCCACGTAGGTACGCGGATGCTCGGCGTCGTAGTGGATTTGTGCGCCTGTATAGTAGTGGCGGATGATGCTGTCGTAGCTGATGCCGAGGCCCACCATGCGGATGGTGCCTTCCTGGCTGAGCCCCACGCCGTGGCCATAGCCGTGGCCCGAGAGGGTGACGCGGTGGGCCGTGCTGTCGTAGAGGACGTTGAAGAAGGTGGACTTCAGCTGGAAGTCTGTGCGGATGCGTGTGAGGGGGACGTTGCAGATGCGCACCTTACGGGTCGACTGCGAGAAGGTGAGCAGCTCGCGCCGGATGCTGTCGTCCTTGATGTCCACCTTGTGCTTGTTGGCGAAGTAGGAGAGCCATTTGTCCTCGTTGAGCACCTTGACCCACTCGCTCTGCCGCATGTGGAAGGAGAAGGTGTCGGGCACGGAGCGCAGGTAGGGCAGGGCGCTGCGCCACACATCTTCGGAGTTGGCTGTCTGGCCGCCGCTGTTGGAATGGAAGGGGGTCTCGATGAGGTGGCCGTCGGCGTCCACGATGGTCTGGCCGCTGCTCTGGATGGTGCCCAGCATGATGTCGGGACGCACGCAGCGGTTGAGGTAGGCCTGGCAATGGACGTGGTCACAGAAGTTGTAGCCTTCGGCCTTGTGCTTGTTGATGTTGCGCAGGGCCCAGGTGCGTGAGATGATGGCCTGCACACGGAAGATGTCGGGGTTGTCGCCGTAGATTTCCGACTGGACCACGCCGGCGATATAGGTCTCGAACTCCACGTCGTTGACGAGCTGCAGCTTGCCGCTCTTGTTCACCGTGACGATGAGGTTGCCCTCGTAGGTGCGGTTCTTGATATTGTCGGGGTTGAGGCAGAGTATGCAGGCGGTGTCGGTGGCGGCGAAAGTCACTGAGCGGTAGCTCCCAAGGGTGTACCCGTCGAGGGTCACGAGCACCTTGCGCCCTTCGGGTGCCAGTTCGACGGTCTTCCCCTCGCCCAAGGCGGATTCGAGGAGGGTGGTGTCGTCGGCCATGAGGTTGTAGGTGCCGAGGTCGAAGGAGATGAATATGCGGTCGATGGTGTTGTTGGAGTAGATGCGCACCTTCACCCTGTCGGCCGTGGCGGTGAGGGCGGTCGAGAGCAGCAGGAGTATGAGCAGCAGGCGTTTCACGGCTTAGTTCTTTATGGTATGGATGATTTCTTGTGCGGTGCGGTCGGAGGCCCCGGCGTTGCCGAGGATGGTGTGGACGCGGGCGTAGCCTTCCATCATCTGCCGGCGGGCGGCCTCGTCGACGGTGATGTGGCGGAACTCCTCCTCGAGGCGGCTGTCGTTCATATCGTCCTGGATGAGTTCGGTGACGACAGGCGCGTCGGCGATGAGGTTGACGAGGGAGATGTACTTGATTCTCTTCTCCACAAACCGGCGGGCGATGGCCACCGAGAGGGGGTTGGCGATGTATCCCACCACCTGCGGGACGTTGAAGAGGGCGGTCTCGAGGGTGGCGGTGCCCGAGCACACCACGGCGGCGTAGGCCGAGGCGAGGAGGCTGTAGGTCTGGTTGTAGAGGACGCGAACATGTCCGAGGTCGCCCCCCTGGCAGTCAATGATGCGGCGGTAGAAGTCTTCGCCCAGCAGGGTCATGCCGGCAATGGCAAAGTCGTATTCCTGATGGCGTTGCGCCAGCCGGAGCATCACGGGCAGCACCTTGGCGATTTCCTGTCGGCGGCTGCCGGGGAGGAGGACGATGGTCTTGCGCCCGGTGTCGACGGTGGCGTTGTCGTCGATGTTGAATGTGTCTACGGCATCCAGCAGGGGGTGCCCCACGTAGACGGCCTGGGGCAGGCGGTTGTCTTTATAGTAGTCCTGCTCGAAGGGGAGTATGTAGCAGAGCCTGTCGAGGTCGCGGCGCATCTTCTTGATGCGGCCTGCCTTCCAGGCCCACAGCTGCGGCGAGATGTAGTGCACGGTCTTGATGCCGTGCTCGTGGGCGTGGCGCGCCATCTTGAGGTTGAATCCCGGGTAGTCGATGGTCACCAGCACGTCGGGCTGCCAGTCGAGGATGTCCTTCTTGCAGAGGCGTATGTTGTCCATCACGGCAGGCAGGTGGGCCAGCACCTCGACGAAGCCCATGAAGGCCATGTCGCGGATGTGGCGCACGGGCTCCCCGCCCACGGCCCTCATCTGGTCGCCGCCCCAGTAGCGGAATTCCGCCTCTGGGTCCTGGTGGCGGAGGGCGCGCATGAGGTTGGCACCGTGGAGGTCGCCGGACGCTTCGCCTGCTATGATGTAGTATCTCATGGTCGTTAGTTGAAGGTGATGTAATGGTGTTTGATCATGGCCCACATGAAGGCTACGAAGGTGACGAAGAAGGTGACGATGACCGCCCTGAGGGTGAGGGGATACTCTTTCTCGCGGGCATAGTGGCGCAGCAGCAGCAGGGGCGGCACGAATGCCACGGCAAACCAACGGGCATAGAATTCGATGTCCAGGCCGGCGATGGCCAGCACGCCCCATACGAGGAGGGCGCAGAGTGCCTCGCTGGCCACCGCGAAGAGCACTCCGGCGGCGATGCTGTTCTTATGGAGGAGTCTATACATGTTCGGTTTCCAAGTCTTTGAGTTGAGGAATGGCGCCTTCTGCGGTATAGTCGGGGCGGATGGGGACGATGCTGGCGTAGCCGTGGTCGAGGGCGTAGAGGTCTGTGTCGGGTGCGGGGTCGTCGTTGACGAACTTGCCCGTCAGCCACCAGTAGGGGCGGCCCAGGGGGTCGGTGCGGGGGGTGAGGCTGTCGGTCCAGCGGGCGCGGGCGGCGCGGCACAGGCGTATGCCCTTCACCTCGCCTCGGGGGATGTTGACGTTCAGGGCAGTCCACTCGGGCAGGGGGTGCTCCAGCACGTGGGCAAGGACGCTGCGGACGGTCCCGTCGCAGCCGCTGAAGTCGGCCTCGGGGTTGTGGTTCAGCAGGGAGAAGCCGATGGCCTGGCAGCCGTCGAGACAAGCTTCCAGCACGGCGCCCATCGTCGCGCTGTAGACGATATTGATAGAGGCGTTGCTGCCGTGGTTGATGCCCGAGAGAACCACGGCGGGTTTCTGCGGGCAGAAATGCTCCACGGCCATCTTGACGCAGTCCACGGGGGTCCCAGAGCAGGTGTATACGTGCCGGCCGTCCCGTTCCTCCAAGGGGTGCACCCGCAGGGGCTGCTGCGAGGTGAGGCTGCAGCTCAGGCCCGACGCGTTGTGCTCGGGGGCCATCACCACGAGGTCGCCAAACTCCTGAGCCACATCCATCAGGTGCTGGATGCCGCCGGCTTGGATGCCGTCGTCGTTGGTGATGAGGATGAGGGGGCGCATTTTACCTTTTGGTTTTTAGCTTTTACCTTTTAGTTTTTACTTTTTAGTTTGAAAGAAGTAGCTGGCGGGCTGGAGGATGTTGTCGAAGACGAAGTACTGGATGAGGACGGTGTCCTTGTTGTCGATGACGGCGTAGAGGCGGTCGAGGTCAAACACGTTGTAGAGGTTCGTGTCGGGCATGGCCACGGCGTCGTCGGGGTTGTTGTATTTGCGGAAGGTCTTCACCTCGCGGGTGTTGCCGCAGGTGTCGGAGATGCGCAGGATTGCTGCGGGACCGGCAGCGAAGGAGGTGTCCTTCTCGGCGTTGGGCACCCGCGAGGCGTACTCGTCGAAGTTGAGGTTGGCAAAGCAGGAGAGCATCTGGGCCACGCGTGCGGTGTCGAATCCCGGCAGGAGGGTGTGGCTCTGAGTCAGTTCCATGTCGAACCCTTTGCCGTTGCGCACCACGGCGAACGACTCCTGCGGGGCGTTGGGCAGGTCGAGTTCCACGCGTCCAATCCGATGGATGTTCCAATGCACGATGGCGTGGCTGCGCCACAGGATGGGGTCGGCCACAAAGCGGGGCGTGAGGTAGCCGCGGAATCCCGGTATGTGGATGATATATGGCACCTTGTCGCCCTCGCGGAACATGTGGCAGGCCATCATGTCCTGGGTCTCGTGACCCACGAAGTAGGTCACTTTCTTCTCGTGGGGGAAGAGGCGCACCTTGCCGTCGAACCAGTCGATGAGGTACTTCTTGCGGTACACCTCGACCTTCACGGCCCGCGACGAGAGCAGCTTGACCACGTTGGGGATAGCGTTGCGGTTCACCTGCTGGCGGATGCGCATGTCGTGCAGCGTCGAGAGCAGCAGGTCGACCATGGGCTGGCTGGCGGGATAGAGGCCGTCCACGGTCCATTGGGTGTCGCGGATGCTGTCGGCCACGCGTTCCAGCAGCACGTGGTTGTCCTGCTTGTCGGCGATGAATATCTTGGTGACGGCGTCGATGTCCTCGATATGGTAGTCCTGCGGGAATGTCGAGGTCTTGCTCCCCGACCGCGCTATCAGAAGGGCCACCACTCCGATGACCACGACGGCGATGATGATTATCCAGTTTCTTTTCTTCATTCTTCTCAATATCTCAGTTTTCAATTCTTGACACACTCCTCTGCCCTTCGGGCACCTCCCCTAACTTAGGGGAGGAGTGGCTGGCGCGTTTCTTACTTCTTAGTTCTTACTTCTTAGTTCTTACTTCTTAGTTCTTAGTTCTTACTTCTCTTGTATTTCTTCCTACGGATAATGATGATGACGGCCCCGGCCAGGAGGATGATGCCTGAGGGGACGAGCATGTTGACGAGTTGGTACAGTGTGCGTTGTTCTTTGACCTTCATGACATCCAGCTTGCGCAGCTTCACGTCGCGCGAGCGGCTGGCGATGAAGCCCTTCTCGCCCACCAGATAGTCCACGCAGTTGAGCAGGAACTCCTTGTTGGCGTAGAAGGTCTGGGTGTAGTTGTCATAGCCCATGGGGTATCCCGTGCCGTCGTTGTAGTTGAAGCGGTTCTTCACCATGTCGCCGTCGGAGATGACAATCATCTTGTTGGGGTCGCTCTCCCCGCGGAATCCCATGGCGGGCATCTCCATGAACTCGGGTGTCAGGCGGTTGCGGAAGGCCGACTTGAAGGAGCCTTCCAGCAGGACGGCCACAGGCAGGCTCTCGCGGTTGAAGAGGCGGCGGTCGGGTTCGACCTTGGCCTCGTTGAGGTCGTAGATGGCTGGGGCGTTCTTCACGCGCGAATAGTCTGACGAGGCCAGCAGGATGGTCTTGTCGATGCCGTTGTCAATGACATCCATGCTGCTCGGGAAGTCCGTCTTGATGAGGTCGAGGTTGCGCACGATGGGGTGCGGCGAGCGCGGCACAATCTCGGGGAAGTAGTACCAAGGCTGGAACTGCAGCTGGGGCTTGTCGCCCACCATGCCCACGGCCATGGGGATGGGGCGGCAGCGGATGTCCATGACGAGGTCGGGGTTGATGCGCACGCCGTAGGTGAAGAGCATCTCGTCGAGGTTCAGGGGCAGGCGTGTGGCCACGGCCTGCGAGGCGTGCTGCAGGCTGTCGAGGTCGGCGTCGAGGGCGTCCACCAGCCACAGCAGCTTGCCGCCGTACATCACGTACTGGTCGAGGATGTAGAGGTCGCGCTCGCTGAAGAACCTCGTGGGCTTGGCGATGACGATGAGGTCGTACTTGTTGGTGAAGAGGTAGGTCGAGTCGGCACCCATCACCCGCATGGTGAGGGAGTTGATGTTCTCGTTCATGCGCACGGTGTCGAGGCTGTAGTACTGGTGGAGGGCCCCGATGAAGTCCGACAGGTTGCCCAGCTCCAGCTCGCCGTGGCCGCGCATGAATCCCACGATGGGCTTCTGTCCGCGTGCCAAGGCGCGGATGGGGGTCGAGAGGGCGTACTCAAGGTTCTGTATCGAGTTGTTGAGCAGCTGGGCCTCGTCCACATACTTCTGGTTCTGCAGCAGCTGGACCGAGATCTCGCTGCCTTTGTATATCACGTCGGCGGCGGGCACGAGCACCTGGGTCGTCACCCCGTTGCCTGTGCTCACCTGTATCTGCGTGGGCTGGATGCCTTTCTGTGCCAGCTTCTGGTAGAACACCTGCCGCTCCTGCGGGTCGTCGAAGCTGTTGGGGTTCACAAACTCGTACTCGATGTTCTTGTTGTAGGCGCGGAACTGGTTGAGCATCTCCTTGGTCTCGTTCTGCAGGCGCTTGAAGTCGGCGGGGAACTCGCCTTCCAGGTACACTCTGTACAGCAGGGGCTCGTCTACTTGCTTCAGCAGGGCCTTGGTGGGCTTGGAGAGGGTGTAGCGTTTCTCGGCGGTGAGGTCCAGGCGGCCGAAGAGGTAGTAGCCTATCACGTTGACGAAGACCACAATCAGCACCGTGGCGCCGAACTCGATCCAATGGCTGCGGCGCATGTTGCGGCGGCTTCTCCAGCCGTGCCAGAGGCGGCTTTGGAGGACGATGCGGGTGCCCATGACAAAGAGCACTATCACGCTCAGGAAGTACAGCACGTCGCGGCTGTCGATGACGCCGCGGCTGATGGAGTCATAGTGGTAGGCCATGCCCAGGGAGCGCACCAGCAGGTCGGCCTTGCCGAGGAATCCCATGTGGTACACGGCGTCGAAGCCCAGATGCATCACGGCGCACATCAGCGCCGCCAGGATGAAGGCCACAATCTGGTTGTTGGTCAGCGCGCTGGCGAAGAGGCCAATGGCCACGAAGGCGGCTCCCAGCAGCAGCAGGCCGATGTACGAGCCCACCACGCTGCCGGTGTCGATATTTCCCACGGGGTCGCCCAGAGCCACCACGCTGAAGTAGCACACCAGCGTGGGCAGCAGCGAGATGAACACCAGCGTGATGCCCGCCAGCAGCTTGGCCCAGATGAGGGTCGTCTCGCTCAGCGGCTTGGTGAGCAGCAGCTCCATGGTGCCGTTCTTCTTTTCCTCGGCGAACATGCGCATGGTGATGGCGGGGATGAGGAAGAGGTAGAGGAACGGGCCTATCAGGAAGAGCCCCTCCATGCCGGCGAAGCCGTAGTCGAGGATGTTGAAGTCCGACTTGAGGACCCACAGAGAGAGCCCTGTCAGCACGAGGAACACCACAATGGTCAGGTATCCCGTCAGCGACGAGAAGAATCCGGCCAGCTCTTTCTTGTATAATGCAGCAAACATATTCACACACTCAAACATTTACACATTTACACATTCTCACATTTACGCATTCATCCCTTACTCTTGCAGGAAGCGTTTGGAGCGGAGCGAGCGGCCCTGGTAGTCGCCCAGCGACAGTTCGTAAACCACCTGTGCCATCAGGCTGGCGTTGCTCGTGAGGATGGCGCGTTCAATGTTCTCCGAGATGTCGCTCGGCACGTGGTCGTAGTGGTTGCCCTGGAAGTGGGTGAACACCAGCGAGGGGATGCCCACGCGGGCGAATGCCGCGGCGTCGCCTTTGGGCAGGGTGCGCAGGCTGTGCATCATCATCTTGACACCCAGCGAGTCGTTGCGGTTGGCGATTTCCCACAGGGCGGGGTAGCGCTTGTTGCCCAGCACGTTGATGCTGTCGCCCGCGCCGATGCACTCGGCGTTGACAAAGCATTCCACGTTCCTCAGCTTGGGGAAGGTCTCCACGAAGAGGCGCGACCCTCTGTGCTGCAGTTCGCCACCCGAGAAGAGGACGAAGATGATGGGGCGTTTGGTGTACTCGATGCTGTCGGGAGCCATCGTCGTCAGCAGACGGGCGGTCTCGAGCAGGGCGGCCACGCCGCTGGCGTTGTCGTCGGCTCCGGGGAAGATGCAGGTGGCGCCTTGCTTGCCCACATGGTCGAGGTGGGCGCCCACGACGACGTACTCGTTCTTCATCCTGTCGTCATGTCCGGGCAGGACACCCATGACGTTGTAGGTGGTGGCCGAAGGATGGTATTTGGCGTTGATGTTAATCTCGAACGACTTGCGCAGGTGGAAGGAGCAGGGCTTCTTCGTGCTCTCCAGCACGCCCATCACCGAGTCGAGGGTCATCTGCTCGTCGGCCAGGAGTGCGTTGCCCATCTCCATGGTGGGCTGCACGATGGGGAAGGTGGGCAGGTGCTTGCCCTCGCCGCAGTAGGCGAAGTGCTGCACCTCGTTGGGGCGGCAGGTCTCGCTCATGTTGATGGCCACCAGTCCCACGGCGCCGTGTTTGCGTGCCACGGCGGCCTTGTCGCGCAGGGTGGCGTAGCGGTCGGCGACGCGCGACGGCAGGAAGTCCGGCGTGCCCGTCATGCAGAGCACAATCTTGCCCTGCACGTCCACGGAACCGTACTCGTCAAAGCTGCGGTCGTCGATGCCATAGCCGCAGAACACCACGGGGGCCTCCACATATCCGCGGCCCGTCATGCTGGCGCAGACATAGTCGCGCCCCAGGACATAGCGGATGCGGGTGTCGTTGTCGTTCACGTAGGTGTGGAAATTGCAGTTCTCAATCTCGTTGTACTCCACCTCGAAGTACTGGTACCAGTCTTTGCCGAACGGCTGCACGCCGTAGGACGACAGCACGTCGATGCAGTAGTTGGCGGCATCGCGGTAGCCCTGCGACCCGGCCATGCGTCCCTCATACTCCGACGAGGCCAGCGTGCGGATATGCTTCATCAGGGTGTCCCTGTTGGCGCGCAGCAGGCTGTCGCGCTCCACTTTTTCGGCTGCTTTTATTCTGTGGCTCTCGAACCAGTCGGGGGTGTGGCTGTTTTTGTCGGTTTTTTCTTCTTGTGCGTTGGCGGCGGGCACGAGCGCCACGGCCAGAAGCGACATCAGGACAATGAACTTTTTCGTTTTCATCGGTCAATCTATATTATATAGTTTCTTTATTTCTTTATCAATAAATCCCTTAGGCCTTATGGGCACAATAAGGTCAATACGCAAAGATACGAAAAATTCCCGACTTCTCAACTTTTTTTCGAGAGGCAAGACTAATCCTCGAAGAGGTCTGATTGTTTGAAAAGACGGAGCGTATGCTGGTGACCGGAGGCGGTGACGAGGGTGAGGAGATAGGTGGCCTGCGGGGCGGTGGTCAGGTCCGCAACGAATCGGGTGGAGCCGCCGGCGTCGGCGGGGAGGGGCAGCAGGGACACCGGCTCGCGGCGTCCAAGCATGTCGGTGATGAAGGCCGAGGCGATGGGGTCGCTGCCGCTGTAGATGATGGTGACCCGTTGGCGGAACGGGTTGGGGTAGGCCACAAACGCCACCCCGCTCTCCGCCAGAACGATGCGCACGTCGCCCGTGTCGGGATGCTCCGGATGGACGTAGGGATGCAGGAAGGAGGTGTCCACATAGCGGGCTATGTAGCCGTTGCTGTGCAACACATTGAAGGAGGTGTCCCCGAAAGTGGCCTCACCGTTGAACATTCCACACAGGTAGAGGCTGCTGTCGGTGAAGAGCGCACCTCGTATACGGTTGTCAGGATGCGGGGTGTGACAGTCAACGATTTTCAGTTGATGGCCTTCGTAGTCCCATATAACGAATCCTGTTCCCCAAGGGGAAGTCTCTGACGAATATATGGTATCCCCGGCAAAAGCGACGTTCCCCAAAAATTTGACTTGTGTGGCCACTCGGTTGTTCTTGACCGACAGGGTGGTTTCTTCCGGGGATACGTGACAAGACCCTTCCATTATATTCTTGGGACGTGCCGTGCCATACGAAAGAAGTCTTCCGTCTTCTTTGGACAATCGGAAAAAGGTGGTACCATAATTAATCTCATTCAAAGGAATCCCATCATAGGAATAGACGGCTTCCCTTCCTCCCGCACAGACCAACACGAACAAGTCGTTTTCTTCCAACAAACAATCAGTGAAATGTGATAGTTTATAGCCCTCAAAATCCAGTTGCTTGGCGAATATCGGCCGCAGGTGGGAGTCATACTTGATGAAGAAACCAGTGGTATTTCTCAAATGTAGCGACAGTCCCTGAAGGCTGTCTATCGGCACGATAGTGTCCGTATTTGATACATCGATTTCGCCCACCACATAGATGTTGCCCTCTGGGTCACTGGTGATATGCTGAATTTCGCTTTTGGTTATTCCAGGCACGCCCAGCCCTGTCCGCGGGCTGTCGAGGCGCGACTGCATCAGGTAGCGCACCTCCAGCAGGCTGTCGAAATGGGGCGAGAACTTCAGCAACTTGGCGTTTGTCCTGATGGGACGGTTTTCAGGACGATAGGAAATCGTCCGCACGCCGTCCACCAAAATGCGAATAGTCTCTATACCACCGTTTTCAACCGAATACAATACCGACTGCGAAGGACTTTCGCATGTGTCGCAGCTGACGCGACGATACCACTCTTCATTACGGGTGATAACTCCCAGGATGATGTTGCCGTCGGAATCGATGTGCATGCTGCTCAGACCGAGGGTTGTAGGGAAAGGCTTCCTGTCGGAATCCAACACTGGGACTCCCAGAGTGTCTAAAAAACCGACATTGAGAAAGTGCTGCTCCTTCAGGTTCCCGTCCAAATCAAGCGTTATAAGCGCAGTGCCACACCAGATGCTGTCCGTTGGGATAAACCAGTCGGGATACTGGATAAGGGAGTCCAGCCAGTAGACGGGTTCATTGGGGTAAGGGCCTCGCGGAGGTTCAATACCGACATAGCAGACCAAGGTACTGTCTCCTACCAATTGTATCGCGCCGCCACCCTGA
>CAJOIV010000046.1 GCA_905234665.1 uncultured Bacteroidales bacterium | reverse complement strand
GTCGGCGTCGACATATCCAGCCTTGGCGAAACGCGACAGTATCGGGCCCAGGTCGACACCCCCCGGCAGCGCGACATCCGCCGCATCCTCCAGCGCCACATGAAGACCCCTCACCCGCACGTCCATCCGCGTCGTGTCGATATGCGGGAGCCCCGTCAGCGTGCCCTCCACCGCAAAACGGCTCTCGCCCCCAAAGGCCGCCTTCAGACTGTCCACATGCAGGTTGTCTATCGTCCCGTAGCAATGTCCCTCGATATCCACGGCACAGTCCACACCCCACAGCACCGGCGCCCACCACGAACTCTCGTTCACATTCACCCGCGACCCCGCCTTCAGCGTGACGTCGTGCCACACATTGTGGCAATAGTCCGTCATCGCGGGCCATCCGTCATAGTCCATCCGCACGTCGCACATCAGCAGGCTGCTGCCCGTCACCAGCCGCAAGTCCTGCGCCACGATCTTCGTCCCGCACACCTCCACCTTCGCCGCCAGGTCCTCCACGCTCATCCCCCCAGCCTCCGTGGTCCGCAGCGTCAGCACCTCGCACACCACATGGTCGTTCACCACATCCACGTCCCGTATCCTCCCGCTGATACCGTAGTACCGCATGTGCGGGATGCTCACCCCGCGCGGCGCCGCAAGCGCCGCAAGGCTGTCCGACATCCGCGCCACGGCAGCGTTGTCCGGATTCGGCAAATCCATCACATAGTCCACCCCCTTCAGCACCACGTCCCCCACATGCACCCTGAAAGGCTTCTCCGGCGGCACATGCTCCCCCTTGCCGCCGCCGAAATAGTCGATGATATACGTCAGGTTCAGATTGGGCACCTCGCCCGGCCGGCTGTATACCGCCAGGTGGAACCTCGCCGCCTCCACCTCCACCCTGTCCATCGTCAGCCCCTCCCCGCTCACCGGGAACCGCCGGAAGCGGCAGTCGATGCGCCTCCCCACAAAAATCGTGTCGTCCGTCGGCGACACAAGCTCCACATTGTACAACACCGCATGGCTGAAAGGATTCACATCCACCGCCCCGATACGCACCTTGCCGCCCCACTCGCCCGAGAAATAACTCCCCGCCACAGCACCTATCCAGGTCTGCACAAGACTGCTGTTCAGCATGGCCACCAACACGTATATCGCCGTCGCCACGCCCACGGCCCATCGGCCGCCAGTCCTCCGTCTATCTCCTTTCTGCGCCATAATAGCTATTTCAATTAGTAGATAACGCACACCCCCGCCCGTTTATTATATCCCCCCGCCGAAAAAAACAACGAAAAAAACAAACGAAGCCCGCCGTCTCTCGACAGCGGGCTCCAAACAGGCCATGAAAAATAGATTATTGATTGTCTTTCTTATTCTGGGCGTAAGCGATATACTTGTCGACCTCAGACCATTCAGGGCTCTCGTTGTATTTTTCCTTGATGGTGTTGAAGCAGCGCTGCGCTTCGTCCATCTTGTCGAGGGCGATGTATGCGACTCCCGCCTTGAAGAGGGCCGTGGGCGCGGTGACGAAATTGTCGGAGACCCGCGCGGCCTTCTCATAGTATGAAGCAGCCTCGGCCATATCGTCCTTCTCGGCGTAGGCATCGCCCAAAAGCATCGCGGCCTGGGCACCCGTGAAGGTGTCGCGCCCCTTGTAGCCTTTGAGATGGTCGATGGCCTCGTCGAACTTGCCGAGGTTCAGCTCGCAGACGCCTGCATAGAACTTGGCGAGGTTGGCCGACTTGGTTCCGCCGTACTGGTCAATGACCTGCAAGAATCCGGCGTAGAGGTCGTTGCCCTCCAGAGCCTTCTCATAGTCGCCTTCGGCGTACCACTGCTCGGCGGCGAACATCTCTTCGGCAGCCTGCTGCTGGCGGGGATTGGCATAGAGGCCAACGTAGGCCCAGACGCCCAACGCCACGACGACGACGGCACCGACGATGGTAATGATGGTCTTCTTGTTCTTCTCGAAGAAGGCCTCGGCACGGCCGAGAAAATCGAGAACTTCAAGGTTTTTCTCTTCGTTTTGCTCTTTCATTAGTATCTCCGTTTTTGTGTTTATCTGTTCAAGTTCAAATCGTAAGACACGCAGGACTGTCTCTGTCCATACGTTTTTCCGACTGCAAAGATAGTGATTTTTTTCCGTACGGAAGAAAATATTTTTATTCTGGCGACCCTTTTTGCCGCCCCGCCGAAATTTAACATTTTTCAAACGTCTACCCCTCAACCTCTTATATGGAATTATTAATTTTTTTTAGAGGAAACACCCTCTGTGTGGTTTTTTTTTCCTACCTTTGCAAATTAGATTATATCATTATAATGGACTAAAAAGGGTACAACGATGCCAACAAACACAAAATACCTTGGACTGGAACTGAAAAGCCCCGTCATCGCGGGAAGCTGCGGCCTCACCGCCAACGTCGACAACCTCTGCAAACTCGAAAAAGCCGGCACCGGCGCCGTGGTCATCAAGTCGGTGTTCGAAGAACAGATCATATACGACATCAAGCGCAACACCCACATCATGGCCCCCGTGGGCAACTACGGCGCAAGCTACGAATACATCGCACAGCATGTGGCCGACGACTCGCTGGAGAAGCATTTCTCCATCATCCGCGAGGCCAAGTCGCGCCTCTCCATCCCCGTCATCGGCAGCGTCAACTGCTACAGCCACGAGAACTGGCTCACATACGCCAAACGCTTCCAAGACTCGGGCTGCGACGCCCTGGAGCTCAACATGGCCATCCTCCCCTACGAGACATCCCTCTCGGCCGACGACGTCGAACGCACGTTCAACAACATCATCCAGACGCTGAAGAAGTCGGTCACCATACCCATCAGCATCAAGGTGGGCCCCTACTTCACCGACATGGCCAAGTTCATGCAGCAGCTCTCATGGACCGGCATCGGCGGCATCACGATGTTCAACAAGACGCTCGAGGTCGACATCGACATCGACAAGGAAGAGGTCTCCAATGCCAGCGTCCTCTCCGCCCCCGAGAGCCTCTACAACACCCTCCGTTGGACAGCCATCCTGAGCAAGAAACTGCGCTGCGACCTCAGCGCCACCACCGGCGTCAGCAAAGCCGACGACGTGGTGAAGCTGCTCCTGGCAGGCGCCACGACAGTGCAGGTGGCCTCCTGCCTCTACCGCAACGGAGTGGAGTATATGAAGGTGCTGACCGACGGGCTGGCGGACTGGATGCAGAAGAAGGGCTACGACTCTGTCGACCAGTTCCGCGGCAAACTCGCCGTGCGCCCCAACGAGACCGCCTCGATGGTGATGAGAACCCAATTCATGCACTACTTCGCCGAGATATGAAACCCGCACGGCTATTCGACCTGATAGACTACCGCCGACAGACCCACCCCGACCGCGCCGTCTTCGTGGCAAAACGTGGAGCGGAGTGGCACAAATACGATGTCGAAGAGTACGCCGAGAATGTCGACGCCATCAGCTACGGCTTGATGCATCTGGGACTCCAGCCGGGAGACCATCTGGTTCTCATCTCGGGCGACCGTCCGGAATGGAACTTCGTCGACATGGCCACACAGCAGGCAGGTGCAATCCTCGTGCCCGTCTATCCCACCATCAGCGAAGAGGCATACCGTTATATCTTGACCGACTGCGAGGTGCGCTACCTCGTCGTCGAGAATGAGTCGATGCTGCACAAGGTGCAGAACATCCTCCCCGACCTGGCGACCCTCAAGGCCGTCTGCGTCATCGACAGCACCGAGGCCACCCGCAAGGATTACCCGTCCCTCGACGACTGGAAGGAGTCGGGCCGCGCCAACCCCCAACCCGAGGCCCTGGCCGGACGCAAGGCCGCCATCGGGCCGCGCGACGTGGCGACAATGATATACACCAGCGGCACCACAGGCCACCCCAAAGGGGTCATGCTCTGCCACGAGAATATCCTCACCTGCATGTACGGTGTCGAACATACCCCAAAGCCTTACTTCACCCGCGCGATGAGCTTCCTCCCGCTCTGCCACATCTACGAGCGGATGATGAACTACCTCTACCAATATATGGGGTACGAGACCTATTACGCCGAAAGCATCGCCAAGGTGGTGGACAACCTCAAGGTGGCACAACCCTACATGATGACCGCCGTGCCGCGATTCATAGAGAAGATGTACGACGGCATCTACCGCAAGGGCGAAAAACTCAAAGGCTTCAAGAAGTCCCTCTTTTTCTGGTCGCTGCGTCTGGCCACAGAGTACGACCTCGACGGCATGTCGTGGTGGTACAACGTGCGCCGCAAGGTGGCCGACAGACTGGTGTACAAGCAAATCCGCGACACCTTCGGCGGCTGTCTCGAGATGTTCGTCTCCGGCGGAAGTGCCGTGCAGCCCCGTCTGGCACGCTTCTTCACCTGCATCGGGATGAACATCTACGAGGGCTATGGCCTCACCGAGACCGCCCCCGTCATCGCCGTCAGCTCCGCCGCCCCCCACGGCCGCAAACTCGGCACCGCAGGCCTCCCCCTCCCGGGCATCGAGGTGAAGGTGCTGGAAGGGTCGAACGAGATTGTCTGCCGCGGCTCCAACGTCATGCTGGGATACTACAAGCAACCCGAACTCACCAAAGAGGTCATCGACAGCGAGGGCTGGTTCCACACCGGCGACACCGGCGCCTTCGAACCCGAAGGACAGCTACGCATCACAGGCCGCATCAAGTCCCTCTTCAAGACTTCCATGGGCAAATTCATCAACCCCGAATTCATCGAAGGCCGTTTCAAGGAGAGTCCTTTCATCCTGGAGATGATGGTCGTGGGCGAGAACCAGAAGTTCGCCGCCGCACTCATCCTGCCCGACTTCCAGTTCCTCAAAGAGTGGCAGGAACGGCACGACATCCATTGCGAGACACGCGACGAGATGATTGCCGACAAACGAACGCTGGAACGCTACAACCGCGTGATGGCCAAATACAACGCCACCCTCGGCGCAACCGAACAAATCAAGCGCTACAAACTCATCAACGATACATGGGACACCTCCAACGGCTGTCTTACTCCCACTCTCAAAATCAAACGCGCCGTCCTTTCCGAGCGCTACAAAGAACTCATCGACGAACTATTCAACTAAAACCGGACACGTTAATGCAAATAATTATTCACCCCTAACACAAGTAATTTATTTTTATGGAAACAACACAAGAAAGGTCTATCAGTTTCTTCAGATTTGAGGACTTACGTATCTACGCCAAATCCACCGACTATTGCGCATGGGTGACCCGTAACCTCAGAGCCCCTGAAAACGACAATGAGCGCAATCTCGTGAACTCCTTCTGCCGCTCGGCCTACGACATCGCATTGAACATCGCAGAGGGTTCGTCACGCAACAAGAACCAATTTGAACACAGCCTGAAAATCTCGAAGACGGCTATCCGCGAGTGCATCGTCTTCTCGACGGTGGCCCTCAATCTGGGTCTTTTCGACGAGGAACGCTGCAACCAGTCGCGCGAGTTCCTGATGGAGATGACGCGCATGATCGGCGCCCTCATCATCTCCCTTCAGCGCGCCCCCCGTCACCACGACGACGGGAGCTACGACGACGAAGAAGAGCCCGTCTCCGAGACTTCGGGAGATAACGAGCTGAACTATTAAATATGTACCCGAACATTCCATCACTTCGTCATACATCGACCGGCAATTTCTTTCTGATTGCCGGTCCTTGTGTTATTGAGGACGAGAAAAGCCCTTTCCTCATCGCCGAGCGCCTTGTGGAAATCACCGAGAAACTACAAATCCCCTTTGCCTTCAAGGCTTCCTACCGCAAAGCCAACAGGTCTCGCATCGACTCGTTCACCGGCATCGGCGACCGCGAGGGCCTGGAGGTGCTTCGTGCCGTAAGGGAGAAATTCGGCATCCCGGTGGTGACGGATATCCACACTGAGGCCGACGCCGAGATGGCCGCACCCTACGTGGATGTGCTGCAGATTCCCGCTTTCCTGTGCCGCCAGACATCTCTATTGGAGGCCGCTGCCAAGACAGGGCTCTGCGTCAACATTAAGAAAGGACAGTTCCTCTCGCCCGAGGCGATGGTTCACGCCGTCGACAAGATGGCGTGGTTCGGCAACCGTAATGTCATGCTCACCGAGCGCGGCACCACATTCGGCTACCAAGACTTGGTGGTCGACTTCCGGGGTGTCCCCCTCATGCAGCGCAACCACGTCCCTGTGGTGGTCGACATCACCCATTCCCTGCAGCGTCCCAACCAGACAATCGGTGTCACCGGTGGCAACCCCGAGATGATCGGCACCATCGCCCGCGCCGCCGTGGCCGTGGGATGCGACGGCATCTTCATGGAGACCCACCCCGACCCCGCTGTCGCCAAGTCGGATGGAGCCAACATGCTGCGCCTCGACCTCGCCGAAGAGCTCCTCACCACCCTCCTCAAAATCCACAAAGCCACACGGAATTGAACCTCCGCGCCAGCCAATTTCAACTTTCAACTCTCAACTTTCAACTACCATGCTCCTGAATCTAACCCGTCCCCTAGTCTTCTTCGACCTCGAAACCACCGGCGTCAATGTAGGCTCCGACCACATAGTCGAAATCTGTCTCCACAAGGTGAACCCCGATCACACCACCGAGACCCTCGTCCTGCGTGTACGCCCAACCGATGCCATGGGTCGCACCGTCCACATTCCCGAAGTCACCACAGCCATTCACGGCATCACTGACGCCGACGTGGCCGACAAGCCTTCCTTCCGGGAATTAGCCCCAACAATTGCCGAATTCATAGGAGATGCCGACCTCGCGGGGTATAACTCCAACAAATTCGACGTGCCCCTCCTCGTAGAGGAGTTCCTCCGTGTCGGACAACCTTTCGACCTCAAATGCCGTCACCTCATTGACGTACAGAACATCTTCCACAAGATGGAGCAGCGCACCCTCAAGGCCGCCTACCGTTTCTACTGTGACAAGGAACTGGAGAACGCCCACAGCGCCGATGCCGACACATTGGCCACCTGCGAGGTGCTCATGGCACAGCTGGACCGTTACCAAGGGGCCGACTACACCGCACCCGACGGGTCCGTATACCAACCCGTGGTGAACGACATGGAAGCCCTCAGCCGGTTCACGACCAACAGCCAGTGGGCCGACCTCGTGGGCCATATCGGCTACGACAAGCAGCACCGCGAGATATTCAACTTCGGCAAACACAAGGGCAAAACCCTCGAAGAGGTCTTCTCCATCGAGCCCGCCTATTACGACTGGATGATGAAAGCCGATTTTCCCCTCTCGACAAAAGAGGTCCTCGCCATGGTATGGAAGAGGATGCGAGACAAGAAACTCAACGACCTCAAGCTCCACTTTAATAATGTGTGAATGTGAAAATGTGATAATGTGTGAGTGGCAGTCGCCCTACTTACACATTCAATCATTCACACATTTACACATTCTCACTATTCAATCTTGATGTCGATGATGTCGACCCTACGGTCGAGGGCTGCCTCTATGCTGTATACAGACTTCGCGCTCTTGGGGTTGCGGAGGGGGTCGGAAGGCGCCACTGCGTCCGTGTCGGGTGCGCCATGGGCGGCCTCTTCTATGCGCAAGCTTCCATTGTTGATATAGGGAAGCAGGGCCTCGTCATTCCACTCTTTCATGAGGTTGCGTATGCTGCTGATGCGGCGTTTGGAGAGGTTGACGTTATATTGGCTTTCGTGCAGGGGGCTGGCATAGCCATCGAGGGTAAGGACAATATGTCTCCCCTCCCGCAATTCATTGTTCAGCAGATCCAAAAAGTGCAGGAGCCGGTTGTAACTGCCCGTGACCTCATGGTCGAAGAAGAAGTCGACAGCCCATTGGACGGAGTCCCATTTGCGTTTGTCGGCGGGGTTGGACTGCGCTCCTTTGTACTCGTCGCGCATCTGTATGTAGTGTTTCCAGCAGGCCGAGTAGTTGAGACGCGTGACGGTGTCGAGGGTGGCGGGGTCGGGCTCGTCGTTGTGGAAATAGAGGCTCAAAGGTAGGTAGTCGAGAAGTGTCTCGGCAGGATGTTGCTGTGCCGGACGGGGTTGCGGGACTGGCTTGCGAAAACGGCTCCAGACAAAGAGGTCGTTGCAGCAGTGGCTGTCGGCTTCGTAGAGGGAACCTCGCCGATTGGAGGTGAGAAATCCACAGGCTTCCACTGTCTCGCCACTATCGGCCACACACTTGCAGTGGCAGGGGAAGAGGTTGAAGAAAAGGTCGTTGTAGGGCGAGTTGAGTTCCTTGCCGAGATTGCGGGGCAGTTGCCAGGTGTTGCGTGCCCCTTCCGAGGAGTAGACATCGTAGCCGCCCTGTCCACCAGGCCTGTTGCTGCTGAAGTAGAGAAGCCCTTCATGAATGGAATAGAAGGGTGTCACCTCGTTGCTGTCGGTGTTGACGGGTGCCCCGAGGTTGGTGCTGCGGCCAGGCTTGCCGTCGCTGAGGATGACAGCATACCAGATGTCGAGGCCGCCGAGGCCGCCGGGCCGGTCGGAGCAGAAATAGAGTATCGTCTTGCCATCAGGCATATAACCCACGGCCGGATGCGTGCTGGCGTAGCCTTTGAGGTTCACGTCGCCACCCATCTGGAGTGGCTTGCTCCAGCGACCGTTGGTGCGGCGCGAATAGTATATCTGCGGCAACGACCCCTCACCCATTTCCTGGACGGAGAAATAGAGGATATCGTGCAAAGCGTCGTGGGCCACGTTGGAACAGTTTTTTCCCTTGATGTTCAGACCCCAGCGGTTCTGCCTGACATCTGTGAAGGTGCCGTCGGCGCTGCGGACGGCCTGCATGAACTGCGACAACACCGGGCTGAAGTCGACGAGATAGAGACGGCCTTTGGTGTCGGACGATGAACGGGTTGAGGAATAGAGCACCACAGTGTCGTCCATCAGCACGGCGCCAGTCTCGCTGCCAGTGGTGTTGACATCGGAGCCAAGATGCTGGACACGGTAGTTCTGCGCGGGAAGAAGCAGGATGGTGGTCCCGAAGAGCAAAAGGGTAAAGAGTCTTTTCATATCTGCAATCTATATTCTTTTATCTGTAATTCATAGCCTAAAATACCGGGCATTTGATAGTGCGGACACCCCTGTCGCGCACCAGACGATAAACCACGCCCACCTCAAATGCTCCGAGGGTGTGGCTGGCAGCCGCAAGCGAGGAGAGATTGGCGTCATAGTAGAAAGCGAAGACCAAGGCATCGTATTCCATGGTCAGGTGCGTCACGAGGGCGTCGCCGTGGCGGTAGGCTGTGCCGGTGGCGAAACTGACCTGGTGGCGTGCAATCTCCTCGACGTACCATTTCACATCCATGCCGTAGACAAGTTCATGGTAGCGTCCCTGGGTCTGTGCCATGACTGTGGGGAGCAGAGAGACCGACTGCCAGCAACGCCATTCTGCCCGCAGGTAGAAGTTCACGAGGGGATCCAGACGAGTGTCGTCGAGGCCGAGGTAGGAGATGTTGGGCCTGTTGATGTTGCGCAACGCCACACCGGTCTTGACCTGCCATTCGCCCGCAGGCTGCCAGAACCAGGCCAGGCCCACGCCGAATACGGGATAGCCCGACTGCTGCTTCTCGAAGACCTCGGAGGGGTCGCTCATCTCGGCGTGCGAGGGGTCGAAACCGCTGAGGGCGTACCCCCCTTCAGCTCCGACAGAGACGATGCTTGTCCCTTGACGGTCAAGGGCGCGATAGTAGGCCAGGGAGAGCCGTGCCTCAAGGGTTCCATAATTCAGCGATCCAGCAACATCCTTCATGGCCACGACACCGAGGTTGATGCCACTCAGCCGTTGGCGGTCGCGCTTGAGGGAGGTCTCGGTGGTGAGGGAATATGTCTGGAAGGGGGCTGAGACTGTGGCCCACTGGTTGCGGTAGATGGCGCCAAATCGGCCTGTGCCCTCATAGAAGCCTGTATAGGCCGGGTTCATCAGTATGGGGTTCTCGCCCTGCTGGGAGAAGTGTATGTCCTGAGCCTCCGCAACAGCGGGGAGCAGGATACAGGATGCCAGAACCACGATGAACCTGTCAATTCGCATACGGGGGCAATGAGATGTCGGCGTAATCGCCTTTGAGGTACTTGAAATAGCCCGCGATGCCCACCATGGCGGCATTGTCGGTGCAGAACTGCATCTTTGGGATGAAGACCTGCCAGTGGTGCTTTTCGCCCATCTTCTGCAAGCCTTCGCGCAGACGGCTGTTGGCGGACACGCCTCCAGCAATGGCCACCTGGCGTGCGCCACTCTCTTTGACAGCATTCTCCAGTTTCTTGAGCAGGAAGTCCACGATAGTCTCCTGGATAGAGGCGCAGAGGTCGGCCTTGTGCTGCCCGATGAAGTCGGGTTCCTCGGCCAGTCGGTCGCGCAGGAAATAGAGAAAGGACGTCTTGATACCGCTGAAACTGTAGTCGTTGCCCTGGATATGAGGGGTGGCGAAATGGAATGCCTGAGGGTTACCCTCGCGTGCCAGCTTGTCAATGACGGGGCCTCCGGGATAGCCGAGGTCCATTATCTTGGCAGCCTTGTCGATGGCCTCGCCGGCAGCGTCGTCGATAGTCTCGCCCAGCACCTCCATCTCGAAATGGCTGCGCAGGAGAAGTATCTGGGTGTGCCCACCCGACACCAGCAGACAGACAAAGGGGAACTGCGGTACAACACTCTCGTCGTTCTCCTTGATAAAATGGGAGAGGACGTGCGCCTGGAGATGGTTGACCTCCACGAGGGGGATACCAAGGGCCTGGGCGAAACTCTTGGCAAAGGACACTCCCACCATGAGGGACCCCAAGAGTCCGGGACCACGGGTGAAGGCCACAGCATCGAGTTCCCGGCGGTCAATACCGGCCTGTTTCAGGGCAGTGTCGACCACGGGGACGATATTCTGCTGATGGGCACGAGAGGCCAGTTCGGGCACCACACCGCCGTACTGCTCATGCACCTTCTGCGAGGCAATGACGTTGGAGAGGATGCGGTCGCCACGGAGGACAGCTGCCGAGGTGTCGTCGCACGACGACTCTATGGCCAGTATGGTGATGTTTTTCGGCATGGTCAGAACTCAATGATTTCTGTGAATTGCCGCCAGCCGACAGCGGTCTCATAGTTGGGATAGGTGCCCGTGGGGACGCGTACGGGGATGTCGAGGGAGACACCATTGAAAGAGGACTCGTCGAGCCGCGGCGGAACGATGGCCGTCGAGACGATGTTCTTGATGCCCTTGCATCCATCGAAGGCCTCCTCACCTATCTCCTTGATACCCGAAGGGATGACCAGCAGGGTGATGCGGTCGCAACCCTTGAAAGCACAATAGCGGATAGAGGTGACTTTGTACAAGACGCTGTCGTAGGTGACCGTCTCGGGGATGGAGACCTGGCCGTGGGGCTTGCGGGCGCCCTTCCAGGGGTCATCCTCCGAGGGCCCCGGATAAGCCACCTCGACGGTGTTCTTGGCCGTGGAGGTTATGTAGAAGTAAAGCGTATTGCCGCCTATCTTGGCAGAGAAGTCATAGTCCTGGGCCGAGGAAGCCAGGAAGCAGCAGGCGAAAGCCAATAGGGGAATGAGTCTTTTCATGGTGATTGTCTCTTTTTCGGTGTAACGGAAACCTTTGCCTTTTATTATGCTTACTCCCAACTTTATTCTACAATGATTTCATAAAGCCGGCCCTCGATGTCGGAAGCGTTGAAGGGTATGAGACCTTGCTCGTAGACGATAGGAGGCCACCACTCCGAGTAGTGGTATTCCTGCGTCATGATGCAGAGCATCTGGTTGTTGGGGATGGCGGTGTAGCGGTCGCTCATATAACCCACGACCTGCATGTGTTCAGGGTCGGGACCGAGACGCCAGATGATTTCCGTGGGTTTCCATTCTATCTCATAGTAATAGTAGTCTCTGGAGAAGACACTGTTGCATATCGGCGTCTTGGTGGTGAGGGCCTTATAGTTGGGATACCAGCGCATGGCTTCATATTGGTGGTCCTGATAGGGGATGCGTGTGATTCCTGAGGCGAAGTCGCGAGGCTCGGGACAGGCAAGGTCCCAGTTGGTGCAGCAGAACATGACCCTGTCGCTGGAACGTCCTTCTGCCACGGGGTCTTTCGTGGGCTTCCCACGTCCCTGGTAGTACCCCACGGGCCAGTAGGGCGAGGCCTTGACAATCTCGATGTCTATCTCTGAATACTTGTTGGTAATCAGCCTTTCGGGGTTCTCGCTGTCATCATTCTTTTCGATATAGCCGCCATGATAGGAGGGCCTGCGGTTGCACCAGGGCTGCTCGTCCTGGTAGATGAGCCAGAAGGCATAGGTAAGACCGTTCCACATATTCTCACCGTTGAGCATGGGCGGGAACTTGATCTTGCCACGGAACTTGCCATAGGTGAAGCCTACGCGCGTCTTGACGCCCGTAGACTCCTTCTTGGGGTGGTCCGAGCCTGCATTGCCAGGGTTGACAACAGAAATATAGTCGCCCTCGGGAGAGGGATAGACGGTGCTGCCAGGACAATCGGTGATGTGGGGGTAGTCGTAGACGAGCTGGGTGCTATCGTAGCGTGCAGCCATGAGGCAATAATCAGAATAGGAGTACTCGTCGAGATTCCACACGCAGGGTATGTTCCGTAGAGTGTATTGCTGGCTGATGGCGGGGAAGAACTGCTGGTAGAGGGCATGGCGATAGAGTCCTGTGTCGCTGCCCACACGTCCAGGAATTTCAACTTTGGAGGTATAGGAGGTACGGATTTGGGTCTCATCGATATAGACCCCTTGTTGTGGCGTCAGGCGGGCAAAGGTACGGAGAGTCTTGCTGCCGGTCAACAGGGTGACATGGCGGCTTTTGTTGTGGAAATACCAACTGTAGGGGTTGACATAATGGCTGTCGGCGTCGGTGGTGCCGATGTACTGCACTTCGGCGGGTATGCTGTGCAGGCCTGCGCTGTCGCAAACCACCAACAGAAAACTGTAGCAGCCGGTCCGGGGATTGCGCTTCCAGCGGTGGTTGACCTCTCCACCTTGGTGACGGCGGTGGTTGAGTATCCAACGGGCGTCAAGGAAAAGTTGTTCCTCAAAGGTGCGGTTGTTCTGCGGGGCGGCTACCTGACTGGCGTATCGAACCCAGTGGGTGTCGGCAAGCATCTCTTTTTCTATGGCTTTCACAGCAGTGGGACTGGCATCGAAGTTGTTCAGGTCCACCCCGTAATACATCTTCTCGTCACGAGGGTTGCCCACGATACGGAAAGAGTCTCGGATATGGCCATCCTCAGGCACAGGCTTGTCCTCCCACGAGCCATAGAAGTTCTCATAGGCAAGCGAGTCTTTCTCGTCGAACTTGTAACTCTCGTTCTGGTAGTATATTTTGTAATACAGCTGCTGCCCCGCCGTGGTGTCAAAGGCAAAGTGGAACATTTCGCCTTTGGCGGGGAGTGTTATGCCCTCCAGCACGGCATCAGTCATGTTCATCTCCATACAAACGGTATCGCCTTCATACCCCACCATGGGGTCGAACTCCTGCATGGGACGGGAGCATGCGGCGAGGAGAAGCAAGAAGCAAGAGCTAAGAACTAAGAGGTTGGCGCGGGTCATATTTCATTTTTCAATTCTCAATTATTGTCAGCCGGACACCGGCCAATCCTCAATTTCTCAAAGTATTCCTCGGGGCGGGTGTTGATGAGGTAGTTGGCATCGTTGAGGATGGCCTGGTCGAGACTGATGCCCTCGCTTGCAGCCTTGTTCTGGACGTACTGCCTCCAGTGTTCATCTCTACGGATGTTGTTGCAGAGGCTGTCACGCACGGCCTGTATCTCCTCGTCGGTGTAGCACAACTCCACCAAAGCCTTGCCGATGAAGTTGTTGCCCAAGTCGTAGAGTTGTCCGCTGCAATAGCTGAGCATCACGTAGTCTGCGTCAATGAGGGCCTGACGGAGGTCTATCTGCGAGGTATTGTCGTGCTCGGTGTCGAAATAGATGGTGTTGAAGTAGAACCAGTAGTGGGTATAGCGGAAAAGGGAGTCGAGCGGGAAGTTGTAGTGGATGTTCCAGAAGAAGGAGTCTCCCAGCACGATTAGTCCGGGCTTCAGATGTGCAGTGTCGGTTTCGGGTGCAAGAGTCACATCCACATACTGGCAGGCTTTCTGCCGGGGAGGGACCGTCAGGTTGAGCAGCAGGCCCAAGTCGTTGTCGGGCTCGCGGTCTTTGTCGATGTAGGGCTTGCCCAATTGCACACCACGGATGGCAGGACCTCCCAGGTGTTGCATGTAGCGCATGATGGAGTCGAAAGCGTAGGTGGCGGCGATATTGCTCCAATGCGTACCCAGCGGGGGCATGAGGTCGTATGCCACGGTGTCCTTGATGCCGAGAAACCAGTCGAGGACATCGACGTAATTGACTCCGTACTGCTCAAAGAGGCGTAGGTATTCGGGATAGGCACGGGGGCCAGGGGTGCGTCTCATGGTGTCCTGGGGAGGCAGGAATTCAGGGTAGACGTAGTCCTTGCCCGGCAGAATTGCCACAAAGAGCGTCGTTCCGTGTTCTCGCAGCAGCTCTTGCAGTTGGGCCAGTCGACGGGCCTCGAGGTCGAACTTGTCGCGCAATTCCTGCGGGTCGGAGGTGTACTTGTACATCCGGCTTTCGTAGTGGTCTTCCACAAAATAGCGCTCGTACAGGTAATTGTTGCGCCCGGGAATGACACCCTGGTTGAGGGTCTTATGGTAGCAACTCCAGATATATTGGTTGTACAGCCGTATGGCCGGCTCACGGAATCCGAAGTTGTATTTGGCATACTTGTCCATCTGCCCCTGCCAACTGCCGTCCATCACCGTCTCCTTGTAAGGTCTGGGAAAGTCGGGCATGGTCGACGCCCCTTTCAGACTCCGCATGGGGATGAAGTGCCACTGTCCCTGAGCCATCATCAGGAAGAGTGCCGCGAGGGTCACAAGGCATAGTATCTTCGGGGTCTTCATGGTCAGAATCTAAAGTAGATGAATGGGCTGAAGTCTGTGGCCGTCAATGCCCCTATGCAGAAGAAGAGCAACAGGCACGCCACAATCCACACGCCAATGTGTTGCCGTGACGTGTAGTCGGTATGGAATGTCCACTGCTGCAGTTTCTTCCCGAAGGGGAACAGGGTGACGAAGGCAAAGGCCAGTGCCACGATGAGGGTGACGATAAATTGAGAGCTGAACCCGGTGTCTGGGCTGGCGATAAAGTTGAAACTGAAGAGCCTTGCGATGAATGTCCAGCAGTCGGCGAGGTTCTCGATACGGAAGAGAGCCCACCCCACCATGACGATGACGAAGGTCAGGCACACTCCTCCGGTCCTACGGACCACCTCCCCTAACTTAGGGGAGGAGTGGGCAGAAGCCGGTTGTATTCTCGGCTGCTCCCCTAAGTTAGGGGAACCGAAGGTCGACGACCTTGTGGAGTCAACTGCAGCTTTGCTGACTGAGGAGTGTGTCAAAATCCTTTCCAGCACCAGGAAGAATCCGTGGTAGGCGCCCCACAGCACGAAATTCCACCCTGCCCCGTGCCATAGGCCGCTGAGGAGAAACACCACCCATAGGTTGAAGTAGGTGCGCCACACCCCTTTGCGGTTGCCCCCGAGGGGAATGTAGAGGTAGTTGCGCATGAAGGTGCCGAGGGTGATGTGCCACCGCCGCCAGAACTCGGTGACGGAAGTGGAGACGTAGGGGTTGTCAGAGTTCTCGGGGAACTTGAAACCCATGATGCGCCCCAGTCCGATGGCCATGTCGCTGTAGCCCGAGAAGTCGAAGTAGAGCTGCATGGTGTAGGCGGCCAGCGTAATCCATGCTTCTCCCATGCCCAGAGCCGCGAGGTCGCCGCCCAGCACGGTGTCCACCGTCTGCCCGATGACGTCGGCTATCAGCACTTTCTTCGCGAGGCCTATCACGAAGCGGTAGAAGCCCTGCAGGCATTCGTCCCACCGCAGGCGGCGCTGGGCCGTCACCTGGTCAGCAATCTCGTTGTAGCGCACGATGGGGCCCGCGATGAGCTGGGGGAACATGATGATGTAGACCACATAGTCCGTCAGCCTCTCCATGGGCTTGTTGACGCCGCGGTAGGTGTCCACCACGTAGGTGACGGACTGGAAGGTGAAGAAGCTGATGCCGATGGGTAGCAGCACCTTCACCCATCCCGTTGTGTCGACACCGAGGGCGGCAAGGTTGTCGACGAAGAAGTTGGCGTATTTGAAGTAGGCCAGCAGGCCGAGGTTCACCGCCAAGGCCATGGCACACCAGAGTTTCTTCTTCCCCGCGGCAGGGGTCTTGTCCATGAGGCGCACCAAGTAGAACGTCGCCACCGTCGCTGCCAGCAGCACGGCGATAAAGTCCGGCGCCCCCCAGGCGTAGAAAATCACCGACCCCGCCAGAAGCACCCCGTTGCGCCACCGTGCCGGCACGAGGAAGTAGGCCAGCAGGAACAGCGGCAGGAAATAGAGCAGGAATATGTGACTGGAGAAGACCAATGCTTGAATGTGTAAGTGTGTGAATGTGTAAATGTGTGAGTGGCTTCCGCCCTTTCAATTTTCAATTTTCAATTCTCAACTTTCAATTTCCTCCAGTCCACCAGGCTGGCGACAGCCGCCAGCAGGCCCATGACGGTGACGGCCAGGGAGCGGTAGGTGAACCAGTAGTGTTCATACGAATGGTTGCCCAGCACGATATACCACGCCACGGGCGCCACGGCAACGACGAGGCAGACGAGTGCCTGCCGCCACCCTTTGCCGTTGAAGTGTCTCACGGCGAGAAGTGCCAGCACCACCGCGGCAATAGTCACGTAAAGCCACGGCACAAGGTCGAGGTTCCTCTCCACGGCACCCCAGCGGGTGTAGTCCTCCACGGCGGCGCGCAGAGAAGCCTGTGCAGAGGCGTCGCTGAAGACGTTCATGGGGGTGGTGAGGGTGGCGAGGAGCCACTTCGCCGCCCATGTGGCAGCATAGCCCACGGCCCAGAGGAGGCTTGCTAATACAGCGACGACGGGCACACTCCTCCCCCCTTCGGGGACCTCCCCTAACTTAGGGGAGGAGTGTCTGCCGCGGTCAGATGCAAACGTGCATCTCAGCTGCTCCCCTAAGTTAGGGGAACCGAAGGTCGACGACCTTGTGGAGTCAACTGCACGAAGTGACTGAGGAGTGTGTCGGGCGGCAATAAAAACCAGCAGCGGCAGGCCCCAGGTGAGGAGCGGTGCTGTGAGCAAGTCGAAATAGGCCGTCAACGACCCCAACACAAAGAAGACTACTCCCAGGGAACTCCGTTTTCTGTTTAGCACCCATAGTGTCCCCCCCAGCGTAATCAGCAGCACCGGCAGGAACTGGATGGAGAACTGCATCATGAAGCCGTCGACCAGCACGAAGGCCAGGAAGTACAGCGCCGAAGCCCACACCCCTACCCTTTTAGCCAACGCCAACAGCACCCACAGCAACAGCATCGACGAGAGCAGGAAGAAGAGTCCCCGCAACACCACATAGTCGTCGATGGCCAGGAGGTAGCGCATCAGGTAGGTGCTGCCATGCCAGTAGCGGGGGTAGCACATGATCTTCAGCGTCATGTCGCCCTCCGTCAAGCGGCGCAGGCTTTCGCAGCCCTGTTCCACCCCGTCGGCCATGCAACGGTGGCGCGGCACCAGCATCAGGCGTTGCCAGAGGTTCATCGACTCCTCCTCGCCGAGACACCAAGCCTGGTTGAGGACGAGGGCGTCGGTGAAGTTGTCCATGTAGTAGTTGGGCTTGTAAAGGAAGGCAAACCAAAAGTCGGCCTTGAGGTCCGTCTGCCCCACCGTCTGCCGCACATGGTGCTCCACGGCCTTGTCTGGCATCGCCATGCTCCCCAGTCCGAAGAGGATGTAGCCAGCGAGGAGAAGGAGGAAGTAAAAACTATAAACTAAAACCTTCTTCATGAATGGTTATTGGTTATAGGTTATTGGTGCGGCAGCCAACTGCTCCCCTAAGTTAGGGGAACCGAAGGTCGACGACCTTGTGGAGTCAACTGCACGAAGTGACTGAGGAGTGTGTCTTTTCTCCACGTAGTGGAGAAGGGCGAGTTCATAGTTCTTGCGCTCCTTTTCGACAATCACATCGAGGCAGAGACCCGTGAAGAGTGACAGCAGGGCTGCCAGCAGCAGGAACATCGAGACGATGAGTGTCGGGAAGCGCGGCACAAGGCCCGTCTGGAAGTATTCCACCAGCACGGGGACGAACAGCGCCACCCCCGCCAGCGTCAGCAACACGCTGAGCCAGCCGAAGAAACGCATGGGGCGGTATTCCTTGTATAGCATGGCCACGGTGCGCAACACGCTGAGGCCGTCGCTGACGGTGTTGAGCTTCGAGACGCTCCCCTCCGGACGGTCGCGGTATTCAATGGGCACCTCGCGCAGCAGGAAGCGGCGGTCGAGGGCGTGGACGGTCATCTCGGTCTCTATCTCGAAGTTGCCTGACATGACGGGGAAGTTCTTGACGAACCTCCGGCTGAAGGCACGGTAGCCCGTCATGATGTCGTGGATGTCGGTGTGCCAGAGCCGGCGGATGAGGGCGCGCACTATGCGGTTGCCACTGTTGTGAAGGGGGCGCTTGTTCTCGGAGAAGTAGGTCGACGAAAGCCTGTCGCCTATCACCATGTCGACATCCTCTTCCAGCACGGGACGCACCATCTCTGCGGCCTGACGGGCGGGGTAGGTGTCGTCGCCGTCTACCATGAGGTAGCAGTCGGCCTCCACCTCGCGGAACATCCTGCGTATGACGTTGCCCTTGCCTTGCATAGGCTCGCGCCGCACCGTGGCGCCTGCGGCGGCGGCCGCCTCGGCGGTGCCGTCGGTCGAGTTGTTGTCATAGACATACACCTCCGCGCCAGGCAGCGCCTCGTGGAAGTCGCTCACCACCTTGCCGATGGTCTGCGCCTCATTGTAGCAAGGTATAAGTACGGCTATTTTCATCAGTCTTTTTCTTTTATAACGCAAAAAGCCGCCCTATATTGTAGGGCGGCTCAAGTTTTTATTTGAAGCAAGAACCTCTTAATTCTCACTTCTTAACTCTCTCAGAGCTTGTCGTTCGAGCCGAGGACGTTGACAATCTTGTGGATGTACATCTTCTTCATGCTCTCGCGGGCGGGCTTGAGATACTGGCGCGGGTCGAAATGGTCGGGATGCTCGGCCATGTGCTTGCGGATGGCGGCGGTCATGGCGAGGCGGCTGTCGCTGTCGATGTTGATCTTGCAGACGGCACTCTTGGCGGCCTTGCGCAGCTGTTCCTCAGGGATACCCACGGCGGCCTTCAGGGCGCCACCGTTGGCGTTGATGGTGTCGACCTCATCCTGCGGCACCGAGCTGGAGCCGTGGAGCACGATGGGGAAGCCAGGGAGCTTCTTCTCGACAGCCTCGAGGACGTCGAAAGCCAGGGGAGGAGGCACGAGGCGACCCGTCTTGGGGTCGACGGTGCACTGCTCGGGTTTGAACTTATAGGCTCCGTGGCGAGGGAGTCGCAGCCCGTGCGGGTGGCGAAGTCGATGACCTCCTCGGGCTTGGTGTAGTGGCTCACCTCGGAGGCCACCTCGTCCTCGACGCCGGCCAGCACGCCGAGTTCGCACTCGACGGTGACATCATACTTGTGGGCATATTCCACCACCTGACGGGAGATGCGGATGTTCTCCTCGTAGGGCAGGGCGCTGCCGTCGTACATCACGCTGCTGAAGCCCATGTCGATGCAGCTCTTGCAGGTCTCGAAGCTGTCGCCGTGGTCGAGGTGCAGGACAATCTGGGGATTGGGGCAGCCCAGTTCCTTGGCATACTCGACGGCGCCCTCGGCCATATAACGCAGGAGGGTGGGGTTGGCATAGTCGCGGGCACCCTTGCTCACCTGCAGGATGACGGGCGATTTGGTCTCGACGGCGGCCTGGATGATGGCCTGCATCTGTTCCATGTTGTTGAAGTTGAATGCGGGGATGGCATATCCGCCGTCCACTGCCTTGGCGAACATCTCGCGAGTGTTCACCAGTCCGATTTTCTTATAGTCTACCATGATATGATTGTTTAATTGTGTAAATGCGTAAATGTGTAAATGTTTGAGTGCTTTTATTCTTCTCTACTCCTATCGGCGCACTTTTTCCGCGTGCAAAGATACGAAGAATTTCCGACATGGCAAGTTTTTATACTTTTATTACATCCTTCCTCATGCTTTTTTGAACGTTCTTCCGCTTGCATGCAGAGTTTATTTCTCAATGCATATTCTGTGCGTGGCATGCATCCACCACCGTTACTGTCTCTCCATCAAAAGTGTAGGCGAAATACCATTTATCCGTATTCGCCATAGAGTATTTCATCCAGCGTTCTATCGTTGGTTCACGTCGCGGAAGTGTTTGTTCTATGCCGTAAATCGAGAAGACTGCATCATGGACATTCTTCATAAAGTCATTATAGTCATACACATGCCGATACTTCCTCGCCACATTCCTGTAAAAAGAGCGTATCTTTTGTTGTGCACGAGGCTTGATGACGTAGTTCATAGCGTTTGTTCCGCGTAGATTGCCTTTACGTCAAGTTCTATGGCATGATATAGTTCCTCCACGCTCATGTCGCGAGCCACCGGCGAAGCCTGCCTTACAGCAACATAGGGGACTGAAGGTTCGGCGGCCATCGTGCCGAGGGGGGGGGTATCCTCATTGGTGTAGGAGACGGGGGTATGTTCGGGTGTATGTGTCATATTGTTGTCGGTCAATCTTGTTTCCATAACGGCGGACGGGGACATTTATTGTGTGGGGAAATTCTTTTCTCTCGTATATCTCCCGACTCAGCCGAAGACTCATTCACGATGGGACTAAAAGCCGAGCCCCGCCGGTTGAGGCGGGGCTTGATTGTTGGGCTATATGTTGGGCGCGGCGGGGGCCGTGCCGGAGATTCTTACTGTGCCGGGGTCAGTCGTTGCCGACTGTAAACGGGGTGGTAGCGGACGGATTCACAGTCGGTTCCATGAACTCGCCCGACACCATGTCGTAGACACCAACGCAGGGAGGGTTCGAATTGCGACGGCAGGGGACAAAGTCGGCATACAGCGATCCGTTTCTCCACACCTTGAATCCATAGCACTTCATGCCGCGGTGAATTTCCGATGTGTTCGTGGACAGGCCGAACAGGATGATGTCGCCGGCACCGGAGGGTATAGCGGCATTCGTTGCGGGAGTGGAGATGATGTTTTCCAGTCCGTCTGTCAGGTTCTTGAATGTGACATACCCATAGTAGGATCCCGTGGTGCCGACTTGGCGGACTTCCATGGTGGTCTCGTATTTTTTGCCGGTCTGGCGTATCCATCCTCCGTTGGCGACAGTGTTGGCCGCCAGAGAGTCGCAATAGCGGGCGTGGAAATAGTTTTTTCCGTTTGGCCCTCCCAGCGCAAACCACTGGACTCCACCACTGTGTACCCCATCACCGCGCGAGCCTGCCAGATACTGCGTGGATGTAGTGTTCGACACGCTGTAGGTCAACTGGAGTATAGAGTTGCGCGTGGGTTTGCAGTCTACCAGCTGGATGTACCCGCTTCCCTGCGACTCAATCCAGTCGAAAAAGGTGTAATCCGTGGTGGCATAGGGTGTGGGGCCCGCCACCGGGACGATGTTATTGGCATTCACGTCCTGTTTGGCCTTGACCTTCTTCGAGGTCTCTGTCTGGGAGAATTTGTCTTTGACGTATATCTGGAGCACATCGTCCTGCGCTATCGGCGGAACCGGGATGTAGAACGTCCCGCCGTTCTGCACGTTGACGCCGTTGCCGAGGTTGAGGACAACCTTTGTGTCGGCCGCCGAGCCCGATATCGCTCCGAGCGAAGGCACGGTGCCACTGAACGAGACCGAAGCAGGCCCGCTGAGTTCCCTACCCGAAAGGGACTTCACGGTAATCTGGTCAATGATGGTGTTGGTGGCTGGAATATTGACTTCCAACAGGACGCAGAGGTTGTAGAACAGCATGACGTTGTTGCTGTTGGCTTTTGCCGCCATGGGTGCCTCGAACTTGCCGTCGCTGTAGTGGATTGTTGTCGGCAGCAGGATGTTGGCGGTGCCTGTCATGACACCACTGCAGTAGGAGGCGGGGTATATGGCGTAGTAGTCGGTTGCGTGCGTGACGTTAAGTATGCGCGCCTGCTTGGTGGTCGCCGTGGGGGTCGCCACCGTGACGGTGTAGGACATTCCGTTGATTTTGACTTCATCGCCGTCGGACCAGCAGGCATACCTGTCGTTCAAGTATGCTTTGCCGCCATTGGGGCTTTGGAACGCCAAAATGAAGGTCTCTGTGTTGTCCTTGGTGCAGCCCGAAAATAACGCCAACACCAGCAGTGCCGGCATCATCGCTTTTGCGAAAGGGTTCATAATCTTTTTCATTGTTCTCATTTGTTTTGCTTCACACTAGATTAGAAATGTCCACCGAAATAGCCTACGGAGGAAGGACCGCCGCCCGTATAGTCGTCGAACGAACCCACGAAGTACCCCATTTGCTGCCCCATACGGGCGTCGCTGCCTTGCATCGAGGAGAGGAACATCAGCATTCCGTCCACCTCTTTTGCCTGAAGGCCGGGATCCGTCAACTGCACATCGTAGATGGAGGCGCTCGTCCCGACTTCCACAACAAACTCTACCGAAACGACTTCGGGTGCGAGGTAAGGCCTTTTCTGCTGTTTTTTCTGCATTTGCAATGCTTTTTCCATATGACTATATCATTCTGTTAACCAATTATATAAGGAAGAAATATCGACCTTTGGGGGCGGTATTATCCAACTGCAAAAGTACGAAACATTTTCCATATAGCAAGAGGAAAAACGCATTATTGTGAACAAAGCCTGTGAATAAGGGCCGAAGACATAAGCAGGACTTGGATTTCGCAGGACTGTTAAAAAAAACAAAAGGATAACTGACGCCTGTGCGGGGGAGACTTCCCCCTGGCCTCGGGACTTCTTCGTACCGCGCTCGCCGCGGGCTCGTTTCTTCTTCGATTGTTCTTCGTTTCTTCTTCGATTGTTCTTCGTTTTCAAAACGGAATACAATCGAAGAACAATCGAAGAACAAACAGGCTTCAAACGAAAGCACGGCGAGACCCCGGCAGCGAGGCGGCTGCGGGGTGGCAAAGGGACGGCTCTCCTCTACTCGCGGAAGAGGAGGCAGTCGGGACGGGTGTGGCGGAGGGTGTCGGCGGCGGCGAGGAGGTCCTCGCGGGTGGCGAAGAGGCCGAAGACGGTGGAGCCGCTGCCCGACATGGCGGCATAGGATGCGCCGAGGGCGAGGAGGTCGGCCTTGAGGGTGGCGATGGCGGGATGAGCGGGGAAGACGGAGGACTCGAAGTCGTTTTTCAGAGTTGAAAGTTGAAAATTGAAAATTGAAAATTGACTAGCGCGGTTTGCGTTATCTTCGAGTTTCAGGTTGGCGTAGGCTTCGCGGGTGGAGACGGCATCGGGGGGCTTGGCGAGGAGGAGGTGGGAAATTGAAAATTGAGAATTGAGAATTGAAAGTTGAGAGTTGTCTAAGGGGGTGAGGCGGTCGCCGATGCCTTCGGCAAGGGCGGGGCGACACTGGATGAAGAAGGCACAGTCGGCACCGAGGCGGGCTGCGTAGGCTTCGAGCTGGGCGGTGGTGAGGCCGAGGGCGAAGAGGTCGTTGAGGCCCTTGAGGGTAAAGGCAGCGTCGGCAGAGCCGCCGCCGAGGCCGGCGCCGAAGGGGATGCGCTTGTGGAGGCGTATCTGGACAGGCGGCAGGTCGGGGAAGTCGGCCTTGAGGAGACGGTATGCCTTGAGGCAGAGGTTGTCGGCGGGGTCGGAATCGAGGGCAAGGCCGGTGAGGGAGAGGCTAGTTTCACTAGTAGCACTAGTAGGACTAGTGGGACTATGGGTTATCTCCAGGTCGTCGTGGAGAAAGGGGACGGGGAGGAAGATGGACTCGAGGTCGTGGTAGCCGTCGGGGCGGCGGCGCAGGACGCGGAGGCCGAGGTTAATCTTGCAGGGAGGGTGGAGAAGCATGGGAGTTGAGAGTTGAAAGTTGAGAGTTAGACACACTCCTCTGCCCTGACGGGCACCTCCCCTAACTTAGGGGAGGAGTGGCTGGCGCGGTCTTGACGAGCGGGTAAAGTGTCGCCAGGCACAGCCTGGTAGGCGTTGATGATGCGGGTGACGAGGCGGTGGCGGATGACGTCGGAGT
>CAJOIV010000045.1 GCA_905234665.1 uncultured Bacteroidales bacterium | reverse complement strand
TCAGGGTGGCGGCGCGATACAATTGGTAGGAGACAGTACCTTGGTCTGCTATGTCGGTATTGAACCTCCGCGAGGCCCTTACCCCAATGAACCCGTCTATTGGCTGGACACCCTTATCCAGTATCCCGACTGGTTTATCCCAACGGACAGCATCCATAGGGGTAGTGCGCTTATAACGCTTGATTTGGACGGGAATCTGAAGGAACAGCACTTTCTCAATGTCGGTTTTTTAGACACACTGGGAGTTCCGATTATGTCGGAAGGGGCTTCATACCCTACTTCCACCGGCTTGAACAGCATGCACGTCGATTCTGAAGGCAACATCATTTTGGGAGTTACCAATGCCAACGAAAGGGTTTGGAGCCTCGTCAGGTGCGACACCTGCACCCCCGCCCCCTGGAGGGCTGTGGAGTATTCCGTTGAGAACGGAGGAATCGGGACTGTGCGCTTTTTGGTGGACGGCAAGCGAACACTCTCCTATCGTCCCGAGAACCGTCCCATCATGAAAAACGCCAAGTTGCTGAAGTTCTCGCCCCATTTCGACAGTCTGCTGGAGGTGCGCTACCTGATGCAGTCGCGCCTCGACAGTCCGCGGACGGGGCTGGGGGTGCCGGGAATAACCCAAAGCGAAATTCAGCATATCACCAGTGACCCAGAGGGCAACATCTATGTGGTGGGAGAGATCAATGTATCAAATACGGACACCATTGTGCCAATTGACAGCCTTCAGGGACTGTCGCTACATGTGAATGGAAACACAGGTTTCCTCGTCAAGTATGACTCCCACCTGCGGCCGATATTCGCCAAGCAGTTGGATCAGGATGAAAACCTTTCCACGGATTTTTATGATGTCCTTGTGGAAGGCGATGACCTATTCGTTCTGGAATCAGGGAAGGGCATGTATTATGACGGGGAGCCATTATACAACATTGACGGGTGTGTGAACTTTTTTCGGCTTTCCAAGGAGGACGGGAGGCTATTGTCGCACGGCTCGGCAAGGTCGTTCCATGAAAATGGAACGTCGCAATTCAATGGACCCATTCATTCCTCAACACGATTGACAGCCTGCAACAACCGAGTGGCAACGAGAACAAAGTTTTGGGGGAATATTGCTTTTGCCGGGGACACCATCCGTGCAGAGCGGGGACAGGCGACAGTGATATGGGACTATGACGGTCACGAACTGGCCTTGATAGACCTTCATGCCCCGCATCCGGACAACCGAGGAATAGGCACGCTCTTCACCGACAGCAGCCTCTACCTGTGTGGAATGTTCAACGGCGAGGCCACCTTCGGCGACACCTCCTTCTACCGCCTGCACAGCAACGGCTACATAGCCCGCTATGTGGACACCTCCTTCCTGCACCCCTACGTCCACCCCGAACATCCCGACACGGGCGACGTGCGCATCGTTCTGGCGGAGAGCGGGGAGGCCTTCGTGGCCTACCCCAACCCGTTCCGCCAGCGGGTCACCATCGTCTACACCGGCACCGACCCCATCGCCTCGGCCTTCATCACCGACATGCTCGGGCGCCGCGAGCCGGTGTCCCTGCTGCCCCTCCCCGCCGACGCCGGCGGTTCCGCCCGATACATGGTTGACCTGACCTCTCTTCCGCAAGCCACCTATCTCCTCACCCTCGTCACCGCCTCTGGTCACCAGCATACGCTCCGTCTTTTCAAACAATCAGACCTATTCGAGGATTAGAACCATAACCGGGATTTCTGCCCGAAGGGCAAGGAGAACAAGAAAATCGACCATTCCCTTGTCATGTCGGGAAAAATGTGTATCTTTGCAATTCGAGTCTAACTCGACGATTTATCCAACCCGTTTATGTATCAGTAAGATACAGAACTAATTCTAAAACAAACACACAATGGAAGACCTGAATGAAATGCAGCCGGGCCTCGTGTCCGAGCCGACATTAACCGCCGAACCCACCGAATCGCAGGAACCCACAACGTCCGCACCCGAAGCCATCGAGTCTGTCGAGACCCCCGCAGTGGACCCCGTCGAAACCCCCGCAGAGGCCGCTCCCGAGGCTGTCGAAACCACCGCCGAGGCCACCCCCGAGGCCGTTGAGCCCGTTCACGAGGAGCCTGCTGTGGCTCCCGAGCCTGAGGAACCCGTCGCCGAAGCCGTCGAGGCCGCCGAACCGGCCCCCGAGGCTGTCGAGCCTACCCCCGAAGTGGCGGAACCCATCCCCGACTACTCGGCCCTGAGCCGCGAAGAACTGCTGGCAGCCCTCAACGAGTTGCTGGAGGGCGACATCGTGAAACTCCGCAACCACGCCAGCGCTATCCGCAACCAGTTCAACATCCTCAACAAGGAAGTCGAGAAACAGGCCCTGGAGGCTTTTGTGGCCGAAGGCGGCAACCAGGAAGAATACAACCCCCAGCCCGATGCCTTGGCTGAGGCTTTTTATAAGGCATACGACACCTACCGCACCCGCCGTCAGCAGATGCTGGAAGAGATCGAGGTGCAGAAAAAGCGCAACCTCGAAGCCAAACAGCAGCTGCTCGAGGAGCTGCGCACCCTCATCGACAGGGACGAAGAGAACCTCAAACAGACGTATGACGATTTCAACGCCATACAAGAGAAGTGGAAGACCATCGGCGATGTGCCCCGCGAGAGCATGAACGACCTGTGGCAGAACCACCATTTCCTCATCGAGCAGTTCTTCAACAAGGTGAAGATTAACAAAGAACTCCGTATGCTCGACTTGAAGCGCAACCTGGAGCAGAAACTCCAGCTGTGCGAGAAGGCCGAGGAACTGATGGTCGAGACCTCCGTGACGAAGGCCTTCAAAGTGCTTCAGGAACTCCGCAACCAGTGGAAAGAGATTGGCCCCGTGCCTGCCGAGCAGAACGAGGAGACCTGGCAGCGTTTCAACAACGCCGCCAACCAGATTGACGAGCGCCGCCGCGAATACTACGACCAGCGCAAAGAAGAGCTGGACCAGAACCTTCTGGCCAAAGAGGCTCTCGTCGAGAAGGCCCATGAGCTCACCGCCCAGCTGCCCACCACTGTCAAGGATTGGAACAAGACCTCTGACGAACTCAACGAACTGCTGAAGCTCTGGAAGAGCATCGGCCCCGTGCCTCACGACAAGAACGAGGATATATGGAACCGCTTCAAGGGCGTCATCGACAAGCATTTCGCCGACAAGAAGCTCTACTTTGGTCAGGTTCGCGACGAGCAGACCGAGAACTACAACAAGAAACTCGACCTCTGCCTGCGCGCCGAGGCCATCGCCAAGCGCGAGGACTGGAAGAAAGCCACTGAGGAGCTTCTGGCCCTGCAGGAAGAATGGAAGGCCGTGGGTCCCACCAACCGCAAGGTGAGTGACAAGATCTGGCACCGTTTCCGTGGAGCCTGCGACGAGTTCTTCAGCAAGAAGGGAAAGCACTTCAAGGACATCCGCAGCACCGAGAATGAGAACCTGGCCGTGAAGCAGGGCATCATCGAGGAGCTGAAGGCCCACACCTTCGGCGACGACAAGGATGAGAACCTGGCTGCCATCAAAGACTACCAGCGCCGCTGGGCCGAGGTGGGCTTCGTCCCCATCAAGGAGAAAGAGCGCCTGCAGAAAGAATACCGTGCCCTCATCGACGGAATCTTCGAGAAGCTGAAAATCTCCGCCCGCGAAGCCGACGAGGCCTCTTACCGCGAGCGTGTCCAGAACATGGGCAGCCGTACCAAGAACAGCGAGCAACAGGAACTGACGGAGCATATCGCCAAGATGCGCTCGGACCTCAAACTGTGGGAGAACAACCTCGGTTTCCTGGCCAACAGCAAGCAGGCCGACCTCCTCAAAGAGGAATTCGAGAAGAAGATGCAGCATGCCCGTCAGGAAATTGCCTTGATGGAAGCCCGTCTGCGCATTCTCAACGAACCCAAGGAAGAGGAAGAAAAATGAGAATGTGTAAATGTGAGAATGAGATAATGTGTAAGTGGGGGCGAAAGCCACTCACACATTTACACATTTACACATTCACACATTTAATTCTTTTGGTTTTCCTGTCCTCCTGTACCCATACGCCTTCCCAGTCGGTGCAGTTGCACCGACTGGAGAAGGTGATGTTCTCTACCCCCGCAGGGCAACTGCAGCAGACGCTGAAGAACCATGAGGCAGAGTTTGCCACCCCACTGTTGACAATCTACCCCGACGACCCCGCCTTCATGCAGCAGGTGGAAGGTTTCGTGTCCGACCCCATTGTCCGTCGCCTCTACGAGCTGGTCGACAGCACCTTCGGCGACATGCAGCAAGAGTCGGTGGAGATAGGGGAGGCCCTGGCGAGGATGCGCGAAGCCATCCCCGCCATGCGCTACGACAAGGTATACACCTACATCTCGGGCACCTTCGACTATGCCAACCGTGTGGTGTGCAACAGCCACGAGTGCCTCGTGAGCCTCGACCAGTATGTGCTGCCCTACACCGGGGAGTATAGCTATTTCGGCACCCCGGTCTACCTTGTGCGCCAGAGTCAGCCGAAATATCTGGTGCCGGACTGCATCGCGGCCATGGCACGCGAGCATATCGTCATGCCTGCAGAAACGCCCTCGCTGCTGGATTTCATGGTGGCCGAAGGCAAGGCACTTTACCTGGCCAGCCTCTGCCTGCCCGACATTCCCGACAGCGTCCTTCTGCGCTACAGCAGTGAGCAATACGGCTGGATGGAACACAATGAAGAACATGTCTGGACCTTCTTTCTCCAGAACAAGCTGCTCTTCCAGAACGACTACCTCAGCATCCACAACTATATCGACGAAGCCCCACAGACCAACGCCTTCCGTGCAACAGAGGACTACGCAGCATCGGCTCCCCGCACCACGGAATACATCGGTCTGCGCATTGTGCGCCAGTACATGAAAAAGAGCGGCGCCACGGTGCAGGAACTCTTCGACGAGACCAACTCACAGAAAATCCTCAACGAATCGGCCTATAGGCCAGGGAGGAGTTGAGAACTGATAACCGACAATTAATGAAGCAGAAAAAAAAGAAGAACCGTCGCATACTGACCAGCAATATCTACGCCTTCCTGGCGATGAAGATACTGCTGACCTTCACTGTACTTATCTTCACGCAACTCTTTTTCCACCTCTCCAACATCCGCATCTTCCATATCGACGGCTTCAGTGAGTGGGTGGGCATTGCCTGGGGCAATATCATCTTCGGCATGGCCACCATAGGCTTTGCCCTATTGCCTTACCTCGCGGCCAACCTCCTCCCGTTCTCCTTTAGGTGGAACAAGACATTCCGCTCGCTGACAGAGCTTTTCCTCTACATACTGCCGTCGCTCTTCCTCGTCGTTGCCAACGTCAGCGATGCCGCCTACTACCAGTTCACCTACCGCCGCCTGAGTGGCGACATCTTCCGCTACCTCGGCATCGGCGGCCAGATGGGTGCCCTCGTGCCGCATTTCCTGGTCGACTACTGGCCTGCCACGCTCTTCGGCTTGGCCGTCATCGTCTTCTTCATTTGGGCCAGCATGCGCATACGCCTGCTTCCGCGCGACCGCTACCGCCGCCACGTAATCAACGATATAGTGGGTTTCGTCCTCGGCGGACTGGTGATAGTCTTCCTCTTCCGCGGCGGATTCGGTAAGAACATCCACTGGCACGACACCACCAAGTACTGCCAGGCCAAGAACAACGCCCTTGTCACCAACAGCGGCTACAACGTCCTACGCACCTTCACTGGCGGCACCCTGCATGAAGTCGCCTTCATGCCCGACGAGGAAGCCCAGAAAATCTTCAATCCCGTGTTCACCACCCCGCAGGACTACAGTGGGTCCGACTGGCCGGAAGCCTGGGCGGGTTGGACTATCCGGGCAGGACAATACGGACGCCTCACCGGCATCGGCGACTCCGTCGATTGGAGATACAGCAACGTGGTCATCATCGTGCTGGAGAGTTTCTCGCAGGAGTATATGGGCTGCCACAACCAGGGCATCATGCCCTCTTTCACGCCTTTCCTCGACTCCCTCGCCAAGCACTGCGTGGTCTATAACGGCCGCGCCAACGGCAAGAAGTCCATCGAGGGTATCCCCGCCATCCTCACCTCTGTCCCCACCCTGATGCCATTCCCGTTGACCCTCAGCGACTATGCCAACGACACCATCGACGCCCTCCCCGCCATCCTGCGGCGCAACGGATTCCATACCGCCTTCTTCCATGGATGCTACAACGGCGTGATGGGCTTCGACCAGTTCTGCCAGAAGTGCGGCTTCGACGACTACTACGGCCAAGATGAATATCTTGCAGCATCCAATCAATCAACCAATCAAGACTATGACGGCTGCTGGGGCATCTTCGACGAGCCTTTCCTCCAGTATATGGTGCAGAAAATCGGCACGTTCCGCGAGCCTTTCTTCTCGACGGTCTTCACCATCTCGTCGCACCACCCCTACACCATGCCCGAGAAGTACAAGGGGCACTTCCCCGAAGGAGAGCACCCGTTGCTGAGTGTGGTGAGCTACACCGACAACGCCCTGCGCGAATTCTTCAACGCTGCCCGCAAGACCGACTGGTACCAGAACACCCTCTTCGTCATCACCGCCGACCACCCCGGCCAGGGTCTCCACCGCGAATACAACGACTACGACGGCTGGTACCGCATCCCCATGATGTTCTATTCTCCGTTGCGCGAAGAGGTTCTCGAACCCGAACTGGGTCCCCTGTATGGCATGCATAAACGGGAAAACCGCATCATGCAGCAAACCGACATTATGCCCACCCTGCTCGACTATCTCGGCATCAATGGTGTGAACACCGTCTGCTTCGGCACCAGCGCCTTCCGCAATCCCGACGACGGCTGGCAGATAGCTTACGGCAACGGATACTACCAACTCGAGACCAACCACGGCGTGGCCGTCATCAGCCAGTATGAGGTCGAGAACACCCAACACTCAACCAGAAGTCGGCGACGGCCCGTGGAGCCAACGGCCAAAAACGACAAGCAAAAAGTCAAAAGCCAGCTTCTCCAAGCCATCATCCAGCAGTACAACCATCGACTCATCAACAACCAATTAGTTCCATGAAAAAGAAGCTCCTTGCCATTGTCAACCCCATCTCGGGCGTGGGGCGACAGAAAAAGATAGAGAAACTCCTCGACACCTATCTCGACCACGACCTCTACGAGCATGTAGTGCGTTATACCGAGCACATCCACCATGGAACCGACCTTGCCCGCCAAGGGGCTGACGAGGGCTTCGACGTCATCGTCGCCGTAGGCGGCGACGGCAGTGTCAACGATGTCATCAGCGGAATGCACGGCAGCAACGCGGTATTGGGTATCATCCCCTGTGGCAGTGGCAACGGTCTCGCCCGCTGCATGAACATCCCCCTCACGCCCGCACTCGCCATCCGTGTCCTCAACCAGGACAACCCCGGCCTCATCGACACCATCATCCTCAACGACACCTTCTATGTGGCAAGCATCGCCGGCGTGGGTTTCGACGCCTTCATCGCCCGCCTCATGAAGGCCGCCAAGGTGCGCGGTTTTTCCGCCTACATCAACCTGATCCTCCGCGAATACCCCTCCTACAAGTCGAAAGACTACCATTTTGTGGTCGACGGCAAGGAGTACGACCGCAAGGCCTGGTTCACCACCTTCGCCAACAGTAACCAGTTCGGCTACAACGCCGCCGTGGCTCCCCAGGCCAAACTCGACGACGGGCTGATAGACATCAGCATCGTCGACAGGATACCCATCGACCATGTGGCCATCACCGGCTCGCTGCTCTACGCCAACCACTTCGAACTGAGCCAGCACGTCGAAATGCTCAAAGTCCACGAGGTGTGGGTCTCGGGCAACGTTGACAAATGGGTGAACATCGACGGCGAGGGTGAAAATGTCGGCACCGACCTGCATTTTGTCAACCATCAGAAGTCGCTCAGCATTCTCAAGCGCGACATGAAGCGTCCGCTGCTCTCCAAGAATGCCGCCGACCATATCTCTGCCGTCCGAGACCAACTGCAGATGACACGCGACCAACTGATTCCCAAAATAAGGAAATAGCACATGGACATCGTATTCTCCACCAATCCCGACTTCGTCTTCCCCTCCGACGAACCTGAAGAGCCCGAGACCCTCGCCCCCCAGCAGCAGAAGCTGCACGTCCGCATGGAACGCAGCGGTCGTGGCGGCAAGACTGTCACCGTGGTCGACAATTTCGTCGGCACCACCGCCGACCTCGAAGCCCTCGGCAAGACCCTCAAAACCAAATGCGGTGTCGGCGGCACCGTCAAGGACGGACAGATAATCATCCAAGGCGACTTCCGCGAAAGGGTGGTGACCCTGCTGACAGCTGCAGGATATAAGGCAAAATAAATGGAAAAAACTCACGATGTGAGTTTTTTTTTGTATCTTTGCATCCAGAACAAGTCAAGCAATATTCGTCTAACCCAAAAGCCTAACACCTGATGGAGAAGAGAATAGGAACAATCACCATACTCATTACCGACCGCAGCCAATCGGCCGAAATCAACTCTTTGGTTTCGGATTTTGCCGATATTGTCCTTTGCCGACAGGGATTGCCCTTCCGCGACCGCGCAGTGGCCGTCATCTCGCTCATTGTCGAGGGCACCCCCGACCGCATCAATGCCCTTACCGGCCGCCTCGGCCGCCTCCCCGGACTCACCTGCAAGGCGGTGCTCGCCTCATGACAAATACCCAAGAACATTATTACTATATACATTATTAAATACCCTCACCATGAGAAACCAGAATTTCATCGACCGTGACAAACTGTACGGCTTACTGGAAAATAACGCCCCCACTGAGGAGCAACTCAACAGCATCCTTAACAAGGCCCGTGAGCTCCACGGCCTCAACCTCGAGGATGTCGCCAAACTCCTCTGCGTCGAGGAGGAGAAGGATATCCAGAAAATCCTCGACACCGCAGAGTACTGCAAGAACGAAATCTATGGCCGCCGCCTCGTGCTTTTCGCACCCATCTACACGGGCAACGCCTGTGTGAACAACTGCGTCTATTGCGGCTTCCGCAAAGACAACCACGCCCTCAAACGCAAGGTCCTCACCATGGAGGAGATTGAGCAGGAGACCCTCCACCTCCTCCGCATGGGCCACAAGCGCGCCCTCCTCATCTGTGGCGAGAGCCCGAGGAACAACACCGACTACATGGTCGATGCCATCCGTCACACCTATGCCGTCCGCGACGAGAAAGGCTCTTCCATCCGTCGCATCAATGTCGAGCTGGCCCCGATGACCGTCGAGGACTACGCCAAACTGAAGGCCGAGAAGATTGGTACCTATGTCTGCTTCCAGGAGACCTACGACCCCATTGAATACGCCAAATTCCATCCCGCCGGCACCCCCAAGGGCGACTACCTCTGGCGCCTCACCTGCATGGACCGCGCCATGGAGGGTGGCATCGACGACGTGGGTATCGGCGTGCTCTTCGGATTGGTCGACTACCGCTTCGAGATCCTCGCCATCATGGAGCATGCCCGCCACCTGGAAGAGGACTACGGCTGCGGCCCCCACACCGTCTCCTTCCCCCGCATCGAGCCTGCCGAGGGTACACCTTTCTCACTGCCCGAGAACATCCCGCACCCCGTGAGCGACAAGGACTTCATGAAGATCATCTCCATCATCCGCATCGCCATGCCCTACACCGGCATCATCATCTCCACCCGTGAGCGCCCCGAGATGCGCGACCAGCTCGTCAAGTACGGCGTCAGCCAGATCTCTGCCGCCTCCGAGACCAACCCCGGCGGCTATGACGAAGACGCGGGGTCGCCGACCGAAGAGTCGGCAATCCCGTCTTCTTCGAAGAAGAAGCACTCGGCTGCCAAGCCCTATGAGAAGACCGGCAGCACCGGCGCCCAGTTCACCCTCGGCGACCACCGCTCTTTGGACGAAGTCATCAGCATGATGATCGACGGCGGCTATATCCCTTCATTTTGCACTGGATGCTACAGAAAAGGCCGCGTTGGTGCCGACTTTATGGACCTCGCCAAGCCCGGTCTCATCAAAGAATACTGCAAACCCAACGCCATGTTCACCTTCCGCGAATACCTCGAGGACTATGCTTCTCCCGCCACCAAGGAAAAGGGGCTCCGTCTCCTTAAAGAGTTGACTAACACCTTCTCCAAAGAGGAACTGAAGCGTCGTGTCGAAGGCAACCTCTGCAAGATTGGCGAAGGCCAGCGCGACCTCTACTTCTAAATTAACCTCTACCCGTTCATAAGTTTCCCGTATCAACCCTTCTTATGTCGGGGAAATGTAGTACTTTTGTAGCACCAAAACAACACATTTATTAACCAAAATCTATTTACATCATGAAGAAAGTTTTATTAACCCTCGCCCTCGCGGCTTTCACCTTCGCCGCAAACGCACAGTTCGTCGTTGGTGGCATGTTCGACATTTCCTACAACGGCGGTGACACTAAGTACACCGGTGTTGCCGGCCAGACCGACGATCTCGCTCTCCCCTACAACAGCAGCGCTAATACTTCCCTCGGTTACGCTGTCATGCCCAAGGTTGGCTTCCAACTCAATGACAAGATGCAGGTCGGTGTCGCCTTCGGCATCCAGGGCGGTAGCTACAAAGATTACTCCAGGTGGACCAATGAGTATGAGGACTACAAGGACTTTGAAGGTTGGACTAAGACAACCTACAGAGGCTACACCTTTGCCCCCTACTTCCGCTACAACCTCGGTACGATTAGTGGCCTTACCTTCTTCTGCGAGGCTCAGCTGAAACTTTACTTTGGCGGCCGCGACAAGTATCATGTGTTCAACACCGAGATCAATGATCCGGACAATTTCCACCCCGCCATCGACACCACCTACAAGAGCGACTATAAGTCCAGCTACATCGCCTTCACCATCGTTCCCGGCCTCAACTACAAGTTCAACGAGCATCTCTCGGCCGATTTGTACATCGACCTTCTCGGATTCTCTTTTGTCCGCTACACCTCGATCACGGATAACTATAACGTCGACGGCGACAAGTATGTCGAGCACGATGTCGATTGCTTCGTTGGTGCCAATTTCAATGCTCAGACACTCACTGACCAGTTCAGCCACTTCCGTCTTGGCTTCAACTACCACTTCTAAGCAAATCACCCATTTCGCACATAGGCAGGGCCGCCGGCAGGCGGCCCTGCTTTTTTTTGTTTTCCCCTCCGGCACAATAAACGCGTCCCCGTGGCGTTATCATGGCAAAACTTCACGACTATGAAAAAGACCCTTGTTCTTCTTCTGGGACTCACCCTGTCCCTTCTCAACACCCAGTGCACTCAAGCCCAGACCTACGCCGATTTCAGCGGCGTGGCCGCCAAGACTATTGATGGTGTCGTCCATATCCGCACCGAGCAGACCCGTCTCACCCCCCTCTACCAGTCCTTCTTTGGATTCATCATCAATCAGGGGGTGCAGCGTCAGGTATACAGCGCCTACGGCTCGGGCGTCATCATCTCCGCCGACGGATATATCGTCACCAACAACCATGTGGTGCAGGATGCCGAGCGTATCAGCGTGACCCTCAACGACCGCCGTGTGCTCCCCGCCAAGCTCGTGGGCAACGACCCCGCCACCGACCTCGCCGTCATCAAGATTGAGGCCACAGGACTGAAACCCATACCCTTCGGCAACAGCGACAGCGCCCGGGTGGGACAGCCCGTGCTGGCCATCGGCAACCCCTTCAATCTCACCTCCACCGTCACGGCGGGCATCATCAGTGCCAAAGCCCGCAACATGGGCATCATCGATAACACAAGCAGCGGCGACACTCCTCTCGAGGCTTTCATCCAGACCGATGCCGCCGTCAATCCCGGCAACTCAGGTGGCGCGCTGGTCGATGGCAACGCCCGCCTGATAGGCATTGTCACAGCCATCGCCTCGCCTGACGGATACTATAATGGATACTCCTTTGCCATCCCCTCCAGCATTGCCCGCAAGGTGTCGTACGACCTGAAGGAATATGGCCATGTGCAGCGCGCCTACCTTGGCGTGAATGTCGTCGAGTTGACCTCCGACCGTGCCCGCAAGATGGGCCTCTCCGAGGTGCGGGGCGTGCTTATCGCCCGCGCGCCCATGGGAGGTGCTGCCGCCAAAGCCGGTCTGCGCGAGGGCGACCTCATCATGGCCATCGGCGAGAACACCGTGAACAGCTATGCCGAGATGATGGAAGAGGCGGGACGCTACTATCCGGGCGACCGCGTGGTCGTCACCTACCTCCGCGATAATCAGGTGCAGACAGCCTCGCTCACCCTCCAGAACGCCAAAGGGACGACAGAACTCATCCGCACCAAATAAAAAGAAAGGGAGTCGCGAGACTCCCTTTCTTTCATTCATTTCGCCTTGAAGAGCAGCTCCTTGAAACTGTTCCAGTCAATCATTAGGCGTCGGAAGTCGTTGTAATCCTTCTGTGTGATGACGGCCTTGCGCAGGCGCAGGCTGCGTGTGATGAGCAGACGGTTCTTTTTCTGCTTAACGATGATGTTGATGCTGCCTACCTCGGGGAGGGTGTACTCGACATCCACCTCGTCTCCCAGCAGGTTGATACCCTTGGGCAGTTCCATGGTGTAGTGGATGAACTGGGGGGCGGCAGTAGCCTGCACGTCACTCTTGCGCGAGGGGGGGAGGAATGCGGGATTGATGTTGAAGACCTCTTTCTCATCGGGGAGGGTGATGCGGAAATAGCCGTCGACGAGCGTGTCGGGGTTCCATTCCAGCCGGCGGTCGATGTAGACGGGCTTGTCCTCGGCAGCGGCCAGGGCCTCGTCAGTGTCCATCAGGGCGCGCTTGTCGGTGGCCGACAGGCGGTAGACCTTGCTGTCGATAGTCATCTCGACCTCCAGGGGCTTGTCGCCGAAAACAGAGAGACTTCCATTGACGATGGTGGCCTTGAAGCCCGCCTCGTTGAGCATGGCGGCAAGGAGGCCGGTCTTGTCGATGGCTGTGCCGCAGTTCTGCTGGAAGACCTGGGCGGCGGGAGTGATGGCATAGTTGACACGGGCGGGGTTGATGGGGTTGAGCACCACGTAGTCCACCACCCAGTCGCGGATGGCGGCGATGGAGGCCTTGGCATCTTCCTTTTTCAGGCCGTTGACGACTTTGCGAGCCTCGGGAATGCCCGATTCGGCTGTGTACTGAGGTATGGCGCCTATCTGGAACTCCACGTCGTAACCCTGTTTTGCAGGCATATAGGGGTCGTTCAATGTCTGCGGGATGTCCGTCAGCACCTGCTTGTGTCCGTCGGGGTAGGTTATTTCATAGCGTTTCACGGGGCAGTCCGTGCTGGTGTTGAACCTCTCGGCCAGCACGCCGCTATTGCGGTGCAGGGTGTAGTCGAGCACCACGATGCAGTTGTACTCCAGCGCGGTGTGTACGATGGCCATCTCGCGGATGCCGTTGTAGCGGCCGCAGTCGACGCACGACGATGGCAGCTGGTTGATGAAGGCGTTCTGCGGGGTCTGCACCTTTGTGCCGTCGGGACGCTGGGTGTAGCTCTCGTTGATGGTGAGACTCTCGAAAGCGGGGTTGTACTCGATGAAGGTCTCGCCCTTGCGCAGGAGTTTGATTTCCTTGCGGATGCGGATGTCCATCGAGCCGTCGGCATTCACCTTGTAGGTGCGGCGGATGAGGTTGTACTCGGCATCGGGCTCGGTGGTCTGGGCCGAGAGGGAATTGACAATTGAGAATTGAAAATTGAAAACTATCGCGGTGGCGAGTATTAGAATGCTTGAGTGTTTCATGGCTTCTTACTTCTTAGTTCTTATCTCTTACTTCTTACTTCGTGAGGATAACGGGGGTTGTGGCGAGGAGCTTCTGGTTGGCGACGCTCTGGCGGAAGGGGCCCCAGTCGGCGGCATCATACACGCGCTTGCCCAGCATCACCGTCTCGGCGAAGGTGAGGGTCTTTCCCTCCATCCAATACTGGCAGCCGAAGCTGGCGGCGGGGTCGGCCACGCCGTTCACGAAGGGGAAGTGCAGCTGCTTGTACTCGTCGGGCAGGACGACGGTCTCCTTGATCTCCACCAGGCGCGAGCATGCGTCGGCAAAGGGCTGCGTGCGGTTCATGGAGGTCACGTCGAAGCTCAGGTGACTCATGGCGCGGCGGTAGAAGTTGCGCGCCGAGAGGGGGATGAATGCGATGGTGCCTGCATCGATGGTGGCGTATTTGGGAATCTCGAAGGTGTACTCGATAGTGACCGGCTGTTTGAGGTACTGGTCATTGTCGGTGTGGTTGATGCCGGTGATGCGGGCGCGGGGGTCGATGCGGAGCAGCTCTGTCTCCAGGTTAGTCTGCCATTCGGCTGTGCGGCAGCTGAATACGCCGCGCACGGAGCGGTCGCTCTGTCCCTCGGCAGTGATGGTGATGGTGCCCTTCAGGGTGCCTTTCTCGTCAATAGCGGTGTTGGCGTTGATACGGATGTAGTGGTTCTCGGGGGCCGAGAGGGGGGTGTACATCAGGTCGGCGCCCTGCGGCAGGCCCATGAGGTAGCCCTGCTGCTGCTCGGCGCTGGACCAGAGCTCGCGCACGTTGGGAACCCACGTGGGGTCGAGCATCTCGTAGCGGCCGTCGCGGTGCTGCACGGCACAGACGCTGTGGTTGAACTGGTCGGCGGGGATGCGGTCGATGCGCTCGTGGGCCATCGTCATGGCGGCGTAGGCCTTGAAACCGGCCGCGCGCAGCATGCAGACCAGCATACCGGCCTTGTCCTTGCACACGCCGCAGCGGTCGGTGAAGTTCATCTGGGCATTGTGGAGGGTGTAACCCTCGCCCTCGCCCATGCTGATACCCGCGTAGCGGATGTTGTCGGCCACCCAGTGGGTCAGGATGGCGATGGAGTCCTGCTCGGTTTTGGCTGGAATGAGCAGCTCGTTGACTTTGGCCTTCACCTCGGGGGTGGGGACAAAGCTGCCGTAGTCTTCGTTCACGCCGTAGAACCATGTCGACTTCGACTCCCAGTTGGGGGCGGTGCTGAGCAGGAGCTTGGGCTGCATGTCGTTGTCGGCCAATGCGCGGGGCTCACGCTTCAGAGGCTTGATGTCCGAGGCCGTGAAACGGTAGATGGTGCGGTCGCCGACGACGGAGGAGTCGACGCTGACGGTCTTCTCTCCTCCATTGTAGAGGGCGAAACGCAGGTTCTTGGCGGTCAGCACGCTGACGCTGTAGAACTTCTTCTCCACAGGCACGGAGCTCCAGAAGGGGACGATGTCGTAGAAGTGGCCGCGCATCGGGGGGATATATCTCTCGTCATCATCCAACAGGGCGTAGGTGAACCCTTTGCGGTAGGTTTCGTACTCCACTTCGTCGCCTGGTTCGAGATGGCCTATTTGTACCATCTTCTGGCTGGCGCCCCAGTAGATGAGGCGTGCCGGGGCGATATAATCGCACACGTTGAGGGCGACTCTCTCCTTATTGCCGTCGGCGCGGTGGATGGTGACACTGCGGAACTCGACGTAGGCCGACAGCGGGTCGTAGTCCACCTTGACGGTGGTCAACTCGCGGCAGCCCTGCCAGTCGTTGGCACGGATGCGCTGGTGGTTGATTACATGGCTCAGTCCCGACTCTTCCATCGACACCTGCGTGCTGTCGTACACGACGGTGCGGTGGCTGGTCTGAGCCTGCTGGCCTGTGGCCAGTGCCACAAGCGCAAGGAATGGTAAGACTCTTTTCATATTAGGTGTTTATTGTTTGTTTAATACTTGATGTTCAGATTGGCATGTTCGTCGTACAGCCTCCCTGCCAGGAGACGGATGACAAGGGTGAGGGCGATGGGGGCAATGGCTGCATTGAGCCGTTGCGGATGGGGGAAGAAGCAGAAGACCACTGCGGCGAGGAGCATCACCACCTGCACCCACACCACCCAGCGGTTGCTTTTCGTGGTGCGGATGGCGAAGTAGATGAAGAGGGGCGATGCCCAGAGGATGTTGAGGTTATACTTGGTGCAGTAGTGGGCCGTGAAGAACCAGAGGAAGACGACCACTACCGAGACCAGGGCCACGGCGATGTACACTGTCCTGTCCACTGCCGCCAGCCGCCATCCTTTCCTGAGCCCCACGATGGTGAGCGCTGTCATGAGGACGAAGAATCCCCAGAAGACGAGGGTGGGGGGGATGCTGTCCTTCAACGGCTCGCGGATGTCGGCGAGGAGTTCCGTGGCGGGGTCGACGAGGGGCTGCCGGGTGTCCGAGACCCTCATCGTGTCGAAGGTGTGCATCATCTCGATGGGGGAGAACATGGTCTGGTAGTTGCTGCAGCGTTGGTCGCAACGGATGCCGAGGGTGATGTCGACCCCCAGCCGCCACCAGAGTCTCGTCCTCTCGGTGGGCTCATAGAGGTAGTCGCGGTAGGTCTTGGCACCGGGGAGGGTCACCTCGGGACTTAGGGTGCGGTGGTCGAGGCTGGCGGCGACGATGTCGCGCACCCGCGTGGCGCAGTTGTCGCGGAAGAAGTCGTACTTATAGTAGCGGTATTCAGGCCGGTAGTTGGTCTCCAGCAGGATGAAGAGGTTGTTGACCTCCTGGGGCGAGAGGCGGAGGCGCTGTTCCCAGACGGCACGGCCCTCGAAGGCATACTCGCTAAGGAAGTAGCTGAAGCGTGTGCGGCTCAGGCAGTAGTCGAGGTTGCCGCAGCTGAACTTCCAGTAGAAGTGGGGGGTGTCGAAGTCGAAGGTGCCGTAGTTGTAGGCCCTGTCGATGCCGCGTGAGGTGTCGCAGATTCGGATGGCCGAGTGGCCCCACGAGAGGTAGTATTCGTCTCCCTGGCCGCAGGTGATGAGGGCGGCGTAGGCCGAGTCGCTGAGGGGCCTCTTGGCCTCCTCCTGGGCCTCGAGACCGGTGACGAAGGCCGTGATGAGCAGCAGGGTCAGGATATTCTTTCTCATGGCCTTATTCTATTTCTTTATCTGGGGTGTCGCCCGCAATTCTGATGCTGTCTCCCTGTCCCCGGCCGTTCTCGTCTGTCACTGTCAGGTCTCTGGCCTTTGCCGTCTCGTCCACCACGGTCAGTCCCGTTTCAGTCTTCTTGGCGGGCTGATTCTCCTTATAATCGAGATGTATGTCCATCTGCGGGAAGGGGATGGAGATGCCGTTCTCGTAGAAGGCGTTATACAGGTTCTCGCGTATGCGCATCCAGAGAGTCCAGTAGTCGTCGACGGTCACCCATATCCAGATGGAGAAGTCGACAGAGCTGTTGTTCAACGCGCTGACGGCCACGATGGGGGCTTTGGGCTCCTGACGGACGAGGGGGTCGTCGTATACGACATCGAGAATCACCTGCTTGGCTTTCGCGAGGTCGGTGCCGTAGGCCACAGAGGCGATGATATCGAGACGGATGACCTCCTCGCGGGTGTGGTTGATTAGCGATTTGGTGGCCAGGTCGCTGTTGGGGATGATGATGGTGCGGCCGTTGAAGGGGCGCATGATGGTGTGGAAGATGCGTATTTCTTTGATATAGCCTTTGTAGGAGCCGCACTCGATGTAGTCGCCCACCTTGAAGGGCTTCATCAGCAGGATGATGACACCGCCTGCGAAGTTCTGCAGGGTGCCCTGCAGGGCCATGCCGATGGCGAGGCCCATGGCGCCGAGGAGGGCGATGAACGAGGTGGCTTTGATGCCGACGACATCCATGGCCATGATGACGATCATGGCTTTCAGCAGCAGGTCCACCAGCGAGGCGAGGAAGGTCTTCAGCGAGGCTTCGGCTCCCCGTTTGTCCAGGGCTTTGATGATGACTTTCTTGAGCATCTTGGCCAGTTTCATGCCCACCCAGAGGATGAGGATGGCGATGAGCAGCTTGGGCACGAAGCCGACGGTGAGTTCGGTGAGGGCGTGGAGGCCGTCCTTGAGGATGGTGTTCTCGCCCGTAACGACATCCTTGATGTCGCTGAGCTGCAGATTCTTCACGCTGTCGGCTATGGTGCGTTTGATACTGTCGGCGGCCAGCATGGTCTGTCCGAATTCGTCTTTGGGCATCACGGCCTGCGGGTTCTGCGTCGCGGCCGCAATCAATGCGGGAGTGTTGTCGTCTGTCTGTATCATGGTATATCTTTATTGTCCGAAGGTGGCTGTTTTGTTTTCTTTGTTGTCTTTGTCGTTGTCTCCCTCTTTCAGGAAGCGGTATAGTTCGGATTGAATCTTGGTGCGGATGTTCATCTGGGCCAGACGGTTGGGTGTAGCCGAGGGGTGCACGCGGTTGGAGAGGAAGACGTAGGTGAGGCGGTTCACGGGGTCGACCCACACGTAGGTGCCGGTGAAGCCTGTGTGGCCATAGCTCTCCTGTGGGGCCTCGTCGCAGCAGGGGCCTCCGCCGGTCTTGATGACGGGCTTGTCGAATCCGAGTCCGCGACGGCAGCCCGACTCCTTGTAATGCTGTGTGTTGAAGAGGTCGATGGTCTCCTCGCGGAGGTATCGGCGCCCCTTGTACATGCCGCCGTCGACGAGCATCTGGAGTATCTGTGCGATGTCGTCGGCGGTGCTGAAGAGTCCGGCATGGCCCGAGACTCCGCCCATGACGAAGGCGTTGGGGTCGTGGACATATCCTTGAATGTGTGAATGTGCCAATGTGTCAACTGAGGTCGGCGCCCTTGTGGCGCCAATGTGTGAGTGTGCGGGGGAGTTGGCGGCGAGTTCGGTGGGGGCGATGAGGAGGGTGTCGACACCGTTCTCGAGGGGGAGGAAATGGGTGTTGCAGAGGCCCATAGGCTCATAGAAGTGTTTCTCGACGAAGATGTCCAGCCGCTGGCCCGAGACATGCTCCACGAGGTCGCCGAGGAGGATGAAGCCGAGGTCGCTGTATAGGTATCCGGGAAAGCCTTTCCTTCCCGGGATCTCGCCCTTTGAGGACGAGAACTCGCGCAGAGCCTCGGCATAAGAGGTCATATCCGTCATGATGACAAGGATGTGCATATTCAGCTCAAAGGCGAGGTATTCTGCGGCGGTCAACGCGCATCGCGGGGTGAGTATTCGCTCGATGATAGGGTCGTTGCTGAGGTTGAGGAACATCACGACATGATTGAGCACGCCTGCGTCCTCAAAGCTCTTGCGGAAGAAGCGGGCTACGTCGTTCTTGACGCCCATCGCGGCAAAAACAACGCCGAAGTTGCTCTTATCGGCGCCGGCTATCTTTGCCTGGCGCACGATCTGTACCGCGAGCTCATTATGCTTCATGCCTGAGCCCGAGAATATAGGCAGCTTCTGACCGCGGATAAGGGTGGTCAGCACGTCTATGCCTGAGATACCGGTGTTGATATAGTTGCGGGGGTATACGCGCGATACGGGATTGATCGCGGTACCGTTGATATTGCGCTTTGTCGCGGGATAGATGTCGCCAAGCCCGTCTATGGGTCTGCCGGCGCCGTCCAGTACGCGTCCGATGATCTCGGGGGACAGAGGCATCTCCATGGGATGACCCGTCAGGCGCACGGTGGTATTGTTAAGGCTGATGCTGCGGGTGCCCTCAAAGACCTGTACAACTATCCGTTCGCCCTCTATCTGGACTATACGTCCCTGACGCACGGCGCCGTTGTCGAGCTGTATATCGACTATCTCTTCAAAAGAGGCGTCCTTGACTCCGTCTATGACGACCAGAGAGCCGTTGATCTCATTAACTCCGATGTAGTTGATGATCATAGCATACCTCCCGACGTCAGCAGGGCGTCTATCTCAGCGTCCGTCGCTGAATTGTATTCTTCAAACATCTCGGG
>CAJOIV010000044.1:19595-25832 GCA_905234665.1 uncultured Bacteroidales bacterium | reverse complement strand
GACGCACATGTCATAGATGTTGTTCATGATGGTGTGGAGGTTCTTGTCGACCTCTTCGGCAGTCCAGTTGCGGTGCTCGGCGTTCTGGCAGATTTCGAGGCCAGAGGTGGCGACACCACCGGCGTTGACAGCCTTACCGGGGCCGAAGGGAACCTTGGCGGCCTGGATGGCGGCGATGGCGGCGGGCTGGCAACCCATGTTGGAGACCTCGGCAACATACTTCACGCCATTGGCGAGGAGCATCTTGGCATCTTCCTCGGCGAGCTCGTTCTGGAAGGCGCAGGGCATAGCGATGTCGCACTTCACGGTCCAAGCCTTCTTGCCGGCGGTGAACTTGGCCTTGCCGGGGAACTTGGTGGCCATGTCCTCAACCTTGTTGCGGTTCGAGGCACGCATCTCGAGCATATAGTCGATCATCTCTTTGGTGATACCGTCGGCGATTTCGCAGACGCCGTCGGGGCCAGAGATGGCGACGACCTTGGCACCCAGCTCGGTGGCCTTGATGGCGGCACCCCAAGCCACGTTACCGAAGCCGGAGAGGGCGATACGCTTGCCTTCCATCTTGTCGCCTTTTTCCTTCACCATGCGCTCGACATAGTAGATGGCACCGAAACCAGTGGCCTCGGGACGGATGAGGGACCCACCCCAGCCGTAGCTCTTGCCGGTCAGAGCACCAGTGGAGTGCTCGCGGGCGAGTTTCTTGTACATACCGTACATGTAACCGATTTCGCGGCCACCGACTCCCACGTCACCAGCGGGGCTGTCCTGATCGGGACCGATATTGCGCCAGAGTTCATAGACGAAGGCCTGGCAGAAGCGCATGATCTCAGCGTCGCTCTTTCCAACGGGGTCGAAGTCGGCACCACCCTTACCACCGCCGAGGGGCAGCATGGTGAGGCTGTTCTTGAAGATCTGCTCGAAGCCCAAGAACTTCAGCATCGACTCGTTCACCTTCGGGTGGAAGCGGAGACCGCCTTTGTAGGCACCGAGAGCGGCGTTGTACTGCACGCGGTAGCCGAGGTTCACCTGGGTCTGACCCTTATCGTCAACCCAAACGACGCGGAATTTGAAGATACGGTCGGGCTCGACAATGCGCTCGACGATCTTGTTAGCCTCGAACTCGGGGTGTTTGTTGTATTCTTCCTCGATGGTCTCAAGAACCTCGCGAACGGCCTGCAAGTACTCGTTTTCGCCCGGATGTTTGGCCTCCAGGTTAGCCATAATTTCGTTTACTTTCATGGTATTGAATGTTTTGTGTGAAACTTTGTGTGTTTGTTTGGGCTACAAATGTACGACATTATTTTGATATGGCAAAAAGTTTTTTTCCTTTTCTGCCGACATTGTTCCTATCCCCTTGTCTACTAAGGGGATGGGAAATGTTAAATCTTGGGGGCTATTGTACCGCCAGTTTGCGGATGACGACGGCTCCAAGGGTGTGGACGTGCAGCATGTAAGTGCCGCGCTCCCAGGAGGATATGTCCAGGGTGAGGCTGTCGCCCTTGCAGGGGAAACTGTGCATCCGTCGCCCCTGCATGTCGAAGACTTCCACCTCGTTGATGTCAGCAGAAGCCGCGATGGTGACTTTTTGTGTTGCAGGGTTGGGATTGATTGTGCAATGAAGGGGAGAGGAGTCGCCGGTACGGATGGCAGTGGTGTCGTCCCATCCCCAGTTGTAGAGGAGGGCACGGTCGCTCCATTCGGTCTCGTAAATGCTGTCGTGGGCATGGCAGAGAGCCCGCACATAGGCCACGTAGGGGTATCCGGGTCTGAGGTTAAGTCCTTGAATGGTGTGGAAAGTGTCTGTAGTCCTTTCTATTGTGCCATAGCCGGCGGGAGACCCCGACGGACCATAGCTAATCTCCCATTCCGTGTTGCGTCCATTCCCGTCCCAGTGTATCGTAGCGTAGGTCTCTGTCACGGTATCCACATACACCGACTTTACCGGCGGGCAATAGAAGTATTCGGCAGTGTCGGTGGCAATGATGGGGTATATCATCACATATTGGTTGTAGTAGGTATCCCACCATCCTCGGACGTTGTCGTGTATCTTGAATTTTGACCAGTAGGACGGGGCGGGGCATCCGCAACTGTCAGGTGCCCCGTCACGCTCATCGAAAATCTTTAAATAATAGGGTCTTAATCTTATGATGGGTCTGGGGTGTCTAAGCCAATCTTCATAAGTTGCAGTGGAACGCGAAGTGAATCCGACATAGAACGAATCGGTGATGGTCAAAGTGTCGTCGAAGTAATATTCATGAACGGGAACATAGGTGAAATAACGTATGTAGGGACACTCGTTGCAGCAATAATTAAAAGCACAAGAGTCATCCTGTACTTCAGTTTTCATGAGTCGGGTGCTGTCATATCGGCTCATTTTATCTATCAGTATATCCTTCAAGAGAATCATGCTGTCACCATTATGCTTGTATATTCTGAGATATTCGTCTGCTGGCAGGATTTCGTTTGTCTCTTCAAAATTGTGGTCATTTGCGGTTTTTAAGTATGCGGCAGCAATCCCAATTACTTTGAGAGGTGTGTTGGTATAATAATACTGGGCATATTCATTAGCCCTGCTACTCACGCCTATTTCGAGGTCAGACTCATTGCTTATATTTAAATATGGAAAGCACCTCAAACTGGCATGTGACATGCTCGTGTCATAGTGCAGCAGGGTGTCGGGCCACCAGTTGTAGTAATAGTATATTGGGAATCTGTGCTCGATGGTGTCACCAACTTGATGATACAAGGAATGCTGCGCCTGTGTCGCCAAAGGAAGCAACAGGGACAAGAGTATTATCGCTTTTTTCATGACTATAGAGGTTTTTCACGCTGCAAAAGTACGACTTTTTTTTTTTTTTTTTTTTTTTTTTTTCTCTCTCTCTCTCTCTCTCTCTTGTTTATTTCGTTGGTTCTCATTCTGGTACGGGTTGCTGAAATTTGAAGGCGGTGTTGTTGCCCCGTTGGTGGAAACAGGGATTTTCCGTGTTTTTTAGGCGTTTTATAAATGCTTGAAAAACAGATTTTACCAGCATTTTATCCGCTATTTTCCCGCTCGGCTTCGCTCTCAGAGCGAAGCCGAGCGAAGAAAAAGCGGGTTAAAAGCTGATATAAAGTGGGTTAAATGCGGCTGAATAGCGCATCTATTTCTAAATAAATGCGTTGCAGTGGCGAAGGACGAGGGAAGGGGGAGGGTCAGAGGTAGCAGGTCTGGACGAAGCTGCGCAGGCGCGGCTTGACGTACTCGCGCTCCTCGAGGTGTGCCATGTGGGCGACGTTGTCGAGGAGGAGGATCTCGGCATGTTGCGCTAGCATGGCCTGCGAGAGGGCCAGCTCGGCGGGGATGCGCGGGTCGTTCTTGCCGATGACGAAAAGGATGGGCACTTCAAGTTCCTGCAGCACATGGGTGCGCGACGGCCGCGAGGCCATGCCGCACTGGGCGGCGATGATGCTCTCCTCCTTGGTCTCGAGGCACTGGTCCTGCAGGTCCTTGATTTCCTGCGCGAGGGCGACGCGCTTGGAGGGGTCGAACAGCGGGGGGATGAAGCCGACGATGTGGCTGGCGCGGTTCTTGACCACCTGCTCGCAGACGTCGAGGCGGCGTTCGATGGCCTCCTGGGTGTCGGCAAGGGCGTGCGAGTTGATGAGTCCGAGGCCGCGGAGGTGGTGGGGGTAGAGGTCGGCGAAGGCGAGGGCTACATAGCCGCCCATGGAGTGCCCCACCATGACGCATTGTTCGACGTCGGCGTCGTCGAGGACTGCCTTGACGGTGCGGGCCATGAGTTCCATGGTGTGTTCCTCACTGAAGCACTCGCTGTATCCGTGGCCGGGCAGGTCGATGGTGATGACGCGCATGTGGCGCATGTAGGTGAGGATGTAGGAACTCCAGATGTCGAGGTTCTGAAGGTAGCCGTGCAGCAGGACAAGCGTCTGCGCGTTTTCGCGGCCCTCGTCGCGATAATGTAGGGTATGTCCCTGATAGACAATTGTTCTATGCTGTTCCATAGGCTACTGCGTTACATATTTTCGTCACGCAAAAGTACACATTTTTTCGCACATAACGGCTGTTGTGGCGAAAAATAATTTGCAGGGGGATGTTGATAACCTTGAGGGTCAGCTGTTCCGGAGGAAACGGACGGCGATGTGCGCGGGGTGTTTCCCGGCTTTGTGCATGACGTTGCCATAGCCTGCCAGACGGATGCGGCCGGTGTCGACACCCAACTCGGCCAGCCGGGTGCGGACGGCAGCGGCCTGTTCGACCGAGATGTCGTAGCATTGCTGTGCGTCGGAGCCCGGGGTGTGGACCTCTATCTGCACGTGGAGTTCGGGGTTGTCGAGGAGGAAGAGGGCCAGTTGCTGCAATTCGTGGTCGGCGACGGCCTGCAGGCTGAAGGGGTGGGTGTTGGTGCTGAACGCGGTGGCGCCCAGGGGGATGGCGGCCTCGAGGACTTGCGCCTTGGTATAGCCTTTGGGGGCGACGGCACGGGACACGGGGGCCTCCACGCCGACGGCGGGGACGAAGAGTCCCGGGGCCTGGGCCAGAATGGCATAGCGGTGGCTGCGGTCGAGGTGCAGGGTGGGGGCTGTGCCGGACTGCCGTCTGTCGAGGCTCTGGACGATGGCCTGCCGTGTGAGGTCGATGACTTCGACGCGCTGCACGGCGGCACCCACATGGCTGAGGTCGAGCCTCAGGGTCTGGAGGTTGCCGGTGGTGTCGTGGTGTATGGGGATGGCGGCGAGATGGCTGGTGCCGGGCTGTTGGGTGGAGGAGCAGATGTAGAGTCGGCGTTCGCCTTCGGCAAAGGCGATGGAGCGTTCCTCGAAGGGGGTGTTGACGTTCTTGCCGAGATTGATGGGCTGGCTCCAGCGGCTCCAGTCGTCGGTGTTGGCGCGGGTGACGCGGAAGATGTCGCCATAGCCCAGTCCCGCAGGACCGTCAGAGACGAAGTAGAGGGTTCTCCCGTTGCGGCTGAGGAGGGGGCTGTGCTCGCAATAGGGGGTGTTGACGTGCAGGCCGAGGTTGACGGGTTCGCCCCAGCCTGTGGCGTTGCGGGGGATGAACCAGAGGTCGGTGGCCAGGGCGGTGTCGCCGTGGAAGTAGGCGCGCGAGGGCTGGCAGTTGTGGCCGCCGTCGCGGTCGGAGGCCAGCAGGAGCCCGCTGCCGTCGGCCAGGGGGTAGGCGTCGGTCTCGACGGCGTCAGTGTTGACGGGGTAGGGGAGCCGTTCGCCGACGACCCAGAGGGTGTCGTGTTCGACGCGGGCGGTCCAGATGTCGCCGTCGATGGTGAGGAGGGCCTGGCGGCCGTCGGCGGCGAGGGCGCAGTGGGTGAGGGAGCCCTCGAGGCCCTGCAGGGTGACGTCGCCGCCATATTCCCATCGCCCGCCTTTGCGCGACGAGGGCTGGAGGTAGATGAGGTTGCGGTTGCCGTCGCGCGGGATGACGAGGTAGAGCCTCCGTCCGTCGGGCGAGGGGCAGGGGCTTGCGTAGCGTCCCGGGGCGATGCGGATGTCGGGCACGGGAGCTTTGGGGTCGGCGAGGAGGCTGCCGAGGGCGTTGTATTCGTCGGTGCTGACATCCTCGAAGCAGATGCCGAAGTGCTGCCACCGGGCTTTGGCTCCGGCCCAGTCGCCACGGGCTATCTGCTGCTGCAGGATGCGTTGGAGTCCCACGAAGGCGATGCGGCGGCCTGTCAGCTGGTATATGCCTGTGGCCATGCTGTCGAAGTTTTTCTCGACAGGGGGCTTCAGCAGGTCGATAGAGTCGACGATGCGGGCGCGGCTCATGTCCGACTCAAGGGTCAGGCGATAGGGATAGTTGGGGTTTTCTTCGGCAAAACGGCGCAGGGGTGCCCCGTTGCCTTCGGCGGCGTGCCAACGGTAGTATTCTTTGTAGATGTCGGAGTAGGCGGGGTCGAGGGGGAAGTTCTTGAGGTAGACGCGCATGGCGGGGGTGCTGTGGTCGACGAGAATCATGCGTCTGAGGCGCGCCACGGCGCTGTCGGCCAGGGGTTGGTCGTTGTGCTGGAGGGCGTAGTCGGCATAGTCCTGCGGGGTGGCGAGGGCGTTGAACTCGGCGGCGTTCAGTTCGTCGATGTGCATGAGCGCCTGGACGTTGTTGGACCCGTTGGGGAAACGCTCGAGGTAGGCGCTGTAGGCCCCGATGGTGTTGACGCGGCTTGCTTCGGCATAGGCCAGACGGCTTCATTGGAGCATGGCGTGGCGCTGCATGGTGCGGCTTGC
>CAJOIV010000044.1:0-19466 GCA_905234665.1 uncultured Bacteroidales bacterium | reverse complement strand
TAGTAGGCGTCGATGGTGTTGTCCTGGCAGGCGCGGGCATAGGCCTTGGCGACCCACAGTTGGTTGACGCGCGTGGCGATGGTCTTGTTGTCGGCGAAGGCGTCGGCAAAGGCGGCCAGCTCACCCTCGTCCATGTCGGCGCCATGGGTCTTGAGATAGGCGTAGGCGGTGGAGTCGATGGCGCGGTAGCGGGCGCGCAGGGTGTAGAGGTCGAGGCCTTTGCGCATGAGCCGGGTGACGGTGCGGTATTGCTTGTCGTCCTGCAGGTATTGCTCGAAGAGGCTTTCGGCGCGGTGTATGTAGCGGCCCGCCAGTGCCAGGTCGCGCTGCGGGTTGGCCGGGTCGGCGAAATGGTCGGCGAGGGCCGCGAGGGTGGCGATGTCGTCGGGGTTCTGGAGGTACTCTTTGTAGAGCGCGGCATATTGTCCGCGGTAGTCGACGGGCCCCTGGGCCGATGCTGCGCCGGTGGCGAGGGCCAGCAGGAGTGTGAGCAGGAGGCGTTTCATGTCAGAACTTCATGCTTTTCAGGATGGAGAGGAATTCCTCCTCCATCTGTGGATAGGTGGCGCGGGTGGTCTCGAGGCGGAACTCGACGGCGGTGTTGCCCTCCTTGAAGTAGACCATGCGGAACTGGTAGTCTTTGTGGTTCTTGGTGTGGGTGTAGGCACCGATATAGCCCATGCCGCCTTTGGCGGGGAGGCCGGGGCCGGTGAGGTATTCCTCGAGCGACTGGTAGGGCTGCTGCATGTAGCGGTTGAAGACGAGGTCGGTGAGGGGCTTGGTGTAGAATTTGCGGACGTAGATGCGGAGGAAGGGCAGCGTGGTGTCGCCGTCGGCATGGACGGGGCGCTCCCGGTAGGTGAAGAGGTATATCTGGGTGCTGTCGTCCACGTCGGTGGTGCTGAGGTATTTCCAGCGGGAGGGGAAGGTGTAGGACACCTTGGTGCCGGGGATGCGCTGGGTGGTCTGGGCCTGCGCGGGGAGGCTTGCGGCCACAGCCACGAGGAGGCAGCAGAGAGCGGCCAGCCAGGGGCGTCGGGTGTGGGTCATACGGATGTTCATACTACGGATAACTCACCTGGATAGTATTTTATTGTAGAAGGCGAGGATTTTTTTTGTCAGCACGGGGGTGTTGTATTCCTCGGCGATGAGGCGGTAGGCGTTGCGGCCCACCTCGGCGCAGTAGTCGGGGTCTTCCACAAGGCGTGCAATCCGGTCGGCAAACTCGTCGGGAGTGTTGGCGATGAGCAGGTGCCGCCCGTCTTCGTAGTCGATGCCTTCGGCTCCCACGGTGGTGGTCACCACGGCCTTGCCGGCCGACATGGCCTCGATGATTTTCACGCGGATGCCACTGCCGCTGAGCAGGGGGACGACGTTGATCTGCTTGGAGCCGATGAAGTACATGGCGTCGGGCACTTCGCCCACGACATGGACTCCCTCGATATCGCTGTGCAGCAGGCTGTCGGGCATGTTGCGCCCCGCCAGGTAGAGGCGCACCTGCGGCAGGCGGCGGTGGACGGCGGGCCACACCTCGCGCAGCAGCCAGTCGATGCCCTCGCGGTTGGGCATCCAGTCCATCGAGCCGATATGGAAAAGGCTGTCGGGCTCGGTGTCGACGTAGCCCATGGGCTCGGGCTCCACGCCGAAGGGGATGGCCGTCACGGGCCGGCGGCAGCCCATCTCGCCATAGAGTCGGGCGTCGTTGGCGGTGATGCACATCACCCCGTCGAAGTCGTTGGCGTGTTCAGTCTCGTAGGCCCTCAGGGTGAGGGAGCAGTGCTTGAGGTACCAGCGTTTCAATGGGTTGCGCGTGCCTTGGGCGATGCGTCGCCAGATGAGGTGCTCCACGTTGTGGGCGCGAAGGATGATGCGCGCCCGGCTGTGGTTGCGGATGAGGGGGACGTAGGGGGTGAGAAAGATGCTCTCGATGTGGATGATGTCGAAGTCCTCCTCTTCGAGAATTTCCCGCAGGCGGCGGGCGAAGTCGTTGCTGACGAAACGCTTGACGTGGTACGACTCGCCGCAGAGCATGGCCACGGCGGCCCCGAGGGGATGGATGCCGAGGTCGAGGTGTACGGCCTCAAAGCGGGTGCGTGCAAGGTATTCCTCAGTCATGCGGTCGTGCCGCACGGGGTGCTTGTCGCTGCACACGGAGAGGACCCTCACCTCGCAGCCGGCCTCGAGCAGGCCCTGGGTGATGCTGTTCATGGCCATCGTGCCGCCGTCGACGGGCGGGTAGGGTGGCTTGTTGCAGAGCTGGAGTACCTTCATCGATGGGCTATTCCATGGGCAGGGCCTTGAATCCGCGGCCCATAATCTCGGAGCTGTCGATGACGTTGACGAAGGCCGTCGGGTCGAGGCGGCGCAGGTTGGAACGCATCTTCACAAAGTCGGCGCGCTCCATGGTGACGTATATCATCTTGCGCTCGGTGCCGTTGTAGAGGCCCTCGACGGTGATGCAGGTGCCGCCGCGGTGCAGGTCGTTGAGGATGTAGGACTTCACCGCGTCGAGGTTCTCGGTGACGATGAAGGCGGTCTTGTAGCTCTTCAGGCCGTCGACGACGAGGTCGATGACTTTGCCCTCGATGAAGATGATGATGATGGAGTAGATGGGCAGGCGGATGTCGCCGAAGGCCACGAGGGTGGAGAGGGTGATGATGCCGTCGACAATCATGACGAGGGTGCCGAGGGATATCTTGGTGTACTTGTGGATAATCATGCTGATGATGTCGCTGCCGCCCGAGGTGGCGCCACTGCGGAAGATGAGGCCGATGGCCACGCCATAGATGAGGCCGGCGACGACGGTGTTGAGGAAGTAGTCGGGGATGAAGTAGCGGTAGACATTCTCGGCCACGGCAAACTTGACCGTCTGGGCGCTCCCGTTCTCGAGGATGCCAACGCTATAGTCGTAGATGACAGGCGCATAGCCCCAGGTGCTCTCCAGGATAAGTGTAAAGAGGAAGATGAGGGCGGTGGAGATGATGGTCTTGATGCCGAACTTAGGCCCGAGAATCCAGGTGCCGATGAGCAGCAGAGGGACGTCCATGCAGATGGCGTAGAAGGAGATTTTCCACGGCCAAAGGGTGTTCAGCACGTTGGAGATACCGTAGGTGCCGCCGGGGGCCATGAGATAGGGGTTGACGAACATCACGTCGCCGATGGCGAAAAGGGCGCTGCCCGCGATGAGAAGCAGGTAGGCAATCACTTCCTGTTTGATTTTTGCTTTGTCCATTTGGATTGTCAGTATTGTTTAGACGGTTGAATATTAATGAGCTTGCGCCGTCGCAGTGCCCTGCCACGGCGATGCAAAGGTACGAATTATTTCTGATATACAAACAAACCGGCCCCGCCGGAACGGCGGGGCCTCTGGAGCGATAGACGGGGTTCGAACCCGCGACCTGCGGCTTGGGAAGCCGCCGCTCTGCCAACTGAGCTACTATCGCCTTTCTTGATGAAAGAACACCCCTAAAACGCCGCCCGCCCCCCTTTATTGTGCAGGGATGAAAAAAAAATTTATCTTTTTTATAGGGTCTCCCGAAGTGTCCATAGGCGGAACACGGGGTCAGCGATGGTCACCTTGCGTCCGACCTTCTCTATCAGCTCTTTCTTTATTAGCGATTCCACTATTCTGCTGATGTTCGATTTCGTCCCCAGATTGTATTTCTTGAGGATGGCTGCAGATGTGAGGTCGCCGCTTTCTCCTGCCGCCAGGGCCTTGAGGAAGTTTATCTGGTAAGCAGACAGCCCTTCGGTCTGTTGCAAGAATAGTGTCGAGTTCTGGTCAATCAGGTCGTCTATGGCCTCGTCCATTGCGTCGTCACTGACCACAGAGTCACTACACAGCATGACATTCCATGCCAACTGCTGTACATACGACGATTGGTATTCCACTGTCTCGCATATCCTTGCAATTTGTTCGTCGCTGATGGTCTGCCCATTCTCCTCAAACTTGCTGCGTATAAAAGGCCTCCAGTCGTCCAGGGCTATGGGGGTGAGGAACCGGATGTCGCCAAACTGGTAGAATGGCATCCGTTTGTTTTGGAACAGGTCGGTCAGCATGTGTTTCTTGCTCCCATAGAGGCAATAGGACACCTCCTGTTGTAGCTGCCACACGCCGCGTACCCGTTTCTGTACTGACAGCGAGTCGGGGAATGTGCCAATCTGCTGGAATTCGTCGATGCAGACGACGATATGTTTCCCCATCTTGAGGGCGATTTTCTCCGGCAATTGCAATATCTCTTCCGGCGAATAGTCTTCCGGGGCAATGCCCAGCGATACGGATATTTCGTTGGCGGGGTCTACCCCAAACGACACCTTGGGCGTCAGCCGTGTCAGGAATTCCTTGATGTTGTGGAGCATCAGTTCCCCTTTTCCCGAGGTCTGCTTCAGTATCGCCGTGGCCAGTTTGTTGTAGAAATCGTATTCCGTGCGGCAGTCGTAGATGTCGAGGTGCACGACGGCCACTTTGTTGGTGTCGACTTGCGATATTACGCGTCTCACCAAGGAGGTCTTTCCCATGCGCCGCGGGGAAATGAGCACCACATTTTGGCCGTTTTCGAAGTCCCGTATCAGCCTTTTGGTCTCCGCAACGCGGTCGGTAAAGTTCTCACCTTCAACGGCAACGCCATATACAAATGCCTTTTTCATTGTCCTTAAAGTGTTGTTTTTCCAACTGCAAAGATACAACTTTTTTCTAAAGTTCACAACTTTGTGGTCCACAAAGTTGTGAACTTTGTGTGTATTCTTGTGTATTATTCTGATATCCTGTCTTCTGTGTATTCTCTTTTTTACTTTTTTTACCAGATCCCGCCCACTCCTCCCCTAAGTTAGGGGATGAGCAAAGCTCCAGTGAAGCTTTGCCAACGGGCCGAGGAGTGTGTTCCTCAATCCTTAACTCTATTTCCCCTGCGCAGCGTATCTCCGCTAGGCCGCCCATCCCCGAAAATCAACACAAATCGCCACGAACCCGCCAAGATAATTCATGGCCAATTCGTGGCAATTCGTGTCAACGCCCGGAAAAACCCCGGCGTGGAAATGTCAGCGTGTAGACTTCACCAGCTTCTGTCGCACCGGCCCGTTACCCGTGGTGACATCCAGGATATAGATGCCGTCAGGCAACTCGTCGATGCCGAAGGTGCAGTGGCTCTCGCCGTTCATCTTGATGACGAGCACCTTGCGTCCCATGGTGGTGTACACCGTCACCCAGCGTATATCCCTCCCCTCGATAGTCACCGACGTGTTGGCGGGGTTGGGGTAGACGCGGAGTGTGTTGGGCGTATGCTCCTCCACCTGTCGGATGCTTAACAGTTCCGCGCTGTCGACCTGGGCGATGTAGATAGTCTTGACCATCGCGTCCGTCTCTGGGGCGTAGATTTCCAGCGAGTCGACGCGGCGCACTCCGCTCTCGTTGCTGTCGCAGAGGAAGGTGAAGAAGCCGCTATCGATGCCCTCAGCGATGCCGTCGAGATGCACCCAGGTGCTGAGGGAGTCATCCACATACCAATCCATCTCCTCGTCTCCGGAGCCGACATTCAGCACCTGCACGGTGACCGGTCCTCCGCAGTGTGCCACCTTGATGGTGTCAGGCACCGCAAGTATCGGCACCCGCCGCTCATAGTTGGCGCGGTAGAACTGGTCGGTAGTCCTCCTCACCGTCAAGGCTGTGGAATCGGACACCACATTCCCCGCCCTGTCAGTCCAGTTGAGAAAATGATACGTCCCATACTGCTCAATGGCGGTGAAGGTAACAGAATTGCTGCTCACGATATACGACCTGCTCAATTCTCCGTTGCCGTTGCTCCGTCCTTTTACGTCCTGTTCAGAGCATGCAATATACGGTGTTAGTCCATCATTGGTCACAATGTCGATATTTCTGAGGTTATTACGACGGGACATGAAGTCATATTGAAGCCTCAGCACAAGAGAGTCAACAATGATTTCGCCTCCTCCTGACGTATGGACCTTCTTGGATACGGTAATGTCTCCCCATGCTGATGGGCGAGAGAAAAGCATAATGTTTCCTGTGGCAGAACTTTCGTCGAGTATGGAATAAAGAAGAGATTGACTGGCAAAAGAAGGCTGAATTGGCGTGTTGTTGTGTGTCACGGCATCATAGCGGACTCCCCATGTGTGAGGATTGGTCGTACTTCTTGATCGATGGTCGAACCAATACATCTCGCCATCATTGCGGAACTTGGAGATGCCACTGTGGATCATATTCAAATCCATGTATCCTGTATAACCAATATTACCCTCAACATGGGCGTCGATATGCCGTACACTGAAGTCAACGATACGGACATTCTCCTCGTCTGGCGAGAAGATGCCCATCTCATAGAAATTCAAGGTGATTGTACCGTCATTATTGATGATGTCCAATTGTTCTTGGGGAATGACGATATTTATCGGGGCAGATTGTTCAGGGTAGTTGTTCGAATACTCGTCAACAATCTCCTCAACAACACCCGAGACGACATCCTTGAAGATGCCGCCAAGTGTCTGATAGGCGGTTGGGTCGACAACGGAATCCAGAGTTAGTCCTAATTGCTCGAACCTGTCGAACATGCCTACCAAGTTGAATTCACCTACATAGGGTTTTAGCATTCTATACTCGTATGCTTTCCTTACATAGTAATAGTACTTTTGCAGTCGGTTTTTGGCTCTCTGGTTCATCTTTTCCATATACTGCATGGCATGCAGGTCTCTCTTGCTGTTGTTGACAAAGGCATCCCGTCGGAATGCATCCAAAGCCACAACGTTCTCACTTAATTCAGAGGAGGCACTGGTCATGTCGGTAAACACTTTGTTTATCCTGACCTGTAAGTCGTTCTTTTTGTCATTCAATACTTTCAATTCCGATTCAAAGACCTTCCATTCGGGCGACTCGGCTTTGAGGCGATTGAACTCGGCATCAACTTCACTCTGGGGAGTAGAACCGTGGGAAAGGATATCGTTTACCTTTATCAAAGACTTGGCCATGCTAGTTGATGCTTTGCCCAGTTTAGAGTAGGCGCTTGTTAGTTCTTTGAAACTGAAACCACCCGTAACAGCATGACGTGTGGCACGCTCCACTTCTTTCAGTTTCTTTAAATAATTGGTATCTTTGGTCACGTCACCAATGGCTTTCACTACAGTGTCGAATTTATACTCTTCACCTGTAAGTTGTTTCATTACCCATTTGTTTCCCGCAGCATAATTCACTGCTGCTGCCAGAGGAACGCCTACTGGTGGATAAACTGTGGCTACGACATTCGCCACACCTTTGCAGATGGCCACCGCTTTCTTAATGCGGTTTTTCTTCTTCACATTCTTGCGAGCTTTTGCCATCAGTTGATCTTTCAACTGTTCTATCTTTACGGTGACGGAATCAATCTTGCTGCTAATATCTTCTGAGAGGTCTTCTAATAAGGGTATCTGGGTAATCAAATCCTCAATGGCGGCGATAACTTCATGTATCTCGTTTTCAGCCATTGTTGCTGATGTTTGCGCAGCCAACAACCTGTTCTGTAGTGTCTGGTCTACACGACTCAACCAGTAGTTGAGATAAAGCATGGGCATGGCTCTGTCCACTTCGTTATTGTAGTTAGTCAGCATCACCTCGAAAGAAAGCATGGGTACCCATCCGACGGGATTGCCGAAATAGTCCAAGTCCTGCTCTAATCGCATCAATATGGATGTTATTTCCGCCAATTCGTTCTTTAGCTCAATCTCCACTTCCGTCCCACATGTGTCTACCGTTGCCTCTACGATGTATTTCTCTATCAGGTCTCGGTATTCATAGCACTTCTCTTTAGTGTAGTCGACATATCCATTGATAAATGCATCATTAGTATGCCAAACAACAGCTGAAACATAATAGGGGTGTAAGAATTCCCAAGGAGCATCTTCCAATACAAAATAGCCATCAGTACCGGTGGCACCAGAACCTGTTATTGCGCCAAGATTATTCGCTGCAGAGGAATCGACGTCATACCGGACACCGCAACTGCCACGGACGTAGTCGCAAAGTGCACGAATGTCATGGTTGGATGTCACGAGGCCGCCATTTCCTCCATTCCCGGGGACACCGTTGCGGTTGGCATTCTGACCATTGCTTCCTTTCGAGATAAAACGGATGTTCCTGTCTACCACAAAGTCTTTTGCATATACACTGATATTTCCTGCAGTAGAACCATTTGCACCGGTATCGTTTGTTAGTGACACCAATAATGGAGAAGGAGTTGTGTTGATGGATGAGATTTCTCCATTCTGGTCTTCAAAACGGATTTCCTTGGCATGAATTGTCACGTTTGTTTGTGGGAAGTTGAGAGCGGAACGGATAATCAGGTTTTCTGCATAGATGTTCAACTCCAAAAGGTCTTCACGCCCACTCAATCCCCAAATCTTATTGTGAGTTGAATTGTCAAACACCAAATCTTTGCCCGAAACACTAACACTATACACCCTCCTTCTCATATTGTTGAGAAATTGGGTGTCTCTTGGCGTTTCTGTTATTAGGGTGTAGTCAGTTCCGTCGGGCATCGCCCCTTGCGTTTGGAAAGCGTATCTTTCTTGAGCGACTTGTGCATTCAGATTGAAACGAACAGTTTCTATCACGGAGTCATTCCCGCTCGTGGCACAGAATGACACGAAGAACGACTCGTAGTCTGTCGCCAGAGGGTAGTACTTGAAACGTCCTGTGGTAGGGTTGAACTCCATCGGGCCGCGGGACAGGGTGTCTAACACCGTATAGCTATAGGTAACGTGATTGGAATGCAGGGAATCTGCCTTCACATAAAAACCATGACCATCCTCAGTGTATTGCACGGTCTGCTCAAAGATATGCCCAATCTCGTAGACTGGGAGGGAGTCTTGGATGATGTCGCACAGGTCTAATCCGTTGTGCGTGTATTGGAAACTGTCGGTGAAGAAAGAGCCAACAGCTATTGGATAAGACGGGCGCAGGTTGACGAGCCTGCCGGGTGATTGTGAATAAGCCTGTAGCCCCATCACAACCATCAACAATGGGAATAGGACTTTCTTCATGGCTCTCAGTATTTGATGATATAGTTTACGGCAACATTCTTTGGGCGGTTGTCACTGCCGACAGGGACAACGTTTGCGGCATTTAGGATTATTTTAGGATTGCCTTGATAATACTTGTGGTGTTCATATGTCATTCCTCCTCCTGTAACAGTGTCTTTTGAAAAGGCTCCAGTTGCAAATTGCCACGTGGATTCATGGAATCGTTGTGCTGTGTTGAACGTTCCTGAAATATTTCGTATAGCATCCCCTTGATAGCTTCCTACATTATTACCGGAATTGCCGCCTTGAGCATTGGCCAAGCGAGTGCCAGCGTCGGGGTCGCCGACGGTGTCTGTGCCGGCGACGCCGCGCAGGAACATGCCGCGCAGGTCGGGCAGGTTGAAGGTGGAGGAGCCGTCGCCCGTGCCCCATGCCACGCCGATGGCGTTGTAGAGGTTGGCATAGGTGCTGCGGCTGATGGCAGTGCCGTCGCAGAGCATCCAGCCGGCGGGAACACTCGTGGCAGGGCCGGCGAAGGGCATGATGCAGCCGGCCGGGACGGCGGCGGCATTGTGCGCCACCTCGCAGTAGGGCGCGCTGGGCAGCTGGGCGAAGCTCACCTCGCGGTAGCTGCTGCCTTCCATCACCTCAATCTTCATCCAATAGTAGACGGCGGCGAAGTTGATGTCGGCAAAGTTGGCTGCCACGCTCCCGGTAGCACGGGTGCCGTGTCCCACGGTGATGCCGAAGGCTCCCGACATGTCGGTCTGCACCGAATGGGTCTCCACCCACGACGGCGAGGCGGCCATCTGTCCGGGGTAGAGCGACACCCGCAGGGTAACATTGCTGTTGGCCAGCAACAGGCCGTCAACATTCCGCACCACGGCCTGATAATTGAAACCAAGCCCGCTGTTCTGGGCAAAGGCTGTGAATGTTGCAACGAGGGCAACGACAAGGATAAAGGTCTTTTTCATGGTTGTAACTTTTTGTTTGTTATTACTGTTTGTTGATTATTATGGGCACTAAAAAAGCCGTGAACTTAATTCTTGTTTTAAGTCGAGGCTCTGGTAAACCCTTTATGCGAACAAGAAAGCCCACGGTGTCCGTGAGCGTTTCTCCTTTCTTGTGCATAAAGTGTGTGAAATTTACCAGATTTCGACTTATACAAGAAAAGCGAATACGCTTCAATATGTCTTATTTCCTAATTCTCTATGCTTTACATGCTGTTCTTCTGTTTTCGTTGTTTCTGCAAATATACACAATCTTTTTGAAACGGCAAAGCCCGGCGCGAAAAAAAATCACCGCCTGAAATGAGCGGTGATGTCTTCGAAAGTGCCGTCGGACTGGCGCCGACTTGACTATAATCGCTTTATCTCTGAATCAACCACGAAAATGTCCCTTGTTCCATTGCCTTCGCCAGCTCCATGTTGCGTTTCATGTATTCGGCAAAGTCTGCTGAGCTCATCGGCGAGAGCTGCGATGCGGCGATTTTCCGTTTCTTGCGCTCTGTCACTTCCTTGTGGAATTTGTTCAGATATGTCATAGTCCATCATCGTATTGTTTTCGGGCTGCAAAAATACGAAAAGTTATTGGACTGACCAAATTTTTTCTTTTTTCGGTTGTCGGAGTAACCGATTTCTGCGGAAGGATGTGTAAGAAAAATCACCGCCGGAAACGGGCGGTGATGTCTTCGAAGGTGCCGTCGGGCTGGCGGCCTCACATGTCCTCTATCGAGAAGCCCTGTTGCGTGAGGTTGTATTTCCCGAAGTCGGAGGCGGGGAGCTGCGCCACCTTACGCTGCAATTCGGCAGGATTCAGCTTGTCGGGGTTGCGTTTCACCTCGGCGACGATACCCGTATGGTCGAACTCGTTCAGGGCTATCAGGTCTATCTCGTTTTCTCCTTTGCGGTCCCACCAGTTGCCTACTATGGTATATTGGCCCGACTCCATCGCCATTGCCTGGAAGTATTGTTCCAAGGTACGGCCGGTGAATGTCTCGTACCCGCGCAGCATGTTCTGTTTCAGGAGAGACAGCTGTCCCCGCTCCACCAACGACTGGTAAGGCCACACGAAACGGAACCAGAACCGAAGGAACGGGTCGGAAATCTCATACGCTGAGGTCTTGCTGTTTGGCTTGGCAAGCAGGGGCTTCAGGCGGCTTACCAGATGGTAGTTTTTTTCCAGGTTCTGAAGGAAGGTGCCCATATCCTTTTGCATGGCACCGTCGATGTCCGACCGGCGGTTGAGCCCGCCGGCGATGAGCTGCAGGATGGAGAAGTAGGTGGCGCTCTCGTCGCCGAATTCCTGGTTCATCAAGTCGCGTCCCTCGGAAAGGAAGTAAGAGTCCTGGCGGCATATGTAGTTCAGCATCTTCTCCTTGGTGTAGCATCCGGCATCCATCAGCAGCTCTACATACTTGGCAACGCCGCCCGTAATCATGTACAGGCACAAAAGGTCTTCATTCCGATAGTTCGGCGCATGGTCTTGGAATATCTGTTTCAGCACCGCAATGGTGAAAGGACGGAGGGTGAATTTGGAAGTGGGGCGGCCATAGAGGGGTTCATTCTCGTCCTCGAAGATGCGTTTCATCAATGAACGGATGCTGCCCATGGCGATGAGGTTGATGTGCGAAGTGCGGTGGAGCCGGTCCCAGATGTCCTGCATCTCGCTGAAGATGGCTGGATTCACCTTGTAGAAGTTCTGAAACTCGTCGAAGACCACGGTGAAGTGCCGTTTCTGCGACTCGCGCATCACCACATCGAAGAATTCACGGAAACGGGTTATCTGTCCATAGACATGTATACCCAGCTGCTCGTCGAGCGCTTGTTGGAACTTGCCGCAGAGGATGGATTCGCTGTCTTTCGACACAAAGAGATAGGCGTACTGTTTCTCCTTGAACGCCTCCATTACCAGCGATGTCTTGCCCACACGGCGTCTGCCCGACAGCACGGCGAACATGGCATTCTTCTCGGCCAACCGCTCGTTCTCCCGAAGGATAGCTATTTCTTCTCCCCGATTATAGAATCTCATAATGTAAATCCTGATTTATATAAATGTGTATGTATATTTCTTCTTCTGTTTTCTGCTGTAGTACAGTGTTGTAGTATTGTGCGCGCGTTGCAGTCTGCAATGCAAATATACACATTCTTTTCGAAACGGCAAGCCTCGGCGCGAAAAAAATCACCGCCGGAAACGGGCGGTGATGTCTTCGAAGGTGCCGTCGGGCTGGCGCTTGAGCATCTTTTGGTTGCAGCGGGGGGACTGCAGGGGACCGAGGTGGGCGATGTAGGGGCCCACCTTGATGTAGTCGAACTGCTGTTTGTCGACGGTGTGGGGTATGTATTGGCGGCCGCTGTACCAGGCCACCTTGTAGTGCGGGTAGCGCCGGTGGATGTAGGCGGCCATGTCGGCGACCTCGGCGGGGGCGGCATCGCCGCCCATGAAGCAGACGCAGGTGATGTTGCTCCCGCAGAGCGTCAGCATGCGGTCCAGCGCCAGGGTGTCGAGCGGACGACCCGTGTCGGCCCACAGGAAGGTGCTGTGGCACCCCGGACAGCGGCACGGGCAACCCGTGAGGTTGATGGCCAGGGTGGTTTCGTCGGGGACCTCCTGGAAGACGATGTCGGTATTCAAATACTTTAGCACTGCCAATTTTCAGTTGGACACACTCCCTCCCCCCCTGCGGGGTACTCCCCCTAACTTAGGGGGAGAGTGGGGCGCGGGCCGGTTTCGATTTTCAACTTTCAACTCTCAACTTTCCCGTGGTAATATCTCCTGCGGGCTTCCTCCTGACGGCCTTGCGAGAAGTTGCTGACGCGCTTGAGGTAGCCGATGATGCGGGTCATGTAGTCGACGTTCTTGCTGTGGCAGTGGGGGCACTCCTTGAGGTAGCGCTTGTCGATGTGGCCGCAGTCGTTACAGATGGTATTGGGGATGTTGAAGGTAAAGTAGTTGCATCCTTCTGTGGCCGCCACCCTCAGCAACTGGCGGTATTGCTCCTTGGAGAGGTGCTCGTCGAGGTTCATGTGCAGTGCACTGCCGCCCGTCAGGTGCTCGATGTAGGGGGCTCCGTGCAGTTTGAACTTGTCGACGATGGTCAGCGAGTCGTCCTCGACGATATAGAAGTAGCTGTTGTAGCAGTCGCGCGGCACGAAATAGCCGTCCTCGCGGTCCCACTTGGCGTGCTTCACACCCACGTTCTCGGCGGGAATCATCTCGCAGTTGAACATGAGTTCCTTGCTTCTATATTGTTTGTTGTATTTCTCGATGAGGCCGAGGACGCCCTGCACGTACTCCTTGTACTGCGGGTTGTCGTTGATGGGGATGCCGAGGAACTCGGCGGCCTCCACCAGGCCGTTGACACCGATGGTGAGGTACTGGCGGTCGATGTTGATGTAGCCCGCGTCGAAGAGGGGCAGCATGCCGTGGCTCTGTAGCTCCTTGAGGTTCTCGTTGTAGGCGATCTGCACCTTGTGGCAGAGGTCGACAATCTCGCCCAGGTAGTTGAGGTAGGGGATGTTGTGGTTGACAGCGTACTGGATGCAGCGGTTCAGGTTGATGGTGAGCACGCTCTTCGAGCCTGTCGAGACGCCGCCGGCACCGAGGGTGTAACTGAACTCGTTGTCGGTGATTTCGTTGCGCAGGCGGCAGCAGCTCGACAGCGAGTCGGCATTGTCGCTCAGGTAGGTGAAGAAGGAATGGCCTTCGGCGTACATCTCGGCGGTGAAGGAGGCCCACTCCTCGTCGCGGCAGTCGCCGTTCTCGCTCAGCAGGGCCATGGTCTCGACGGGGAAGGTGAGGGGCGAGCGGGTGCGCTCGTTGTTGAACCACTTCATGAAACGCTTCTGCAGCCAGCTGAGGCCGTCCCAGTCGGGCTTGGAGCCGTTGGGGAAGACGAAGTCGCCGAAGAGGCTGTCGAAAGTGGTCGTAGTAGGCGATGTTCCAGAAGACGGCCTGGTAGTTCCTCGCGCCGGTGGGCTGGTTGAGGGTGTAGACAATCTGCTCGAAGCAGTCGGTGATGACCTTGTCGATGCTCCTTTGCTTGATGGAGAGGTCGACAATGCGGTCGGGCTCTTTCCAGTAGTCGGTGCCGTATTCCAGCCCGATGAAGTAGTTGAGGTACATCAGGAATTCGGGCGTGGCGCAGGCGCCGCTGAGCATGCTGCTGACCATGAAGACCATGTTGACGAAGCCGCCGCAGAAGCTCTTGAGGTTGGTCGGGGCCTTGGAGTTGCCGCCGATGGAGGCCGTCCCGCCGATGAGCCAGGGATACATGGTGATGCTGGCGCAGTAGTTGGCCAGCGAGGTCTCGTCGTTCTTGTAGATGAAGTGGTGCGTCAGCAGGTCGAGGTATTTGTCCGACAGCTCCTTGCCGTAGAGTTTCTTGATGCGGTCGGTCAGCAGGCGCCGGTTGAGGCGGATGAAGCTGGCCTTGGGCAGTTCTCCGATGAGGGTGGCGATGTTCTTGTGCTCCACGTTGGCGTTGGCGTCGTATTTGCTGCCCGTGGCGGCGTTCTCGGCGCGCATGTAGTCCACTAGGAAGTTCAACTTCTCCAGCGTCTCGCGGTCTTCGGTGTGCTTCTGGCGGTAGAGCATGAACGACTTGGCCACCTTGTAGTAGCCCTCTTTCATGAGCGACTCCTCGACCTGGTTCTGGATGTCCTCGACGGTGATGCCCTCGTGGATGTCGAGGTGGGTGATGATCTTGCTCAAGGCGGCGAGGTCGACGGGTTCGTCCACCGACTGGAAGGCCTTGATGATGGCGTTCATGATTTTGTCGAGCGAGAAGCGTACCTGCTGCCCGTCGCGTTTGGTGATGCTGAAGGGAACAATCTCCATGGTGATGTATTTGTGTGCTTTGGTGCTTGCTTAAAAAAAAGCGGCCGCCCTTGCGGGCGGCCGCCCGGCATTGATGATTGATAATGAGTTGTATGCTGTTAGTGCTTTACAGCCAGTTTCACGGCCTCGCTGCCCAGGCGCAGCATATAGATGCCTGCGGGGAGGAGGGAGGTGTTGACCTCGCCCATGCCGTCGGTGAGCGTCACGGAGGCCACGCGGCGGCCCGTCATGTCGTACACCACGGCCTCGTTCACGCCGCTGGCCTGGATGCCGACACGGCCGTCGGCGGGGTTGGGATAGACGCGCACGGCGCGGGTGGCCACGGCGTCGATGCCTGTCGTGCCTTCGTTCAGCACGGCCACGCCGTCAAGGTCGAAGCCAGCGCTGTTGCCGGTGGTGGGGAAGGGATCGTTGATCATGTGGCCGAAGGCGTCGCGGGTGCCCAGGGCGGGGTCGATGCTGCCCACCACGTCGACGATGCGCACATAGTTGATGTTGTTGATGTCGATGCCCGTGCTGTCGCGCAGCTCCTCGAGGTCAAACGGCGTGCCGTAGCCCACGCGGTACTTGCCGGCGAGGTTGTTGATGAAGGTGGGATCCACCGAGCCGTAGCCGCCAATCTGCACATCGGTCTGCGTCAGCGACGTGGCCGGGAAGCGCACGAAGGTCTCGCCGTCGGTGCTCACCTCGACGAAGGCCAGCTCGAGGAACGAGTCGTTGAAAGAGTTCTCGTATACGGCAAAGTCGAAGCCATCGCCGTTCTTGATGGGACGGGCGAAGGTCAGCGTGGCGGTGCCGGCATCGCCCAGGCTCACCACGTTCATATTGTTGCCGTCGACGGGGCCTACAGCCTCGCCCTCAGTGCCGAAGGTCACGGGGACGGCGTCGGGGTCGCTCAGGTTGCTCGAACCGCGCACGATGGTGCAAGCCGTGGCCCAGCCCTTGATGCGGGTGTCGTCGAACTTCACGGCCGTGCAGCCCTCGGTGCCCACGGCGCCGCAGAAGGGACCCACCTCGGGACCGTCGGGGTTCTCGGCGGGATAGATGCGGCGGGGATAGGCGTAGATGTACATCCAATAGTCCCACTGCGAGTCGTAGACGCTGTCGACCAGCACGCCGGCCATCGGGTCGGCCCAGCGGCTGAAGTCGCCGTCGGCCAGGGACTGGTAGGCACCCATCGACTGGCTGCCGTTGATGCTGTGCTCCCACCAGCTGTTGGTGGCCTTGCGCAGCGTGTCGCCGTTCTCGACGAAGAGGATGTCGTCGATTCCGTAGTCGCCCGTCGTGTAGCTGAAGCGGCTGTCGGCGGCGGCGACGGCGTTCATGGCGTCGAGCACCGTGGCGGAGGGATCAAAGCGGAAGCCCCAAGCCAGGGCGGTGTCGACCCAGTTGACCGCGAAGATGACGCGGTTCTGGCCCTCGCCCACCCAGAAGCGGATGTCGTCGAAGCCGATGGTGGCGTCCTGCGGCGTGGGAGCCGTCACGGGATAGATGGTCTGCGGATAGGCGTAGGTGTAGGTCCAGTAGCCGCCCCAAGCGGTGTCGTAGGTGCTGTCGACCGCCACGCCGGCCGTCGGGTCGGCCCAGCGGCTGAAGTCGCCCGCGTTGAGCTGCTGGCCCAGGCCGGCCGACATCTGGCCGTTGAGCGAGTGCTCCCACCAGCTGCCGTTGGCCTTGCGCAGGGTGTCGCCGTTCTCGATGAAGAGGATGTCGTCGATGCCGTAGCTCCCTGCCACGAAGCGCACGCGCGGGTCGGCGTCAGCGATGGCGTCCATCACCTGCTGCAGGTTGGTGCTGCGGGCGCTGAAGTGGTAGCCCCATGCCAAAGCCGTGTCGGGCCAGTTGACGGCAAAGATGATGTCGAAGTTGCCCTCGCCCACCCAGAAGGTGATTTCGTCGGCGGTGATGGTGTCGCTCACGACCTCGTCGGGAGCGTTGGGGTTGGTGGCAGCCACTGCCGAGGTCATTGTCCACATGCAGCTGCTGCTCATCTCGATGACGTCGCCGTTGGCCACGGGCTCATTGGGCCAGGCGTTCATGCCCCACGAGCCGTTGTGGTAGTAGCACCAGCCGTTCATGCTCGATCCGGGGTTCACTGTGCCGTCGTTGTAGGACATGTTGGTCATCAGGCTACCGCTCACCGTGTAGCTGAAGCGGCTGTCGTAGGCGGCGATGCTGTCCAGCAGGTCGGTGGCCATGGCGCTGCCGTTCCAGCGCACGCCCCAGGCCAGTGCCAGGTTGTTGCCGGCGGGGTCGTCGTCCCAGTCCAGGATGACCACGGCCTGGTTCGTGCCCTGGCCTGTCCAGAACTGGATGTCCGATGCGGGGAATGTGATGGTTTTGGCACCCCCTTTCGTGGGGTGGCCGTACAATGCGTTGTTGCCCTCTTGGGCCGTTGCGGCGATGCCCGCCGTCATCAGCAGGGCCATCGCGAAAGTGATAATCTTTTTAGTCATAGTGCGTATATACTATTTTGTTTGTTGTTCTCCAAAATAGCTTTCTACGTGAAACAGATGAAAAGGGATGCTGCACGCGCCTCCACATGGCGGGCCATCGATTTTCAGCTCTTTCCTCGAAAGCTTCAATCCTCGACTTGGCAGGTCTTCTGACTCGCTCTCCGCCGCCCGGCCTTCCCATGTGCCTATGTCGGCACACAGTGGCTTCCTTTGGGGGCTGCGGCATGACTGAGCTCACAGCAGCGGGACTGTCCAGGACTCTCACCTGGTTCCCTTTTGACACCTATTCAGTTCTGCCTCCGCACCTTTGCGGGATTGGCGACAGCACCTTTCGGCGACCAAATCTGATGCAAAAATACAACTTTTTTCCCATCTGCCAACATTTTTTTATTCACAGCTTGTTTATTATTCGTATCTTTGCATTTGCATTCCGACAGACGGAAGCCCTCCTGTCAACCCTATATATTCATCGTATACATTATATTATATATAGACAGGCGGCAGCCTCGGTCGGCCTGCATCGCAGTTTTCAGTCATCGGATAACCAATATTGCAATCGTTATGGTAAAAGTAGTGAAAGGCTCGTTGAGCATTATCGGAAGGAACAAGGCATTAGGCATTACCTTCTACAAACGCGGCGATGAAATCATAGGCCGCAGTTGCTACAAGTCGCAACCCTCCCACCAGACACCCGCCCAGTTCAGAAGCCGCGAGCGCATGCGTCGCCTCATCGCCGTGTGGAACTGCTTCAAGGGCACCTCTGTCCCTGTCATGGAAACCCAAGACGGCATCGCCCCCTACAAGGCTTTCCTCCGCCTGAACTACCAGGTCCCCGCAACGTTCCTCACCCAGTCGCAAAGCAAGGCCAAATGCGCAGTGCTCGTGCCGGGCCTCTGCATTTCGTCGGGAAGGCTCGACCCCCTGGGCTATGACTTCGAGACACTCCCCGACGGACGCCGTCTCGTGGTGACCAATCTCCTGACAGGACTTCCGGCCGACAAGACCCAGCCCATCGGGGCCAATACCTCCGTCGAACTCAGGGACCTGCTCTTCGCCCACGAACAGAACCCGCAGCTCCATTACAACGATACCCTTGTTTTCTACTGCCTGAAGCAGATTGTCGACAGGGGCAAAGAGGAAGAGCTGCCCACCATCACGGTCGAGAGTGCCAGCGTGCCGCTCACCAAATCCTCCGATCCCTATGTTTTCCTCGATGGCCATCAACTCTACACCCACAAGGGATTCCTTGCCATCGCCGGCGCCGACAACCCCGACTCGGCCTATGCCGTAGTGCTGTCCAACGCAAGGCGAAACACCGTCTCCACACAACAGATTCTCACTACCTCTACCTACTATCAGGCTTTCACCACCGACGAGGCCCTCGCCCGTGCCGCCAATTCCTACGGCAACGTCCGCGACACCAACCTCCGCCCCGAGGAGGACAACAGGTAACAGCCCCCTTTTCCTCCTCTCTCCCAGCTCCCTGCCCACTTATATTATAGTTATATTATACTTATATTATAGTTATACGAATAGTATTGGTATAACTATAATATAACTACAATATAACATCAATATAACTATAATATAAATCCACACCCCGCCACCTCCCCGCACCCGGCCCCTCCACGCCTCCCTGCCCGACCCCGGCCTTTCCCTCCAAGCTTCCATTTCCCCCTCCAAGTGTCCCGAAATGCCGTATTCTGCTGTACCACAGCAGAATGCATAAATTTCAACAAAAACACCCCCTTCCGCCCCCCGAAAAAGCCGCACCGAGCCCCTCCCGAGGGCCGTTTTGCGGCCCGCTTCCCGCCCCGCAGGAAAAAAAGTTTGCATCGCAACTTCCTGCTGCACAGCGCAGAGCGAAAAACTTTGCGGAAAAAGCGAAAAATATTTTTGGCGGAAAGGAAAAAGGTTGTATCTTTGCACCCGCTTTCGACGAAAAAACGGCCCCTCGCGGAGGGGTGCGGAAACGGAGGCAAGGACATTGAAATGATGAGATCGGGAGACAGCGTGTGTCGGACGGCCGCGGGAGCCGCGGACGTCGAGACACCGAACGAGTTTAGGTACAAGAAGCAATTCATACAATGAAGAGTTTGATCCTGGCTCAGGATGAACGCTAGCGGCAGGCTTAACACATGCAAGTCGAGGGGCAGCGCGGAGTAGCAA
>CAJOIV010000043.1 GCA_905234665.1 uncultured Bacteroidales bacterium | reverse complement strand
GTATTGCTACTCCGCGCTGCCCCTCGACTTGCATGTGTTAAGCCTGCCGCTAGCGTTCATCCTGAGCCAGGATCAAACTCTTCATTGTATGAATTGCTTTTTTGTACCTAAACTCGTTCGGTGTCTCGACGTCCGCGGCTCCCGCGGCCGTCCGACACACGCTGTCTCCCGATCTCATCATTTCAATGTCCTTGCTCCCGTTTCCGCACCCCTCCGCGAGGGGCCGTTTTTTCGTTGAAAGCGGGTGCAAAGATACAACCTTTTTCCTTTCCGCCAAAAATATTTTTCGTTTTTTTTCGCAAAGTTTTTCGCTCTGCGCTGTACAGCAGGATGTTGCGATGCAAACTTTTTTTCCTGCGGGGCGGGAAGCGGGCCGCAAAACGGCCTCCGGGAGGGGTTCGGGGCGGCTTTTTCGGGGGAAGGAAGGGGGTGTTTTTGTTGGAATTTATGTATTCTGCTGTGGTACAGCAGAATACGGTATTTCGGGACGCCAGGAGGGGAAAAGGGAAGCCTGGAGGGGGAGGCTTGGGCTACAAAACCTCTGCGAGGAGGCGCGCGGCCGAGGCGACGAGGTCGTTGCAGGAGTGGCCCTGTCCTTGCTGTTGGAGCAGGCGGAAACAGTTGAGTTCGCCATGCTCTTCCTGGAAGCGCTGACCGAGGGGACGGACGGCCTGGGGCTGTCCGCAGAGGCCGCAGACCATCGCCATGCCGTTGACGCAGCCGCAGGTCTGCTTCAGTCCGGAAAGGCCGCGGCCGAAGGGGGCGGCCATGGCAAGGGCATGCTCTGCAGGGATGGGGAGAAGGTCGGCAAAAGCCATGACGACAGACTGGCAGCAGTTGTAGCCCTGCTGGTGGAGCTGGCGGGCGCGTGTCTCGCGTGCGGTGATTTCGTTGGGTTGCATAGGACGGTGTATATTATATAATGTATTAACGATTAAAACTCGAAGGCATAGGTCCACTCGATGAAGTCGACATGGTCGCCGTGGACTTTCATTCCGACGCCGGCGTAGTGGTCCTGCGAGGGCCCGAACCGATAGTAAAGGGCCACCCTTTCATAGTATTGTTCCCAGTTCAGGGGGTAATAGCCCAGATAGTGGGCCACGCCGAGGCGCAGCACGAAAGGCCCCCATTGGTTGTCGACAAAGAGGGTCGCCCCGGGGTAGACGGGCAGCTGGCCGCCGGGGGCGAGGAGGCTGTGGGAGAAATTGTAGGAGAGGTCGAGCGCCCCGCCGACAGCAAAGCAGGGGTGCACATGGCGCACATAGCCCACCTGGCAGGTGTAGGCGGGGTGGTAGCTGATATGGTCCAGCGGGTCGTAGCGCGACATGACCGCCGACGGTGCCAGCATGATGAAACCCTTGCCGTAGGGCACAAAGGCTGTGTCGGCCTGCGGCATACGCATCGGGTGCCTTCCCGGACCCAGGCGGACACCCACCTCGCCCTGCATATAGTTGAGGCCGTGGTTGGGCTTGTACATATAGCCGTTGCTGGAATGGACCAGCTTGGCGGAGAGGAAGAGGGTCGTGTTGCCGTCCAGCGGCAGGTCGTAGAGAAAGCCGAGGTCGATGAGGCAGTTGACCACCGAGCCGATATAGATGTTCCGGGGGTTGTGCGAATGGTTGTAGGGGGTGGTGTAGAACGAGAGGCCCGTGCTGAAGGTCCATTCCACGTGGCGCGTCGCGGGGGCCTGGATGGTGCCGGCCAGCACGAAACGGTCGCCCGCGATGCCGTCGATGACATGGGCATAGCCTGTACGGATGCCGATGTAGGGGTTGCGCCAGAAACGGTGCCAGTAGACGGAGGTGTCGGCATGCTGCCAGAGGAGACATGCGTCGAAGCCCATGGTGGGATTGCTGCCCGAGAAGGGGGAGCCCGACGTGGGGATGACCTTGCCACCCGTGGCCGAGAGGGAGAGGTGCGACGGCTGGGCCGCGACGGTCGTCGCAACACAGCACAACGCCAGGATCAGCAACCCGGCAGGCGATGGAAAGGGTCGGCGCATGGAGTGATGGCGACTAACTGTTCTCCTGGACAAGAGAGCCCTCGGGCGTGAGGTGGTAGTGCCGGCCACAGTCGCACTGCAGACTGTCGCCGAGGCGTTTGCCGCACTCGCACACCCATCCGATGCGGCGGGCGGGGACTCCGGCCATGAGGGCGTAGTCGGGCACGTCACGTGTCACCACGGCGCCGGCAGCCACGAGGGCCGAGCGGCCCACGGTATGGCCACACACCACCGTGCTGTTGGCTCCGAGCGAGGCGCCCTCCTTGATGAGCGTGCGGGCATAGACCCCGTGGACGGGGAAATGGGCACGCGGCGTGGTGACGTTGGTGAAGACGCAGCTGGGTCCGCAGAAGACATTGTCCTCAATCTCGACACCTTCGTAGACGGAGACATTGTTCTGGATGCGCACGCCGTTGCCGATGCGTACGTTGTTGCCTATATTGACATTCTGCCCAAGGGAGCAGTTCTCGCCCAGACGCGCGCCGCGCTGGATATGGCAGAAATGCCACACTTTGGTGCCAGAGCCGATGACGACATCGTCGTCGACGTAAGAGCTCTCGTGGATGAAATAATCGGACATATTGAGGTAAGAGCTAAGAATCTTGAGGGGTATTGAGGTTCCTGATGCAGCGGGCGAGGCTGTCGGTCCAGTAGGGGACGGCGAGGCCGAAGGTCTCTTTGAACTTGGTCTTGTCGAGGACGGAGTAGGCGGGGCGCACCACGGGGCTGGGGAACTCTGCCGAGTGGCAGGGCTGGATGTCGCAGCCGGTGTGGCCTGCCTGGCGGGCTATCTCGCGGGCGAAGTCGAACCACGAACAGACCCCTTCGTTGCTGTAGTGGTATAACCCTTCGTGTCCTTCGTAGAGGCCTTGCTCGACGACCGTGAAGAGGGCTTTCGCGAGGTCTCCCGCGTAGGTGGGGGTCCCCACCTGGTCGAAGACCACCTTGAGCTGGGGCTTGGTGGCGGTGAGGTTCAGCATGGTGAGCAGGAAGTTCTTTCCATACTCGCTATAGAGCCATGCCGTGCGGAAGACGAGGTGGCGGCAGCCTGTGGCGGCAAGGGCCTTTTCGCCCGCCAGCTTGGTGCGGCCATAGGCGCCTGTGGGATTCGTGGGGATATCCTCTGTGCAGGGCGTGTTGTGGAGGTCGCCGCCGAAGACATAGTCGGTGGAGACGTGCAGCATCCAGCCCCCCGCCGCCTTCATGGCCTCGCCCAAGTGGGCGACAGCCTGGCGGTTGACGCGGTCGGCATTCTCCTCGTCGCCCTCGGCGCGGTCCACATTGGTGTAGGCTGCGCAGTTGACCACCAGGTCGATATGGTTCCCGCGCACGTATGCCTGCACCGCCTCGCGGCAGGTGATGTCGAGTTCCGCGATGTCGGTGAAAAGGTATTGGTGGCGCGACTGCGGGCTGAGGAGACGCATGTGTGTACCCAGCTGGCCGTTGGCGCCCGTGACGAGGATATTCATAGTTTCAGATCAGAAAGGGGTTGAAAATGAACGGAACGCAGGATGGTGCTTGTCCTTCTCGGAAAGGAGCACCTTGTCGGCGGGCAGCTTCCAGTCGATGGCCAGGTCGGGGTCGTCCCATGCCAGGGCGCCCTCACTCTCGGGGTGATAGTACTCGTCGCATTTATATTGGAAGATGACCTCGGGACTGAGCACCGAGAAGCCGTGGGCGATGCCTTTGGGCATGAAGAACTGGCGGTGGTTCTCGGCCGTGAGCTCGGCAGCCACATGCCGCCCGTAGGTGGGCGAGCCACTACGCAGGTCGACAGCCACATCCAGCACTGCGCCCTGCACCACGCGGACGAGTTTGGCCTGAGCATAGGGAGGCATCTGGAAGTGGAGTCCCCGGAGGACGCCGTAGCGCGAGAAAGATTCATTGTCCTGAACAAAGTCGACCTCGATGCCCGTCTCGCGGGCAAAGTCGCGGGCGTTGAAACTCTCGAAGAAATAGCCACGGGCATCACCGAAGACGCGGGGCTCGATGATGAAGACCCCTTGGATGTCGGTAGGTATTACTTGCATTTGTTTTTCTCCTTGATGAGGTTGAGTAGGTACTGGCCGTACTGGTTCTTGGCCATGGGCTGCGCGATGCGGAGCAGGTCGTCGTCCGAAATCCATCCCCGCTCGTAGGCGATGCTCTCGAGGCAGGCGATCTTGAGGCCTTGGCGCTTCTCGATGACCTCGATGAATGTCGAGGCCTCGGCGAGGGAGTCGTGAGTGCCTGTGTCGAGCCAGGCGAAGCCGCGCCCGAGGAGCTGCACCTTGAGGTCTCCGTCGTTCAGGAAGCACTGGTTCACAGTGGTGATCTCCAGTTCGCCGCGTGCCGAGGGCTTGATGGTCTTGGCGATATCCACCACCTTGTTGGGGTAGAAGTAAAGGCCCACGACGGCATAGTTCGACTTAGGCTCGGCGGGCTTCTCCTCGATGGAGAGGACGTTGCCCTGTTTGTCGAACTCGGCCACGCCATAGCGCTGCGGGTCGGCCACCCAGTAGCCGAACACCGTGGCCTTCTTCTCCTCTTCGGCGGCATGGACGGCCTCGCGCAAGAGGCGGCTGAAGCCGTTGCCCTGGAAGATATTGTCGCCCAAGACAAGGCATACGGCGTCGTCGCCGATGAACTCCTCGCCGATGATGAAGGCCTGGGCCAGTCCGTCGGGCGAGGGCTGTTCGGCATACGTGAAATGCACGCCATAGTCCGACCCGTCGCCCAGAAGACGCCGGAAGGCCGGGAGGTCGAAGGGGGTGGAGATGATGAGTATGTCGCGGATGCCCGCCAGCATGAGGGCCGAGATGGGGTAATAGACCATCGGCTTGTCGTAGATGGGCAGTAGCTGCTTACTGACCCCTTTGGTGATGGGGTAGAGCCTGGTGCCGGAACCGCCGGCAAGGACGATACCTTTCATATAAAAGGCTATTTCTCTTCCTTGTCCTTCAGTTCTTTCTTTCTGCGGTGCTTGCTGCCGGCCTCACTCTCGTCGCCATAGCCGTAGCCATAATCGTAACCATATCCATAGCCGTAACCATAGCCGTAGCCGTAGCCATAACCGTAACCATAGCCATAACCGTAACCATAACCGTAGCCATAACCGCCATAGCGGCGCTTGATGAGAGGCACGTCGGTCATGATGATGGCCATGTTCTTGAATTTGTTCTTGTCGCAGAGCTCCTGGATGAAGGGGAACGAGCTCTTGTTGAGGTAGCCCACACGCATGACAAAGGCAGTAAGGTCGGCGCAGTGGTTGATGATGGACGAGTCGGCCACAATCTGGGCAGGCGTCGAGTCGAGGATGATATAATCGTACTTTTCGCGCAGATAGTTCACAAAGTCGTCAATCTTGTTGTCGAGCAGCAACTGGGTGGCGTTGGGCGGGGTCTTCTCGCACACCACGTAGTCGAGGTTAGGCGACGTCTCACTGTGCATGATTATCTTGTCGAAGTCGGTTTCCTGACCCAGCATGTAGTGGATGATGCCGGTGCGGTTGTGGCGGTCGATAATCTTGGAGAGCGAGCGCTTGCGGAGGTCGCAGTCCAGCAGGATGGTCTTCTTGCCGAGGTAGGCCAGCGAGAGGGCCAGGTTCAGAGCCACATACGACTTACCCTCACCAGGGATGGTCGACACGGTCTGGATGACCTTCTGGCCTTCCTTGAGGAAGAAGGGGATGTTCGAATGCAGGATACGGAAGGCCTCGGTGACCACATCCGTGCCGTTGGCGGTGACGATAATCTCATCGTTCTCACGACCTTCGGGCTTGGAGGGAATCTCGCCAAGGACGGGGATGGTGAGTGCCTTCTCGATATCCGACTTCGAGCGCAGCTTGACGTTGAAGAAGTTGATCAAGAACATCACTGCGGCGGGAATGGCCAGGCCGATTACGAATCCCACAAGGAGGAACATCGTGAGACGGGGACCCACACTGCTGCGTGCGGCGGGCTCCACCACCTTGGCGTTGGCCACGGTGGCCGCCAGGGTGAGGGCGTTCTCTTCACGTTTGCTGAGGAGGTAGAGGTAGAGTTCCTCCTTGATCTTCTGCTGACGGGCCACCTCGGTGGCTGCCTTGCTCTGTCCGGGCAGTGCCTGCACCTGGCCGCGGGCGCGGCTCTCCTGGTTGCGGGCGTTCTTCAGACGCACGGTGACAGAGTTGAGGAGGTTGTTGATAGAGGCCAGGATGGCGCCACGGTTGGCCTCCATCTGCTGGGTGAGGTTACGCACCTGCGGGTTGTTGGGGCCTGCGTTGTTCAGGAGCTTGCGGTACTGCAGCAACTGTGCGTTGTACTGGTTGATCATGCCCTGCACGCCGGCGTCGCTAATGCCCACGTTGGCAGGCAGCAGCTCGTCGCGGTAGGCGGGGTCGTTCATATAATCTTTAATATAGATGATGAGCTGACGCTCGGTCTCAAGCGAGACCACCTCGTCGGCATAACGGGTGCCGGTCTGCAGCAGGGTTCCGGAGGCACCCTGCAGGTCGGGCAGACCCGAACTCTTCTTGATGCGCTCCACGCGGGAGTCGACATCCTCCAGTTCGCCCATGATGAGGGCGATACGCTCCGACACGAACTGGTCGGTCTTCTCGGCCACCTTGTTCTTGTCGTTGATGGCGTCATCATTGTAGACATCCACCAGCACGTCGACCACCTCTTTGGCGCGACGGTCGTTGTTGTCCTGGTACGAGATGGCGAGGATGGAGGCCATCTTGTCGACGCGGTTCACCGACAGGCGACCCATCATCTTGAAGGCCATCTCCTTCACAGGGCACTCGGCCACCTCGAACTTCACCTTCAGGTCCGAGGTCTTGAAATCCGCCGTCTTGTCGACAGTGAACGACACCTCGTCGCTGACACTCACGGGCTCGGTGAAGAGGGCCTTGCCTTTCATGTTGAGCTTCTTGTCATTCAGGCGGGTCACCTTATATTCGTAGCGGCTCATGTCGATGGGGGTCACCTCCACATTGAGGTTCACCTCGGTCCTTTCGGTGCTCTGGTCGAAGACCTTCAACTGCACCGGGCGGTCGTTGTAGTAGGATATCTTGGTGAAGAGGCTGTTGCGGCTGCAGGTGTTGTTCAGGTTCAGACGCTTGACAACGTTCTTCATCAACGACGACGACTTAAGCATGTATATCTCGTTGGATATCGACTGGGAACCGGCGTCGAGGCCCATGTTGTTGAACAGTTGGTCCATGTTGCGGGCCGAATAGCGCATGGTGCCTTCATTGTCGCGCACCATGATGGTCGAGGTCTGACCATAAACCTTCGGCTTGGTCTTGTAGACCACGGCCGAGACGGCCACACAGATGATGAGCGATGCTGCGAACCAATACCAGTTGTTGAGGACAATAAAAACGATGTCGCGAATAGAGATGGAACTCTCTTTCTCCTGCTGCTCGGGGTTGGGGAGCTGCGGGTTCTGCGGATTCTGTATTGCTTGGTTTTCCATTGTATAGTTGATTGCTTATGGGTTAACGGTTCAGGTAGTAGCGCGAGAGGATCCAGTAGTAGAACACCGACGACATCACCGAGATGACAGAGACCGCGCTCGAGATATAGGTCATGACCATCGGGTCGCGCTCGGCGTTCTTCTTCTTACGCATATTGGGTTCCACATACACCACATCGTTCTGGTGCAGGTAGTAGTAGGGTGAGTCGAACACCGTCTGTGACGAGAGGTCGATCTCGCCGATGGTGCGGAGGCCGTTCTCCTCGCGGATGACGGTCACATTGTGGCGCTGGCCATAGATGGTCAGGTCGCCCGCCATGCTGAGGGCCTCGAAGATGGTCAGACGCTCGCCGGGCACCACCAGCTGGCCGGGACGGTTCACATCGCCAAGGATGCACACGCGGAAGTTCATCAGCTTCACCGTCACCACAGGGTCGGTGATATGGCCTTCGCTGATGAGCTGCTGCTCGATGTGCTGGGCCAGCTCATTGTGTGTCATGCCCAGGACATGGATCTTGCCCAACACGGGGAAGATGATGTCGCCGTCGTGGTTCACCAGATAGCCCGACACGGCCGACGAACCGGGGTTCATCACCTGGCCGTTGCTCACGGCAATCTTGTTGGTCTCCTGGTTGAACTGGATGGTCGACTCAGGGGTTTCGCTCTCCACATAGATGCTGAGGAGGTCGTTGGCCTGAATGCCGCCTGAGAACTGGCCCTGCATAGTCATGGCCGAGTCGCGCTGGGCGTCGTGGATGTAGGCGATTTCCTGCGTCTGGTTGCAGGATGTGAGACTCATCAATGCCACTGCGGCACAGAATAAAAGTTTCCTTATTTTCATATACGTAATACTTTTTCTTTATTTTTCAATGCATTACACACGCATCATGACCCATTCCAAGCCATAATACGTGATGCAAAGATACAACTTTTTCCTCAATTATCAATTTTCATTCCTCATTTTTCATTTTTTCTTCGTACTTTTGCAGCGGAAAACACATACTGCCCATGCAAGCATTTCTCCTCGCAGCAGGTCTCGGCACACGCCTCCGCCCACTCACCGACAGCCGCCCCAAAGCCCTCGTCAAGGTGGACGGCGAGCCTCTGCTGAAACTCAACATCGAACGCCTCGCGGCCCACGGGGCCGACCGCATCGTGGTCAACGTGCACCATTTCGCCGACCAGGTGGTGGAATACCTCGGCGCACACACTTGGCCGGCCGACATCCTCGTCTCGGACGAACGCGAACTGCTCCTCGACACCGGCGGCGGACTCAAAAAGGCCGCCCCCCTCTTCCGGCCTGGCGAACCCGTACTCGTCCACAATGTCGACATCCTCTCGCGCCTCGACCTCGGCGCCCTCTGGCGCCAGCACCTCGAAAGCGGCACTTTGGCCACCCTGGCCGTCAGCCAGCGCGACACCGCGAGACAGCTCCTCTTCACCCCCGACGGCCGCCTCGCGGGATGGCACAACCGGCAGAGCGGCGAGACCCGCTGGGCCCTGGACCCCGTCTCCGGCCAGTCCCGCACCGACGGATGCATCGAACTTGCTTTCAGTGGCATAGCCGTCGTGTCGCCCCAGATGCTCGACCTGCTGCCCGAGGCCTCGGCCCCTTACCCCATCATCCCGGCCTACCTCGACGCAGCCAGAACACATACTATCAGACACTTCTTGCACCCCGCAGCCGACTGGCTCGATGTGGGGAAACCCGAAACACTGCAACAAGCGCAATCATGGATACGTTCTTAGCCGACGTGGCGCGCGACCTGCGCCAGCGACACCCCCACGACCTCGACCGCGTGACGGTGGTATTCAACAACCGCCGCTCGGGGCTCTTCCTGCGACGGCAGTTCGCACGGCTCGCCGACACCCCCTGCTTCCTCCCCCGCATCGTGGGCTTCGACGACCTCGTCGCCGACCTCGGAGGGATGGAGATCGTGCCCAACGAACTCCTCCTGTTCGAACTCTTCGACATCCACTCGCACCTCGACAACCCCGGCCGCCGGTTCGACACCTTCGAAGACTTCATCGCCTTTGGCGACACCATGCTCGCCGACTTCTCGCAGATAGACCTCTACCATGTCGACGCCCACAGCCTCTTCAACAACCTGCGCGACCTCAAAACCCTCGGCGAGTGGGACATCGAGGCCTCGGCCCTCACCCCCTTCCAAGAGCAGTACCTGCGTTTCTACGCCTCGCTCTACGACTACTACAGCCAGCTGCACACCCGCCTCCTCGCCCAAGGCAAGGCATACAGCGGCATGGCCTACCGCCATGTGGCCGAACATATCGACACCCTCGCCGACCGGCTGGACTGCGACGAGGTGTGCTTTGTGGGCTTCAACGCCCTCTCGGCTTGCGAAGATATGATTATCAGCTACTTCATGCGTCTGGGCAAAGGACGCCTCTATGCCGACGGCGACGCCTACTACTATGACGACCCCGACCAGGAGGCGGGACACTTCCTGCGACGCCTCGCCACCCGATACGAGGGCATAGGCCCCTTCGCCAACCATTTCGCCGACGGGCACAAGAACATCACCCTCGTCAGCTGCCCCGAGCCTGTGCTGCAATGCAAATACGCCGGCAGCCTCCTCACGCAGATGACCCGCCAGCACGGGGGCGACCCGCTGGACCAGACCGCCCTCGTCCTCGGCGACGAGAACCTGCTCCTGCCCGTCCTCAACGCACTCCCGCCAGAGGTGCACACCGCCAACATCACCATGGGCTACCCCTTCGTCGACACTTCGGCGCACGCCCTGATGCTCAAACTCTTCTCACTCCACACCCGCCGCCACGGCAGATACTTCTACCACCAGGACCTCAACGGCCTCCTGTCCGACTACTGCATCTCACGGCTGCTCGACGCCCCCGACATGCACGCCCGCCTCACGCGCCTCCTCGCCCGGCAGCACATCGTCTATGCCGACCCCGACGAAGTCCGCGCCCTCCTTGCCGAACTGGAATGCCCGACCGGCACCCTCGATTACCTCTTCTCGCCCGAGGTCCCCACGCCCGACAACTTCCTCCAGACGGCTCGCCGGCTGACAGTCGACATCTACGAACGGCACATCCTCGACCACAACCTCAAGGAGCTGGAAGCCCTCGGGTGTCTCCTCCAGACCCTCGACCACTTCATCGGCCTCCAGGAAAAATACCATTTCATCGGCAGCCTCTCCGTCCTACAGAAGATATACACCCGCCTGGCGCGCCGCCGTTCCGTGGCCTTCTATGGCGAGCCCCTCAGCGGACTCCAGATTCTCGGTATGCTCGAGACCCGCAACCTCGACTTCCGGCGCGTCGTGCTCCTCTCGGCCAACGAAGGGGTGATGCCTGCCGGAAACAACGACAACTCGCTGATACCCTACAACCTGAAGACCGCCTTCGGACTGCCCACCTACCATGAGAAGGACGCCGTCTATGCCTACAACTTCTACCGCCTGCTGCAGCGCGCCGACGAGGTCTACCTCCTCTACAGCACCGACACCGAAGGCCTCGGCAAGGGCGAACCCAGCCGGTTCCTCCTCCAGCTGCGCCACGAGCTGGCCACCCGCCTGCCCGGCCACATCGAACTGCACGAGGTGGTGGTGGAAGCCACCAACGCCGCCGACCGGCGCCCCTTCCTCCATTCGCAACCGAAAGACGAAGCCATCCTGCATAGACTCAGTGAGATGGCAAGTTACGGATTCTCGCCCTCTGCCCTCAACAAGTATCGCGCCTGTCCCCTCAAGTTCTACTACGAGAACGTCCTCGCCCTGCGCGAAGTCGATGAGGTGAGCGAGGACCTCGACCAGTCGGACCTCGGCACCTGCATCCACGCCGTCCTCCAGCAGGCATACTCGCGCGACGCCGACCATCGCATCCGACCCGAGACCCTCCAGGGTGTCCTCGACGACCTCGACAGCATCCTCGCCGGTGTCCTCGAAGAGCAGTTCAGCCACGGCCGCAGCCACCTGGGACGCAACCACTTCCTCGAATCGGTGGCGCACAAGCAGATAGCCTCGTTCCTCCGCGGCGAGATACGCCGCCTGCGCGAAGGCGCCACCCTCGAAATCGTCGGCCTCGAACAGCCGCTCGCACACACCCTCGCCCTCGGCGACGGCACCGTCAGAATCATCGGCACCGCCGACCGCATCGACCGCGCCGACGGCATGCTCCGCATCATCGACTACAAGTCGGGGAAGGTGAAAGAAAGCGACCTGCGCGTCGACAGCCTCGACATCGACCTCGTCGAAGTCAAGGACAAATGGTTCCAGGTGCTCCTCTACGCCTGGCTCTATGCGCGCACCAACGACTCCGCCGAGCCTTGCCTTTCGGGCATCCAGCCCCTCGGCCGCCTCGACGCCCCCCTGCTCACCGTCAGCTGGGGCGGAGAAGAGCTCCTCACCCCCGACCGCCTTGCCCTTTTCGAGGAGGGCCTCGTCCGCATGGTCGCCGACCTCATGAATCCCCTCATCCTCTTCGAGGCCCATCCCGGCTGCGACCTCTGTGCCTACTGTCCCTTCAAAGAGACCTGCTGCCCTGAGGATTGACCGCCGGCGCCTCCCCCTTGGAACCGCATCTCCCGGTGTGCCCCCTCGCCACAGCCTGTGTGCGGGCTCGTTTCTTCAACGATTGTTCTTCGTTTGTTCTTCGATTGTTCTTCGTTTTGAAAACGGAGAACAATCGAAGAACAAACAGCGATGAAACGGCGAACAAACGAGGGCGCGGCGAAGGAGCGGCAAGGGAGGGCCTACCCCGCGGCGGGAAAGGGGCAACACGACAACGGAGGAACGGCATTACGACAACCGGGAAACGGAATCACGACGACAAGGAGCGCGACAAAAACTGACCCGACACGAAAAAAATCTTGCCATACCAAAAAAAATGTGTATATTTGCAAGTTGGTAGACATGTCCTTTGAGAACCCGCAAGACTCTAAGAACATGGCATATATATCATTTATACGCATAAGAACACACAACATATCATGATGAGAAAAAGCCTATTCACTCTCTTTCTGGCGGCCACTGTCCTGCTTACGGGATGCAGCGGCCTGTCGAAAATGAAGTCCAACAGCAAAAAAATCCGCTACCAGGCGACCCCCGACCCCGTGGAGGTGCGCGACGACAAGGTGGCCGTGAAGTTCGTGGGCTCCATCCCCCCCAAGTACTTCGACAAGGGCGTGGCCCTCTTCATCCAGCCCGTCTTCTCGTGGGAAGGCGGCGAGACAGCCCTCGACCCCATCACCGTCAAGGGTGAGAATGTCGGCGGCCCCGGCACCACCATCAACTACACCACCGGCGGGCGTTTCGTCTATGAGGACTATCTCGACTACCGTCCCGGCATGGAGGCCGGAAAGGTGACCCTCGCCCCCGTGGGCTACAAGGCATCGACGGTGGATGACGAGGCTCTCTTCGCCGACCAGATTGTCGACCAGCACCGCGGCGTGGTGTTCCCCACCGTGCTCATCTCCGACGGCGTGAACATCACCTCGGAATGGATCGACATCCGCGGCAACTATTCCATCGCACCCCTCAACTACAACAAGAAACAGGGCGTGGTGGAGACCGCCGACATCTACTTCCCCAACGGCACCTCGGCACTCGACTGGAACTGCGAGATGAACATCAAGTTCGACGCCCGCAACACCGTCGAGGACCTCAAACGCGTGATGCTCGAGAACGGCCTGCCCAAGCAGATCACCATCACCGGCTGGGCCTCGCCCGAGGGTGAAGAGAGCGGCAACACCGGTGTCTCGAAGAACCGCGCCGACGTCGCCACCGGCGAGCTGCGCCGCGTGCTCGACGACGTGCTGGTGGTCATGGCCAAGCGCGCCAAGGTGAAGCCCCAAGACCTGGAATACTACAAGCACAACCAACTGAAGAAGATGATTATCACCACCCGCGCCGCCGGCGAGGACTGGGTGCATTTCGTGGTCATGGTGGAGGAAAGCACCATCCAGGACAAGCACGCCATCGTCAACGTGGTGGAGACCCAGCAGAACCTCGTGAAACGCGAGCAGATGATCAAGAACTACACCGAGACCTACCCGCAGCTGGAGCGCGACATCTTCCCCAGCCTGCGCCGCGCACAGATAGCCCTCTACTATTCCGAGGCCCGCAAGACCGACGAGGAGCTCTCGAAACAGGCCACCCTCAACCCCGCCAAGCTCTCCTTCGACGAACTGATGTACACCGCCTACATCAACTACAACTACGAGACGAAGATGAAGTACTACAAGTGGGCCACCGAGAACCACAGCGCCGAATGGGCCGCCTGGAACAACGCCGGCGCCATCGCCTTCTACCTGGGCGACTACCCCGAGGCCGAACGCTATCTGAAGGTGGCACGCGACCTCAACCCCCACAACCCCGACGTGCTCAACAACACCGGCCTGCTCTGCCTCGCCCAGAAGGACTACACGCTGGCCAAGTACTACTTTGAGGAGGCCAAACGCCAGGGCAGCTCGGACGCCGACCCCAACATGATTATCCTCAACCTCAAGCGCGGCAACTACGAGGAGGCCCAGAAGATGCAGAAGGACGCCAACTGCAACTACAACAAGGCCTACACCCAGCTGATGAACGACGAGACGGACAACTGCATCCGCACGCTCAACTGCTGCCTCGACCAGAACGCCGATGTCAACTACCTCCGCGCCGTGGCCTACGCCCGCCTCGGCGACCGCGAGAACTGCCTCAAGAACCTGCAGGCCTCTGTCGACCAGGAATATGAGTACAAGCGCAAGGCCGCCATCGACGTGGAGTTCCGCGCCTATTGGAACGACCCCGACTTCAAGCTGGTCATCAAACTGTACTAAGAAACAACGTAATGTCTCTCAAGATGTAGGAATAAGCCTCTTGTTCCTACATCTTTTTTTAACACACCACCCTATGAAACTCCTCCAAAACATCAAACGGCAAATCCCCAACCTCATCACCCTCGGCAACCTGCTCTGCGGCGTTATCGCCATCGGCTATGCCGCCAGCGGTTCCCTGCGGAGGGCCGCCCTGTTCATCTGCCTCGGCATCTTCCTCGACTTCTTCGACGGTCTGGCCGCCCGCCTGCTGAAGGTGGCGTCACCCTTGGGCAAAGAGCTCGACTCGCTGGCCGACGTGGTCACCAGCGGCGTCGCCCCGGCATTCATCCTTTCCGCCCTCGTCTACAATGCCTACAACTGCTGGGACGGCAGCAGGATAATCTACTGGCTCGGCCTCGGCGCCTTCCTGATGCCGCTCTTCGCCGCCTACCGCCTGGCCAAGTTCAACCTCGACACGCGCCAAAGCCATTCCTTTCTCGGCCTTCCCGCACCTGCCAACGCCCTCATCTGGGTAGGCATCGCCCTCACCACCAACTGCTGCACCTTCTGCCCCGAGGCTCTTGCCCCCGCGGTCGCGCACCCCGTCTTCCCCTACTGCCTCATCGTCCTCTCGCTTGTCACCGACGTGCTGATGGTCTCGGATGTGCCCATGTTCTCGCTCAAGTTCAACTTCAAGGACCTCTCATGGAGGACCAACAGCGTCCAATACATCTTCCTCCTCGGCTGCGCCGCCATCATCGCCGCCACCCGCCAGTGGTACGCCATCTCGCTCATCATCCTGTGGTACGTCCTCCTCTCCATCCTCACCCAACGCAAAGCCCCCGCCCATGAGTAACCCGCAGGCCATCGCCATCGCCGACTACGACTACCCCCTGCCCGACGAGCGCATCGCCAAGTTCCCACTGGAACGGCGCGATCAGTCGAAGCTCCTCGTCTACCGCCACGGCGAGATTGGCGAGAGCCTCTTCCACAGCATCGGCGACCACCTGCCCGATGG
>CAJOIV010000042.1 GCA_905234665.1 uncultured Bacteroidales bacterium | reverse complement strand
ATGACGCCGTAGGCGCGCATGCGGATGGGATCGGCGAGGATCTGGTACTGCTTGTAGTCGCCGCCGATGATGGTGACCTGCGACACGCCGCCGGTGCCGAGGATGGCGGGCTTGACGACCCATTCCGCCAGCGTGCGGAGCTCCTGCATGTCGGTGGCGGGCTCGTGGCGGACGGTGCTGTCGAGCTGCAGGCTGATGAAGAGGATTTCGCCCATCACGCTGCTTTGGGGCGCGAGGACGGGGGTGATGCCTTCGGGGAGGCTCTCGGCGAGGGTGGCCATCTTCTCGCTGACCACCTGACGGGCACGGAAGACATCCATGCCCCAGTCGAACTCGACGAAGACGAAGCTGCTGCCCTGCATCGAGGTAGAGCGCACTCGGCGCACGTTGGCGGCGCCGTTGACAGCCGTCTCGATGGGGAAGGTGACGAGGCGTTCCACCTCCTCGGGAGCCATGCCTTGGGCGTCGGTCATCACCACCACCTGCGGGGCGGTGAGGTCGGGGAAGACGTCGATGTCCATCTTGCCCGCCGACCAGAGACCCGCCGCCACCAGCAGCACGGAGGCCACGAGGATGAAGAGTTTATTGTCGAGACTGAATCGGATTATCTTGTTGAGCATACGCTATGAATGTGTGAGTGGGTAAATGTGTAAATGTGTGAGTGGGTGGGGTCAGAGGGTGATGGCGTAGAGGTCGATGCAACCCTTCTCCAACTCGTAGGCGATGTCCCAGATGGCGATTTCCTGCTGGAGGTAGTAGTTCACCTGCTGGAGGTACTGTTCGAGGGTTATCTCGCCGGCCTCCAAGGCTTGGTCGAGGAGGTCGCGGCTGTTGTAGGCCGCAAAGGCGATACGCATGTTTTTGAGGTTGTTCTGGAGGGCAAGGAGGTGATGCATCAGGCATTGCGCCTCGTTGTAGGTGTTGCCCCGCGTGGCCTCGAAGTCCTTCCGGGAGGCCGTGTGGGAGACCTTGGCCTGCTTCACCGAGCGCGGCTGACTCCATACGGGCAGGCGCATCCCCAGGGTAACACCCCGGAAGGCAGCGCCCGTGACGGTCTCGGAGGCATAGCCCACGGACATGGAAGGCAGCCACTGCGAGCGACTGAGTTGCAGTTCCTGCTGGCGGGTGTCCAGAGTGTTCTGGAGGGCGCGGAGCTGGGGGTTGCGCATCTCGACGGTGTCGTACCATTTGTCGAACACCAGAGGGAGTATCACCGTGTCGTAGTCCTCGATGCGGAAGTCGTAGAAATCCACGCCCATCAAGGTACAGAGCTCCCTGAAGAGGTGTCCGGCACGGAGGTCGGCCTGGGTGGCCAGATTCTCGGCCTCGGCCATCTCCATCTTCACACGGTTGTAGTCGAGTATCGAGCAGTCGCCCTCCTTCATGCGTTTCTCGTAGAGACGGGTAAGATTTTGGGCCGTCACGGTGAATTCGCCATACACCCTGCCCACCCCGCGGGCGTGGATGAGTTCGGCACAGATGAGCTGCGCCTCGTGCAGCATGGCGTTGCGGAGGGTCTCGTAGTCCAGTTCGGTGGCATGCTCGCGCAGGTCTCTCAGGCGGGCGCGGCGCACATACACCGAGGGCATCTCAAACGACTGCGTCACACGTAGGTCCCAGCGGGTTCCCTGTTCGGCGGGGTCGCCACGGAAGAGGGCCACGTCCACCTCGGGGTCGGGCAGCAGGAGTCCCACATGGGCCTCCAGCTGGCTGGCCTCGCACTTCTGGCGGGCAGCCTGAAGCACCGGGCTACCGTTCTCCACTTGGCGGAGTATGCTTTCATAGCGGCGCTGGGCCTGCCCTTCGGCGGCAAGGAGGATAATTGCCGTAATAAAAAGTATGCGTTTCATCTTCTTCAATAACCTATAAACGATAACCAATAACCATTAATGCACATGTCCGGCATGGGGGTCGAGGGCGCCGACGCCCTGCGCCAGCTTGACCATCGAGGCGCCGTGGCTCACCACCCATTCGCCCTCCTTCAGGCCCGAGGTGATCTCGGTGCGGAGGCCGTCGGTGGCGCCGAGGGTGACGAGGCGTTTCTCGTATTCTTCCTGGCAGACCTTGACGAAGACGAAGCAGTTGCCCATCTCCTCGACGATGCCGTCGTTGGCGACGGTGAGCACCTGACGGTCGGATGCCGTGGTGATGTAGATGCTCACGAAGCTGCCGCTCAGTAGGCTTCCCGTGTTGCGCACGCGGAAGGTGACGGGGATGAGGGGGTTGTCCGTCCCCGTGGCCTTGCCGTAGGAGACGAGGCTGCCGTGGAGGTCGGCGAGGGTCAGCACGCTGTCGCTGCCCGCCACGCGGATGTTGACACCCGTGATGTTCTTCAGCGCGGCGTAGTAGCGTGGCGCCACCTCGGCACGCAGCTGCAGGTCGCGGTTCTGCGCCACGGTGACCACCGAGCGGCCCGTCTCGACGAAACCGCCGTTGCGCACGTTGATACTCTTGACGTAGCCGCTGATGGGGGCGCGCACCACCGAGCCGTTCTGCGAGAAGTTGTTGCGCAGGTTGTCGTAGGTGGCTTTGGCCGACTCGTAGGCCGCGCGGGAACGCTCCAGGTCGGCCTGCGACACGATGCGGCTCTCTACCAGCTTCTGCTTGCGTTCGTAGTCGGCTTTGGCGACGTTGTAGTTGGCCGAAGCCTCCTGGAGGCGCACCGACATGTTGTTGTCGGCCATGCCGCTGCTCTGTATCTCAAAGAGCGTCTGGCCGGCCTTGACGGCGGCGCCCTCCACGAGGTTGGGGTTGGCGAAGACCACCACGCCGGCGGCGGTAGCCGTGGCCTCGCGCTCGTCGCCCTGGGAGGGCAGCACCTGCGCCGTGGTGCGTATCACCTGCCCGAAGTCGGAGTACTGCACCTTCTCCAGCGCCAGGCCTACCTTCAGGCCCTGGGCGTTGGAGAACTGGATGACGTTGTCGCCATGGTGATGATGCTCGTGTTCATGACTGTGTTCATGGCCATGTTCATGGCCGTCGTGATGTTCGTGATGCTCATGCTCTTCGGCTTCATGGTCGTGGTCATGGTCATGCGCCTGATGACACGAGGGGGTAAGCGAGAAGACGAGGGCAGCGGATAAAACAAATGCTATCTTTTTCATTGTTGACTATTTTATACATTACGACCGAGCCAAAAGGAATGGCTCAATCCTTCAACTAAAACTGCAAGAAAAAGGAGAAAAACTCCTCAAACCGCCAGGCTCGGAGGAGCACGCATCGACATCCCGCCAACAGCGGGCTGCACTGGCAAGACTGCCACCGACGGTCTTCGTAAATGACGACACGAGGCCAAGGCAGTCTCACTGCACACCGGCAGGGAGGCCTGGGCAAAGAGGTCGAAAATCTCATTGACATCGGCCTTAAGGGAAAGGGCAAAAGCCGCCTCGTCGTCCTTGGTACTGATGACCAGATGCGAGAGCATGTCGGCCAGCTTGCACATGTCGAAAGGATGGTGCGAGTGCCCACAATCCTTTCCATCGGGACAGCCGCTATGGTCATGGTGACAATGGCAGGCAAGTTCGGTCTCGAAGACAAAGCCACCCTCATCGCCACAGTCGTGGTGATGGTGCGGCACAACGGCGTGCGTTAGGATAATTGCGCACGCCAACGAAACCATTATCTTTTCCGTCAGATGTCTCATAACATGTGTGTTGGATACCTTTTTACCTTATTGGCACGGGGTATCTTCACCCTGCAAATATACAACTTTTAATTGAAATAGTAGAATAAAGTGCGCTCGAAGCCATATTTTGTGAGCGTGTGGTCTGCCTTGTAGCCCAACCGCTTCAGGCTGCGGATACTCGCCTCATTGTGTGGCGAGGCCGTCGCGCACAGCAGCCCGATGCCCCGTCGGCGTGCTTCCTCATGGAGTTCCTTCCCCAGGGTCACCTGCAGCCCATGCCCGCGCCACTGGAGATGCACCATGCATATCTTGAAATTGGCCGTCAGGAGCCCTTTTGCCTCCACCGACTGCAGCAGTGGTGCCAACGCCTCCCCGTCGTCCTCAGCGGGCACGTAAAGCACTACCACGGCCACCAACTCCTCCCCTACCCAAGCACCAAGACAGTAATGGGGAGACTGCAGGCAGGCTCGCCACATCTCTTCCGAGTTCCGCCGCAACTGGTCGGGCCGTTCCAGAGAGTCCAGCACCTTCCCTTCCAGCCCCCTCACCGCCGCGATATCCTCCAACCCGCAAGGCCGTATATCGAATAGCTTTTCCATAATAAAAAGAGGGGTGTCCTTTCGGGCACCTCATCATACGGCGTTATCTTTCCCTACTTTCCAATTCTTTTACCAACTGACGGAGATAGGCATCGGATACATTGGCGATTTCGGACTTGTCGTAGATGGACATCAACGTGATGTTGACATCGTTCTCGGTCTGCTGGACATTATAGGTAATGACCCTCGCGCCACCGCTTTTGCCCTTGCCCTTCGAGGCAATGGCCATACGGTGCTTGTAGGTGTTGCCACCCAGCGGGGTGCCGCTGAAAGGGTTGCGCTCCAACTCGTCGAGGAACGTGTTGTAGTCGTCGACAAAAGAGCGGTATTTCTTGGCCAGCACTTTGGCGCGACGCTCAAATTCGGGCAGATAATCGAACGAGACCATTACGCGAAGAGATTTCGTGCGTTCTTGCGGGCCTTGCCAGCATGCAACTCGTCGAAGGCCGTGGTCAGGCTTTCCTTCACCATCTGCTGTTCCGTGCTGGTGCCACTCTGCTCAATCTTTGCGCCAAGCGAGAGCATCGCATCGATGAGATGTCGCATCGTGCTGCTCCGCCCGTCGTAGGATATTGTCATTGTTGCCATGGTATGTTGTTTTAGTTCTTCTGCTCTTATAACGCCAGCAAGGGGAAATTATTGCGAAGGCGGGCAATAAAAAATCGGCAAAGAGGCTGACGCAACACGTCAGCCTCTTTGCTTCTATATTCTGTTTGTCTTAGAATAGTCCTTCCAGCACCTTGTCGTCGACGAGGTTGGGCATGGTGACTTTGAGCTCGGGGCAGATGTCCATGGCGCGCTTGATGGCGAACATGGCGCCTTCGTTGCGGGCCCAGGAGCGGCGGGAGATGCCGTTGTTGACATCCCAATGGAGCATCATGCGGAGACGACGGTCGCAAGCGTCAGAGCCGTCGAGGACCATGCCGAAGCCGCCGTTCATCACCTCACCCCAGCCGACGCCGCCACCGTTGTGGATGGAAACCCACGTGGCGCCGCGGAAGCTGTCGCCGATGACGTTCTGCACGGCCATGTCGGCGCAGCGGTTGGAGCCGTCGTAGATGTTGCTGGTCTCGCGGAAGGGACTGTCGGTGCCGCTGACGTCGTGGTGGTCGCGGCCGAGGACGATGGGGGCAGAAATCTCGCCCTTGCGGATGGCCTCGTTGAATCGGGCGGCAATCTTGGTGCGACCCTCACAGTCGGCATAGAGGATACGGGCTTGGCTGCCCACCACGAGGTGGTTCTCCTTGGCACCCTTGATCCACTGGATATTGTCGTGCATCTGCTGCTGAATCTCGGCGGGAGCCGTGGCGGCTATCTCGGCGAGCACCTCCATGGCGATATGGTCGGACTTGTCGAGGTCTTCGGGCTTGCCGCTGGTGCATACCCAACGGAAGGGGCCGAAGCCGTAGTCGAAGCACATGGGACCCATAATATCCTGCACGTAGGAGGGATAGCGGAAAGCGGTGTGGTCGGCATTCCAGATGTCGGCACCGGCGCGGCTGCTCTCGAGCAGGAAGGCGTTGCCATAGTCGAAGAAATACATACCCTTGGCGGTAAGCTTGTTGACAGCGGCCACGTGGCGACGGAGAGACTCCTGCACCTTCTCCTTGAAGAGTTCGGGCTGCTCAGCCATCATCACTTTGGCGTCCTCGAAACTGACGCCCACGGGGTAGTAGCCACCGGCCCAGGGGTTGTGGAGGGAGGTCTGGTCGGAGCCGAGGTCGACCTTGATGCCCTTCTCGGCGCAATACTCCCAGAGGTCGACGACGTTGCCCTGGTAGGCATAGCTCTTGGCCTCCTTGGCGGCGATGGACTTGTTGACGGCCACGAAGAGCTCGTCGAGATTGTCGTGCACCTCGTCGACCCAGCCCTGCGTGTAGCGTTTCTGGGTGGCGGCGGGGTTGATTTCGGCGGTGATGGAGACCACTCCGGCGATGTCGCCCGCCTTGGGCTGGGCGCCGCTCATGCCGCCGAGGCCGGCGGTGATGAAGAGTTTGCCTGCCGTGCCGCCGCCGAGTTTGCGGGCGGCGTTGAGCACGGTGATGGTGGTGCCGTGGACGATACCCTGGGGGCCGATATACATGTAGGAGCCGGCGGTCATCTGTCCGTACTGCGTCACGCCGAGGGCGTTGTAGCGCTCCCAGTCATCGGGCTTACTGTAGTTGGGAATCATCATGCCGTTGGTGACCACCACGCGGGGAGCGTCCTTGTGGCTGGGATAGAGTCCCATGGGGTGACCACTGTACATGACGAGGGTCTGCTCGTCGGTCATCTCGCTGAGATACTTCATCACGAGGCGATACTGCGCCCAGTTCTGGAACACGGCACCGTTGCCGCCGTAGGTGATGAGCTCGTGGGGGTGCTGTGCCACGGCGGGGTCGAGGTTGTTCTGGATCATCAGCATGATGGCAGCCGCCTGGCGGCAGCGAGCGGGGTACTCGTCGATGGGACGGGCATACATCTTATAGGTCGGGCGCAGACGATACATATAGATGCGTCCGTACTGCTTCAACTCCTCGGCGAACTCGGGTGCCAGCATCTTGTGGTACTTGGCCGGGAAGTAACGCAGGGCGTTGCGGATGGCCAGCTTCTTCTCGGCGGGCGTGAGGATGTCCTTGCGCTTGGGGGCGTGGTTCACCGTGGGGTCATAGGGTTGGGGTTCGGGCAGCGGGTCGGGGATGCCGAGCCGCAGTTCATTCTGGAATTCTTCGAGTGTCATATTGTGATAATGTTTGAATGCGTAAATGTGTAAATGTATGAGTGAGTGGGTGGTTCAGAGGGCCTTGATGGCCTCCTTGGCAGGGATGCGTTGAATGGTGCCGTCATTGCGGCACACCACGATGTCCTGGCCACGGAGGGCCTTCTCTTCCAACATACGCCTTTCGGCGATGCTCAATCCATACTGCAATGTCTCTGCAAATTCTTGAATATCCTTATCCGACATATTCCTTCATTTTGGAGAAAAGCTCCTCGTTCAGCACCGTGGTAGGTACGGCCTTGCCGCCGTGGGCTATCTCGATGCGGGGGGTGTTGCTGTTGTCGTAGACAAACCAGGCATCCACCACAGGAGCGTATAGGTTAAACAGATTGTTGATTCCCGAGACATACCGCCGGCGGGTTGTCGGCACAGGGATGTTGTGTCCCCCGTTGCTCACCCGTTCGGCGACGCGCTGCATGGCCAGTTCCGGCGTGCGGAGCCAGAAGAAGACCAGCGTGACGACATAACCCTGCGACTGTGCCTCATGCACCAGGTTGACATACGACTTGGTGGCGAGGGTCGTCTCCACGGCGAAAGTGGCTTCGCGTCCCAGCAGCTCATTGATGCGGTGTATCATCAACCGGCCCGCCTCGATCGAGACATTTTCGGGATTGAAAGGCGACAATCCGTGGGCGATTTCGTCGGCGTTGACGAACTCGCGGCAATGCAGGATATCTGGCAAAACGGTGTATGAGGCCGTGGTTTTCCCAGCCCCGTTACAGCCGCCGATGATATACAGTCGCTTGTCCATTTGAAAATGCAAAGGTACGAAGATTATTTGGAATGACCAAATTTTTCTTCAGGGCACCCTCTTCTCAGAAGACCAGTTGCAGGCCCACTTCGAGGCGCGGGAGGGCGACCTCGTCGGGGGAGAGCTCTTTGCCGAGGTTCTGGAGGTTGTAGCGGGCGTAGATGCCGTAGAAGTCGTTGGTGAGGCGGGTGACGACACCATAGAGGAGCTTGTCGCCCCGCAGGGGGGTGACGTTGTTGAGTCTCACGTCGCGGCTCTCGGCCATAAGGTCGGTGTTATTGCTGTACTTCACCTGGTAGACGTTGGTCGCCTTCGAGATATAACCGCCAAGGTCCCAGTGAAGTCCCTTGTGGAAGAGGGCACCGCCGGGGACGAGGCGCACGCGCTGGAAAATCTCCAGCGAGCACTGGTTGACCTCCGCGCGGTGGTGGTGGATCTTGTCGGCATTCTCGACCAAGGCGTCCGTCCCAAGCATCCTGTCGAGGGCGTTGCTCTGGCTCTTGCTGCCGAAGCGGTAGGAGTTGCAGCCGTATTCCGCGCCAATGCCCCAGCCGTAGGCCTTGGTGAACATCCGCGCCCAGCGGAAACCGACACGATTCGCCGGCGACCATACCGACACAATCATCTCGTCGCCCATGGTCACGGGCAGACCCAAGGAGTAGTAGATATCCCATTGGCCCTTCGTCTCGTCGATGAAGCTGGGACTCTTGTGGGGGTTGTCGTACAGTTCATGTTCGCCGACATTGTCAGCAAGAGTGCCTCCGAGATAGCATTCCATGTACCCACCCAGGGAATTGCCGAGGGTGTAGCTCTCGGTATAGCCGTTGTAATGCACGGTGATGATGTCACCCGTTGGGATATCAAGCCACCCGTCGGTGGGGAAGCCATTGAGCTCCCACTGGCGGTAGTCGATAATCTTGCCGATGGCGCTGTTCTTGACAAAGACGTAGCATTTCTGGGGATTGTCCTGCAGGGGGATGACCCTGAGATGGCCTGTCGAGTCGACCTTCTCGAAGCGGAAGGTGGGCTGCACGGGCTTGCGGTCGCCAGTGAAGTAGTCGGCCTGGGGCACACCGTAGCCGTAGGTGTAGTCGCAGTAGGGGTAGAGGTCGGCAGACTTCTCTATCTCGTGGAAGAGCTGCATGGCGGTCAGCTCGGGATGCGACTGCAGGGCACAGGCGGCGAAGCCCGACACGAGGGGACAGCTGAAGCTAGTGCCCGGCGCCTCGCGGTAGCGGTCGTTGCTGCTGCCCGTGTTGGCCGTCCAGGCGTAGGCGAAGGCCGTGACGTTGGGCTTCTGGCGGCCGTCGGCGGTGGGGCCGTAGCTGCTGAAGCTGGTACGCCGATAGCTGTTCATGTCGGCGTTGATGCCACCCACGCAGAGGACGCTGTCGGCATCCGACGGGGTGATGATAGAGCGCCACGAGTTGTCGTCGCCCTCGTTGCCAGCCGAGTTGCAGACGAGAATACCCTTGCGGGCGGCCATGTTGCCAGCCTTGGCCACATAGCTCTGGCCGTTCATGTCCTTAGTATAGTAGCGGTCCTTGCCGTAGCCGAGGGACGAGCTGATGATCTGTGCGCCGTTCTTGTCGGCCCACTCCATGGCCATCTGCCACCAGACTTCCTCCTTGAAGGGTTCTGTCTCCACCTCGGTGCGGGCCAGCAGGAACTCGGCACCCGTGGCGAGGCCCAGGTCCTTGTCTCCCTGCCGTCCGGCGATGCAGCCGAAGGTCATCAGGCCGTGGCTGTTCCAGCCATAGACATCCTCCTTCTTGTTGGGGAAGTTCCAGGTCTTGAGGATGCGTCCCTCGTCGCGCACATGCTGGAAAGCGGCGTGGGTGTTGACCTGCGGGAAGCCGCCGTCGAAGACGGCGATACGCACGCCCCTGCCGTCGATACCCTTGGCGCGGAAATACTGACCGCCCATGCGGAGGAGCTGGTTGTGCAGCTGCCGTCCCGTCTGCTCGTCGAGCACGAAGGGTTCTGCCTCTGTGGCGCGTGCGGGCTGCATGTCGCCCCTGAGAGCCACGACTTCACGAACAAAGGGGAGGCGCTGGATGGCCTCAATCTGCTCGGGGGTGGCCATGACGGCCACGGCGTTGAGCCAACGGGAGGTGCCGAAATCCTCGGTGGCGAGGGCATCGACCTGCGCCACATAGCCCGCGTTGAGGGGGTAGTTGGTGAGGTCGTAGAGGTCGGCGCCGTTCTGTTGGTAGCGTTCTATGGCCTTGGCGTCGAAATAGGTGTAGGGGTCGAAGGTGGTGCCCTGCTTGTCGGTGAGCATCACCCAGTAGCAGTTTTGTCCCAGGGTCGGCAGCACGGCTGCCAGAATGGCGATAAATAGGATGACTCTTTTCATATCTAATTAAGTATTGTATGCAATATCTCGTGCGAGTGGAAGCTCCTGAAGCCGTCGAGGTGCAGCTGGAGGTATTCTATCAGGCGGTTCATCAGTGCCGTGCGCTGCGCCAGCGTGGTCTGGGGATATCGGGAGTTGGATTCCGGGTAGGGCAGCGCCGAAACCTGAAGGTACTCATGGAGCAGCAGGGAGGTGGCGGGGTCTATGGTTGTCTCCCCCACCGACTTGTAGCATCCCTCCTGCAGGTCGAACAACGGCTCGTGAGGACTGTAGTTGTCTCGGGGCCAAAGGCCCAAGTAGCGCGTCAGGCGCAGGAGGAAGAGCAGGGGCATCTGGGCGTGCATGGCCGGGAGGGGCTGTCTCAGTTGCTCGAGGGCCCCGACGATATAGTCGAACAGCTCCTGGTCGGGTTCCTCCTCGCGGAGGGTCTTGTAGAGGAGCTCCGTCATGAAGAAGACGACCGCGTTGTTGATTGCTTGAGTGTCTGAATGTGTGAATGTGGGAGTGTGGGGAGCCAGTTCCTTGACGTAGTTGAGGGTCGTCTTGGGGTTGACGTACACCACCATGTCGAGGTAGCTCAGCGGCTGCAGCAGGTTGCGTTTTGTGCGGCCACCCCCTTTGCGCACCCCTTTGAGGATATAGGAACGCACCCCCAGCTGTCGGGTGAAGACTTTGGCTATCACCGATGTCTCGGAGTATTCCGTGGTGTGGAGCACCAGTGCCGGGGTGGAGAGGGTGGGGGTCAATGGAGAATTGAAAATTGAGAATTGAGAATTGGGGGCTACCTGATGATGAGGATTTTTGTGACGGAGCGCATCTTTCCCTGGGCGTCGGAGGCGAAGACGAAATAGGGGCCGCTGGCCACCTTCTCGCCCTGCAGGTTGCGGCCGTTCCAGATGGCCTGGCCGCCGTAGGCCTGGGTGGTGAAGACGGTATGTCCGGCGGCGTCGGTGATATGCACCAATGCGTCGCGGGTGAAGCCTTTGATGGCTATCGGGCCGTCATACTCGGGGCGCACGGGGTTGGGGAAGGCATGGATGTCGGAGGCAGGCTCACTCTCGGCGGCCGTGGCTGTCCAACGGTACGACTGGAGGCCTTTGTCGGTGCCGATATACACGATGCCGCTCTCGGGGGCGATGGCGAGGGTGACAATCTTGTCCGAGGCCAGGGGGCTGTTGCCTGTGGTGAAATGTTCCAACTGCTCCTGCCCGTTGGCCGAGACGAGGTAGAGGCCGTTGTTGGCAGTGCCCACCCATTTGCGGTTGGCGCCGTCCACAGCCATACAGGTGACACTCTCATAGGCCATGAGGTACTCATAGATGCCGTCGTCGCTGTAGAGGATGTTGGAGCAACTGACAGGCGATTTCTCGCCCTTGCCGCCATTGTCGAAGGCGCGGTAGCCGTCGTAGATGACTTTGATTCCCTTGTCAGTGCCTACCCAGATGTCGCCCTGGACATCCTGCACAAGGCAGGTGACAGTGTGGGTCTCCATCTTGCTGCCGTTGTTGGGGTCGACGTATGCCATCTTGCTGGCGCCGTCGTGGACATAGATGCGGTTGGCCCGCCCGGCGAACCACTTGTAGCCCGTCACGCTGTCCCAGATGATTTTGTCTATCTCGTTTCCTTGCACCATGGCACTGGTGTTGAAGGCTTTCCATGTGCCGTCATGATAGCGCACCACGAGGCCGTTGTCCACCAGCGAGTTGGTGACCCACAGGTTGCCCTCGTTGTCGTATGCCAGCCCCGACACGCGCATGGAACGGTACGAGCCGTCGGTGTAGGGGGTCAGCACATTGTTGGTGTTCACCTGTCCAAAGACATTCTGCAGGGTGTTGCCCTTGATGTCCAACACGCCTGTGCCCCAGGCAGTGGCGCTGACATGGGTCTCGTCGGTGGGGTCCACCGCCGCGTTCAGCACATCCTGGAAGCGGGTCATCACGGCACCCTTGCTCATATTTGTCCATCGTCCTTCGGCGAGGGACATCAGCCGTCCATCCATATACAGGCCTTCGTAGGTGGGCTTCTTGCCGCCCGGGCAGAGGTAGAGCCTCTTCGGCGTGACTGTCAGGCTGTAGACATAGTCGTTGTTGTCGGGTCCTTCGGGACAATGGACATAGGCTGTGGATGAACGGTAGGGTATCTTGACCAAGCCGGCCCACACATGGGCCACCCAGAGGGTGCTGTCGGTGTCGAAATCGGCATCGTTGGCCACCATGCTGTTGTTTAAGACTCTCTCTATCTTGTCCACCAGCTGGTAGTTGTCGCTGTAGACCTCCACCGAGCTGTAGCGACTCAGGACGATACGCCCGTTGTGACAGCGCAGCGAGGTGATGTGCCCGCTGCCCCAACTGCCCCAGCGTCCGTTGTCCGACTGGAAGAACGAGGTGAGGGTGTCGGGGTTGTCGGTGCAGGCGGCGGCCACCAGCCAGTTGCGGTTCACCCCCAGCATGCGCACCGACATGCCCTTCATGGGCGAGACGGTGTCGCGGGTCCAGGTGTCGTAGATACGCAGACGGCTGCTCTCGACGGGGGCATACATATATCCATTGTCGGTGCCCGCCACAATGAGGCTGTCGGTGAAGGCCACATCGTACACCACGCCATAGTCACCCCCCTCGCCCAGGGCGTAGGTGTCTTCAATCTCGTAGGTCGACATATCCACCACCACGATGCCGAAGCCACAGGCCAGGTAGGCCTTGCCGTCACGGAACCGGATATTGTATATCTTCTTGTCGCCGCCGATGGAACTGCGCCGGATGTCGGGCAGGTGGTACACCTGGCTGCCGCGCCGGAAGTCCACGCCCGAGTTGCTGTAGGCAATCACCAGACAGTCGTTCTCTTCGTCATACGAGAATGTCGAGACGCCCGCATCCGAGAGCCCCGTCACCTTGGTCATCGGGGTCGTGGCATAGGTCTCCTTGTCGTAATAGAACATGGCCATGCGGGTGGAGGCATAGACGCGGTTGGGGGTGACATATACATGTTCCAGGGTGGAGAACGAGTTGAGGTCCTTCCATTCGCCGATGCGCGACTGGGCCAGGACGTTCAATCCCATGGCTATGACAGTGATAAGTATGGCAGTCTTCTTCATAAGGCTTTTGTTGTTTATCGTTGTTTCTTGGGCAATAGCAGTTGGCATACCAGCATCAGCACCCACGTCACCAGGGTGCTCAGCAGCATCGAGAGCACCATCCACCAGAAGTTGCCGAAGCTGAAGGCCTCCAGCAGGAAATAGGTGACGCTGTACACCAGCGTCATCACGAGCAGGTAGCCCGCAAACTGCTGGAAGGGCACGGAGTAGGCGCTGGGCACTTCAATGTCTATCGGCTCGCCACGCGTCAGCATCTTGTTGCCCACAAGGATACGGACGAAGGCCAGCAGGGTGCAGCTGAAGGTGTGGAACCCCGGGATGTTGCAGAAGACATCCACCACCACTCCCGCGGCAAATGCCACCAACAGCATGGGCACCTTCCCCATATTGGTGGGCAGCATCAGCAGTGCCAGGATGTAGATGAACGGCAGCATATAGCCGCCCATGTAGGCATAGTTCAGCAGGAGTATCTGTATCAGTATCAGCGCCACAAAACGCAGTATGTTGGACACGACGAGGTTTTTCATTTCTCTTCTCCTTTCTGCGTCAGGTGCATCAGCGAGTCCTGCTCCGCCTTGAAGTGGTTGTCTATGATATACACGTGGTCCAGTTTGTTGAATTCCGTCGCCAGGCGCACCTTCACATTGTAGAATCCGCTGCCTTGGGCCGACGAGAGGCTCTCCACAAAGCCCACCATCACCCCTTCGGGGAAGTCGTTGGCCATGCCGCTGGTCACGATGGTGTCGTTCTTGTAGAGCTTGTAGGTGGTGGGGATGTCCACCACGGTGGCATAACGGAAGTCGCCGCCTTCCCACACCAGCGACCCGTTGGTGCTGGTGCGTGTCAGCTTCACGCTGTTGCGGCTGTTGGCGTGCAGCACGGGCATCACCGTGGCGAAGTTGGCTGTGGCGTTCACCACCACACCCACGATGCCCTGCGGCGAGATGACGGCCATGTCGGGCACGATGCCGTGGATACGGCCTTTGTTGATCATGATGTAGTTGTTCTGCTGACTCCACGAGTTCTTGACCACCTGCGCCTCGGTGTAGCTGTAGCGCTGGCGGTAGACGGTGTCGTTATGCACGAACTGGCGGCGGTCGTAACGCATGTACGACGACTCCAGCTCGGCCCGCAGGCGGGCGTTCTCGGCGGCCAGCAGCTCGTTCTCGCGCCGCAGCCCGAAGTAGTCGCCCACCGAGTGCACCACCCCGTAGCAACGGCCTGCCACGGCATTGCCTGCACTCACCAGCTTCGACCCCTGGTAGTTGCTGTTCTGCGAGATGAACACGATGGCCCCCGCCTCCAGCAGCAGGAATACGAACACGTAGTCGAACTTCTTCAGAAAAGCAATCAGCGATTCCATCCTATATGCCCAGATAGTTATTGATTACACATTGTGTCTCGTCGACGGCGCGCGCAAGATCGTCGTTGACGATGGTCTTGTCGAACCGGTCGGCCATCTTCAGCTCGGCGGCGCTGCGTGCCAGCCGTTTGGTGATGTTCTCCTCCGTCTCGGTGCCGCGGCTGCGGAGTCGCCGTTCCAGTTCCTCCACGCTGGGCGGCATCACGAAGAGCGCCAGGGCGTCGGGACCGAAATACTTCTTGATGTTCATGCCGCCGTTGACGTCCACGTCGAAGATGATGACGTGGCCGTTGTCCCAGATGCGGGTTATCTCCGACTTCAGGGTGCCGTAGCTCACGCCGGCATAGACCTCCTCCCATTCCAGGAACTCGTCGGCCTTGACGCGGCGGGCGAACTCGTCTGGCGTGAGGTAGTAGTAGTCCACCCCGTTGCGCTCCCCCTCGCGGGGCTGGCGGCTGGTGGCCGAGATGGAGAACTCGAAGCAGTCGAAGCGTTTCAGTATCTCGCGGATGATGGTGGTCTTGCCACTCCCCGACGGGGCTGAGAAGAGTATGGCTTTGCGGTGGTTCATGGAAGGAATGTGTGAATGTGTAAATGTGAGAATGTGTGAGTGTGTGAGTGGTTAGAACTTCCTGTCGAAGACCTTGTAGAAGTTCTTCACGGCCAGCGACTCGTTGTTCCAGCTGTACTGCTTGGCGATGTCGGCCACATAGTCCAGGGCCTGCTGGCGGTCGACGTAGGCGTTCAGCCGCAGGATGAAGTCGTTGTAGGCCTTCATGTTGTTGTGGAACAGCTCGCTCATGAAGCTGAACTTGTCGTTGATGTTGATGATGGTGCGCAGGTCGTCGACTTTCTTG
>CAJOIV010000041.1 GCA_905234665.1 uncultured Bacteroidales bacterium | reverse complement strand
CAAAGCCATAATCAGCGTCATTAAAACCTTTTTCATGATATTGTCTGTTTTTAGTGTTTGTTGTTTCCTTTCAATGGTTTATAGTCGTTTCAGCACCAGCGCCGAGTTGGTGCCGCCGAAGCCGAAGCTGTTGCTCAGCACGGTGTCGACGCGGGTCTCGATGGTGCGGGTGGCGAGGTGGAGGTGAGCGCTGGCCTCGTCGGGGTTCTCGAAGTTGATGTTGGGGGCCACAAAGCCGCCGTGCATCATCAGGAGGCTGTAGACGGCCTCGCTGGCGCCGGCCATCCAGCACTCGTGTCCCGTCATGCTCTTGGTCGAACTGATCCAGGCACGGTGTCCCTCGAAGAGGCGTGCGAGGGCCTTGGCCTCGTAGAGGTCGCCCTGCGGCGTCGAGGTGGCGTGGGCATTGACATAGTCGATGTCGTCGACCGTCATGCCGGCGTCGGCCAAGGCGCGGTGCATGGCCAGGGCGCTGCCGTCGTCGCTGGCCTGCGAGATACCGCCGCCATTGCTTGAGAAGCCATAGCCGCACACCTCGCCCAGAATCTTGGCGCCACGCTTGACGGCATGCTCATACTCCTCCAGCACCAATGCCGCGGCACCGCCGCTGGGGATGAGTCCGTCGCGGTCGCGGTCGAAGGGACGTGAGGCCTTGGTGGGCTCGTCCATGCGCTTGCTGAAGGCCCCGAGGGCGTCGAAGGAGGCCATGCTGTAGAGGTTGGTCTCCTGGGCACCGCCGCAGAGCACCATGTCCTGCAGCCCCTGACGGATGAACATCGCGCCGAGGCCGATGGAGTGGCTGCCGCTGGCACAGGCCGCGCTGACGCTGAAGTTGATGCCGCGCAGGTGGAAGATGGTGCTCATGTTCATGTTCACCGTCGAGTTCATGCTCTGGAATATCCAGCCGCTGCCCAGCAGTGCCGAGTCGTGCTTCTCCAGCATCAGGGTGTGACTCTCCACGGTGGCCTTGGCCGACGAGTCGTTGCCCATCAGCACACCCACCTCGTTCTGCAGCAGGTAGTCGTCGTCGATGCCCGCCATGGCGAAAGCCTCCTTCGAGGCCATGAAGGCATACTCCGCCTCCTCGCTCATGCCGGCGCGCAGACGGCGGTCCAGCAAGCCCTTCAGCACGGGGCGCTCGACGATGCCCGTCAGCGTCGACTGGTAGCCGTAGTCCTTGCGGGCCTCCTCGGTGCCTATGCCCGAGCGGCCCTCATAAAGCGACTGGCGCACTTCGTCGACATTCTTGCCGAGGCACGACCAGATACCTACGCCTGTGATTACTACTCTTCTCATCTCTTGGTTACCATTCGATTCCTATGCGGAGTCCGATGCTTGAAGGATTGAAAGTATACGTTTCTGTGTGGCCGTAGTTTTCATCGTCGGCGGGTATCCATTTCTCGCGCTCGCAGTTGGAATAGAGCGTGCCGGTGAGGAGCACGTTGATGGCGAAGTCGCGCGACGAGCCAAAGCGCACGCCGAAAGCCAGGTCGCAGTAACTGCCCACGGCGTTGGCCACGAACGAGCCCACACGCACCTGGAAGGTCGGGGTGGCCTGGTGGGTGTAGTTGAAGTTGTACTTGAGGGCGGTGTAGATGGGCACGACGGTGAAGTCTTTGTTGACCTCGATACCGATACCAATGCCGATGAAGGTGTGCTGGCCGAAGTAAAAGCCATGGGTGGTGGAGACGCCGACGGCGGACTTGAAGTTGTCAGCCAGACGGAAGCTGTTGCCCTGCTCCAGGAATCCCTGGTAGCCAGAGGGGACACGGACTGCTGTTTCCTGGGCGCGCATCATGGGCGTGCATGCCAGGGCCATAAGGGCGATAAGGAAAATCTTTTTCATGTTATTGTGTTTTTGTTTAATTGTCAATTCTCAATTCTCAATTTTCAATTCTTAATACATTCCTCCGTTGATTGAGACCACCTGCCCCGTGATGTACGAGGCTTTCGGCGAGGCGAGGAAAGCCACCAGCTCGGCCACCTCCTCGGGCTTGCCGAAGCGGCGCATGGGGATGAGTTCTTTCAGCTGTTTCTCGTCGAGGTCTTTGGTCATGTCGGTGGCGATGAAGCCCGGTGCCACGGCGTTGACGGTCACCTTCCTCGGGGCCACCTCCTGTGCCAGGGCCTTGGTGGCGCCGATGACGGCGGCTTTGGCGGCGCTGTAGTTGGTCTGGCCCGGCATGCCCTTGAGGCCACTGAGCGAGACGACATTGACGATGTGACCCTTGCGGTGGGTCATCATCTCCTTCACCAGGCGGCGCGTCAGGTAGAAGAAGCCGTTCAAAGTGGTGTCGAGGACCGAGTGCCACTGCTCGTCGGTCATGAAGACCAGGATGTTGTCCTGCCTGATGCCGGCGTTGTTCACCAGCACGGCGATATAGTCGTCGGGATGCTGCGCCTGCCACTGCTCCACGGCGGCCTCGATGGCCTTGGGGTCGGCAGTATCGAAGGGCAGCAGCTCGCAGCGCCCGCCGGTGGCCTCGATGGCCTGCTTCGTTTCTTCGGCGGCGGCGGCATTGCTCTTGTAGTTGATGACCACAGGCATCCCGTCGGCAGCCAGCCGTTCAGCCACGGCGCGGCCGATACCCCGCGAGCCTCCAGTCACTAATGCGTATTCCATGTTTTGTAATGGTTATTGTTGATTGGTTATTGGTTATTGTTTAGAGGTGGTAGATTATTGGTTACTGACTGATTTTTGTTGGACAAACTGTTCCTTAATCCCGAAAGCATCTTTGCAATGTCCGTGATTAAAGGGCGCAGCTTTTCAATACTTTCTTCGGTAATATATCCCAAATCTGATGCTGTCTGTAATTCACAAAAAACCTCCATTAGAGAGCCATAGGCTATTTCGATAAAGTGTATTTTTTCTTTGAGGGATGACCTTCCACTCCCCTCAGCAATATTTGCCGGTATGGATGATGCTGCACGTCTCAATTGATCGCAAAGAGCATATCGTTCCTCCTTGGGAAATACTTCCTGCAGCATATATACCTCTTTCACCAAGAGCCTTGCCTTGGTATATACTTCCAGGTTTTCAAACGAAAAAAGGTGGCACTCCATCATCGCATTCTTTCAATAACCAATAACCTATAAACAATAACCTCTCAGAAGGTCTTCGACCTTCTTTATTTCATCATAAAACGGTGTGTCCTCGACGAAGGCGGGGATGATGGCGCGGACGGCGTCGTAGTGCTTGCGCGTTGCGGGACTCAGCTTGTCGGCCTTTTTCAGGCAGTCGGTGGCCTGCGCCAGGGCGATGAAATGGATGGCCATCACCTGGTAGGCATTGTCGATGACGCGGCGCGTGAGGAGCGCCGTGTTGGTGCCCATGCTCACGATGTCCTGGTTGTCGTTGTTGTTGGGGATGCTGTGCACATAGTTGGGCATGGCCAGCGTCTGGCATTCGGCTGTGGTGCTCGTGGCGGTGAACTGGCACGCCTGCATGCCGTAGTTCAGCCCCAGGGTGCCCATATTCAGGAAGGGCGGCAGGATGCCGTTGATGCGGTCGTGGAAGAGGTAGTTGAGCTGACGCTCGGCGGTCATGGCCACACGCACCATGGCAATCTTCACCTTGTCTTCCTCGAGCGAGATATAGTCGCCGTGGAAGTTGCCGCCGTGGTAGACGTTCTTCGTGGCGGGGTCCTGGCCGACCGCAGCTCCTCGTCAAGGATGCGGCGGCTCATCTCCAGGGTCTCATGCACGGGGCCGAGAATCTGGGGGGCGCAGCGCAGCGAGTAGTAGGGCTGCACCTTGTGGCCGAAGACGGTCTCGTTCTCGTGGCCGCCGTTGTATAGCTCGTGGTCTCGCTTCAGCAGCAGCTGGCTGCCTTCGGCCAGCTCGCGCATCCGGCGGGCGACATACACCTGGCCGGGATGGGGACGGGCGGCATTGAGCGGCTCGGCCATGAAGTCGTCATACGACGAGGCCACCTCGTTCATCCACAGCGTGGCAAGGATGGCGTGCTGCAGCATCTGCTCGGCCAGGAGCTGGTTGATGCTGGCGATGCCCGTCATCACGGAGGTGCCGTTGGTGATGGAGAGGCCCTCGCGGATGTGCATGGTGATGGGCTTCAGCCCGTTCTCGGCCATCACCTCGGCGGTGGGACGCCACTCACCCTTGTAGTGCACCTTGCCCTCGCCGATGAGCGTCAGGGCGATATGCGCCAACTGCACCAGGTCGCCGCTGGCCCCCACGCTGCCGTGCTGCGGGATGAAGGGCACGATGCCGCGGTTGATGAACTCCACCAGCAGGTCGACGACCTCGGGGTGGATGCCCGAATGGCCCTGGATGACAGAACCGACACGCGCCATCATGGCGGCACGCACCATGTCGTCGTCCAACGGTGCGCCGGCACCGGTGGAATGGCTACGGATGATATTGTACTGCAGGTCGTTGAGATACTGGTCGTCCACACGCCACTGGGCCATGGGGCCGAAGCCTGTATTGATGCCATAGATGACCTTCTGCGCCGCAAAATCCTTCAGGAAACGGTAACTCTCCTCCACCCTACGCATAGCCTCCTGGCTGATAACTATCTGTGCATTCCCGTACAGCACCTGCCCGATGACCGGGACGGTGAAATCGCTGACGGTTATTTTGTTGTTGTTGCTATTCATTTTACACATTTTTCGCGGTGCAAAAGTACATAAAAAAACGCGTATAAACAAAAAATAAGTTCTTCCCGTTTCCAATCCCTTACATCCCAATAATATAAATTTTATCAGTATATAATTTGCGCCTGTCACGCGACGGCTTTTCCCCGCACGCGCCGCCAGTTTCCAGCCTCTCCGGCTCCCCCCTGCCCCAGCCCCGACACACCCCTTTGCGGGCCCCTTTGCCTCAACCTTGCCGCAGGCTGTATTGTTCTTCGATTGTTCTTCGTTTCTTCTTCGATTGTTCTCCGTTTTGAAAACGAAGAACAATCGAAGAACAATCGAAGATAAAACGGCGAAGAACACAGCCCGCGGCGAAGGGTCGGCGAATCCGTGGCGGAATTCCGGCAAGAATGCAACATTTTTCTTTGCAATTGGGAAAAAAGTCGTATCTTTGCAGCCGCAAAGTGGATAGATTTGTAATGATTGCAACCACGAGAAAAAATGCTAAACCCATGATTTTCCCCTTCTAACAATCACACAACCCTTCACCTTTGCTTTTTTATGTTTCACCACAAAAAAGTAAAAGTATGAGCTACTTCTTCACATCCGAATCCGTTTCCGAGGGCCATCCCGACAAGGTGGCCGACCAGATCTCCGACAGTCTCCTCGACGAGTTCCTGCGCCGCGACGCGGAGAGCCACGTGGCCGTCGAGACCCTCGTCACCACAGGCCTCGTGGTGGTCAGCGGCGAGGTGACCTGCGACGGCTATGTCGACGTGCAGAGCACCGTGCGCGACGTCATCCGCCGCATAGGCTACACGAAAGGCGAGTACATGTTCGAGTCGAACTCCTGTGGCGTGCTCTCCACCATCCACGACCAGAGCGGCGACATCAACCAGGGCGTCGCCCGCGCCGATGCCGAGGAGCAGGGTGCTGGCGACCAGGGCATGATGTTCGGCTATGCCTGCAACGAGACCCCCGAACTGATGCCCCTACCCATCACCTTGGCGCACATCTTCTTGCAGGAGCTGGGCAAGATACGCCGCGAGGGCAAGGAGATGACCTACCTCCGCCCCGACGCCAAGAGCCAGATCACCGTCGAGTACAGCGACGACCACCGCCCCCTGCGCATCGACACCATCGTCATCTCCACCCAGCACGACGACTTCGACGAGGAAGGCCGCATGCTCGACCGCATCCGCCGCGACGTGCAGGAAATCCTCATCCCCCGCACCCTCGCACGCCTCAGCGCCGAGAACCGCGCGCTCTTCAAAGGCGACTACAAGCTGTTCGTCAACCCCACGGGCAAGTTCGTCATCGGCGGTCCCCACGGCGACACGGGCCTCACGGGACGCAAGATCATCGTCGACACCTACGGCGGCCGCGGCGCCCACGGCGGCGGAGCCTTCAGCGGCAAAGACCCCTCGAAGGTGGACCGCTCGGCAGCCTACGCCACACGCCACATTGCCAAGAACATGGTGGCTGCGGGGCTCTGCGACGAGGCCCTCGTGCAGGTGGCCTACGCCATCGGCGTGGCCGAGCCGGTGGGCCTCTTTGTCAACACCTTCGGCACCGCACATGTCGACATGACCGACGGCGAAATCGCCCGCCGCATCCTCGACATCTTCGACCTACGTCCCTACGCCATCATTTGCCGTTTCGGCCTCAAGAACCCCATCTACGCCCCCACCGCCGCCTACGGCCACATGGGCCGCGACCCCTACCGCGCCTCCGTCACACTCTACGACCGCGACGGCAACGCACGGCAGGAAGAGGTCGACTTCTTCGCCTGGGAGAAGCTCGACTACGTCGACAGAATCAAAGAGGCTTTCGGGCTGTAATTGCCTTAACACACTCCTCAGTCAGCAGAGCTGACAGCTCCCCTAACTTAGGGGAGCAGCCGAAGATACACCTTGCCTCTGACACTGCCTTGGACATTACCTCTGAGCCTGCCTACGTCATGCGGCAGCCACTCCTCCCCTAAGTTAGGGGAGGTGCCCGAAGGGCGGAGGAGTGTGTCAAAGTTGCCGCACCCTTCACTACTCCCATTTCCCTATCAAGGTCTGGGAGAAGTCAAGGGTGCCAAGGAGGGCGAGGTAGTCCTTCCGGGGCATGGGACGGGCACCGAGACTGGCCAGGTGGGCGGTCTCCTGCTGGGCATCGATGAACTTGAAGCCGTGGGCGATACAGAATTCGACGAGGCGCACGAAAGCCACCTTGGAGGCGTCGCGCTCGAGGTGGAACATCGACTCGCCACAAAACATCTGTCCCACGCTGACACCGTAGAGGCCGCCCACGAGGTGTCCGTCGCGGAAGGTCTCGAAGCTGTGTGCCAGTCCCAGCCGGTGCAGGAGGGTGTAGGCCTCTATCATCTCCGGCGTGATCCAGGTGCCGTCCTGCCCGTCGCGCTCCACGTCGGCGCAGTGGCGGATAACCTCCTCGAAGCAGGTGTCGATGCGCACCTCGAAACGTCCCGACCGCACCGTGCGCCGCAGACTCTTGCTGCAACGGAAGCCGCCCTCCGCGCCCTCCTGCCCGTCGAGGCGGAGCACCATGCGCGGGTCTAAGGAGAACCACATCAGCGGCTCGCCCTCGCAGGGCCAGGGGAAGATGCCCTGGCAGTAGGCGTTGACGAGGCGCTGCGGCGAAAGGTCGCCACCCACGGCCAGCAGGCCGTCGGGGCCGGCCTCCTCGGGGTCGGGGAAGCCCGGATAGTCGGGGTCGAGGCGGTAAATCATGGGAAGAGTTCTTTCAGCAGGGCGCGGCAGCCGGTGGTGATGTCGTCCCAGGCGGCGTCGAAGTTGCGGGTGTACCAGGGGTCGGCGACATCGCGGCCATGATGCGACTTGTCGCGGGGGTCGGTATGGTCGAGCAGGAGCGATATCTTGCCCTCGGGGTCGGAGGGAATGATGCGGCGGATGCCCCGCAGGTTCTCCTCGTCCATGAGCACGAGTAGGTCGTAGTAGTCGTAGTCGGCGCGCGTCACCTGGCGGGCGGCATGGCGGGCGCCGTGGATGCCGTGGGCCTCGAGGGTGCGCAGGGCCATGGGGTAGATGGGATTGCCTATCTCCTCGCGGCTCGTGGCGGCGGAGTCGACCTCCAAAAGAGCGCCCACGCCGGCCTCCTCGGCCATGCGGCGCATGACGAATTCCGCCGTGACACTGCGGCAGATGTTTCCGTGGCAGACAAATAGGATTTTCTTCATAACAGGAAAAGAAAATGCAAAAGTACGAAAAAAAATCGTATCTTTGCACTTTGAAACAGAAAGAGCCATGATTGCCTTTATCGACACCGAGGTAGGCTTACAGGACCGTAAAGTGAAGGACTTCGGGGCTGTACGCGAGGACGGAGCAACGCTTCACACACCGTCGGCCATGGGTTTTGCCGACTTCGTGGAGGGGTGTGATGTCCTGTGCGGACACAATATATTGGATTTCGATATAAAATACATCGAGGAGGCCTGCCGCCTCAAGACTGCCCAATACCCGGAATGGCTTTCGTCGAAGAAGATTGTCGACACGCTCTACCTCTCCCCTCTCCTGTTCCCCAAGAAGTCCTACCACCAGCTGGTGAAGGACGACAAACTGCAGGTTGACGAGCTGAACAACCCCGTGAACGACGCCAAGAAGGCCCGCGAACTCTTCCACGAGGAATGGGAAGCATGGCAACGGCTCAATCCCATGCTGCGGAGTATCTACCGGCACCTGCTGGGCAACACCCGCGAGTTCGGGGGATTCTTCAGTCTCGTACCCATGCAAGAGTCGCTGCTCTACACAAATCAAGCGGCAGACTGCATCAAGTTCTTCTTCCAAGGGAAAATCTGTGAAAACGCTGACATTGGGCTCCTGGTACGGAATTACCCCATTGAACTGGCCTATGCTTTGGCTATCATTCAGGCCGACGACTTCGCATCGATGACTCCCGCATGGGTGATGCGCAGGCATCCCAAGGTGGCCAATGTGATGAACTTCCTACGAAATAGGCCCTGCGGAGAATGCAACTACTGCCGCAGTCGCTTGGACGCCCACAAAGGGCTGAAAGAATTATTCGGCTACGATGAATTCCGTATCTTCGACGGCGTCCCCATGCAACAACAAGCCGTGGAGGCCGCCCTGCGGGGAGAGAGCCTGCTGACCATCTTCCCCACGGGGGGAGGCAAGTCGCTCACCTTCCAGCTGCCAGCCTTGATGGCAGGGCGCAACACCCACGGACTGACGGTGGTAATATCGCCCCTGCTGTCGCTGATGAAGGACCAGGTGGACAACCTAAAGGCACGAGGTATCGACGATGCCGTGGCCATCAACGGGTTGTTGAATCCCCTGGAACGCAAAACGGCAGTGGAGCAGGTTGCCAACGGCTCAGCCAACCTGCTCTATATAGCCCCCGAAACGCTGCGGTCGAAGACCATCGAGCGGATTCTTTTGGGGCGCAACGTGGTACGTTTTGTGATTGACGAAGCACACTGTTTCTCGTCGTGGGGACACGACTTCCGCGTCGACTATCTCTACATCGGCGATTTCATCCGGAAACTGCAGGAAAAGAAATACGCCCAAGGCGACTCCGAAGAAGCAAAACGCATAGCAGTGTCTTGCTTTACGGCCACTGCCAAGCAGAAAGTCATACAAGACATCCGAGACTACTTCAGTGAAAAACTGGGACTTGACCTGAAGGTCTTTGCCACCGATGCCGAACGCAAGAACCTGCGCTACACGGTAATCCATGCCGAGACAGATGTAGAGAAATACAACCTACTGCGCAGCCTGATAGAGGGTCACTCTTGCCCGACAATAATATATGTGTCACGGACAAAGAGAGCCTCCGAACTGGCCCATCGGCTGAGGAACGACGGCCACCGCGCATTGCCCTTCTACGGCAAAATGGAAACCGAACAGAAGAAGGCGAACCAAGAAGCCTTCATGCGTAGCGAGGTGTCGATTATGGTAGCAACCAACGCTTTCGGCATGGGCGTGGACAAAAAGGACGTGGGTCTGGTGGTCCACTACGACATCAGCGACTCGTTGGAAAACTACATCCAGGAAGCCGGCCGCGCAGGACGTGACCCGAATATGGAGGCCGAATGCTACGTACTGTTCAATGACGGAGACCTCGACAAGCACTTCATCCTGCTCAATCAGACAAAGTTGAGCATAAGCGAGATACAGCAGGTATGGAAGGCCATCAAGGACCTCACCCCTGGCATCATCAGCAAAGTGAGTTGCTCGCCTCTGGAAATTGCCCGTCAGGCTGGCTGGGCCGAAGAGGTGAAGAACAACGACGATGGGCAAAACATCGAAACCCGCGTTAGAGCCGCCATCGCGGCCTTGGAGAAGGCCGGGTTTGTGGAACGCGGGAACAATGCTCCTCATGTGTTTGCCACAGGTATCACCGTAGGCAACATGGACGAAGCCCGCCTGCGCTTGTCCCATTCGCCCCTCTTCGACGAAAAAGCGCGCGAGGAGTCGGCCGACATCATCCGTTTCCTCATCAGCCGTCGCGCCACACACAACGCACTCGACGCGGAGGCCGAAAGCCGCATCGACTACCTTGCCGACATCCTCGGCATGAAAAAAGAGACCGTCATCCACAATGTCAACCTCATGAGACAGGAAGGCCTGCTGGCCGACTCGCAAGACATGCAGGCATTGGTGGGCAAAAAGACCTCGCTCCAGAACCTCGACGAGATGCTGCGACTTGAACAGTTCATCATTTCCCACCTCGGAGAGGAGACCTGTACATTGAATTACAAGCAACTGAACGAGGAAGCCCAGAACCACGGCCTAAAGCACTGCACAGTGAAACAGCTACACACGCTGGTTTACTTCCTGTACTTGAAAGGCTACCTGCACAAGGAAGAGCACATGGCTTCGAGCAGCGTGACTTTGCACCTGGCAATCACCCAAGAGGCCCTCCTGCAACGCTTCGGACAGCGGGTAAACCTCTGCCGCCACGTGATTCAAAGCCTGCTCGCACAGACTGCCGAAGGAAGCAACATGGTCAATTTCTCGGTGGTCAACCTACTGAAACAATACACCGATGCAACTCGGGGATTGTTGCCGGACGGCGGTTTCGCCCCCAAGATTGAGGATATGGAAGAGGCCTTGCTTTACCTCTCCAAGACCGGGCTACTGCGACTCGAGGGTGGTTTCCTCGTCATCTACAACACCATGCAACTGGAACGCAAAGCCGAGCGTCGAGCACGATACGGCAAGGAGCAGTACCGGGTCTTCGACGATTTCTACAAACAACGCATCCAGCAGATTCATATCGTGGGCAAGTACGCAAACCTCATGGTGGAAGACCACAACAAGGCCATCAAGTTCGTCAGTGACTACTTCACCCTCGACTACCACAAGTTTATCTCCACATACTTCAAGGGCGAGAACGGCAAAGCCATCAACCGCAACATAACCCCTGCCAAGTACAAAAAAATCTTCGGAGAACTCTCTGCCCGCCAAGGCGAGATTATCCAAGACCAAGAATCGAAATACATTGTCGTGGCCGCAGGCCCCGGCAGCGGCAAAACACGTGTGCTCGTGCACAAACTGGCCTCCCTCCTGATGCTGGAGGATGTGAAAAGCGAGGATCTGCTGATGCTCACTTTCTCGCGCTCGGCGGCCACGGAGTTCAAGAAAAGACTCATCGATATTGTAGGCAACGCCGCCCATTTTGTCGACATCAAAACATTCCATTCCTTCAGCCTCGACCTGCTCGGCCTGAACGGCAAAGAGGAGAACCTCGACCAAGCCGTAAGCCGTGCCGCCAGGATGATAGAAGATGGAGAGGTGGAGACTGCCAAGATTGCCAAAAGTGTGCTGGTCATCGACGAGGCCCAGGATATGGGCAAGGATGACTTCCGCCTGGTGGAAGCCCTTATGAGCAGAAACGAAGAGATGCGCGTCATTGCCGTGGGCGATGACGACCAAAATATCTATCAGTTCAGGGGCTCAGACTCAGCACATCTCCGCACCCTCGTCGAACGACACAATGCGCGCCTGTATCTCATGACAGAGAACTACCGGAGTTGTCCCGCCGTCGTCGATTTCGCCAACCGCTTTGCCACCCTCATCCCATGCCGCATGAAGCAGGCCCCTATCGAAGCCGTCACCACCACAGAGGGCACCGTGGAGGTGGTCAAACTATCAACCAACTGTATCCCCTCTCTTCCCGACATCCCCACGGAGGGCTCCTGCGCCTTCCTCACCTACACCAACGAGCAGGCCATGCAGATGGCCTATCTCCTCGAAAGGAACGGTCATCACGCCCGCCTCATCCAGCAGACTGATGGTTTCTTTTTCAGCAATCTGGCCGAGGTACGATACTTCCTCAGCCAGCTGCCGACAGACGCCGTCATCCTTTCTAAAGAGCGGTGGAAGGAAGCCAAACGTCTCACTCTCGAATATTACGACTCCTCGCAATGGCTGGAACGATTCTTCGCAGACTTCGAATCTACCCACAGGACATACTATCGCAGCGACCTCGACGAGTATATCTATGAGTCGAGCATCGAGGACTTCCTCTCCGACAACGGGAATACCATCCTTGTTTCCACCATCCACAAAGCCAAAGGGCGTGAGTTTGACACTGTCTTCATCCTGGCCACAAACATCAGTGACCTCAAACCCGACAAGTTACGTATGCTCTATGTGGGTATCACCCGCGCCAAGAGGAACCTGCATATCTACACCGACCTCACTCTCTTCGACAGCATTGCCAGCAAGGGCCAAGTGTCTATCGCCACCCGTCAGTTCCAAGCCGATGGTCTCCCCATCGCCATGGGTCTCAAACTCAGCGATGTCTGGCTCGACTTTGCCAAAAACAAGCAGAGTTTCATCCAACGTCTCCGCAGTGGCAAAGAGCTCTACTATAGACAGGGATTCCTCATTGATTATTCCAACATGTATGTCGCCTGCCTCTCGAAGAGTTGCCGTGATAAGGTAGCCCAACTGGAGGCAAAAGGCTACACCGTGGCGAAGGCCGAAGTTAGCTTTATCGTCTACTGGAAACCCCAGACGGAGAATAGGGAATACGCCATCCCCCTTGCCAACCTATATTTCGAACCCCAACAACAGCAATAACCATGAAGAAGAATTTCCTACTCGTTTTCATAGTCCTCTGGAGCACCCTCTGCGCCCAGACGCAGCAACCCAACCTCGGCCTCATCCCCACACCGCAGCGGGTGGAACTGGCACAGGACGGCAAGACCTGCGTGCTGGCCAAAGCCAAGATAAAGGAACAACAGGTGAAGTTCGGCCGCGGCGAAGGGGCCAATTGGAGCCAGATGTACCGCCTCACCGTCGAGCCCCGCCGCATCAGCATCTTTTACGAGGGCGCGGAGGGCCGCGAGAACGCCTACAAGACCCTCGCCCAGCTCCGCCAGCTGCACGACACCCTGCCCTGCATGACCATCACCGACTGGCCCGCCTACCGCTACCGCGGATGGATGGACGACCAGAGCCGCGGCCCCGTGCCCCACGCGGCCTACCGCAAGAAGCAGTGGGAGACGCTCCGCGCCCTCAAGTACAACTTCTGCAACTACTACACCGAGCACACCCTCTACCAGCCCGAGTTCCCCGACCTGGCACCCGCCTACCTCGCCGACTGCCCGCCGCATCCCGACGAGGTCATCAACCTCCAGCTCTTCGCCCACGCCGAGAAGACGCTGCGGGTGCCGTTCTACCTGGAAATCATGGACAGCAAGGCCAACTTCAACCCCGCCGCCCCCGAGACCTACTACTTCCTGCGCGAGCGCATCCGGGCCGCCATCCAGCGGATTCCCGACTCGCCCTTCTTCATCATCAACTGCGACGAGACGGAGCAACTGGGTTCGGGCCGCGCCAAGGCCCTCGTTGACAGCCTCGGCGCCGACCAGGTCTATGTCAACCACATCAACCGCTGCTGTGAGCTGATAGACGAGCTCTTCCTCCTCACCCATCAGGGCCAACTCAAAGAGGGCGAAGTGGTGGAGGCCCCGCGTGTGGTCATGTGGGGCGACATCGTGGCCAAGAACCCCGCCATGATGAAACAACTGCCGGAAGAGATGACCTACATCATGTGGGCCTACGAACCCCTCGACAGCTACGACCACCTGATTAAACCCTTCAAGGAGAACGGCACCCTCTTCTGGGTCGCCCCCTCCCTCAGCCACAGCAGCAACATGATTCCCAACCCCCAACGCTACATGAAGAACATCGCCAACCTGGCCCGCGACGGCTGGCGCAACGGGGCCGAAGGACTCATGAACACCTGCTGGGACGACAACGGCGAGGCCCTTTTCGACAACTGCTGGCACGGCCTCTACTGGAGCGCCGAGATGGCCTGGAACCCCCTCCGCACAGACGACCCCGAGGAGTTCAGCCGCCGCGAGCAGCAGTTCAACGAGAATTTCGCCCGCCTCTTCTATGGCGACACAACCCTCGCCAACGTCACTACCCTCTACGAGGTAGGCGCGTTGGAGGGCAACCCCCTCATCGGCGACTGGTACACCTCAGCGGCCCTTATGGAGCCCTTGCTCAACTTCAACCCCGCCAATACCGGCGAAGAGATGTTAGACCTCCTCGATGAGACTATTGAGTTGATGGGCTCCATAGATGTCGACCCAAAGGCCAACCCACACGCCCACTATGCCCTGTCCCGCATGGAGGCCACCTGGGCGAAGAGTATCTTGCGCCTGACGATTCACGAAAAACTGAACGACACGGCATCAATCCCCGACAAAGAAGCAGCGGACTCTACTTTGGATAACGCCCTCTCATATTTCTCCGCGGGATATCTCAGAGCCCTCTTCGACCTCAAGCACGAATACCTGCTCCTCTGGGACCAGGAGAACGGCGACTATGATCGCTATATCATCCTCGACCGCTACGACGCCCTCGCCCGCGAGGTGCTGGAACTCGACAGGCATGTGTTTATTGATGTTTCCAGTGCCACTAGTACGACTAGTGCGACTAGTCCTATGGTGCGCCTCCGCACCTTAAAGGACGACCGTCCCATCTACTACACCCTCGACGGCTCGGAGCCCACCACCGCCTCGACGCGCTACACCGCGCCCTTCCCCCTGGAGCGCTCCGCCACCCTGCGCGCCGTGGCCTACAACGAGTACGGCGAAGGGGTCATCACCTCGCAATATCTCCTCTCGCACCTCGGCATGGGGGCCAAAATCGCCCTCCAGACGCCTTTCTCGACCTACAAGGCCATCTACTCGGGCGGGGGCAAGAATGCGCTCGCAGACGGCCAAATGGGCTCGAATACGACCTATGCCGACGGCCACTGGCAGGGCTACTGGGGCGACAGCATCGACGCCGTCATCGACCTCGGCAGCCCGAAGGAGATTCGCAGGGTCTCCATGCGCTTCATGCAGAACACCTTCGACTGGATACTGGCACCCACAAGTATCAAGGTGTACACCTCGGCCGATGGCAAGCAATGGCAGCCCGCCGCCGAGCAGCACTTCGATATGGACCCCCGCGAGACGGGCATGCGGCTGAAACATTATAGCATAGACATGATGACGTATGCTATGGGAAAAATCGTATTGGGGTATCCCCTCACCCGGTTCCTCCGCGTGGTAGTGCCCAATCCGGGACCGCTGCCCAACTGGCATCCCGCGCCGGGGCAGCCCTCCTACCTCTTCACCGACGAGATTGTGATAGAATAACACACTCCTCCGGCCCTTTGGGCCACCTCCCCTAACTTAGGGGAGGAGTGGCTTCCGCGGTCAGAGGCAAGCACAATCTCCAACTGCTCCCCTAAGTTAGGGGAACCGAAGGTCGACGACCTTGTGGAGTCAACTGTCAGCTTGGCTGACTGAGGAGTGTGTCAAAGATTATTTCATGCGTTCCAGGGCGGCCTGGGCGGGGGCGTAACCCGCGTCGGCGGCCTGCTTGAACCATTTCTTGGCCTTCTTGGCGTCGGGCTTCACGCCCTCCTCGCCTTCGGCGTAGATGGCACCGAGGTAGTACATGGCCGTGGGATTGCCCGCTTCGGCGGCCTTCTCCAACCATTTCATGCCTTCGGGATAGTTCCGTTCACATCCCATGCCGTTCATGTAGCTCTGGGCCACATACAGGTATCCCTTCATATAGTCGTGCTCGGCGGCCACCATGTAGAGGTCAAAGGCCTTCTTCGAGTTGAGCACCACCCCCTGGCCTTCCTGGTAGCAGTAGCCGAGGTTGCAGTAGGACTCGAGGCTGCCCAACGTCACGCCTTTCTCGTAGTAGAGCACGGCATTCTTGAAGTCGCCCTGCTCCTCGTAGATGTCGCCCAGCTCGTTGATGGCGCGGATTTCGCCGTTGTCGGCGGCACGCTCCAGATAGGGGATGGCCATGGCGGTATCGGCGCGGCAGCCCCATCCGTTCAGGTGACAGAGACCGACCCAAAGGATGGCCTTCTCATGCCCAAGGCTCACGGCGGTGTCGAGATAGGCCTTGCCGAGGGTCTCGTCCTCGGCAGTGCCGTTGCCCTGCAGGGTGGCTATGCCCAGCGAGGCGTAGGCCTGGGCTATCGGCTCACGGCTGATAGCCACGCGGAACAGCTGGCAGGCCAACTCGGGATTGGCCTCGGTTCCCAATCCATCATACATGCAGCCGCCCAGATGGACCATGCCTTCCGTGCTGCCCCTTTGGGTGGCGACGGTGAGGTACTGCACAGCAGATTCATACTCTTTTTCCTTCAGCAACTGGCGGCCGATGAAGCAGCTGGCATCGGGACTGCCGTTCTGGTGGCCCATGAAATAGTAATGCAGGGCGCTGTCGCCGTTGGCCTCCATGCCCCCGAGTCCGTAGTTGTAGAACTCGGCCAGGCGGTAGGCGGCGTTGCCCACACCGGCCTCATTGGCGGCCTTATAGAGGTAGGGGATGGCCTTGGCAGTATCGACAGTCACGCCGCAACCCTCCAGATAGGAGCGTCCGATGTAGTAGGTGCCCGCGCCGGAACCCAGCTCATGGGCGCGGGTGTAGAGTTCAAAGGCTTTGGTTTTGTCCTGCGGGAGAGTGGAACAGCCAACGCGGTACATATCACCCAGGAAGAGAACTGCCAGCGGGTAGTCCTGTTCGGCGGCCAGACGGTAGTATTCTATGGCTTTGGCAGTGTCGGGTTCCAGACCACCGGAGCCGGTTTCGTAGAAGACACCCATCTTCGTCTGACCCGAGGCGACACCGTTGTCGGCAAGGGTGCTGTAATAGCTCAGGGCTTTGACCTCGTCGACGCTGTCGACATAATCGCCCTCCTCATAGCAGAGGCCGAGGAAATAGATGGCGTCGATCAAGCCTGCATCGGCAGCCTCTTCCACGAGGCCCATGCCTTTGGCCATCTCTTTGGGGCTCTGTTTGCCGATGCGGCCATCCAGATAGAGGAATCCCTGACGGTATTTGGCAAACGGGGTACCGGCTTTCTCGTAGTATTCTACGGCTTTCTTGTAGTCCTGTTTGACACCCAGGCTTTCGCTGCCGTTCTCGCAGAGACCTCCAAGCACCTCAGCGCAACGGCCACTGCCTTTCTTGACACCCATCTCGAGATACTTCACCGAGTCGGTGAGGACAGCCATCTCGTAGTATCCGTCGGGGTTGCCCTTTTCCACCATTTCGCGGTAGCACTCCATGGCGCGGTCCTGGTTGCCGTTGTTGGCATAGCACTTGCCGAGGCTCTCCAAAGCATCCATATCGCCGTGGTCGGCGGCCATGCGGTAGTATTTCACTGCCAGGGTCATATCGTTGTACGTCTCGTCCTCGTAGAACACGCCCAACGTGCGGGCGCAGTCGTTGTCATTGTACTCGTCGGCACCCTTTCTCATCCAGCGCACAGCCTCGTCGCTGTTGGCCTCGCAACCCATCCCGCCATAGCAATAGCGCGCCAGTGTATAGCAGGCCGTGCCTGCACGGTTGGGGGATTCCTTCTTGTCGGCCAGACGGGTAAGGTAGACCCATGCCGAGTCGTACTCTCCATAGCTATCGTAGTAATTGGCCAGACGCATCATGCAATCGGGGCCATCCAGCGCGACGCCTTTGCGCCAATAGTCACAGGCGCGGGCCTCATCGCGCAGTTCCATGCTGTCGCAGGTTGCGAACATAAAACCTGCCAAGCCATACGTCCCGTCGCTGGGAAAGAGAGCGGCAGCGTCGGTAATCATCTTCTGCGCCGCGACTTCGTCGGCCGGGACGCCCCAACCCATGTAAGTCATGTTAGCGACACGGGCACGGGCCCAGGGTTCTCCAACGCGGACGGCCTCGTCCAATATCTTCCACGACGACTTGTAGTCCTCTTGCGAGTTGTAGTAGAACACCATTCCTTCGCCAGCAGAATAGTTCTTGGCCTTCCATGCCTTCTGCCAGTAGTTCAAGGCCTTCTTCGGGTCCTTCGGTAGGCCGTATTCGCCGTTGAAATAGGCATCCCCCATATACTCATAAGCCCATGCCGACCCTCTCTTCTCGGCCAGCAGCAGATATTCGAAAGCCTTGGAAGAATCAACCTTCACGCCATATCCCTGTTCATAGGCGATGTACATGGCTGCGAGGGCGTTGGGAAGGCCCTTCTCGGCCCATTCCTTGCGGATGGCCAAGTAGCGTGCCGTGTCGTGGGGCAGGAGGCTTCCGCGCAGGTAATAGCGCGACACGCGCAGCCATGCCTCGCCGTCGCCCAGGTCGGCGGCTTTCTGGAACCATTGCAGGGCCTGGGCGGAGTCCTGTGGCACGCCTGCGGCCTTTTCATAGCATTCGCCGAGCAACACCATAGCCTCGGTGTTGCCTTTCTCGGCCTTGGCAATCAATTTGGCATCGGCCTGTGCCTGAACGGCTACGGGCATCAGTGCCAGGAGCATAAGAGCAGATAATACTCGTCTCATGGTATTCTTGTGTGTTAAATTTCGCGGTGCAAATATACGCAAAAATCCCGACATGTACACTTTTTCTTTACAAATAACACTTGGGGGCGGCCAAAAGGCCGCCCCCAAGCAGTGGTATTAGGGAGATAACCAGCGTTATCTGACGATCAGTTTCTTCACCATCGGGGCGTTGCCCTCCGAGGTGATGCGCACGAAGTAGGCGCCTTCGGCAAGACCCTCGATGTCGAGGCTCTTCTCGCAGTCGGCACTGCACTCCAGCGTCTCGGCAAGCACCTCACGGCCGCTCAGGTCGAGCACCGCGATATGCACCTTGCCGCTGATGCCCGTCACGGACACCGTCGTGGCGCCCTTGGCCGGGTTCGGGTAGAGCGTGCAGCTCGCCGTGGCGACGGCATCGATGCCGACGCTGCCGAAGGTGGCTGTCAGTGTCGCGTTGTTCTCCGTCAGCGTGTAGCTGCGCGTGGCATCCGTGTTGCCGTCACTCCAACCGCGGAAGGCAGCGCCTGCGTAAGGTGCAGCCACGAGGGTCACCACGTCGCCCAGACGACCGCGGTAGGTCGTGGTCTCGACGCCGTTGATGGTCACAGAACCGTTGCCCTCGACAACAATCGTCAGCACTGCCGTGCTGTCGACGTTCTGGGCGAAG
>CAJOIV010000040.1 GCA_905234665.1 uncultured Bacteroidales bacterium | reverse complement strand
CCGGCGCCGGTGTAACCGGTGGTGGAGAGGATGATGTTGGGGATGCCGGCGAAGGTGAGGATCTTGAAGGTGTAGTACTCCATGTCGACGATGTTCTCGTTGGTCAGCTTCTGCATGGCCTTGAGGGCGTTTGGACCCTGGACGGCGAGCTGAGCCCACTGTTCGCTCTCGTTGACGAAGTCCTTGCCGAGCTCCATACCCATCTTGTCGGCAATCTGGCTCATCCAATTCCAGTCCTTGTCGATGTTGGCAGCGTTAGGCACCATGAAGTACTCGTCGTCATGGACGCGGTAGACGAGCATGTCGTCGACCACGCCGCCCTGACCGTTGGGGAGGCAGGTGTACTGCACCTTGCCGTCGAAGAGGTCCTCGACGTTGTTGGTGGTGACATACTGCATGAAGTGCTTGGCGATGGGGCCTTTGGCACGGAATTCGCCCATGTGGCTGACGTCGAAGACTCCGACGTTGTTACGGACGTTGTTGTGCTCCTCGATGAGTGTGGTGTACTGGATAGGCATGTTGTAGCCTGCAAATTCGGCCATCTTGGCTCCGAGGGAGATGTGAAGGTCTGTGTAGGGTGTGGTTTTCATTGTATAATGTTTTGATATTGTTATTGTTTTGTGCTTTCCGGTGGAATCCTTTCGGTGTACAAATATACGAAGTTTTTTTTGATTGTCAACGGGTGAGGAGAATTTTTCCGGGTTTGGCACCAGCCACCTGTACAAGATAGACTCCTTGCGAGGGGGCGTGGAAGGTGACGCGTCCGTTGTGGTTGGCTGGGACAGAAAGGAGTGTGCGGCCGAGGAGGTCGAAGACGCGGACAGGGTAGTCTGGACTGCAGACGACTGTGGCGGTGAGTCCTTGCGAGAGGATGGTGTAGCCTGCATCGAGACCTTGGGGTGTGTTGATACCCTCGGGGTTGGAGAAGATGGCAATGAGGAGGGTGTCGCTGACAATCGTAAGCAAACGGGGATTGGTGGTGTTTCCGTCGTGCCACTGTTTGAAGACGTTGTTCCTCACCGGGTAGGCATTGACGAAGATGCGGGCGCCGTGGTCGTAGAGGCCTTCACCATCGGTGAATCCCATGCCCTCGTCCTCGGCGAAGATGCATGCATAGTGTTGTTCGCTGCTCTGCAGGGGGCATCCGGTCAAGACCATGTTCGGGCGGTAGTTATAGTAGTTGCGTGAACCCTCGACGGAGTCCTGTGTGGGGTCGGGATTGTGGTTCTCGTCACCCGAGAAGACGACAGCGGTTTTTTGTAAATCAGTCTCCTTGCAGTAGAACTTATGGCCCACACGGCTGGGAGTGCCAGAGTTGTCATCGATGGCGATGACGAGGTTGCGCTCTCCGTCGTAGATGAACGAGGAGTCGAGGATAAATGTAGTCCACCCTTTGTTGAAGACGAGGTCGCCAGTGTACACCTTGCTGAGTTCGCTTGCCGGAATGTACTGGACAGTAGTGTTGAAGTTGTCGAGCTCCGTGTGGCCCATGTAGATGGTGCAGTTGGTTTTGGTGAGGGCGGTGCTGTAGGCGTATTGGAAGCTGATTGAGCTGATGTGGCGTCCCTGGCCGATTTCTGCGGGGGTGAGAATCATCTGGGCGTAGTTGTATTTGTCGTTGCTCTTGAAGGGTACACCTGTGCGCTCCATGGTGATGGCGCGGCCGAGGGTGTCGCTGACGGGATTGTTGCAGAGTTCGGTATGGAACATCTCCGTGGCGGAATACTCGGAACTGTCGGTATAGTTGCCGTAGTCGCCATATAGGCTGCGGACAGACCATTCATAAAGGGTATTGGGCTGTAATCCAAAGATGGTGAAATGAGGATGGGAGGAGAGGAAGTATCCGTAGGCGTCGTTGGTTCCGGCGCGGCGGTAGCGGATGCGGTAGGCCTGTGAGCCTCCAGACCAGGCGACGGTGGCCGAGACGGTGGTGATACGTCGTGAGACGAGTCCTGCAGGGGTGGTCTTGTTGGTAAAATAGAAACTCAGTTCGCCGTTCAGGATTCTGATATTGGTGACCTTGATGTGCATGTCGCGGGTGCCGTTGGCAAGGTGGGGGTAGGGGTCGGTTGTGGAGGAAAACTCGGTGCGGCGTGCATCGTTGGAGAAGGCTGCACGGCCGAGCTGACCGTCTTCGTAATGCGACGTGGAGCCTGGACGCATAACCCAGACCTCGTCGAAGACATCGACATCGTTGTATCCTGCGTTGCCGTTGAAACGTGTGTCAATGCGGTGGATGACAAGTCCTTTGCCGGGGAGTTGCCCTTCAAAAGGATAGTCGGTGTTTCTGAATTCAAGGACAAAGAACACGTTGGTGTCGATGGTGGGGATTTTGTAGCAGCAGTTGACGCAGGTGGTGTCGGCCAGGGGCTGTAGGGTGTAGGTGCCGGGTCGCGTGATGGTGGGGATGGAGTCGAGCCAGTTGCCGTATTTGTATTTCATGTAAGCCGACATGTGCTGTGGCGGTTTGCTGTTGGAGGCCATAAGGTCCCATCCACCCACGGGCGTGGTGGAGCTTGACGAGCCGTACCGGTAGAGGTCGGGGGCACCGAGCGAATGGAACATCTCGTGGCAGAAGGTGCTGGTGCCGAAGTAGTCAGCTCCTGAGCCTTCAAGTTGCAGGTTGAAGGTGCTGACCCGCTTGCCGTTGATGTAGCATTCACGTCCATAGAGGTTCCATTTGTGAGGCCAGAGGAGGTCGCTCCATCCGGTATAGGTGCCCTTGACGATGAAGTTGACATTGTCGATAAGGCCGTCGCCATCGCAGTCGAGAACCACGTTGGAAGGAATGGGGGCGTACTGGTTGATGTAGTCGATGGCACCCTGAATGAGGTCGAACTCGCGGTCCGCGCGCTGGTTGGAGTGGTAGCCGTTGGGGTTGCTCTCGGAGTAGGGCTTGTAGTAGTCGCGTGCGTGGGGTGCCTGGTAGGAGAGGATGGTGTTGCCGTTGGGGGCAGGGGCGTAGTAGGTGCGCATGAATATCTTGTTGTAAGAGGCGCGTCGGAAATAGGTGTAGAGGGAGTTGGAGGTGTAGGATGAGGAGTCGGAGAACATGTGGTCGATGGACGAGAAGGAGCGGGTGTAGGCAGAGTCGTCGGCGAAACGGATGAAGATGACGAGGTTGCAATAGTCTCCATGGTTGCGTCCCGAGGTCTTGGCCTGCTTGGGTAGCTTGTCGGCGGGGACCTCCCAGGCGGCCTTGAGGTCGTTCCATTCTTTCTTCGTAATGGTGAGGCCGGGTTTCAGGCCGAGGGTGGCAGGGTTGGCCACAGGATAGATGTGTTGCGAAGGTTCGATGCTGCCCTCTTGGGTGGGTTGGGCATAGACCCAGTAGCCCGAGGGGCTGAGGAGCAGGGTGTATCCAGCCGCATCGTGGTAGCGGTGATAGCACTCGTCGCCGGTGGCGAAGAAATGGATGGTGTCGCCGTTGGGCTGGACCTCGGTGATGGGGACATCTTTGAGCCACACGGCGCGGGCTGTCGTGGGGGAAGCTAAAAGGTAAAGACTAAAAACTAAAAGGAGAAGGGTCTTTTTCATAATCTATCGTATCTATTAAGTTTATCGTATCTATTTTATCTATCTATTCTATTGTATACTGATTTCTTGAGCATGATGGCCTGCAGTCCGCCCCGCATGACGAGGAACACGATAAAGGCGGTCCATAGAATGTTGTTCCATCTTTGGGTGTCGATGTCGGAGAGGCCGTTGAGGAACCCGAAGTAGAGGGCGAAGAAGGCGGCGGTGGCGGCGAACATGCAGTTGCGCATGGCGCGTGATGCCGTGGCACCCACAAAGATGCCGTCGAAGAGGAAGGCCGCGAAACCGCACACGGGGATAATGAGCGTCCAGAACATGTATGGCTGGGCGGCAGCGGTGATGTCCTGCTTGTCGGTGAAGAGGGAGAGGATGGCGTTGCCGCCTATGGCGTAGATGGCTGTGAATGCGGCGGTGAGGATAAGTCCCCAGAGGAGTATGAGCCTAACGGCTTTGCGCAGCGAGTCTCCGTCGCGGGCGCCGATGTAGCGTCCCACGAGGCTCTCGCCGGCGTAGGCAAAGCCGTCCATAATGTAGCTGAAGAGGGTGAAGAACTGCAGCAGTAGGGTGTTGACGGCGAGAATCTCGTCGCTGATTTTCCCACTGGCAATGGTGACATAGGTGAAGACGGCGGCCAGGCACACGGTGCGCAGGAAGATGTCCCCGTTCACCTTGAAGAACCGCCGCATTTCGCTCCATTGCAATGCTGTGGAGAGTTTGCAGCGTTCGGGGGTCAGCAGGTGGCCGTATTTGTGGTGCATGAAGAAAAGACCCACGGCCAGACCGCTGTATTGCGCGATGACCGTGCCGAGAGCCACACCCCGGATGTCCCAATGGAGGACGAGGACGAAGAGGAGGCTGCAGAGGATGTTGACGATGTTGAGGAAGATGGCTATCCACATGGGAAGCTTCGAGTTCTGCATGCCGATGAACCAGCCCTTGACGGCATACAGCCCGAGGGTTGCGGGGGCCGCCCAGATGCGGACGAAGAAGTAGGTGAGTGCCATTCGGATGACCCCCTCGCTGCCTTCGAAGATAAGCTCCGAGAGCTTTGCCAGCGGCCATTGCAGCACTATCAATGCCAACGCCACCAGCAGGGCGATGCTGATGGCGCGGATAAAGGTGCGGACAGCCTCGTCCATGTCGTTGGCGCCATAGGCCTGGGCGGTGAGGCCGCTGGTGCCCATGCGCAGGAAACCGAAGTTCCAGTAGATGAGGTTGAATATCTGCGTGCCGATGGCGATGGCGGCAAGATGCGCGGCACTCAGGTGGCCCATGATGGCGGTGTCGACCATGCCGAGAAGGGGCACGGTGATGTTCGTCACGATATTGGGGATGGCCAGCCCGAGGATGCGCTTGTTCATTTATAGATAGAAACTGTCAACATTGAGTATGCGACGGCTCTCCTTTTCCGAGATGAAGGCCACAATGCAGCAACTGTTCTTGTTGCTCACGTTGGTGAGTTCGATGGGAATCGTTACCTGCCGTTTGGTGCCCTTCTTGCCGTCGGCCACCACGTCCATGCCCCACGGGTCGGTGATGGCGCAACGCAGCACATGGTTCTCGGGATAGTCCTCAACATGTCCGTTGGGGCTTTCCTGCGTCACCTTCACGTTGTCCTCTATGGCAATAACCGTCAGGGTGAGGGGTTCTGTCACATCCTTCAAGTATTCAATCTGGATGTTGGCGTAGGAGTAGCCGCCGGTGTCGTATCTCACTGCCCACAAGGCCATCTCGCGGGAGGTGTTGAGGTATTCATCGATGCGGTTGTCGAAGTTCTCGATGGGGGTGAAAATGTTCCAGTCGCCCGAGGAGGTCTTCTCGCGCATCAGGATTCCTGCAGGCTCGGCGGTGATGCCGAAGTAGTCGTGCCATTCCTCGGCCACGGGGCAGGAGAGGGACGGGTCGTTGCCATAGGGGCGGGAGAAGACTCCCGCATGGATGGCGACCACGATGAACTGGGCCGGGTATTTCTCCATGGCTTCGTGCAACACGGTGTCGGCCTTGGGACAGTTGACGCAACGCACGCCGGTGTATTTCTCAATCATGACGCGAGGAATGTCGGGTATATCGTCTTTGCAGTCCTGCCATTCGGCCGTGACGCCGCTGTACACCCAATGTTGGTCGTCTTCTATCTTGTCGCAGGCGGCGAAGGAAACCAAAAGGTAAAAACTAAAAACCAAAAGTATTGCCTTCTTCATATATCTATCGTATCTATCAAATCTATCGTATCTATCAAATCTATCGTATCTATTCTATCTATCGGCTTAGAACGAGGTCGTCAGGCTGAAGGTGAGGCCGTTGCTGGCGGGCACCATGCGGCAGACGCCGCCGATGCAGAGGAGTCCCTCGCGCTGTTTGCCGTAGCCCAGTTGGAGACGGGTGGCGCTGTGGGTGTAGCCCACGCTGACGTTGTAATAGTTGCCTATGCCGTCCTTGTATGCGTACTGGTCGCTGACGGAGATGAACCATGCGCTGGCGAAGTTATACTCCACCAACCCCATAATCCAGTCGCCGCAGCGTTTGTCGTCCACATCGGGGTCATACTTGCTGTCGCTGCCGAGCCATTCGGCCTCGAAGCGCAACACGTTTTTCTTGTTCACTTTCCAGGTGAGGTCGGCCACAGCCACCGCGTTGTGGTGCAGTGCGCCCGAGTGGCCTTCCACGACGGGGTTGAACACATGGTAGCCGCCCGTGACGGTCAGTTTCATCGCCGAGCTCAGTTTCTTGGCCACCTCCAGCGTGGCGTCGCCATAGTAGAGGTCGCCGGTGCCGAACCAGTTAGTGACATAGCCGTTGCCGCCCACGCGGGCTCCTTCAGAGTTGGTGATGTCGAGACCCGTGATGACGGAGGTGTTGAAGTGCAGGTCCATGCCGTACTTGCCGCCCAGCCAGGTGTCCTTCTTCACTTTGTACATCACGTCGCCCTGCAGGCCCATCTCACCGGTGGTCTGTGTGGCGTAGGGGTACATGGAGAGGAAGGCGTAGGTGTGCTGCTTGGTGATGGCAGGGATGTAGTTGATATAGAGCATCTCGCCTGTCACGGCGCGCTCGGCCTTGTAGCACATGTTCTCCACCCGTTTGGCTTGCAGGTTGACGCTGAAGCCTTTCATAGAGTAGGTGGTGTTGATCATGAGGGCTTCGCCATTGTGGTAGGTGTAACCGTTCATGATGCTCGGGTCCTGACCTTTGCGGGCATATTCGGTTTGCAGGCTGAAGTTGCCCAGAGCCATATCCATGCGCACCGCACCGGCGCCCACATTCAGCGGGAGGTTCAGTTTGTGTCTCGGCATGTCGGCCGAGGTGATGGATTCTCCTTCTTCGTATTTGCTGACGAATCCTCCGCCCAGGGTGAGGCGCAGTTTGCTGTCGGCCATGGGCTTGATGAGGCTGTTGAGGTTCAGCTCGCCGTCCACGCCGCGCACCAGCGAGTTGGAGAAGTCCCAGAAGAACCGTTCGCGGCCTGCGAGGGCTTTGATGGTGATGCCGTCCACGGGACGCAGGGCCACGTTCATGCCCAGCAGGGCGTTGTCGATGCCGAGGTAGCGGTCTTCGTAGGCGCGCAGTATCATGCCGCTGCCGAACTGCTCGTAGAAGGTACCGGCGGTGACGCTCAGTTTCTCGCCTTGGTAGCTGACGAAGTAGTTGGCCAGTCCTTGTCCCTTATAGCGCGAGTCGAAACCCAGCATCGGGTTCTGGTACATCTCGAATCGGATGCCGCCGAGGAAATTGCCGTTGGTGTAGAGGATGTCGGCACGGGCGTTCATGAGGAGCTTCTCGGCCACGTCGGAGGAGCCGATGATGCTGTCCTTATGCGATATCTGGCCGTCCACCTGGACATTGCCAGTCACGTGCCCGCCCAGAATGCCCTGGGCCTGGACCGGGGAAACTAAAAGGTAAGAACTAAAAACTAAAAATAAGGCAGCAATTGTCCTTTTCATAGTCTATCGAATCTATCAAATCTATCTTCTCTATCCTACTCTTCCATTGCCTTTCTAACGGCCTCTATCAGTTCCTCCTCGTCGCCCTCGACGAATGAGGCGTGCTGCCAGACGATTTCGCCCTTGCCGTTGATGACGAAGGTGTGCGGCGGGTTGACGACGTTCATGGCGCGCTTGAAATCTTGGTTCTGGTCGAGGTAGACTTCGTAGTCCCAGCCTTGTCCGTCGACCCAGGGCTTCACGCGTGAGGCGCTGCGGGCATCGTCGATGGAGATGGCCACCAGCTTCACGCCGGTCTCGTTCTGCCACTCTTCATAGACTTCCTTGATGGTGTTGAGTTCTCGGTTGCAGGGTTTGCACCATGTGGCCCAGAAACTGATGATGATGGGCTTTCCGTCGTTCTGGATGACAGAAGTCTGAACTGTCGAGCCGTCAAGGGCTTTGAGGGTGATGTTCTGCGGCAGGATGGCGTTTTGGGCCATGCCAAGGGTGGCGATAGCCGTCAGGATGATTGTGAAAAGAGTCTTCTTCATGTTTTTTGTTTTTCTTGTTTAACGATAACGTGCATGGCGTTTATTTATTGTACGCGTGGGCGAAAAAATCTTTATTGTTCTCGTGTCCAGTGAGGCTTATGGCGGTCGGCGGTTGCTGCTATTCGGGTTGAGGGGCCGAGGGGAGCAGGAGTGAGCGCAGTGTCTCGCGGGCCTCGGAGGGGGGGAGATTGTCGAGGGCCTGTGAGGCAAGGCGGGTGTGGCGGCCGAGAAGGTCTCGGGCGTCGATGCCCTGTGGCAGGGCGACGTCGTGGACGGGATTGAGGCTCCCGAGGTCGTCGTGCAGTTGGAATGCAATGCCGTAATGCAGGCCGAAGTCGCCGAGGGTGTCGACGTAGGGTGCCGGGCTGTCTGTCAGGCTGCTGGCGCCGAGCCGGCAGCAGGTGGATATCAGCGAGGCGGTCTTGTTCTGGATTACCTGGAGGTATTCGTCGAGGCTGGCATGGTCGCCGCGGGTGACGGACAGCTGCAGCAGCTCGCCGCGGCTCATGTCGGTGACAGTCTTTGCCACGAGGGCCGAGGCCTGGGAGTTGCCGACTTGCTGGATCAGTTGCATGGTCTGGGCGAAGTAGTAGTCGCCGCAGAGGACGGCGGCCTGGTTGCCCCACCGTCCGCGCACGGAGGCCTGCCCCCGACGGGTGTCGGACTCGTCGACGACATCGTCGTGCATGAGCGAGGCGTTGTGTAGCATCTCGACGGCGGTGGCCAGCAGGATATGCCCGTCGCTCATTGTCCCGCAGGCTTTTGCGGCAAGGAGTAGCATCAGGGGACGCAGCCGTTTGCCGGGATGGCCGTCCAGGAAGGCTCCCACCTCGTCAAGGATAGGGGTCTGGTCGAAAGTGCGGGCTTGGTATTCCTGCACAAAACGGTCGTATTCTGCCTGGACGGGAATCTGTATCTGTTGCAGGGTCATGAGGGTTATGCCGGTCGTTGGTTGAACTCGTCGTACAGCGAGGCGATTTTGTTGTAGAGAGGTTTGCTGGCCTTCACCAGGGGCATGCGCAGCACGTTGCTGATGTGGCCTTCAATCTCCAGCAGGGCCTTGACACCCGTGGGGTTGCCTTCCTCGAAGATGGCGTTCATCAGGGGCAGCATCCTGTAGTGCAGGGGCAGGGCCTTTTTCTGGTCGCCCTTGAGGGCGTAACGCACCATGGTGGACATCTCTTTGGGCAGGGCGTTGGCCATCACGGAGATGACGCCTGCAGCGCCGAGGCTGACGAGGGGGTAGGTGAGGGCGTCGTCGCCGGAGATGAGGAGGAAGCGCTCAGGCTTGTTGCGGAGTATCTGCATGCACTGGGCCACATTGCCCGAGGCCTCTTTGATGCCGATGATGTTGGGGCACTCGTTGGCGAGCTGGAGGGTGGTGTCGGCGGTGATGTTGACCCCCGTGCGTCCCGGGACGTTGTAGATAACGACGGGCACGGGCGAGGTCTCTGACACCTGCTTGAAATGCTGCGCCAGGCCGCGCTGGTTGGGCTTGTTGTAGAAGGGGGCCACGGAGAGGATGCCGCTGATGCCGTCGAAGTTGGTGTTGGCGATGGTGTCGGTGACGGCAAGGGTGTTGTTCCCGCCGAGGCCGAGCATGATGGGACAGCGTCCGGCGACGCACTCGACGATAAAGTCCTGTAGGGCATGGCGTTCCGTCTCGGTGAGGGTGGCTGCCTCACTGGTGGTTCCGAGGGCGACGATATAGTCGGCACCACTTTCCACAATGTGGTTGATGAGGAGCTCGAGCTTGCTGAAGTCGATGGTTTCTTGTTTTCTGAATGGGGTCACGAGGGCGACCCCGGTTCCGATGAATGGACTTTTCATAATGGGTTATTTCTTTATATTTGTCAGAAGCAGGAGTATTTCGCGCAGGTAGTTGGTCAGGTCGCAAGGGCCCGTGCCGCGGATGAAGAGGTCGTAGGTCTGCGCAGTGAGGGGGGTGAGGAGCATGCTGGTGTCGTCGTAGGCGACGCGCAGGCGTGCGGGGGTGCTGAGGACGGCGTGGAGGGTGTTGTCGTCGCTCGCGGGGGTGGCGGCGATGATGAGGTCGTAGGTGTGTGAGACAAAGGTCGATAGGTATGTTGGGGTGGGGAGTCCTGTGCGGGTGAGGTTCTCCTTGTCGCCCACGGCGGGATGGCGGTAGTACGTCACCACAATGTCGCGCTTTGCCATGTGGTTGTTGAAGAATTGCAGGATGCGCAGCTCGTCGGCGGTGGATTCATGAGGCAGCACGATGCCTATGGAATGCACGTCGTCGAGGTTCGGCAGCTGTTTCTTGTGGGGAATGGCTGCCATTTTGCCGAGGAGTCTCGCGCGCCGTTTGCTGTGTATGTACTCAAAGATTTTCAATTCTCAATTCTCAATTTGAATGTCTTCCTGTGTTCAGGCGTTGGTCCGTATTGTGCCAGGGCGGCATAGTGGGAGGCGGTGGGGTATCCCTTGTTGCTGTCCCAGCCGTATTGGGGGTGGCGGGCGTGCAGTTGGAGCATATAGTCGTCGCGGTAGGTCTTGGCGAGGATGGAGGCGGCGGCAATGGAGAGGTATTTGGCATCGCCCTTGACGATGGTGAAGTAGGGGATAAGTGTCTCGTTGTAGAAGCGGTTGCCATCGATGAGCAGCAGTTCGGGGGTGACCGGCTGTCCGGTCCTGTGGTCTACAAGTTTCCCCACGGCGAGGTTCATGGCGTGCATGGAGGCGCGCAGGATGTTGAGGCGGTCTATCTCCCCGGCATCGACAGAGGCCACAGCCCATGCCAGGGCGTCGCGCTCTATCTCGTCGCGCAGGGCATAGCGTTGTCGCTCGGTGAGTTGCTTCGAGTCGTTGAGCCGTTCGTTGCTGTAGTCTTTGGGCAGCACCACGGCAGCCGCGAATACGGCGCCGGCGAGGCAGCCGCGTCCGGCTTCGTCGCATCCGCATTCTATCAGGTCTGGGCTATATTGTGACTTCAGCAAGGGTCGTTCAGGTTATTGGATAAAGGTGTTATAGGCGGCTGCTGCCAGCAGCATGAGCGTGAGAAGGGTGTTCCATATCCATTCTTTCTCTTTCACGTCGTAGAAGAGTGTCGTGGTGCAGAACGCAAAGGGGACGGTGTAGGCCTGGGTGGCGGCGGGCACGAGGCCTCCGTAGGCGAGGGAATAGGCTATTCCGCCCACAAAGAAGAGCATGATGGCGGTGGAGTTTTTGGTGTAGTTGGTGCCATGGCTTTGGTTGCCCACAGCGGTGTGGGTCATGGCCACGAGGGTCAGGAGTGTGAAGACTCCGCACATCGTCCATCCTGCCGCCGAATGGCTGACCGTCAGGGCAATGTCGGTCAAGCCGTAGAACAGCAGGTAGTTCTGGTAGAACATATTGTCCGACAGGTAGTAATAGAGCTCCAGGGGGATGTAGGGGGCGGCCAAGCCCAGCAGGAGCATGGTCCAGTCGCGCCAGGAATAGAGGCTGTAGTTGACCATGCACATCATCACGGGCAGCAGGAAGACCACCGCCGACGGGCAGAAGAGTGTGGCCAGCGAGAGACAGGCCGCTGCCCCGAAGGTCTTGTCGATGGAGAGCGACAGCAGGGTTCCGGTGACCATCAACTGCCCGACGCACAGGATGATGAACAGCGTCGCCGCCAGCAGGGGCGTCAACCCGGTCTGTGCCGTCCCCAGGCTCATGGCCAGGAGGAAGAAGAGCATCGGCAGGAGGGTGTTCTGGTTGATCATCTTGTTGCGGTAGAGCATGCCGTTGAGCAGCAGTCCCTCCAGCGCGATAATCACTATGGCCGTCAGGGTGGCGACGCGTGGGGGCATCCATCCGAAGAGCAGGTAGAACAGGCTTCCTCCGCTATAGGTCGGGATGGCTGTGGGGACCACGATGGCGCGCGCCCACAACAATGCCGCCACCACCGCGATGATGACTGCCTGCATATATACATCTGTCCGGAAAACCTTCAGCATCTCAACTTTCAACTCTCAACTTTCAACTTACCTCACCACCAGTTTCGTCGTCCTGGCCCCGCAGCGCACGATATACACGCCGCGTGCCAGCTTCGAGATGTCCAGGGTGCCCTCTCCCGTCATCTGCTGGCGGTCGGCCACACGTCCGTCCATCGTATAGAGCACCACCTCCTCGGGAGTGTGGCGGCCGGTGTAGACGGTCACTTGGCCGCTGGCGGGGTTGGGGAACACCTGCAGCGACTTGGAGAGCCATTCCTCGTCAATCCTGTCGATGTCGACGCGAGCGAGGGCCTCGTTGATGGCCGCCATGGCGTCCACCTTGCCCCAGCCCCAAACGTTGCTGATGCTGTCGCGCTCGTGCAGCGGCCCTGTCCTGATGTCGTTGCGTGCCGTGGACATGATGATCTCGCGTACCTCGGCGGGCGTCAGGGCCGGGTTGGCCTGCAGCAGCAGGGCCACGATGCCCGTCACGGCGGGACCCGACATCGAGGTGCCAGACATCTCCGCCCAGGTGTAGTCGCGCGAGGCGAAGGTGTAGGTCATCTTGGGTGTGTAGGCTTCTGTGGTGTAGTAGTTGATGGACGAGACCACCGCCACGCCGGGGGCGGAGACATCGGGCTTGTGGCGGCCGTCGATGATGGGGCCGTGGCTCGAGAAGGCGGCCAGATACCCATAGTCTATTTCGCCGCTGGGCTTCACCTTGTCGGCCTTGTGTGCCGCCACGGCGATGCACTTCTCTGCACAGGCGGGCTCGCCCACGCTGTATTCGTCGTCGCCCGCCGTATACTTGACGCTGTACTTCCGGGCGAATTCGGCCCCCATGTTGCCTGCGCCGTTGGCCAGGTTGCAGAGGTTCCATGCGTGCACCGTCCCCTCGTCGGCGGTAATCATCAGATGGGTGTTGAGACGGGCGTTCTTCTTGATGTTGATGAGTATGTGGGGACGGTTGTTCCATGGGTTGGCCTGCTCCACGGTGGCGTCGAACCACACCGTGTCGTCGCCCACGACCACAAAGTCGTCAATATAGGTGGTGCCGTCGGCGGTGTTCAGCCAGCGGTAGGCCGTGGGGGTGCTGTCGTTGCCGAAGGCCACGGTGGCCTTGAACGACTTCCCGGGCTCTCCCCACATCACCAGCCCCGAGCCAATCTCGCGGTAGTTGTAGTATTCCGCCACCGAGAACAGCGTGTCGGGCTCTCCCGCCACGAAGGTGCGCGAGATGTGGAACTTGTCGTTGCCGTTGTTGCCCGCGCTCACGCAGAAGACGATGCCGCTGTCCGACAGTCTGTTCAACGCCTGGCTGGCCGGCGAGGTGCCGTCGATGGGTCCCAGGGTGTACATGCCCCAGCTGCAGTTGACCACCAGTCGCTTGCCCTCTTCTTTGGCCACGTTTTTCATCCAGTTCACTGCGTCGATCCAGGCGGCCTCGTTCAGGTAGAACGACGCCATCAGTATGTTGGCGTAGGGGGCCTGGCCCTGGTAGCGGCCTTCGATGCCGCGTCCGGCGGCGATGCCCGTCACGTGGGTGCCGTGGGTGCCGTAGCCGTAGAGGCCGAAGGTGTCGCACTTCGCGGCGATGAGGTCGTGGCGGTCGGCGTGTTCGGTGCCGTAGTCAAAGCCTGCAGGTGCGGGTCCTCCCATGCGGAACTGGTCCCAGGCCTTCAGGATACGGCGGTTGTCCTCGCCGTTGTTGTTGTAGTTGGGGTGCGTGTAGTCAAAACCCCAGTCGGTGACGCCGATAAGAACACCTTCGCCGGTGTAGGCTTGGGACAACCCGAGACCGCTGTGCACACTGTCGGTGCGGGTATCGTAGCGCGTTTTGTCCAGCAACGGCTGGATGGGACGTGCCTCGCTGTATATCAGCACATCGGCGCTCTCGTCGAGCAGGTGGGTCTGGTCCGCCGTCAGGCGCAGGGTGACGATATCGCCCGCCCGTGAGCCCACGCGGATGCCTTGGGTGCGGAAGACCTCGGCATCGAAGTCTTTCGTCACCTTGGCCAGGAAACTCAATTCTTCGCCCGACTGTTTCGCCTGGCGTTGTTTCATGATTTTCACCTGTGTGGCGGCATCGCACTTCATGCCCGCCGCCAGTTTCGTGGTCTGTGCCGTGGAGACGGAAACCAGGCAGCACAAGCCGAAAACTAATAATAATGCCTTCTTCATATTTTTCAATTCCTAATTCCTAATTTCTAATTCCTAATTCCTAATTCCTCATTCCTCATTTCTTTGCTTGCTTCTGCGAGATGGTCTTGTATGGCTTCCCGCCGGTGTAGAGTGCCACGGTTATTAATCCGTCGGCATCGGTGTAGGTGCCGCGGCCTTCGTAGCGGTCATATTCCCATTGGCCTTCATATTGCGACCCGTCGGGATACGTCATCGTGCCGCGCCCCGAGATATGGCCTTCGCTGAACTGTCCTCGGTATACGCGTCCGTCAGGGAAGAAACGCACCCCGTCGCCGTCGAAGAGGCCGTTGCGGAACTCGCCCGTATAGGTGTCGCCCGTGCCGAAGGAGAGGTAGCCTTTGCCTGTGCATGAGCCTTTCTTCCAGTCACCGGTGATGGAGTATCCCTTCGAACTGAAGTAAGTCCCTTTGCCTTGGCGTTGCCCCTTCTCCCAGTGGCCTTCGTAGCGCGACCCGTCGGCCCACACCAGGGTACCTTGGCCGTGGGGCAAGTCGCGTTTCCATTCGCCGTCGTAGCGGTCGCCGTTGGCCCAGATAAAAGTGCCGTAGCCCGACCGCCGACGGTCGGCATCGCGCGTTCCCGTGTACGAGTCACCATTGTAATAGTTGGTGGTTGTAATCTCCTGTCCGAAGCATACTCCACCCATTACAAGCATGACTATCAATGATAAACGTCGATAGAGCATATCTTATATGTATATTGTTTCAAGATGCAAAGGTACACAAAAATCTCGAATTCTCACCCCTTCGCCCGATTTTTTTTCTGTCCCCTTTTTGTCTCCTTGCCCTTCGGGCAGAAAGCTACCGTACCACGAGTCGCTGGGTGCCCGTGGGCGGTTTTTAACAGTTTCCATTTGTAAACACGGGCGTACTGACCGAAGAAACCAGTGAGTTATGGAGGTGTGGAGGAGCGGGAGTTTACAATTGGAAACTGGCTTGGAGCGGGCTGGCGGAGGCTTGAGGACTGATTGTCAGGGGTATTTCCTGTGGTTGTTATTGCATTGTCTTGTGGGACAGTTTGTTGAGTGGGGTTGTTCGGAGTGTCTTCGCCTTTTCTTCGCTAGAAAAGCGAAGAAAAGGCGAAGAAGAGGCGTTCTTGATGGGACGAAGAACAGAAGCAAAGGACAAGCAAAGAACGGTCGATTAAAATACATTTATAACTCTTTGCATAGAACGCTGTTACGTGTTTTTCAACAGGCGAGGAAGAAAATAATAGGGAAATATATTTTGCCAGTCGGGGAAAAATGAGTATCTTTGCATTTCCAAACAATGTTTATTATAAACAAAAAACATCAATAACATGTCCCAAAATCAGATAGTTAATAAAGACGACCTCGTCGTCCGCTTCGCCGGTGATTCCGGCGACGGTATGCAGTTGTCGGGCACTCTGTTCTCCGACGCCTCTGCCTTGACGGGAAACGACATCGCCACCTTCCCCGACTA
>CAJOIV010000039.1 GCA_905234665.1 uncultured Bacteroidales bacterium | reverse complement strand
CACCTTCTATGTGGGAGGAACGCACAACAGCAACGCTGGCAGCGGCGGCATCTGGACATACAGGCCAGTAAAATACGTGGCCATGGGATTTTGGAGCGGTGGCTCGGGTTGTATAACCCAAAGGCCCAAATACTATTGCCAGGACTATGGATGGTATTCAAGAACCTCTTTGTCCACCAGTTTCCCCTTCGGCGGGTTTGTCCCCATTGTGGAGATGAGTGACTTGATTGGTGAAGCCGAAGACAGCACGGGCGGGCATGTGGCCGGATCGGGACGATACCCCACACTTTCCGACCAGCTGTTGACGGCGGTCGCAGCCCCGGGATACTATTTCTCACATTGGAACGACGGCGACACCGCCAACCCCCGCACCGTGCACCTGACACAAGACACGACCCTCACCGCCACGTTCTATCAGGACGGCACATTCCTGCTGTCCGCCTCAGTCCTTGGCGAAGGCCGGTATTTCGGAGGCGACACTGCCATCCTCACCGCCATCCCTGCCGACCGCCATCGTTTCTCCATCTGGAACGACGGCGACACCGCCAACCCCCGCAGCATTGTCGTGACACAGGACACCTCCTTCATCGCCTTCTTTGAAGACGCCGCCGACACCGCCAGCCACGACACCACATCCTTCGACACCACGGCCATCGCCCCCGTGGCGCAAGCCGCCACCCTCTTCACCCTCGCGCCCAACCCCGCCACGGGGACGGTGACCGTGACAGTGGGACACTCTCCTCAGTCTGGGACACACTCCTCAGTCAGCAGAGCTGACGGCTCCCCTAACTTAGGGGAGCAGCTGGTTCTCACGATGACAGACGCGGCAGGACGCGAAATCCTCCGCAAGGAAATTTCATTTCAACTACCCTCGACCTCTCGGGCCTCGCGGCAGGCACCTACTTCGTCACCCTCTCCACCCCCACGGCCACGGGCACCCAACGCCTCGTGGTGAAGTAAAAAAAACATCAACCATTTGGACATTTCGGAAAAAGTTAGTACCTTTGCAAGATAAACAATAAAACCTCATTCCTATGAAACACACGAATAAAATACTGTTAACCACATTAGTATCGATAATATTACAATGCGGTTCATCCATGGCACAGCCGTCTTATAACAGTGCGCTGGCTGAAATACCCAATATCGTTAATACTGTCGGAATTGTGAGAGCCTATTCTCCCAATTTTATGGTTACATGTTATTATGACAATACACCATCGATTAAATCTTATTTCTTAATCATGAATAATGTTATGACGACGGCATCATCCCAAGCCATAAAATTGTCAAATATGGAGATAGTTACAGATATGAGAATATTCAACGGATACGTGTATTTTTGCGGTGCAGACAATAATTCCAACGCTTGTTACGGTTTCGTTGATATCAGTGATTTTCGGTGGTCACCCCCCATACCTCCAACCACCAATGTAGAATATAGAGAATTGGGGGTGCCGGCCAATCGTTCCCGCCTAACCAAAATGCAGGTGTATTTTGACGGGGCAGACGAACGATTGGTCGCCATAGGGACAGAATACATTCCCCCGGCAGGCTCTTCTTCCCTGATTCCCGCTACAACCACTAATTCTTATGCGCTTCACAGGGACTATGAATATTTTTTAGTGGAGTGTGCCAACCCCATCATGAATTACCTGTTGGTGAATTGGGACAACAACGATGAACGCCCGACAGATATGGTGCTGACCAATTCATATCTTGCAGTTGTAGGATTTGACGAAACAAACTATACCCCGGTCTATATCCATAAATGTCAGAAGAACGATGTTATAAACACCTTTAATAACAGATATCTATATGCCGTACAAGCTTGTATCTCAAATCCGGGGCCTGCATGCTGCGCCATGGATCCTGATGTAATTGCCATCGCCAACCTGACTTGCGATCCCTATAATTATTATAATGGAATAACCACTCATGTGGTTGCAGAGCATGACGAACACAAGCCATCAGGAATTCAAGACTTCCGACAAGACTGACTTGTACGAGATGGTGTATTACCCTGCAAATCAAGAACTCGTTATGCTCACTCACTATATATTCCTACCAACTTCAACCATTGATGATCATGTATTCCTGAGAATGAAACCTTATCTATCCGTACCGTACATGGCGCTTGGTGTTGTGGAAGATTTCATAAATGAATATAGGTCGATTGACAAACTCGGGACTGACTTTTTTGTAGCAACGAATGGTGGATATGGTTTTGTGAAACATGCCCTTGCCGAGAGCACTCCGCCAAGCTGTTACAAGATTGATACATGGCCGATACAGGTAAACGATCCAGTCACAATTATCCCGGACACACCTGTCTACGACAAGGATATTATGACTGTCAATCGTCGTCCACTATCAGATCCATACAATACCCCCTCTATTAATCTCCCTTGCTTACAATATTAAGGTGATGAAAAAACAATTGTTTACAATCCTGTCCTTTGTGCTGATAGCATTTGAAGGGATAGCGCAAGACACAATCTTCCCATGGGACTGTCCGAGGTATCTTACAAAAGGGCGTCCGACAGTAGTATACGACAATTATCCAGGGTTCGGGCATCGTACAGCAACGGGTTCCCAGCTTCCCCAAATATTTGGATATTCATTTTATGCGCCAGGAGCTACTGTGTATGGCTTGGCTGTATCCATCGAACGCACTGGCTGGGTCTGTTCTACCGGTGAAGATCAAATGAACCATGTAGCACATTTGGGTTCATTAGCAGCAGCATCCAGAACCGACAGCCTTCAGGTATGGATGATGCTAATAGTAAAAAGTGGGGATACGGTACTGCGTTTGGACTCTGTCTGTTGGCATTACCGCAGCCGACCTGACAAAGTGTGGAAATTTCCCATCTATTACGACACTATTTACCCCTACGCGTATGAGTTTTATTTCGACCATCCCATACAGATGTCAGATACCTTTTGGGCATGTATTCGGGCAGGGGAATACGGAATGGATGATTACTGTACATCCACTTTGAACTGTTATGGATTAGGTATACCTGCCCCAGAGGGAGACGGCAATAGTTGCTATAATAATTGGGTAGAAGGAGGGTTTGTACACTATCCTAATTGGTACCATTTTGTCTTTACGCCCATTATCGCGCCTCCGGACACAGACTATGTGGGATGCAGAGCCCCGCGGCTTCGCTTCATGAGGGCATCGTCGGGAAGGCCCTATTTGCAGTATGAGGTGCAATATGCCCAACTGGGGAGCAACGAGTGGCGGACAACATACCCGACCTCATCCCCATTCAGGATTATCGACAATTTCGACGCCACAAAATACTACACAGCACGCATCCGTATGCAACACCGGCACGGCTGCCCGATACACGACACCACCTATTGGAGTCCGTGGAGCGACACCGTCCTCTTCTACACCGGCTCGACGGAACCCGACACCACCATCGGCATCGCCCCCGTGGAGGCCAACGCCGCAGACTTCTTCACCCTCAGCCCCAACCCCGCCACGGGGACGGTGACCGTGACAGTGGGACACACTCCTCAGTCTGGGACACACTCCTCAGTCAGCAGAGCTGACGGCTGGCTCCACTGGCGGTCGCCGACCTTCGGTTCCCCTAACTTAGGGGAGCAGCTGGCCCTCACGCTGACCGACGCGGCGGGACGCGAAGTCCTCCGCAATTTCAACTACCCTCGACCTCTCGGGCCTCGCGGCAGGCACCTACTTCGTCACCCTCTCCACCCCCACGGCCACGGGCACCCAACGCCTCGTGGTGAAGTGACAGACGCTGAACAAAAAAAACACCCCGCCGCACAATAAACGGCGGGGTGTCTCGTTATAAAGGCATCAAAAGTAAGCACATCACTATGAAAAGATTCCTTATCTTGCTGGCAGCCACGCTGCTAACCCTCTCCGTCAACGCGCAGGCCGACAAAGCCAAGTTCTATATCGAAGGCCAGCTGGCCACCCCGTCGAAGGCCGGCGAGGCATGGAAACTCTACAACATCCACAGCAAGGGCATCACCTTCTCCAACACCGACACCATCTACGGCCACGACACCGACAAGGGCGTGCAGCTCGTCTTCGACCACGCCGCCTCGGAACATCCCCAGGGCTTCGACTGCGGCCTCAAGTTCTACCGCTGGCAGAACAACAGCGGCCGCTGGCAGGTGGACAGCGAGGTGGAGGACGCCCAGGCCGCATTCTCGCAGCAGAAAGTGATGAGCATCATGCTCGTGCTCGACTGCAGCTCCTCCATCGGCCCGGCCGACTTCGTGAAGCTCAAGAACAGCGCCAAGCAGTTCATCGACGTCATCGTCGACAAGTCGAGCGACGGCAACGTGCATATCGGCATCATCGGCTTCAACTCGATGAAGAACACCACCGTCTACGACATGCAGCCCCTCACCGAGGAGAGCCGCAAAGGCATGTTCCAGTTCATCGACGGCCTGGAGCTCAACAACCGCACGGCCTTCTACTACGCCATCAACCGCGGCCTCGACGGCATCAAGCAGTATGTCTCCAAACTGAAAATCGGCAAGGACAAGAAATACGACGGCTCCTACATCATCGCCTTCACCGACGGCTACGACAACGACTCGTTCGACCCCAAGATCGGCAAGGCCGCCGAAGGCATGGAGCACAAATACTTCCAGCATGTCAACCAACGCATCCTGAAGGAGAAAATCGGCGGCGCTCCCATCGAGAGCTACATCCTTGCCATCCGTGGCAACGACGTGGACCGCAACAATACAGACTTCGAGCGCGTCATCTCCGCCCTCTCGCACAACACCTCGGGCGACAAGTACTACTCGCTCATGAACTTCGACAAGCTGCAGGCCGCCTTCGAAGAGATAGGCACCAACCTCATCAACAAATGGCAGAGCATCTACTGCTATATCCCCCGCGGATATGACGGACGCGTGCGCTGGACCATCGAGTGCGGCGACGTGGCCCGCAAGTTCTTCATGGGCGGCAACGCCTCCATCGGCGGACTGAGCGACTACGCCGACAAGCACGGCAACCCGCACGGCGGCATCATCGTCGCCGCAGGCCTCGACATGACATTCCCTGTCACCGACCTCATCTCGCTGGGCGGATACGTAGAACTGAACATCAGCAAGAGCGTGGGCTTTGCCTTCGCCCCCGAGGTGATGTTCTCCTTCCCCGACAACAGCGCCCTCGTCCTGGGCCTCGGCTACCGCGGCGCCGACCGCTTCACAAGCAACGGATTCCTGATGCGCGCCGCCTACAAACTGACGAGCCCCTGGTACGTCACCGCCAGCTTCTCCTACGGCCATGGCAACACCTTCATGCTCGGCGCCGGCTACACCATCTTCGGCCGGAAACTGGATTAACGTACTGGCCATGGAAACACAGGATGTACGCTGGAAGCAGCGCTTCGAGAATTATCATAGGGCATTGGAACGCTTGACCAAGGCCATCCAGATACTGGACGAGGACACGGAACGGGATGAGGACGAGAGGGATTTGATGAGGACAGGCGTGGTGAAAAGCTTCGAGTTCACGCTGGAGCTGGCTTGGAATGTGATGAAGGATTATGCCGAGTACCAAGGCTACAAAGACATTCACGGCTCCCGCGACGCGTTGAGGAAAGCCTTTTCGATAGGATTGATCGAGGACGACCGATGGATGAACTCGATTGCCGACAGAAATCTGGCTTCGCACGATTACGACGAGTCCGTGATGGACAATGTCTATTCATCCATTCTCTCGGTATACCATCCCCTGTTCAAGGCTTTTGAGCAGAAGATGCTGTCCCTCCTCGAACCGGAATTGCCTTTGTCATGACCTACGGACTAAAAGACAGCGAAATCGATAGCCTACGGAGGCTTTTCTCGGCCAACGAGCATGTGGAAAGGGCTGTTCTGTATGGCTCGCGCGCGAAGGGCAATTACAAACCTTTCTCTGACATCGACATCACCCTGGAGGGCGACGAGTTGACCCACGACGACTGGAACCAGCTGAAGCAAACCATCGATGATTTGCTGATGCCTTACGAGGTGGACCTGAACCTGAGGAAAGACCTGAAAAACCCCAACTTGCTGGCGCATATCGACCGCGTGGGTGTTCCTCTGTACATACGAAAGTAAGAGAAGGCCCGCCATCCGGCGGGCCTTCTCTTTATTTACGGATGGTCAGGTCGACGCTCCGGGTGCGTATCTCCTTGCAGACGTCCTCGACGAACTTGTCGAGGGTGGTGCTGCCGAGGTCGCCGTCCTTGCGGTTCCACATGGAGACGACATGCTCGTCCTGCTCCTTCTGTCCGATGATGAGGGCGTAGGGTATCTTCTGCATGCGGGTCTCACGGAGCTTGTAGCCTATCTTCTCGCTGCGGCGGTCGCAGGTGACCTCGATGCCGTTGCGCTGCAACTCGGCGGTGACCTCCTCGGCATAGTCGAGGAACTTCTCCGAGATGGGGAGCACGCGCACCTGCTCGGGCATGAGCCAGGTGGGGAAGGCACCCTCGTACTTCTCAATCATCCATGCCAGCGTGCGCTCGTAGCAGCCCATGCTGGTGCGGTGGATGATGTAGGGGCGCTGACGGCTGCCGTCCTTGTCGATATAGTACATGTCGAAAGCCTCGGCGATGAGGGCGTCCCACTGGATGGTAATCATGGTGTCCTCCTTGCCATAGACGTTCTTGGCGTTGATGTCGACCTTGGGGCCATAGAAGGCGGCCTCTCCGACGTCCTCGACGAAGGGGATGTTGAGCTCGTTGAGGATGTCGCGGATGTGCTGCTGGGTCTGCTCCCATGTCTCGGCGTCGCCGATGTACTTCTCCGTGTCCTCGGGGTCCCACTTGGAGAGATGCCAGGTGACGTCGTCCTTCAGGCCGAGGGTGGTGAGGCAGTACTTGGCCAGGTCAATGCAGCCCTTGAACTCCTCGACCATCTGGTCGGGGCGCACGATGAGGTGGCCTTCGGAGATGGTGAACTGGCGCACGCGCGTCAGGCCGTGCATCTCGCCGCTGTCCTCCTTGCGGAAGAGCGTCGACGTCTCGCCGTAGCGGCAGGGCAGGTCGCGGTACGACTTCTGGCTGTTCTTGTAGACGAAATACTGGAACGGGCAGGTCATGGGGCGCAGGGCGAGGACCTCCTTCTCGTCGTCGGGGTCGCCGATGACGAACATCTTGTCGCGGTAGTGGTCCCAGTGGCCGGAGATCTTGTAGAGGTCGCTCTTGGCCATGAGGGGAGTCTTGGTGCGCATGTATCCGCGGCGGGTCTCCTCGTCCTCAATCCAGCGCTGCATGGTCTGCACCACCTTCACGCCCTTGGGCATGATGAGGGGCAGGCCCTGGCCGATGACGTCGACGGTGGTGAAGTATTCCAGCTCGCGGCCGATCTTGTTGTGGTCGTGGTTCTTGACGTCCTCGAGGTACTGCAGGTACCCGTCGAGGTCCTCCTTGGTGAAGAAGGCGGTGCCGTGGATGCGGCTGAGCGACTTGTTCTTCTTGTCGCCGCGCCAGTAGGTGCTGGACGACGAGAGGAGCTTGAAGCCCTTGATGGGGCGCGTGTTGAGCAGGTGGGGTCCGCGGCAGAGGTCGACGAAGTTGTTCTGCTGGTATATGGTGATGGTCTCCCCTTCGGGGATGGCCTCGAGGAGTTCGACCTTGTAGGGTTCGTTGCGCTGGGTCATGATTTCCAGAGCCTCGTTGCGGGTCACCTCGCGGCGTTCGAGACGGGTGGCCTTCTTGATGATGGACTTCATCTCCTTCTCGATGGCGTCGAGGTCCTCGCGGCTGAAGGGGCGGAAGTCGAAGTCGTAGAAGAAGCCGTTGTCGGTGGCGGGACCGATGGTTATCTTGGCCTCGGGGAAGAGGTTCTGGACGGCCTCGGCCATGATATGTGCGGCGGTGTGGCGCAGGATGGGGAGGCTCTCCTTGTTGCTTGTGTCGAGCAGCTCAATGTCGCAGTCGTTCGTGATGGTAGTTCGGAGGTCGACGAGGGTGCCGTTCACCTTGGCGGCACAATAGTTGTTGAGGCCTTCCGGATTGACCATTTTGACGATGTCGATAATGGAGCACGGCTGCTCAATCGACAATTCCCTGACGTCTTTGACATTTACTTTCATTGTTCTTTCTCCTTTATATATTGTTAGTTAAGCAGGACACACGCTTCTGCGTGTGTTCTGCAAAGATACGAATAATTCTTGACATAGCGAATAAAAAAGAGAACGACGCCTTTCGGGGCGCCGTTTTCTTTAACCAAATGTACCGCAGTGGGAGAAGTCTTAGAATCTCTTCTCTTTAATACGGGCTTTCTTACCGGTAAGATTGCGCAGGTAGAAGATACGTGCGCGGCGGACGGCGCCACGTTTGTTGACGTCGATTTGCTCGATGAACGGGCTGCAGATGGGGAAGATGCGCTCCACACCCACGCCGTTGGTAATCTTACGGACAGTAAAGGTCTCAGTCGAACCGCTTCCACTGCGCTGCAGCACAACGCCCTGGAAGTTCTGGATACGTTCTTTGTTTCCTTCTTTGATTTTGTAATGGACAGTGATGGTATCGCCAGCCTTGAACTCGGGGAACTCCTTGCGCTCGACCAAATTCTCTACATATTGCATTAATTCAGTTTTTCCCATGACATTAAGTATTTAAGGTTAATCACTCAGTTGCGTGTGGCTTATTTCTTCACCATCTTGACCACCGCGCTGAAGGCCTCGGGGTTGTTCATGGCCAGGTCGGCCAGCACCTTGCGGTTCAGCTCGATGTTGTTCTTGTGCAATTCGCCCATAAACACGGAGTAGGAGATTCCGTTGATGCGGCAACCGGCGTTGATACGGTTGATCCACAGGGCGCGGAACTCGCGCTTCTTGTTCTTTCTGTCGCGGTAGGCGTAGGTCTGACCTTTCTCCCATTTGTTCTTGGCGACGGTCCATACGTTTTTACCTCTACCCCAATAACCCTTGGTACGGTTGAGGATTTTCTTTCTGCGTGCCCTGGAGGCAACAGCATTGACTGATCTTGGCATGTTTGATTAATTGTTTTTTCATTTAGGCGGCAGCGCGGTGACGTGTTGTTCTTACCTGCTGCGCTTGTCTGCTCTAAATAATGGTTAATAACTCCGTTTACTCTGTGATTCGCATCACTACTTACGCGAGAAGCATACGTTTTACGCGGGCCTCGTCATCGCGGCTCACCAGAGCGGTGTGGTCGAGATTACGTTTCTGCGTGGTTTCCTTCTTGGTCAGGATGTGACTGTGATAGGCATGCTTTCTCTTGATTTTGCCGGTGCCGGTGAAGGCGAAACGCTTTCTGGCAGCGGCCTTGGTCTTCATTTTAGGCATTACTCTACTGTTTTTTAAGTTAGACTATATTGTTGCGTTACACTTGGTTTTTCTATTTCTTGGGCGAGATGATGATGAGCATCCGCTTGCCCTCGAGGCGGGGCATCGACTCGGGCTTGCCGTAGTCCATCAGCGCCTCGGCGAACTTCAGCAGCTGGGTCTCGCCCTGCTCCTTGTAGACGATGGCGCGGCCGCGGAAGAAGACATCCACCTTCACCTTGTTGCCCTCCTTGAGGAAACGCTTGGCGTGGTTCAGCTTGAACTCGAAGTCGTGGTCGTCGGTCTGCGGGCTGAGACGGATTTCCTTGATGACCACTTTCGTCGAGTTGGCCTTGCGTTCCTTCTCGCGTTTCTTCTGCTCGTAGAGGTACTTCTGGTACTCGATGATCTTGCACACCGGCGGGGTGGCCGAGGGTGAAATCATCACCAGGTCGAGCCCTTCGGCATAGGCCTTGGCGAGAGCCTCTTTGGTGCTCATGATGGTCGGCTCCATGCCTTCGCCCACGACACGTACCATCGGTACGTTGATACGGTCGTTGACTAAATGCTCAGGCTCCTTTTTCATGGGGCCTTTGCCGCGTGCCTTACCGGCATTTGCGGGACTTCCAGGGGTAAATGGTGCTGCTATAGCTTGGTCCTCCTATGTTTATTATACTATGATTGATAATTGTTTATGGGCGTGAAGGGCCTCGTTTCCTTGACCGTTCAGAAGTGCAAAAATACACTTTTTTTTTGATATAGAGCCTTTTTCTTCTTTTTTTCATCTTCCGGGCACTTCATTCCTCGGACGACGCGGAGATGAAACGTTGGTAGGCCGAGAAGGTGTTGGCTCGGGAGAGAAAGCCCTGGAAGACACCATCGTCGTCGACAACGATGAGGTTGTAGCGGTTGCCCAGCTGGAACTGGTTGACAATCTCGCTCAGCGAGGTGCTGGTATGGACAATGGCCTCGGGCGGGAAGGTGCGCATCAGAGCCCGCACGGTGACGGTGTCATAACTTTCGGGCGAGAACATGATCTGCCGCACGTCGTCGAGGAGCACGAGGCCCAGGAAATGTCGGTCGGCGTCGAGCACGGGGAAGAGGTTGCGCTTGGATTGCTTGACGGCCTCGACGACATCGCGCAGCGTGCCCTCCTCGCTGACGGAGACGAAGTTGGTCTCCAGGAGGTTGCGGATGTCGATGAGGTTCCACGCCGAGGCGTCCTTGTTGTGTGTCATGAGGTCGCCATGCTGCGCCAGCTTGCGGGCGTAGATGGAGTGTTTCTCGAAGGGTTGGACACAGACGTAGGTGACTGCCGCCGCGATGAGCAGGGGAACCATCAGGGCGTAGCCGCCCGTGATTTCGGCAATGAGGAAGACCCCCATGAAGGGGGCATGCATCACGCCCGTCATCACCGCCGCCATGCCCACGAGGGCGAAGTTGGCCGTCGACTGCGGGGGGAGTCCCAGCTGGTTGCCCAGGGCCGCCACGAAGTAGCCGCACAGGCCGCCCAGCACCAGCGAGGGGCCGAAGGTGCCGCCCACGCCGCCACTGCCGATGGTGGTGGCCGTGGCCACGGGCTTGAGGAGGATGAGCGCCAGCAGGATGCCCAAGGCCGCCCAGGGGGTGTCGCGTAGCGACCCGAGGAAGCCGCCCGCAAAGAGGGCGTCGCTCTTGCCGTTGAGGAGCCCGGTGAGGGCCCAATAGCCCTCGCCGTAGAGCGGCGGGAAGAGGAATATCATCACGCCCAGCAACACGCCGCCCACGAGCCATTTGGCCACCCACCGTCTGCGGCGGGCGAACCACGACTCGACCCAGTCGGTGCAGCGCAGGAAATAGACGGACGCCAGGGCGCAGAAGATGCCGAGGACGATGATGTAGGGTATCTGGCCGAGGTGGAAGTCCTCGGTGACGCGGAAGACGAACTGCACGTCGGTGCCCATCAGGAAGTAGGCCACCGTCGAGCCCGTGAGGGCCGAGATGAGGAGGGGAACGGCGGTGGTCATGGTCATGTCGAACATGAGCACCTCGACGGTGAAAAGGACTCCCGCCAGGGGGGCCTTGAAGATGCCCGCGATGGCACCCGCCGCGCCACAGCCCAGCAGCAGGCGCACGCCGCGGCGGCTGACGCGGAAGAAACGGCCCACATTGGAGCCTATGGCGCTGCCCGACGAGGCGATGGGGGCCTCGAGTCCCACGCTGCCGCCGAAAGCCACAGTGAGGGTGGAAGCCACCAACGAGGAGTACATGTTGCGCGGCGGGAGCGCCCCCTTGTTGCGCGAGATGGCCAGCAGCACCGAGGGGATGCCGTGCCCGATGTCGCCGCGCACCACATAGCGCACGAAGAGGATAGTGAGCAGGATACCCACCAGGGGGGCAAAGAAGAGCTGGAGGTTGAAGGTCGAGAGCTGGGGGCTGAAGTCGCCCAATTCCATGACGAAACGTCCCGCCCAGTGCACGATGGTCTTCAAAAGCACGCCCGCCAGTCCGCTCAACGCACCCACCAGCACACTCAGCAGCAGCAGGTACGTCTGCTCCGAGATATGCTTCAGCCGCCAGATGTGCAGCTTCTTGTATGTCCTTTTCAGATTCATCGTCCAATCATAACGCGCGTTTTCCTGTCTTATTGTGCAGGAGTTGATGTTTCATCGACTATATTTTTCACGATGCGCACAATAATGTCCATTGTACCGCGTTATACAAAGACGATTGATACATACGAAAAGCAAGCACCCCATGAAAAAGACCCCCACCTTCTTAGTTCTTAGTTCCACATTCTTACTTCTCCTCTCGTCCTGCGTGTCGATGAAGGAGTACGAGAAGCTGCAGTCGCAATACAACCAGGCCACCAAGAGCCACAATGTCACCAAGCAGGAGCTGCAGGAGCTGCGCGAGGAGAACGCCGAGCTGGTGCGCCAGAACCAGAACATGACCACCACGCTCAACGACCTCGCCGCCGAGCAGCAGAAGTGCAAGGAGACCGTGACCACCCTCAACCGCGCCGTGGCATCCCTGCAGCTGCACTACGACACCACCGTGGAGAACTACATGCAGCAGCTGACGGGCAAGAACCGCGACCTCTCGAAGACCACCCAGCTGCTGGAGCAGCGCACCCGCGAGCTCAACGAGAAGGAGGAGGCTTTCCGCACCCGCGAACAGCAACTCCAGGAGCGCCAAAACCAGCTGGAGGCACAGGAGGAGGCCACCCGCGCCGCCCTTGCCGCCAAGGAGAAGGAGCTGGAAAATGTACGCAACGCCGTGACGAAAGCCCTCGTCGGCTTCTCCGACATGGGGCTCAACGTAGAGGCCAAGGAGGGCAAGGTGTACGTCTCGATGGAGGACAAGCTCCTCTTCGCCTCGGGCAGCTGGACCGTCTCGGCCAAAGGCGTGGAGGCCATCAAGATGCTGGCGCAGGTGCTTGAGGAGAACAAGGACCTCAACATCATGGTCGAAGGCCACACCGACAATGACGCCTACCACGGCAGTACCGCCGTCAAGGACAACTGGGACCTCAGCGTGATGCGCGCCACGGCCATCGTCAAGCTGCTCCTCAAGCAGGGCCCCGCCATCGCCCCCGCCCGCGTCGAGGCCTGCGGCCATGGCGAGTACGCCCCCCGCGTGCCCAACACCAGCGCCGCCAACAAGGCCGCCAACCGCCGCACGGAAATCATCCTCACCCCGAAACTATCCGACCTAATGAACCTTATAGAACAATAATCATGAAGAAGACTTTTACCCTATTCCTGATAGCCGTTATGGCCGTGGCGACCGCTGCAGCGCAGGGCCCGCGCAACTCCACTCCTATCGAAGGCCCCATCAAGCACATCGTGGTCAACGGCCATGGAAACCTGTTCCTCAGCACCTCCCGGGACAGCACGTCGCACATCAGATCCCGCAACCCCGAGAAGCTGTCGTACAACTACTCCCCGACCAACGGCGGCACGCTGACCATCGACAGCGGCTCGGCATCCCTCTGGATTGCCCCTTTCCGAACCCTTTCCCTCCATACCAATGATTATGGCTCCGTCAGTTTCATGCCGGGCGACACGCTCCGTACCGACAACATCGATATCCTGGCACGTGACTACAGCAAAATCAACATCACCCGGCCCATCAATTCCGACACATTGAAGGCCTACTCCTTCGATCATGCCTTCATCGCCTTCGATGCTCTGGAGGGATTCGAAATCGACCTCTCCGACCAGGGTTACTCCCACATCAACATCGACCGCCGCTCCCTCTTCATCAAGCACACCCCCAAGAAACGGAAGAAGATACTCGGCATCTTTTGATGAGACCTACTTCCTTTTCCGCTTTTTCGGCGGGGGCGGGAGCTCGGACTTCTGCCTGTCGGGCAGGAGACGCCGTGCGCAGAGGTAGCGCGGGGCATAGTACTCTTCGGTGGAATAGGAGTAGATGACTCCTGTGGAGGTGGCGGCATGGATGAAACGGAAGACACCCGTGACGGTGTCGACCTCGGTGACGATGCCTGTGTGGCCCACTCCGCCGTGGCCGGAACGGCCCTGGAAGAAGACCAGATCGCCGCGCTGCAGTTTCCTGCGGTCCTTGATGGGTCGCCCGAGGCGCGACTGCGGGATGCTGCCGCCGGGGAGGCTATAGCCGAACTTGGCATAGATGTAACGCGCAAACCCTGCACAGTCGAACGTCTTGGGTCCCTTGCCACCATAATGGTAGGGCGTGCCGAGATGGCGGCTCGCCTCGGCGATGAGGCTGTCGTTCACGTCGGGGAATAACGTATTGAAGGTGATGTCGAGGACATAGTTGGCCACACTGTCGTGCGGGGTGGCGAAGAACCGCGCCGCAGCTTGCCGCCACACGGGCTCACGCCTGTCGGACTGCGCCTGTAGAGGTAAGAAGTAAGAAGTAAGAACTAAGAGGAGGAGAAGGAGTCTTTTTGAATGCTTGAATGTGCAAACGTGTAAATGTGTGAGTGGCTGCCGCCCCCACTTACACATTATCACATTATCACATTTACTCATTATCTATTCTCAATTTTCAATTTCTCCGAGTAGACGTCCAACGCCACAATCACCGCCGTGAAGGCCCAGAAGGGCACAGAGAGTTTGTCGGTGTCGAGGAAGTTGTTGAACATGCCGTGTATGTAGTAGGTCAGCAGACTGAGGGTGAAGGCCAGGGCCGTGTTGGCCACCTGCTTGTCCTTCGCCGTGCGGTAGACACGCACGCCCGTGGCGAAGGTGGTCATGAATATGGCCACCACGAGGGCCACACCCGGGATGCCCTGTTCGGTCATGGGGCCGATATACTCGCTGTGGGCGTTGCCCAGGTTGCCCGCGTTGGTGCTGATGGTCGAGAGCTGATAGCTGCGCTGGTAGCCTGCATAGAGGAACTGGTAGGTGCCGGGGCCGCAGCCTGTCACGGGGTCTTCCTTCCACATGCGGATGGCCGAGGCCCAGCGGTTGAGGCGTTCCAGGTTGCTCGCGTCGGTCGAGATGTTGGAGATGGACTTGATCTGCCCCGCGAGGTCGTAGGAGGAGTCCTGGTGATTCTTGCCGAGCTTGTAGAGCACGTCGCTCTGATAGACGAAGAAGACCCCCACCCCCAGCCCGAAGAGCAGCACCATCCACTTGACCTTCATCCCCATGTGGATGAGGAAATAGACGCCGATGGCGCCCAGCACGCTGAGCCATGCCGCGCGGCAGTAGGAGAAGAAGAGTCCGACGACCAGCAGGGCGAAGATGGCGAGGAAGAACAGGCGGCTCCAGCCGCGGCTGTTGCGGCTGAAGATGAAGTAGAAGGCCGCCGGCAGGAAGAGGGCGATGACACAGCCGTAGGCCGTATGGTCGTTGTAGAAGGGGCGCATGACGCGGTGCAGCGTCTGCAGGTCGCTGAAGTTGCCCACGGTCTTGGCGGTGGCGAGGGCCACCACGGCTATCAGCCCGATGGCGTAGCACCAGAAAAACTGGCGGATGCGCGTGCGGTCGCGGAAAATCTGAGCCGCCGCGAAGAAGAAGGGCACCACAAACCAGAGGCGCGCCAGCCAGTATTTGAACGATACCCACGGCAGTTCCGAGAAGCAGGTCGCGACAAGCATCCACAGCATCGAAGCCAGGAGGCAGAGCGTCACGGGATGCCGCAGCAGGCGCAGGTCGTAGCTGCGCGACGCCAGCACGCGGAAGAAGAACATCAGCGTGAAGAGTATCATCATCGGCTCGACGGGCATCGAGAGCTCCATGCCGGGCACGATGGCGATGTTGACGGCGAAGGGCGTGAGGAGGGCCATGCAGAGCAGTGCCGTCTCGAAGCGCACCACGAAGAGCAGCAGCACCAGCCCCGCCAGAGGCAGCAGACTCAGATAGTAGAAGTCCTTCAGCAGCAGGATGCCGTTGCCCACGGCGAAAAGCAGCGTGAGCGCCACGGCGATGACCGCCGTCCTGTTTTTCCTGAGCCACTGAACCATTGTTGCCATTGTTATCGTCTCTGTCTTCTTGTATTCTTGGCTGCTCCCCTGAGACAGGGGAGCTGTCGCGAAGCGACTGAGGAGTATGAATCGCAGGCGGCGACACACTCCTCCGCCCCTTCGGGGCACCTCCCCTAACTTAGGGGAGGAGTCGGGCGGGAGCCGTTTTCGCCATCCTCTTCTTTCTTAAAGTAGTCGAGCAGCAGGAGCAGGAGGATGCACATCACGAGGGCGCCGAAGGTGCCCAGCAGCACGATGACGGCACGTTTGGGGTAGGCCTTCTTGTCGGCCACCTCGGCCTGGTCGAGGAGGAACTTGTAGCTGACCTCCTGGTCCATGTCGACGCGCGTCTGCGCGGCACGGGTCTGCAGGTCGGCCAGCTCCTTGCACTTGTCGGCCAGCAGCTGCTGCATGCCCGCGGCATACTGCGGACGGGCGCGCATGGAGTCCTGCAGGTCGCGGATTTCCTGCTGCAGGTCGTCACAGACCCCCTGCATGATGCGGGCCGCGTCGGTGGCGCGGTCGTGGTGGATGCGGTGGCACACCGTGTCGTAGTTGGCGGCGATATAGTTGGCGATGTCGGCGGCCCACTGCGGGTCGACATCCATCACCGACACCTCGACGCCGAGGAACTCGGTGCGTTTCACATGCACATTGCTCCGGTACTGCTTGTTGAGTTCAAAGAGCTTGTGGGGATGGTCCTGCGCGATGCCGTAATGCTCCAGCAAGTTGAAGCGCTCGCACACGTCGCGACGCATGCTCTCGGACGAGAGTATCTGGATGGCGTACTCGCAGTCGCGCTCGATGCCGTAGTCCATGAAGTCGAGGCTGTAGTGGTAGTCCATGATGGCCTTCGAGAGTCTGTTCGAGTTGGTCGGGAAGAGCGTGGCTGTGGCCTTGTAGCGCGGCGTGATGAGCAGCGAGATGACCAGCGAGGCCACCAAGGCGACGACGCCCACCACCGTGAGCAGTTTCCACCAGCGGCGGAAGAAACGCAGTGTGGCGTTGTGGTCGTAATTGTTGCCGAATGATTTTTCTGTCATAGCGTATCGGTTTTATTCTATATTATAATGTCTCTTAACGTTGTTTCGCGGGATATATTGTACGGCCGCGAAGTTTTTGTTGCGACAGGCTGTCGTACACACAGGCTTGAGGTTGTTCTCTGTGGCGTCGCGGACGACGAGGGCGTCGAAGGTGCCGGGCTGTGGCATGGGGCTGCCGTGGTGGGAGACGGTTAATGTATATGGCAGCGTTTCACCTTGGCATTCAGTATGTCGCTCTCGGCGACGGTCATCAGGTCGCGGTCGAGGATGACGAAGTCGGCGTCCTTGCCCGCCTCGATGCTGCCCTTGCGGCCTTCGAGGAAGCAGCCCCTGGCCACCCAGAGGGTGATGGAGCGCAGTGCCTGTTCGCGCGTGAGGGCGTTGTCCATCTGGAATCCCTCGGCGGGGGTGCCGTCGGGGTGCTTGCGGGCCACGGCGGCGTAGAAGGTGAGGATGGGACTGATGTCCTCGATGGGGAAGTCGGTACCGTTGACCACCCAGCCGTTCTGCTGCAGCAGCCGCTGGTAGGCATAGGCGTTGCGGATGCGGTCCCCGCCCAGGCGGTCGCCGGCCCAGTCCATGTCGGAGGTGCAGTGGGTGGTCTGGATGGAGGGCACGACGGAGTAGTCGCCATAGCGCCGGAAGTCGCTCTCGGCCACCACCTGCGAGTGCTCGATGCGCCAGCGGAGGTCGTTCTGCCCTTTGAGGTATTCGGCATAGATGTCGAGGATATGATGCACGCCGCCGTCGCCGATGGCGTGGCAGCACACCTGATAGCCAGCGTCGTAGGCCTTCTGGCATACATGGCGGTAGAAAGTGTCGTTCTCCAGCATCAGCCCCGTGTTCCCGGGGTCGTCGCTGTAAGGCTGCAGCAGCTTCGCGCCGCGCGAGCCCAGGGCCCCGTCGGCATATATCTTGACGCTGCGGACGGTGAGGCGCTCCTTGTCGATAACGCCCTGCCGCATGAAGTGGTCCATCGTCGAGTCGTCGGGGTTGACCATGGCGTTGACGTGCATGGCGAGGCTGCCCGCCTGCTGCAGGCTGTCGATGAGCTCGATGGTGGCGATGTCGAGCCCCGCGTCGGTGACGCTCGTCAGGCCCACGGCCATGCAGTTCTCCTGAGCCTTCATCAACGCCTGGATGCGTTGCGCCGTCTCCATCTTGGGCACCAAAGCCTTGGCAGCGTCGGCCAGGTTGTCGAGCAGCACGCCCGTGCAGCGTCCGCCGCTGACGAGGGCCTTGCCGCCCTCCATCCTGGTGGCGGGGGTGATGCCCGCCAGCGTCAGCACCTCGTCGGAGACCAGCACCGCATGGCCGTCGACACGCGTCAGCAGCACCTTCCGTCCGGGAAAGGCCTCGGCCAGACGGGCATTGTCGGGGAATGCGGCGCCGGGCCAGAGGTTCTGGTCCCAGCCACGGCCCAGCAGCCACTCGGCGGGGTAGAGGCTGTCGTGCACCCGGAGGCGCGCGATGACCTCGTCGAAGGAGGCGCACCCCTTCAGGTCGGCCCAGCGGACGAGGTTCTCGCCATAGCCCGTGAAGTGGCAATGGCCGTCCATAAAGCCCGGGTAGACGGCGTCGCCCTGGGCGTCAAGCATCTCGGGGGCAGCGTATTGGCCCAGGATGGTCTCGTCGTCGCCCACGGCGACAAACTTCCCGTCCTTGACGGCAAAGGCCTGGGCCTTCGTGAAGGCGTCGTCGACGGTGTAGACGTTGGCATTGTAGACGATAAGGTCTACGGTGTTTTTCTGGTTGCAGCAGACCATAAGCGGTAAAGTTAAGGCGCAAAGCGCGCGGATGACATTTTTCATTGAGGATGGATTTGTATGTTTGTATACAACTATTCAGCGCATTAGGTATGGATTGCCATGACCAATCCGATGTGCAAAGATAAGAAAAAATCACGTAACTGCGCAGTTCGTGTCCATAGCATCGGGAACGCCCCCCGCCAGCGGATGCCGTCTCCCCAACCGGGAGGTGGCCTCTTTAGCACTATTATATCTTATAATTCCATACACCCGCCCCACCCCTCGGCCCGAACCTTGCCGCCAATCCAGAGCGACCTCGGTGCGGGTTGTTTTGTTCTTCGTTTGTTCTTCGTTTCTTCTTCGATTGTATTCCGTTTTCAGAACGAAGAACAATCGAAGAACAATCGAAGATAAATCGGCGAAGAACACAGGGCGCACCGAGGGCGCGGCGAAACTGGGGCGAAGGCAGGGCGAGGGAACAAGGGAACCTAACGTTAAAAAATCATAATTTTCGGCAATTTTCTTGGTATGTCGGAGAAATGTATTACCTTTGCAGTGTATTAGTTGAGTAATACACTAAGCAAAACAACAAACTAACAACACAAAATGAGCAACTTAACGAAACGGATACAATTCCAAGGCAACGGAAAAAGAAAGGTTTTTGCACTCCTTCTGGCCCTTTGGGCGGCGACGGGAACCCTCTCGGCACAGCAAGGGCTGACGGTGAGCGGCACGGTGCACCACGACAAGACGGGCGAGGCCATGCCCTTTGTGAATGTCGGCCTGATGCGGGCCACCGACACGGTGTTCATGCGCGGGGCCGCCACCGACCTCGACGGCCGGTTCACCATCACCGACGTGCAGCCCGGCAGCTACCTCCTGCAGGCCAGCTGCGTGGGCTACGACAAGCACCTGGAAGCGATGGAGGTGAATGCACCGGTCGAGGGGATTGTCATCAATATGCACGCGGGGACCACCCTCGACGAGGTGAAAATCGTCTCGGAGAAGCCCCTCTACCTGATGGATGGCGAGAAGAATATGTATAACACCAAGGAGGACATCTCCATCCAGACGGGTACGGCCAGCGACGCGCTGCAGAACGCCCCGGGCGTGGAGGTCGACGCCGAGGGCAACATCACCCTGCGCGGCGTGAGCAGCGTGGAGATTTGGATCAACGACCGCCCCAGCCACATGAACGAGGAGGCCCTCAAGCAGTACATCAAGCAGATGCCCGCCAACGCCATCGAACGCATCGAGGTCATCACCAACCCCTCGGCACGCTACTCGACCTCCGGCGGCGTCATCAACATCGTCACCACCCAGACGGTGAAGCGCAACGAGCTGCTCTGCGTGGGTGTCAAAGGGGCGACCACCCCGTCGCTGTCGCCCTGGATTTCCTACGTCTGGGCCAACGAGAAGGTGGACTTCAACATCTACCTCAACGGACAGCTCGGCAACCACGACATGGCCTCCGACGGCACCTCCACCCTCCTGGACGCCAATGGCGACACCAGCCGCTTCCAGCAGTGGGACAACAAGAACAAGATGCCCTACCAGGGCGGCTACCTGGGCTTCAACACCAACTGGAAGATAGACAGCATGACGACCCTCTCAGCCTGGGCGGGTGCTTTCCCCTGGTGGGACCAGAACTCGTTCTACAACAACTACGGCTATATCGAGTACCAGCCCGAGCGCACCGACCTCGGCTACCGCGACACGACACTCAACAACGGCTTCAGCCACGGCGCCTACGCCGGCCTCTGGTACGAGCACCGCTACGACACCACGGGACGCAAGCTGAGCATCGCCGCCAACGGCAACTACTGGGCCAACGGCGGCTACAGCGACCAGACGCGCGACTACAACAACCCGAGGCTCACCGACTTCCGCCGCCACATGGTGGGCGAGATGTGGAACGGAGAAGGGGAGCTGGGCGTCAACTACACCCTGCCCCTCAAGCACGACATCACCCTCGAGGCCGGTGCCGAGTTTGCCTGCGGCTACGACTACGAGAACGAGACGCGCGACCAGCAACTGGACGGAGGCGATTGGAGTAACATGGCCTACCGCTCACAGGTGGCGCAGCAATTGACATTGGAGCCCGAGGCCTACGTCACTGCCCAGAAACGCTGGGGCGGCTTCACCACCAAGCTGGGCCTCCGTTTCGACGACAACAACAAGAGCGGCATGATTGAGCACCCCTCGCTGGGCGACCAGATGCGCCTCGACACCACCTTCCTCGGCCTCATCCCCAGCATCCACCTCAGCTACCAAACCAAGACCTTCGAGAACTACAGCCTCAGCTACACCCGCCGCTTCTCGCATAGCGGCGACCTCAGCAGCTACATGCGTTTCAAGCTCTACGACGACTACAGCTACAGCACCGGCAACCCCAACCTGCTGATGTCGTACACCCACAACCTCGAAGCCGCCTTCAACAAGTATGTCATGGGCTTCGGCAACATCGGCGTCAACGCCTACTGGCGAGCCAACACAGACGAGATTGGCACCATGACCGGCGCCGACACGGACCACGTCATTGGCCCCTATCTGGTCAACTACACCTATCCTGTCAACATCGGTTCGAGCC
>CAJOIV010000038.1 GCA_905234665.1 uncultured Bacteroidales bacterium | reverse complement strand
CCCCCTAAAAAAACATCACCCCATGAAACTGTTATTCTTAGGCACCTGGGAGATTGTCGTCATCGTCCTCGTCGTCCTCCTCCTCTTCGGCGGCAAGAAGATCCCCGAACTCATGAAAGGCCTTGGCAAAGGCGTAAAGAGCTTCAAAGACGGCGTCAACGGCGCCCCCGACGAGGAACTCTCAAAAACCGATAAGAAGGAAGACTAACCGCGCCAGCCACTGCTCCCCTAAGTTAGGGGAGCTGTCACGAAGTGACTGAGGAGTGTGTAAAAATGACCTTCTGGGACCACCTCGAAGAACTCCGCGGGACTATCCTGCGGGCCTTGGCGGCGACGGCCATCGTCGCCGTGGCGGCCTTCGTATGCAAGGACTGGCTCTTTGCCGTGGTCATGGCCCCCAGCCGCCCCGACTTCATCACCTACCGTCTGATTGACCGACTTGCCGCACCGGCCACCCCCGGCGGTGTGCAGGTGGCCCTTTTCAATCCGGAGTTGGCGGCGCAGTTCGTCATCCACATGCGCATGGCCTTGTGGGCAGGTGTGTTGGTGGTCTCGCCCTACATCCTCTACCTCCTCTTCCGTTTCGTCGCCCCGGGGCTCTATGCCCATGAACGCCGCTATGCCGTGCGCGCCGTGGCGGGCGGCTACGTGATGTTCCTCTTGGGCGTGGCACTCAACTACTTCGTCATCTTCCCCTTCGCCTTCCGTTTCCTCGGCACCTACCAGGTCGATGCCTCCGTCCCCAACCAGATTGCCCTCTCGTCGTACATCGGCATGCTGCTGACCCTCAGCCTCGTCATGGGTGTCCTGTTCGAGTTGCCCGTCCTCAGTTGGCTCTTGGGCAAGATGAGCCTCCTGAAGGCCGCCAGGATGCGCCGCTACAGGAAGCACGCCGTCGTCGTCATCCTCATCCTCGCCGCCGTCATCACCCCCACCGGCGACGCCTTCACCCTCGCCCTCGTCGCCCTCCCCATCTACCTCCTCTACGAGATGAGTATCCTCCTCGTCCATCGAACAGAACAGCGTTGCAAAAAATCAAACAACAGCGCACAATAAAAGCAAGAAACTGGCGTTAACGGTAAAAACAATTCGTCAAGAAATGAAGATATTCCAGACATACTCAGAAGAAAAGGGGAAGCACCAAATAAACCGCGGGCTGCTGTGGGAGTATGCCTTGGACGGATTCGACTGGCAGAAATACCGCCGTGTGGTGGTCGAAAGGGTCATCAAGATGGGACGCATTTTCGACTGGTATGCGGCCTTCGATCTTTATGGCGGCATCCGTGGATTCCGCAAGATTGCTCGCGACGAGGCTGTCGACCTCACACCACGCGAGTTGGACTTCATGTGCCGTGCACTGAATATTGATAAGACTGACACAAAATGCTACAAACAGGCACTGTCAAGACAACAACACTTGAACTGCTGAAACGGCTACAGGCCGAGCCGCTGCTGGCCTCTACCCGATTGGTTGGAGGTACTGCCCTGTCGTTGCAAATCGGACACAGGGAAAGTGACGACTTGGACTTGTTCAGCGTGGAGTTGATGGATATGATGGCGGTGCAAATGCTGGTCATCGGGAAATATGGGCTTGTCCCCTCGGTCATTGCCGAAAACACATTGATTGGCTTTATCGATGGTGTGAAGATTGACATCATCTACCATCCTTTCCCATGGCTTGAGGAAGCCGTGCAGGAAGATGGGGTGCGGCTTGCCTCATTGGCCGATATTACCGCCATGAAGATGCATGCCATCATCAACTCTGGCAAGCGTCCCAAGGATTTTGTCGACGTGGCGTTCCTCTCCATGCGGTACTCTTACAACGAGATTAAAAGCCTCTTATTGAGGCGTTATCCTGCCTATGACCCAATCATGGCAGACAAGGCAATAATCTATTTCGGAGACATAGACAATCTGCTGATACCTGAGATACGCATGTTGGGCTATGTGTTCGATATTGGTGCCGTTGAGAAACGGATTGTCAAAATGACAGACCACCCCGACAAGGTGTACTCCACAGCTCCCTTGAAACGCAGGCCGGTGTCCTCCTGACTTTGCATATAGACTATCATGAAACAACTATTATTGACTATCATGGCGGCGGTGCTGCTGGCGGGCTGCACGACGAAGGGCGGCGGGCCCGAGAAGGGCGACCGCGAGGCACTGGCGCAGTATATGGCGACTTACCCCGAGGCGCACCTGCAGGACATCTACAAGTCGTGCTTCCAGAACGTCTTCGGCGTGGCGCACCTCATCAGCGACACGCAGGCTTGCATCAACTACATAGAGAGCGAGATGGAGGAGCTGGGCCCCGACGACCGCGACTATTCCCTCTATGAGTATACCCTGCCCGACAGCCACTATGTGCGCGTCGACCTCCATGCCGTGGCAGAGGGGCTTGTACCGTGCGATCTGCTGGTGGAGCTGTTGATGACGAGTGCCGCCACCCCAGCTCCCCTGACACAGGAGGAATGGGTGGCCCGCTGGCAGGAACTGAAAGCCGCGGCCGACGCCCTCGACCCACGCCCCGACGACTATGAGAAGGAGGCGGCCGAGATAGACTCGCTACTGGCTGAAGGCCAGTATGTATGGCATCACAGCCGACACTTCGGCGAGGTCTACCGTCCCCACTACCGCCTCGTCCGTCGCGACCTCTTCGAAAGCCGCATTCTCCCACTGCTCTGAGGACGGTTTTCAACATTAGTTGAAAAGATAATGGTTAAAAAATCCCTGTCAAAGGAAAAAAAAACGTACCTTTGCACCGCCTGTTCAGAGTGGTATGCGGCATCCATTGGCCATATAAACTATTAAACAATAACGCTATGGCGCTACACATCTTGGACACCCGATGGTGCGGCACAAACTGACTGTCAGGCGCAAAACGCAAACTTACAAGAAGGTACATAACAAATACAATGCAAGAAGCTGAAAAAGAAAAGAAAGGTATGAAAGCTATCAAGTTATTCCTGCTCATGGCAGTGATTCCGTGGGTCGCCGCGGCGCAGCCGTCGCAGCCCCAGAATGTCATCCTCATCGTGGGCGACGGCATGGGAGTGGCACAAGTCTACAGCAGCGTCGTGGCACAAGGCGACGGGAGCGCATTCCTCCGATTCCCCATCACGGGATTCTCCCGCACCTATTCCTACAACAAGTACACCACCGACTCCGGCGCCGGCGGCACGGCCCTGATGACAGGCCACAAGGTCGAGAACAAGCATATCGCCTTCGGCCCCCACGGCGAGTGGTACCCCTCGTTCCTCACCCGTGCCAAGGAGGAGAAGGGAATGAAGGCGGGCTTCGTGGTCACCAGCAGCGTGCTCGACGCCACCCCGGCCTCGACCTATGCCCACGCCTCCTACCGCAAGGAGTTCGACACCATCAGCATGCAGATGGCCAGATGCGGCTTCGACGTCATGATAGGCGGCGACCTCAACCATTTCCTGCCGGTGAACCGCAAGGACGGCAAGGCGCCCCTCGACACCCTCCGCCAGAAGGGCTATACCCTGCTTTTTGACACCGCCGATCTCGGTGGTGTCGAAAAACTCCCGCTCTGCGCCCTCCTCTCCAACGGCGACCCCAAGACCGAACCCGCCCGCGGCGACATGCTGCTCAGGGGCGTGCAGACGGCCCTGCGGATTCTCCCCAACACGAAGGGTTTCGTGCTGATGATTGAAGGCTCGCAGATCGACTGGGCAGGCCATAACAACGACACCGCCTATCTGGCTGCCGAGATGGCCGACTTTGAGACGGTTCTCCACAGTGTGCTGGATTTCGCCGCGAAAGACGGCAACACCCTCGTGGTGGTCACAGCCGACCATGAGACCGGCGGACTTTCCCTCCTCGACGGCGACATCGCCAAGGGCACCAACACCAAGATGCATTTCTCCACCGGCAGCCACAGCGGCGTGATGGTCCCCGTCTTCGCCTACGGCCCTGGGGCGGAACTCTTCTCCGGCATCCAGCAGAACACCGACATCGCCCGCAAAATCATGCAACTCCTGGGGCTTGAACAATAATAATTAACCGGCTTCGCCCACTCCTCCCCTAAGTTAGGGGAGGTGCCCAACGGGCGGAGGAGTGTGTCAAAAGTGATATGATTAAGTTCTGCGTCAAACTCGTCCAGCGGTGGCTCCCGGAGCCTTTCGTCTTCGCCATCATCCTCACCCTCGTGGCGGCGGTGCTCGCCATGCCCATCTGCCACCAGACACCCATCGAGGTGATGGAACACTGGGGTGGGGGAGTGTGGAACCTGCTGGCCTTCGCCATGCAGATGGCTCTGGTGCTGGTGTGCGGTTCGACCCTTGCCGCCGCCCCGGCCGTCAAGAAGGGCATCAGCGCCCTGGCCTCCATCCCCAGGACGCCTGCCGCCGCCATCGCGCTGGTGACAGGAGTCTCGGCCGTGGCCTGCTGGCTCAACTGGGGCTTCGGACTCATCGTGGGTGTCATCTTCGCCAAGGAGATAGCCCGTCGTGTGCAGGGCGTGGACTACCGTCTCCTCATTGCCTCGGCCTACAGCGGCTTCGTGGTGTGGCATGCCGGCCTCTCGGGCTCCATCCCCCTCACCATGGCCACCCCGGGCGAGGCCCTCACCACTGCCACCAATGGCATACTGACTGAGCCTGTGCCTGTTTCGGCCACCATCTTCGACTGGCACAACCTCCTCACCGTGGCGCTGGTCATCGTCGCCATCGTCGTCACCAACACCCTCATGCACCCCAAGAAGGACGTCTTCACCGTCGACCCCGCCCTGTTGGCCGAAGACCCTCCCATTTCAACTTTCGACTCTAAACTTTCAACTGCCACACCTGCCCAAAAGATGGAAAACTCCCGTATTCTGGCGTGGATTGTCGCCCTCATCGGTATGGGGTATCTGGTGCTGCGACTGGGCTTCCGCGGTGGTTCTTTCGACCTCGGGAGCGTCATCATGCTCTTCCTCTTCCTCGGCGTGCTGCTGCATGGTACGCCTCTGGCCTACGTGCGTGCCTTCACCAAGGCCGCTACGGGCGCGGCGGGCATCATCCTGCAGTTCCCCTTCTATGCCGGCATCATGGGCATCATCACGGGTGTAGGCGCCAGCGGCATCTGCTTCGGCACCGTCATCAGCAACGCCTGTATCTCCGTCTCCACCCCCTTGACCTACCCGTTGCTCACCTTCCTCTGTGCTGCGGTGCTCAACATGTTTGTCCCCTCGGGCGGAGGCCATTGGGCCATCCAGGCACCCATCATGTTCGCCGCCGGCGCCAACCTCGGCGTTGACCCTGGCCTCACGGGCACCGCCATTGCCTGGGGCGACGCCTGGACCAACCTCATCCAGCCCTTCTGGGCCATCCCCGCCCTGGCCATCGCCAACCTCAACGCCAAAGACATCATGGGCTACTGCCTGATAGACCTCTTCATCACCGGCGTCATCATCTGCGGCGGCCTCCTCCTCTGGGCAATATAATCACTCACACATTTACGCATTTACACATTCAAGCAATGAAATACATCGACATCATCAACCATTACCCCGACTTCCCCAAACCGGGCATCGATTTCATCGACATCATCCCCTTCCTCCAGCACAAGGAGGCTTTCAATCAGCTCATTGCCGACATCGACGCTGCCACCCATTGCCCCAACGTCGCCACCATCGAGGCCCGCGGATTCTTCTTCGCCGCCCCGCTGCTGACGCAGTCCAAGCTGGTGCGCAACGTCATCCCCATCCGCAAGAAAGGCAAGCTGCCCTTCTCCGAGGGCGACCTCCACGACGTGGAGATCATGAAGGAATACGGCGCCGACCATGTCTACTACCGCCTCAGCGACATCGCCGCCGGCGTCCCCGAGGGCGACACCTTCGACCTCACCTTCTTCGACGACATCCTCGCCACCGGCGGCACCGCCTGCGGCATCGCCGAAGACCTCAACCGCCAGCGCGTCACCGTCGACGGCAAGGAGTACAAAGTCAAGGTCAAGGAGTTCATCTTCCTCGTCGAGTTCCCCGACCTCTACGACCACACCCGGATCAACTCCATCGCCCCCGTCAAGTCCTTCATCCAAATCGAAGGGGAATAGAAAACAACGTATCAACATATCAATATTAACCCCCAATCACAATGAAAAGAGTATTTTTGGCAATGGTGGCCGTCGCGGTGCTTTTCGTCGGCTGCAAAAAAGAAAACAACACGAATAACGGTGGCAATGGAGGTGACGACACCTTCGTGGCCGAGCGCGTCGAGATGACCTACAAGCTCGCGCTCGACACCGCGACCATTGGTGCTCTGAGCGAGGGCTACGACCTCACCATCGACTACTACGATGCCGACGGCCAGATTCAGTCCTCCACGGAGATTGCCCCCGACCATCTGACCTTCGAGAAGACCGTCACCGGCACCACCTTCCCCTCCTGGTACGGATTCCGTTATAGGCTGACCCCCAAGGCCGACCTCAGCGGGGTCGAGCAGGATGCCAAGTTCAACTTCGTCGGCACCTTCTCCATCAACGGTGCCTGCTACGCCACCAACGGCAGGAAAGTCAATCTCGTTGAAAACCGCAATATCCACAAAGTCGGCATCAAGCCCCACAACGGACACGAATACAAGGAGGCCCAGCGCTACGAGGTCAAGTCCGACGGCACCTACGAAGGCCATGTGGATTGGGTGGAATAAACGATTCTTCCACGAAGGTTATGCCGCCGTCAGAGAAGGCCGCAAGTGGGCTTCCTCAAACTCGACCGCACAGGCGAAAACCCCTATTAAATAGGGCATAACTATTCCACCACAACCCCTCCGCAGAACCTCACCCTCCTGCGGAGGGATTTTTTTTTGCGTGCAAGCCCCCGGTATGCGTTCCACACGCCTATCAATGGCGTAGGCTACAATACCCATTTCCTTGGCTTGAAACCGTTCCGCAAATGCTCGCCGTGGGAAATGTATCCCAGCTGGTTGGACAGGATACGGGTGTCGCCAATTTGGGCATCGATATTGCGGTGCGAGTGGCCATAAATCCAATAGTCGATACCCGAATCGGCAATGTAGTCTCCCAACTCCACGGTGAAGGCCCCATTGATATGGCTCCCGAGGAAATCCGCAGCCGTGCAGAGCTGTGTGGGAACATGATGCGTGAGGACAATCTTCTTCTCCGCCTTGCTCTCCGCTACAGCCTGTTTCACAAAGGCCAGGCAGTGATTATGCTCTGCATTGAAGTCGTCGGACGAAAGCCGATGTCCGTTGTACTTTATCCTGTAGAAGTCGCTCACCCCGCGTTCTGTCAGATAGGCATCGTAGGGTTCGATATGCGACCATAAGGTAGAGACAATCACGTCCACGCCATCCAGATGCACCACATCGTTATAGTAGGAGGCGACGTTGTGGCGGATATCCAGACGGTACCCATCGGGCATCGTGGCGAGGTCGTAGTAGCCGTAGAACTCATGGTTCCCCAGACATACAATCACCCTCTCATAGTTCTCCGAGGCCCAATCCCAGAAGCCGTATTGGCAATAGCTGCTCTCTCCCGACTCTGGCTTGTCGAGATAGGCGGTGTCGCCCGCAATAAGCAGCACATCTCCCGCCACTGGCAGCGGATTCTTCGCCAGATATAGCCGGTTCTCGTTGAACTCAAGATGTAGGTCGCTGACAAACTGTATTTTCATGACTCAAGTATTTGTGAGATACGGGTTAGTGCTCGACGGAAGAGAGCATAATTCCGGCTGTCCGACACATCGAGCAGGTCGTTCAGCAGGAGGCTCTCATCTTCCTTGTCCACCTCCTCTTGCAACATCGCGGCATAGTATTGTCGGTTGTGGGGAGAGAGTATTGTCCGCAGGTCGGCGGCAATCCATTCGGCACCAGCCACGGTGATGTCGAATGTCCTTGCCTCCACGTCGACTTCCCGCGGAAGGCCCTCGCGCGTGAGGGCGTATGCCACATATACGTTTTGCAGGAAATAAACCATATCCGACGCATCCTTCCGGGTCTTGAAGTGGCGGTCGCTCCAGGTGTCCAATTTCAGCAAAAACTGGCCGCTGAGCGATGCCAAACGAAACGAAAATTCCCCCTCTACCGTCACCTTGTTGGCATGGTTCATCACCTCTGAAAAGCAACGCACCGACATCACAGGCGACCCTTCTGGTGGCCAGGCAATCATTCCGTTGTGCTCCACCTCCCCAAATGGTACAATATCCACCTCGTATTGGTTCTTCTCTTGCGGCCCCACAAAGTAGAAGCGTTGTAGCTCGGGAGCTTTGACGAAATGGTTCCGCAGCAGCAGTTGCGAGAGTCGCTCGTACTGGTTCCAATCGTCTAGCGCTACCGCCACATCGAGGTCGAGAGTGCGTCGGGGAGTGTCGCCGACATTCAGCAACCTCATGGCGATATCGCGCGCGGCAGCCCCCACCACATACACCTCCTCTCCGAGTGCTGCATAGCACTCCGACAGCGCCTGCAACGTCTCCACCAGCAAGTCGTTCTGCAACGCCTCTTTCTTTATAGAATACTCCATATTTCTATAACCTATAACCTTTAACCAATAATCTTTACAATCCTAGCAGTCGCTTCGCGGCAGCGGTCGTTGTCTATAGCCAGCAGGTCGGCATACACCACCATGGGCGGAGTGCCTGCCTCGTCCCAGAACTTGCGGTAAACGTATATCTCGCCGTCGGCCTTCGGGATCATCCGTCCAGTAGCTATCAGCGCATTGGCGTTGTCAGTCACATAGATATCCCAGCGTTCCGGCTGCAGATAGTCATCCAGCAACGCCGCTGCGGGTTCCCCTCCCCAACTGACCGTTTCGGGCAAACGGATATCGCGCCACTGTTCCTTGACCCCAGGGGTAAGAAATGTGAAGCGGGCAATAAGATATCGTTCTTTGAGTCCGTCGGCGTAGGCACGTGCCCATCGGTCGAGGAGCGCCGACCGTTTCCGCAGCAGGCGTTTCTTGCCGTCCTCTAAGATGTAGCCCTTCTCCATCAGGCTCTGCATGGTGTTATGTACCGAACCGATAGAGGTGCCCGCCTCCGCCGCCAGCTGCCGGTAGTTCAAATTGGCCTTTGCCTTATCCTGAAGCAGCCTGAAAATAATCTGAAATTCTGCCTTTTGCATCATGGTTTTCAAGGTTTATCACATTAGTTTTGTTCATTTAATCAATTGTGTTCAAAATTATTGAACAACAGACATTATTGAACAATAACGATGCAAAGATACACATTTTCTTTGATATATCAAAAAAAATATCTCACTCGCTCACCCAAGCCCTGCCAGGGCGGAAGAACATGGCCGGGGACGCAAGCCGAAGGTCGCGAGCACCGTTGAAACAAAGTTTACGCACCGAGTCAGCACCGCTGAAAAAAAAACGCTGCGAGCAGCCCCCGGTATGCGTCCCATACCCCCGTCAAAGCTCCATCGGGATGCCTCGAAATTGCCCCAAACGGCGTCCACCACCGCCCAAATACAGCCGCGAAACCACTCCATTCCTCCCGAAAAGCAATTGATATTACGCCAATTGCGTGGTGGTATTTGTTTATGTCGTGGAAAAATCGTAATTTTGCAACGCAAAATTAATAGGAACTTCTGATGCCAGAGAAAATGGAGGTGTGAATGATAAAAGACAAGAACACGATGGATTACGACAATGGATTCATATTGCAGAAGATGGTGGACTGGTCGTTGCTGAACGACGGGATGACCATTCCAGTGTCGGTGTGCTCGCTGTTCAGGACGTGGGATGAATCCATCTTGACGCATGGGCAGAGCAAGGATATCAAGATAATGATTGACGGCGAGTTCTACGACGCGAAACTGAAGAACCAGAACTTTGTGCAGAGCAAGTGGGCGGGACATAAGGACGTCATCCAGATTCGCTATAGTCGCCAGTCGCCGTTGGCCGTCAAGCTGCGGGCCGTGTTCCATAAGAGCTATGCGTACCTATTTGCACAGAAGCAGGAACTGGGCAGGAGTAAGCGGCAGATTCCGTTGCCCGACGACATGCAGGAGTACATCCGGCTCTACCTGACCTCGTCGCCCGACGTGCTCTGTATGGAGTGTTGCTCCAGCTTTGACTATCAGCAGTTGGCCCATATGCTGAGCGCCATTCCCGAGGAGGTTTACGAGCAGAGTGATGACGATCGCTTTTTCATGGCCGACAAGACGGCTTCGATTGAGGAGAAGCAGCGGCTGGTGAAGTATCGTCGTATTGACCGCAGCATCATCCAGACCTTGAAGCGGTTTTACGATTATCGCGACGAGATTAGTGGCGAGAAGGTTGGCGACAAGTATGGCGGCAGCGTTGTCGAGGCCCATCACATCGACTACTTCACCCATTCTCAGAACAACGACTCTACGAACATCATTATCATCAGCCCCAACTACCACCGCATTATCCACAAGAACAATCCGAGGTTCAATCGCAAGAAGTTCCAGTTTGAGTTCGCAAATGGCGAGGTGCTGAGGCTAAAGTTGTATGAGCATTTGAAGGTGGGGTAGATAATTGTAACAAAGATTTAATGTTCTAAGAAATAAAACAAATAAAATGGAAACCGATGGATAAGGGAGACAGACTGTTCCGATTATTGTAACTGGCGCGTAAAGAACAACTCTATGATTACACTTTCGATGACATATAAGGAGAAGTATGACAACCTTGCGGAAGACAAGAAAAAAGTGGACATCTGTAAGGAAAAATACTTGCCGCGAGCCATAAAGGCGTTCACAACAGAAAGAAGGTTTCCCAACTGCAAGTGCTATGAGTATACCATTCCCGCGACCAATAATCACTACATAATCTACTACTATGCAGAGACCTCATCCATGGCAAATAAGCCTATTGTGGGGTCTTTTTTCTACATTTTTGATGACACAAAACGGTTTGTGGTCAAGTGGGGAGCGTCTCCATACAAGCATACTGACACGAGTCAATTGATGTTACTGCGACAATTGCATGTTTACACCAGTCATTTCCTTCAAAGATATAATGAGCGCTTTCTAAAAAAAAGCAATCTTACGGCAAACGAAATTGCATCAACCTTCCTGGCGCGGAATAGGGTTCCAACACCGATAGGGGTTACAGAAGAAATCAATAAAAATACCGACGCTCATGGGGATAATAATTATGCTTTCAAAATCAGAGATGGGTTCTGTTTTGCAAAATATGGCATGCAGGGAGACATTGACAGCAATGGAATCAGAGAGAACGATAACGTGGAAGCCGCATGTTTTATTTACACCACATTCCTGCCAATGACTGAGATGAGCAATCTGCAGCAATCGGCAATAAACAAACAGAATGCAGAAATATGGGAAAGATTTCGCGAAGATTTTTCCCAGGGAGAAGTCTCCCTTACCCTTAAACCTTAATTGAATACTTGTAAAAACAACAAACAGTAATAATCATGGCAACAAAAAAGTTCATCATTACACTATTTTTCATTTCTTTTCTTGTCCCTGCAATCGCAGAGAACAAGAATCTGAAGAATGACGTCACAATGGTTTCCTACGAGCAATCGTGGTTGGATTACAAAGGAACAATCGCATTGAAAAACAACACAAGTGATGTAATCCACGACATCGTTTTTCAACTCACCTACCTCGATATGTCTGGCAACGAATTGGATTATGAGGTATTTGAAAGGGAAGTGAGAATTGATCCCGGGAAAACGAAAAAGTTGGATCTTCCTGCCTATGAACATAGTCGGCAATACCATTACTATAAGACTAAAGATGAATTTGGAAATCCTGCATTCAAAATCAATTTCCAACTCAAAGACTACAATGTGGAAAAGAGTGGGGTGGCTGATTCTGAAGATTATTATGATACATACGATTACGATGATGCAGGTAGCCCTCTTCCCCGCGACAGTAGCTATGGGGGTGTTCTCATCGTGATGCTCGTTTTTCTGCTTGTATTCATCGGTATATATGTTGGGCTATATGTACTTGTTGCAGTAATGGCAAAAAAACGCAATAGGAATGTCGTGCTGTGGGTATTGTTGAGCCTATTCGCAACACCTCTCCTAATGATAATAATCCTTCTAGTAATTGGGAAGGAGGAGAATCCAATGGAGAGACGTTCATTATGAATGAACTAGAGGTAACAGGAGGACTGGCACCAGTCCCAAACGAAGGGCAGATATAAGGCACGCAATACCTAAAACATAGAAATCGTTATAACACCATGCATATAGACGAGAATACGATATGAGGAATGCCCGTGGCATTCCGAGAGGACAGGCGTGAACGGCCTTGTATGGTGGTGCGCGTCGAGGGTGCCAAGTGTGAACATATTTGACGACAGAGTGGAATTCATGAACCCCGGGGCATTTCCTCCTGGGACGGAGCCCAAAGACTTCCTGAAGCGTCCGCATTCGGAGCCTGTGAACGAGAAGATTGCCACGGCATTGTTCAAGGGTGGCGAGATGGAAGGCTGGGGCAGAGGTATTCCCGACATCTACGACCTTTGCAAGGCCGCCGGTATGCCCGAGCCGGTATTTGACTTTGTGCCCAACTTTGTTTGCCTGACGATTAGGTTCAAGACCCCGATTACGCCGTATGTGAGTGGCGAATTAAATGGTCAATTAATTAGTCCTGTAAGTAGTCCTGTAAATAGTCCTGTAAATGGTCTTAGTGGTGTTCTTAAGGAAATCTATCTAGTAGTTCTTAAGAATCCAGGAATAAAAATTAAGCAGGTGGCAGAATTAAGAGGTAAATCAGCGTCAACTATAAAGCAGCAACTGACTATCTTGAGAAAGAAAGGCTTTATTGAGTATCGTGGTTCAGACAAGAATGGAGGTTATTATACATTGAATCAGTAGGTTGATGCGTGCATCGGAGTGAGAATCACAGTGGCAGGTGTGGTCCGTTATGAAGGCAAAGAGAATGCACAATCCCCCAAACAAAGAATACGTTATAACACCATACATATAGACGAGAATACGATATGAGGGATGCCGGTGGCATTCATAGAGGACAAGCATTTTTAATCGCCGCTCATTAATTCAATCATTTTATATGTGGCCTTCAATGCAAAAGTGGTGCTAGCGTTCTTGTGGGCGGGGGTGTCGACGGCAAGGAGTACAAAGTCAAGGTCAAAGAATTCATCTTCCTCGTCGAGTTCCCCGACCTCTACGACCACGGCCGCATCAACTCCATCGCCCCCGTCAAGTCCTTCATCCAGATCGCAGGGGAATAAGATTCATCAACACATCTATAAACCTGAAACACTGACACAATGAAAAGAGCTAGTATTCTCGTCATGGCCATGGCTGTCATGCTGAGTGCGGTACTGTGCTCTTTCGAGAAAGAAAGCGGCGGTTCCAGCGGGAGTTCCACCGTGAAATGGGTCGACTTGGGTCTGCCGAGCGGTCTTTTGTGGGCCGAGTGCAACCCTTGTAGTCACCCGCCACACCTACCGGCTTTCGGCTTCGGACTTGAGGGCTTTCTTTTTGCTGTGCTTGGTCCAGAGGCCGTAGACCTCGCTGACGTTGCCGGCGGTGGTGAAGGCGGAAATCTCGTTGTCCTTGAGGTAGGCGAGGAGTTTGCTGAATTCGTCTTTGGTGAGGAGCACTTCGAGTTCGATGGACTTCTCGTTGGAGTAGCCACCGATGACCTCGTAGAGGGTGCAGCCGCGCTTCAAATCGTCAATGATATAGCGGCGAATGCGGTCGTAATCCTTCGAGACGATGCAGACGCGTTTGCGATTGTTGAGCGTGGCGGTGAAGTAGTCGACCACCAAGCCGTTGATCCAGGTGCCGATAAGGCCGATGACCACCATGCGGAAGTCGTTGATGAAGAATGCTGTGCAGCAGATGACGGCACCTGCGATGGAGACAGATGCTCCGATGTCGAAGTGGAGGTACTTGTTGACAATCTTGGCCAGGATGTCGAGGCCGCCCGTCGAGGCGTTGATGCTGAACATCAAGGCCTGGGAGGCGGAGAGCAGCAGCACGAAGCAGCAGAGGTCGAGCCACGGGTCGCCCATGACGGAGGGGGAGCCGGTGGTGAGGTTCTCGTTGGCAATCCGCTGCCAGGGGAGGATGGCGTCCCACACGTCGGTCAACGGACCGAGAATCATGGCGGTATAGACCGTCTTGGCTCCAAATTCGTGGCCGATGAGCAGCCACGCCAGGATGAGGAGGACGGCGTTGATGGCCATAATCCAGATGGAAATGCCCTGGCCACCAGTGAAGATGTTGGCCAGCACGATGGAGAGACCCGAGATGGTGCCGATGATGAGTTTGCTGGGCACCAGGAAGTAGTAGACGGCGGCGGCGCAGATCATCATTCCGAGGGTCATAATGACCAGCTCGCGCCAGAATTTCGCGGTTTTCACCACGCTAAGGGTATCGAGGACTTTGCTCATGTCGTTGTTGTTTTGAGTGTTATTGTTAGTATGTGTTGTCTTGATGAGTATGCAAAGATACGAAAATACTTTATAGTTTCCAACTTTCGCCCCTTTTTTTACACGAAGAGGTCGCGCCCCACGATGATGGCGACGATGATGCCGTAGACGAGTTTCAGTCCTGTGCCCGTCAGAAATCCCACGAAGGCGCCCCAGGCGGCACGGAAGGCATCTTTGGCCTCTTTGCCCCCGATCAGTTCGCCCACAAGGGCACCCACGAAAGGCCAGCAGATGACACCCAGCAGTCCTTGAGGTCCGAAGGGAAGTCCTATGATGCCAATGACAATGCCAATATTGCAACCCCAGATGCCTGCCTTGCTCCCGCCGAAACGCTTGGTGCTCATGGCAGGGACGACATAGTCGAGGACTGTGATGACGATGGCCGCGGCTGCAAAGCCTCCCAGCATCCAAGGGCTGTAGTCGGCGGCAGCGGAGAGGTGCATGAGCAGCAGGGCCACCCAGCCGAGGGGAGGTCCGGGAAGCCCGGGGACAAAGGCGCCTACAATGCCCGCCAGGGCAAGGAGGACGGCAAGGATGATAAGGACGGTGTTCATTGGGAATTGAGAATTGAAAATTGAGAATTGAAAATTTCTTTTAGGCGGGGGCGGTCGGCGATGAGGGCGTGCAGTTTCTTCATCTGCGCGGCGTTGCGCGACTCGGGGATGTAGAGTTTGAGGTATCCGCCAGGGGCGTATTTCTCTTCGAGGTGCTGGAGGGTGCGCTGCCAATGCCCTTCGCGCGAGAGGGTAGGGTAGTGGTCGAGGCCGTACTGTACCGTGCGGCGCACGATGGTGAGGGGCTCGATGTCGCGGTCGGCTTCGGCGACGATGCGTCCATAGAGGCTTCGTGGGTCGTGGTCGGACGAGGCGCGGTGGTCTTCCACAGCCTGGGCTATAGTCTCTATCTCCTCGGGCGAGAACCAACGCTGTAGCTCTTTGTCGGCACGTACAATCTCGCCCGACACGAGGTGGTGGCGCTCGCGTCCCTCGCAGATTCCGAGGTCGTGATAGACGGCGATGGTGTAGACCATGTCGCGGTTCAACTCGGGATAGTGTCCGGCCAGCTCCATGCTCTGGGCCATGACACGCTCGATGTGGTCGCGTTGGTGGGCGGCATCGAAATGGTCGTAGCGCGGAAGCAGGCACTGCTCGGCATAGGCTTTCAATTCAGGTTTCACCATGGGGTAGAGCATCCGTTGGAATGCCAGCCGGGGCGAGCCGTCGTCCATGTAGACGATGCCGCAGTAGGTGAAACCGTAGGCTCCCACGATATGCCGCATGAGGGCGTTGGTCTCGTGGGTGTCGGCGCGCAGCGAGGCGGCCTTGTCGAGGCACCACTCGAAGCAGGTGCGTCCGATTCCGTGCACCCCCTCGGCGCATGCCAGGCGGTGGATGGTGGCATAGGGGGTGGTGTCGTCGAGCCACTGGCCGCCAGCGATATAGCCATAGGTGGGCTCAATGCCGTGCACAAGGGCAAACGTGCCCACGGGACGGCCGTTGTCTTCGATGATATGGCTGTATCCCTTTTCGATGTCGCGGCGCAGGTCCTCTTCGCCAGGGTAGCCCACGGGCCACTGCACGGTGTTGCCTGCCGCCCGCATCAAGCCCCGCGAGTGGGATATCATGGCCAGCATTTGCGGCACATCGTCCTGGGTGGACAGACGTATGTTTCTTTGTGGTTTCATGTCTTGTGATAACGACGGAAAGCCCTTTTTATTGTTATTCCCGAGATTTTGTGTATCTTTGCATCCATGAATCTTCCTATGGATTTGGGCAGCCGCCTGAGTATTACCGACATCCGAAGCCTGGCTTCTCTGGCGCAGGTCGACACTGACGTGCGTGGCGCCCTTTTTGACGCCATGCTGTCGGCTGGCCCGGAATCGGGGCTGTCGTCGATGCGTGCCGCCGGCAATGCCGCCTGGGCGTTGACCCACTTGCCCGACCCGGCTGGCCCAGTCCTCGAGCCTTACCGGGACTCATTGGTCACGCTGCTCCTCTCCACCCAGGATACCACGCTGAGGCGCTTGACACTCAACCTGCTCGTCACCCTTGAATGGCCCAAAGAGGAAGTGCGCACCGACCTGCTCGACTTCTGCCTCGCCCACCTTCTCATGCCCACCGAGCCCGCAGGCATCCGTTCCCTCTGTGGCAAGATGGCGTGGACCCTCTGCCGCCATTACCCTGAACTCCTCGAAGAACTGCGCCGCACACTTCTCTATATAGAACCCGAAACCCTCAGCCCCGGCCCCCGTCACACACTCAACGCCGTCCTCAACAGTATCAAGAAAGCGCTAGCCCTCCTTCTGCTGCTGGCGGGTCTCGGCGGCGTGCATGCTGCGGCGTTGACCGATAGCCTCAGACTCCAGCCCGTGAAGGTTTCCTCCCTCGGCTTTGGCCGCGACAGCCTGATGTGCAACTACGACCACGGGTTCAAGCCTGTCGGTCTCATTGTCCCCGGCACCTTCGTCACGGCGGCGTCTGTCATCACGGCCGTCCCCTTTCTGCACCAGAACATTGACGGCTCCATCCGCGACTGGGCGCAGAGCTACAACCCGCCGCGCGTCCATGTCGACGACTATGTTCAATATGTCCCGCTGGGTTCGGTCTTTGCCCTTAAGGCCGTGGGACTTGAAAGCGAACATGAGTGGCGCGACCTCTTCTGCCTGACGGCGGGCTCCTGCATAGTGGGCTTTGCTATCAACCAGTCGCTGAAACACCTCTGTGCCGTCGGACGTCCCAACAACCCCGACGAGCGCACCTCTTTCCCCTCGGGCCATACAACCACAGCATTCCTTGGCGCTGAAATACTGCGCCGCGAATATGGCGAGGAGTATCCTGCCGTGGCCATCGCGGGATATACCGTGGCCACTGGTGTGGCGTGTATGCGCGTCTGGAACAACCGCCACTGGTTCAGTGATATCCTTGGCGGCGCAGGATTCTCCATCCTCAGCGTCGGCCTCACCTACTGGCTCGCCCCTTACCTTAGATTTTAATTCTCAATAATTATTGTCAGCCGGACACCGGCCAATTCTCAATTCTCAATTTAACAAGTGAAAGGCAAAGAACTCACCCCCCGCGTCGGCATCTTCGGCCGCCGCAACTACGGCAAAAGCTCCCTCGTCAACTACCTGACGGGACAGGATATAGCCATTGTCTCCGACCTCGCCGGCACCACCACCGACCCCGTCCGCAAAACCATGGAAATCACGGGCATTGGCCCTGTGGTGTGGATTGACACCGCCGGAATCGACGACGAAGGCGCCGTGGGACGCCAGCGCATCGCCCGAAGCCTCGACATGCTCGCGCAGTGCGACCTTGCCCTCATCCTCTTCACCAACAACCGATTCGATGCGGAGGAGGTATCCCTCGTCGATGACTGCCGCCGCCGGGGAATCGCAAGCCGACAAGCTCAGCCCCGACAACCATCTCGTCGCGCGCATCGAGGAGGACTACAACACCCGCGTCTTCCCCCTCACGGTCAAGGACCCCTCGCGCCGTGAACCGCTCATCGAACTGATACGCAATGCTCTGCCCGAGACTTCCTATCGATACAAGTCACTCCTTGGCGATGTCATCGCAGCGGGCGACACGGTGGTGCTCGTCACCCCCATCGATTCTTCAGCCCCTGAGGGACGCATGATTCTGCCCCAGGTGCAGGTGCTGCGCGACCTCCTCGACAACCACGCCCGTGCCGTCTTATGTCAGCCCGACGAACTGGAGGGCACGCTCGCCGCCCTCAAGAACCCGCCGCGCCTCGTCGTCACCGACAGCCAGGCTTTCCACAGGGTCAAGGACATCCTCGACGACACCCAGCTGCTGACCAGCTTCAGCGTCGTCCTTGCCCGCGCCAAAGGCCTCTTCGAGGAATATGTGCAGGGCACCCCTGCCATCGACACCCTCAAAGATGGCGACCGCGTCTTGATGCTCGAGAGCTGCACGCACAACGTCACTTGCGAGGACATCGGGCGCGTCAAACTTCCCGCCCTTCTGGCCAAGTATACAGGCAAACAACTTCATTGCGAAACCCTTGGCGGCCTCTCGCCCATTCCCGAGAACATCAAGGACTACGCCCTCGTCATCCAGTGCGGCGGCTGTGTCATCACCCGCCAGCAGCTGGCCTCCCGTCTGCAGCCCGCCCTCGACGCCGGCGTCCCCGTGAGCAACTATGGCCTCGCCATCGCCTACATGAACGGCATCTTCCACAGGTCTTTGCAAATATTTAGAGACAAATGATACCCACACCCCGACAGAACCTCTCCATCATCGTCGCCATTGCCCAGAACATGGCCATCGGGCGCGACAACGACCTCCTTTGGCACATCTCCGACGACCTGCGCCGTTTCAAGGCCATCACCGGCGGCCACACCGTCATCATGGGGCGCCGCACCTTCGACTCCCTTCCCAAGAAGCCCCTGCCCAAGCGCCGCAATATCGTCCTTACGCACGACGAGGGATTTCATTTCGACGTTCCTGCCACGGCCACGGGCACCCTCGAGGTGGCCCATTCCATCCCCGCACTCTTCAAGATGATTGAGGGGGAGGAAGAGACCTTCCTCATCGGCGGCGGCACCCTCTACCGCGACTTGCTGCCGTTCGTCACGCGCATGTATGTCACTTGGGTATATAAGGACTTCGAGGCCGATACTTTCTTCCCTGTCATTGACCCCTCGGCATTCCGTCAGGTCAGCATCACTCCCCGCCAGACCGACCCCGAAAGCGGCCTCGAGTACGCCTACGCGGAATATGTCCGTAATCTTTATTGAACGCGGATTCTCTTTCCAACCCGCAGCACCGTCTTCTCCGTCATCCCGTTCAGCCGGCACAAGGCCTGCACTGTCGTGCGGTGTTGCCGGGCGATGGCATATAGAGTGTCACCTTTCTTGATGGTATAGTATTGAGGTCCATCGGATTCTTGGCTTGTGACTGCATAATCGTCTGGTGCAGAAGTGGCGCTTTCGGCCACCGTATTGTCTGTAGACATCGCCTTCGTGTTGATTATTGTCAGATGGTTGGCTTTTCGGTTCAGGTTGCGGTAGGCGTCTCCGAGCCGGGCCGGAGTCAGGTCATACTCGCGGTTCACAGGCCTCTCGGGTGTATCCAACCTATGCATAAAGAGCCAGTCGTACACCTCGGGCAGGTAGAACGCCCTCGCCAATCCACTGTGGCTCACCCCCGCCAGCTTCGTGAACCGTAGGCGCGAGGTGTCGCCGCACTGCGCCATGGCGCGTATCACCTTCTGCGACTGGCTGATGCCGACCGCCTTGTCGGCTGTTCCATGCAGAATCCACAGGGGAACCTCGTTCAGGCCGCAGTAGCTTTTGGGGTTGCCGCCTCCGCACATTGCCACGGCAGCAGCGATGCGGTGGGGGTAGACGGCGCTGTAGTCGATGGTGCCGTACCCTCCGAGACTCATGCCAATCACATAGAATTGGTTCGTGTCGCAGCGGTAATGCTCAAACACCCAGTCAACCACCTTGTTGACCCGTTCGGGCTTCCATGCCCCGCCAGGGTTCTGCGGCGCGATAATCAGGGCGTCGATTTGCCTTCCCATGGCCAACGCATGCAGAGGACCGTAACGGCGCACCTGTTCCAGATTGTGTCCGCACAGGCTGGCACCGTGCAGGAAAAGCACCACCCGCTGGCTGTCACCCACTGAGTCGTACCCTTTCGGCGTGCATACCCAGAAGTTGTAGCCATCCTTCACCTCGCCGCGATACGCCGTGAGCGTCTGCCCCGTTGCAGAGAGCCATAAAGGAATTAATATCAGTATGCAAATCCTTTTCATTAATAAATGTCTTGTAAAGAAAGAAAATGCAAATATACACAAAATTCCTGAAACGGCACACTTTTTTCCCTGACGGCTCGTGGCGGGTTGTGTGATAAGCAGGAGGTAAAAAACTCTTTTGGCACTTTTGAAGGGGATTAGGGCAGTATCAAGCAAGCTATTTCTTCGCTCTTTTCCCGCTCGGCTTCGCTCTCAGAGCGAAGCCGAGCGGATAAATTCTTTGTAAAATCCTAAGCAATAATGAATTAGAAGTGTGTTAAAAATGGGATTTTACAAGGTTGAATTTTTGTTAATAGACAGACTGCTAATGACATACATCGTTATTAACAGCAGAGAAGAGCAGTCACAGGCCAAATTGTTGGTGAAAACAAGGGAAAAAATCCGTTTTGCAAGCCGGAAAATGGGGGGGGGATGAAAAATAGTTCGTTTCGGAACATCTTGACAATTGGATGGTTGAGAAAAATCTTTCAGGAAAAACAAAAAAAATATTTGGTGGTTTGAAAAATGGTCGTATCTTTGCATCCGCTTTCCTCGAGAAAAACGGTGTTGAAAAAAACATGTAAGGAAAGCAAGAGAACGTTGAAATCTTTTGGAACATGAGATAGCGTGTGTCACAGATGCCTTCAGCATTGGTTGGAGGCGGATGACACCGAACGAGTTTAGGTACAAAGAAGCAATTCATACAATGAAGAGTTTGATCCTGGCTCAGGATGAACGCTAGCGGCAGGCTTAACACATGCAAGTCGAGGGGCAGCGCGGAGTAGCAA
>CAJOIV010000037.1:20413-25428 GCA_905234665.1 uncultured Bacteroidales bacterium | reverse complement strand
GGTGGCGGCGAAACCCCAGGCGACTTCAACGCTGTGGTTACCGTGAACGGCACCACCTACCAATGCATCGCACTTGTAAGCTATGGTATGGACCAGCAGACCGGCAACTACCTCAGCCTCCACCTCATCCTTGGCGAAGGTGCCGAGACCGACCCCAGCTTCTACCTCTACATCCTCCCGCAGACTGGTGTCCAAGGCTTTGAACAAGGTGCCAGCTGCAGCTTTGTCGAGAACGGCGACGACTTCGTCATCGCTGCCAACGGCAACGAGTACCCCCACTACCAAACCATCAACAACTGCAACTACTCCATCAACGTCACAGCTTTTGACATGAACAGCCAGACGGTCACCCTCAGCTCCTCGGGCGAGCTCTTCGACATCCGCCGTGCCGAGAATGGTGAAGGTGCTCACAAAATCAACTACAGCGTCACCATCGACGGTGCTTGGCAGTATCCCTCTTCTCCCTCGAAATAAAGAAGAGAAGCGACAAAACCTAACATGTGACTCTAGAGGGCTGCCCTGATTAGGCAGCCCTCTTTGCGTTGAGAAGGTCTTTCCGCAAAGGAAGCTACCTGAAAAGGGATCATCATAGTCGGAGTGAGGACCGATTTGGATTTAACATTTCGACTTGGGGCATTTAACATTTCCGCAACCATTTTTGGACACAGCCGCCTGCATCGATTCCCACAGGCGGCTTCTTGGGGTCCCACAGCCGCCTCCGGGCTCCCGCAGGCGCCTGCGGGAGGGGTCACAGCATAGCTGCGTCAACGACTTTTTATAGTTCTGTATATCAATGCTTAGCATTGACCGTTTTCGTAAAGGCATCTGTTAAATTAACCAAAAACCACACCGAGCACTACTTATTGCCTTTGCTGCTGTTCGGAGAACTTTTTAACATTTCGGTTTCACAAAATTAACATCTCTCACCTTTTTTTATTGCCACATTTGATTTATTGTGTACTTTTGCACTGACATTTGACACACCGCGAGTTGGTGTGCCCGAAAGATAAATAACAGCATTACTATTATTCACATTCTAATCAAAAGCGTCGGAAACTGGAGATTTCTTTTTGGATAATAGTTCACGGAGAGAGTGAACAGATTGTGCTGTGCCGTATAATATGTATGCTTACATCCATAGGTGTAGGCTTCTAACGGTACAGCGGGGTTCAATCCGACGCTCCTCGTGAATGTGATAGAAAGGTCTACACCTTTCTTGTATCCAATAGTGATTGATGGCAATGCACTTAACGCTGTCAATCACAATGGCAAACATCACTTTGACCAATGCCCGCGAGGCAAAACAAGATGAGTTCTACACTCAATATTACGACATAGAACGTGAGGTTGAGGCCTACCTCGACTACAATCCCGATGTGTTCCGGGGCAAGACGGTGTTATTGCCCTGCGACGACCCAGAGTGGAGTAACTTCACCAAGTATTTCGCTCAGAACTTTGAACGGCTGGGCTTGAAAAAACTTATCAGCACCAGCTATGCTGCAGAGCGCAAACAAGAACGCTATGGGGTGCAGCTGTCTCTGTTCGAAACCGAGTTTGAGACCCGTTCGCCTCATATGACAAGAAAAAGAACCGTTCGCATGGCAAGATATTCATCCTCGAACACGACGAAAACCACGACCAACGAATTGACATCGACGACCTGAAATGGAAATATCTCAAAGGCGATGGCGACTTTCGCAGCAAAGAGGTGACCCAACTCCGCGACGAAGCCGACATCATCGTCACGAATCCTCCTTTTTCTCTATTCCGAGAGTTTTTCGCCTGGGTAATCAATACAGGAAAAAGGTTCCTTCTGATTAGCAACAAGAACTGCATCACCTACAAAGAGGTGTTTCCCTATATCAGGGTTGGCAAAATGTGGACGGGAAAAACCTCTATGAGTCAAGATTTATTGTTCAGAATACCTGCCGAGATGCAGCAACGGTTTGTTGCTAACGGGAAAGAAGGTAGCAAATACAAGATTATCAATGGGGAAATACTTGGTCGCTCTCCTAGTGTATGGTTCACCAATCTTGAACATGGTCGACTACACCAACCTTTGGAATTGATGACTTTGCAGGACAATATCAAATACAGCAAACACAAAGATCTGAAGGACAAACATGCATACGAGCAATATGACAACTGTGATGCCATTGAAGTGCCTTATTCTGATGCGATACCTAGTGATTTTAATGGAATGATGGGGGTCCCAATCTCGTTTCTTGACAAGCATTGTGTTGATCAATTTGAGATTATTGGGCTGGATGACGACAAACCAATATGGAGAGGAAAAGGACCCAGCTTGTATGGAAAGGTGCTTTATCGCAGAATACTAATCCGTAAAAAACAATAAAGAAATGAATGAGACAATGCCATTAAACACTCACATCGGTGAGGTCATAGTGTCGGCTAACAAACTGCTTGGAAAGAGGAACAAGACAATCAAAAAACTGAATATTACGGAAAAGCTATTATGTGAACTGGAAGACGGCACTTGCACCCATCCCAGGCTATATGTATCATTCTTTGCACTGACACTTCGCAGATTGGTACCTCGAAAGATAAAACTAAAACAACTGCCTCCCTTTTTTCCAACGAAGGACAAGATAATAGCGATGATGAACGGGAAGGGTGAGGATTTGTCAGAATACTGTGAGTTGACAAAAGAATTGTTGACACTACCAGATTTGCCAGCAACACCCAAAATAAAAAAGCGCACCCTCGCCTATACAGAAAAGAGAGCAAAGAAGACACAAAAAGGCTGGGGAAAAGACGCTCGGCAGAAGGCCGCTTCCGGGTATTCTCGTAGAAGCTATGGCATGGAGTCTCAAATTACAAGAAAAGCATGGGGTAGCGCCTTCAAGCCTGCTCAAGGATAAAACAACTTAAACACATTAAATACTATGAACGCACAAGGAAGAAAAGAAATCGCGAAGCACATTGCTTCGCTCGAAGAAATCAAGTCAAAACTCGAATCGATGAAAGACGACGAAGAGGAGAAATACGACAATATGCCAGAAGGCTTGCAAGAGAGCGAACGTGGCGACCAAATGCAGGAAGCTATCGACGCACTCGATAATGCAGTCTCCAGTCTTGATGATACGATTGACAGTTTACGCGAAATCTAAACAATCTAAAAAAAGGAAGAATGGGACTGATAGGTTTTGCCATTCTGCTTGTGATTCTCGCAGATGGCGGCAAATACCTCTTTGGCAACGGCAAAGGTGGTCTATTTAAATAGTAAAAAGTCATGCAAACCAAACTGAAACAATACACCATCGCGGAACTGTGCGACGGTTTCGTGTACAACGAGCTGGAGGAGAAAGGGCTGTATGGTCTTTCCGGCAGGCTGACTATCCAGCCCGAATACCAACGCAACTATCTCTATGCCGAGGACAATGGCAAGAAGGAGGTGGCGGTAATAGACTCTGTGCTGAAACGGTATCCGTTAGGGTTGCTGTACTTCAACAAGCTGCCCGATGGGCGACTGGAGGTGCTTGATGGACAACAGCGCATCACCTCGCTTGGACGGTTTCTGACCGACAAGTTCTCTGTAATGAACAATGAGTTACCCTACCGATTCCACGCATTGCCAATGGACAAGCAGACGCTAATAGAGAACACCACGCTGTTGGTATACGAATGTGAAGGTTCCGAGAGCGAGATAAAACAATGGTTCCAAACCATCAACATAGCCGGCATCCCGCTCAACGAGCAAGAAGAGCTGAACGCTGTCTACAGCGGCCCTTTTGTCACCAAGGCACGCACCGTATTCAGCAACAGCCGCAATGCCAACGTGCAGAAATGGAGCGCCTACGTTCGCGGGTCCGTCAAGCGGCAGGACTTCCTCAACACCGCTCTTGACTGGGTGAGTCATGGACAGGTGGAAGAGTACATGCAGGCTCATCGTCGCGAGGCACATATCGACGAGCTTCAGACTCATTTCAACAATGTGATAGCCTGGGCGGAAAGCATCTTTGCTGATTGCTACAGCGAGATGTGCGGTCTGAAATGGGGACAATTATACGATGACTACCACGACACTACCTACAATCAGAAAGAAATGACACAGAGGGCCGCCGAACTGATGGACGACCCTTGTGTGAAGAACCACAAAGGCGTGTTTGAATACCTGCTAGGTGGTGAAGTGGACACACGCCTGCTTGACGTGAGGGTGTTCGATGAGGCTACAAAACGACGGGTGTACAGACGACAGACCGACGACGCCCGTCGCCGAGGAGTGAGCAACTGCCCACTGTGCGCCATGGGGCACGAGGCACATAGAACAAAGGTTTGGGGCGAGAAGGAGATGGAAGCAGACCATGTCTCGGCTTGGAGCCAAGGCGGTGCCACGACAGAGGAGAACTGTCAGATGCTATGTCGCACACACAACCGCGCCAAGGGGAATAAATAGGTGCTCAGAACATCAGAATAGTGTCGCAACTTAAACACGAAGCCTCCCGTCGGTCGTTATCGCTCGACGGGAGGCTTTTTTTTTCCTCTAACAGCAGGCCATCTCAGCGACTGATGTAGAGGACCTCGGACTGAGGGAGTGAGGAAAGGTCGATATCGGCATGGGGGTCAAAGAGTCCGTAGACGGCAGCGCCGCTGCCCGACATGGAGGCATAGAGGGCACCCTGACGATACAAGTACTCTTTGAGGAAAGCAATACGGGGATGGTGGGGAAAGACAGTGGCCTCGAAATCGTTGACGACAAGGTGTCGCCACTGTTGGATGGGCTGGCGGATGGCTTGTCGCAAATCGGGTCGCTGAGAGGCATTGGGTTGGATGCCACCGTAGGCTTCGCGAGTGGAGACAGCATCGGCAGGTTTGAGCAACACCAGCCGATAGGGACTAAGGTCTGCCTCGACGGGCTCGAGGATGTCACCAATGCCGGTGGCATAGGCGGGGGTGTGGCCGACGAAGAAAGGACAGTCGGCTCCGAGCTGGACAGCCAGGTGGGCCAACTGGCCATCGGTGAGATCCAGGTGGAAGAGCTGTCGCAACATCAA
>CAJOIV010000037.1:2323-20382 GCA_905234665.1 uncultured Bacteroidales bacterium | reverse complement strand
CCGACGAGGGCTATGTCGAGTCGCATGGCGACAGGCCCCACCTGGGGACAATGACGCTGCAAGAGACGGTAGGCACGCACACAGAGGTTGTCGTCGGGGGGACCGTCGACGATGATGCCTTGTTGCTGAAAGGCGAACTGTTGGGAGGCGACGATTTCGAGCTCGTCGCACAAGGGCACGGGGACAAAGAGGGTCTGCAGGTCGTGGTAGCCGTCGGGCCGACGAGCCACCACATGGAGCCCGAGGTTGATTTTGCAATGGGGATGGGTGATCATGGCATGGTGGATTGGGGTGGCACCGGGCTGTGGGCCTCGATGGAAGGCGTGCCTGCGTCTTTCGTCTGCTCATCCTGTGAAGAAGGCCTGCGTGATGGAGCTTGGGCAGAGGGGATGGAACCGAGACTGTCGTAGGCACGGATGATGCGTGTCACCAGCGGGTGACGGACAACGTCGCTGGAGTCGAGCTGCACGACAGCAACACCTTGGACATCGTGCAACAGTTGGGTGGCCTGGACGAGTCCGGAACGTTGGTGGTGGGGCAAGTCGATTTGGGTGACATCGCCCGTGACGACAAACTTGGCGTTGCGACCCATGCGGGTGAGGAACATCTTGAGCTGCGAGGAGGTGGCGTTCTGGGCCTCGTCGAGGATGACGAAGGCGTTGTCGAGGGTGCGGCCGCGCATATATGCCAGCGGGGCGATTTCGATGGTGTTGTCCTCCCAGTAGGAAAGCAGCTTCTGCTGGGGTATCATGTCGCGCAGGGCGTCGTAGAGGGGTTGCAGATAGGGGTCGAGCTTGTCGCGGAGGTCGCCCGGGAGATAGCCGAGGTTTTCGCCCGCCTCGACAGCCGGGCGGGTGAGGATGATGCGACGCACCTGTTTGTTCTTGAGCGCGCGGACGGCGAGGGCCACGGCGGTGTAGGTCTTGCCGGTGCCTGCGGGACCCACCGCGAAGACCATATCGCTCTCGGCCACAGCGTCGACCAGACGGCGCTGGTTGGGGGTGCGAGCACGGACGACGAGGCCGTTGCGGCCGTGGACGAGGACATCTTCAGTTGAAAGTTGAGAGTCGAGAGTTGAAAGTTGAGATTGGTCGCCAAGAGGCGCTTCCATAATTTGCATTATGGACTCCTCGTCGAGGTGGCCGCGGCGGTCGAAATGGTCGCGCATGGCCTGCAGTTTTTCGGCAAAGAGGGCTATGTCGTCGGCGGGTCCAATGGCCTTGAGCATCTCGCCGCGGGCCACGAGTTTGAGCTTGGGAAAGAGGATGCGCACGAAATCGAGAAGCCGGTCGTTGGTACCCCAAAAGCGCGCATAGTCAATCTCTTCGAGTGAGAAAATCTTTTCTATGGAGGTTTCTTGCATGGTGCAAAGGTACAAAAAAAAGTTGAAAGTTGATAGTTGAAAGTTGATAGTTGGAGAAAAAAGTGTATCTTTGCATCCGATAGGCCATTGGTTATGGATATTGTTTATTAAAAGAAAACATTATAAATAAGGAAGATATGGAAAAGACATACGTTATCGGAATCGACCTCGGCGGCACCAACACGGAGCTGGGTCTGGTGCGCAGCGACGGCCATATCGTGGCACGCACAATCCTGTCCACCGCCAAATACACGGATTTCCCCACCTTTGCTGACGACATGGTGAAGGCTGCGGGTGAACTCTGCGCTGCCGGCGACCCTGAGACGGGCTGGCAGGGCACGGTCAACGACCTGCAGGGCTTCGGCATCGGGGCCCCCAACGCCGACCCCAACCGGGGCTGCATGGTGGAGCCGCCCAACCTGAAGCAGTTCAAGGGCGTGTCCAACTTCGTCGAGGAGTTCCGCCGCCTGGGCGTGACAGTGCCCGTGGCCGTGGACAACGACGCCAACGCCGCCGCCGTGGGCGAGATGGTGTATGGCGGGGCCCAGGGCATGCAGCACTTCATCATGATCACCCTCGGCACCGGCGTGGGCAGCGGCATCGTGGTGGACGGCAAGTTGGTGCACGGTTCGACGGGCACGGCGGGCGAGTTGGGCCACAATATCCTCATCCCCAACGGGCGCAAGTGCAGCTGCGGCCGCTACGGATGCCTGGAGACCTACACCTCGGCGCGCGGCATCGTGCAGACATTCATCGAGGTGCGCCACGAGATGGGCACCCCTGCCGACGTCGACGAGCATCCCGGATGGATCGGCTCGGAAGTGACGGATGCCGAGGTGCACAGCATCACCGTGGGCATCGCCTCCAACGCGGGCGACCCGCGGGCCATCGAGACCTTCCGTCGTGTGGGCTACTGGCTGGGCATAGCCTGTGCCAACGCCGTGACATTCTCGGCTCCTGAGTGCATCTTCCTGATGGGCGGTCCCACGAAGGTGGGTGAGCCGCTGCTGGCCCCACTGCGCAAATCGTTCGAGGAGCATCTGCTGAACATCTACCAGGGATCGTGTCGCATCGAGATGTCGAAACTCAAGACCAACGAGGTGGCCATTCTCGGCGCCGCCGCGTTGGTAAATTGAAAATTGAGAATTGAAAATTGAAAATGAAACGTCCCCTCCACCTCTTAGTTCTTAGTTCTTGCCTCTTACTTCTCGCGTCCTGCGGGAGCGGGGTGACGAGGTATGTGAACCCCTTCGTGGGGACCGACGGCCATGGACACACCTTCCCGGGCGCCATCGTGCCTTTCGGACAGATACAACCCGGCCCCGACACCCGTCTGGAAGGTTGGGATGGCTGCAGCGGCTACCACTACACGGACGACACTCTCTACGGCTTCAGCCACACCCACCTCAACGGCACCGGGTGCGAGGACCTCTGCGACGTGCTGCTGATGCCCGTGACCGCGGAAAACAGTCACCGGTCCGGCGGACAGCCCGAGGCACTCGAAGGCTGGCACTTCACCAAGTCCATGCCGCAGGAGGAATTCCGCAGCCATTTCAGCCACCGCAGCGAGAAAGCCACTCCGGGCTACTACCGCGTGGTGCTCGACCGCAACCGCGTGATGGTCGAGCTGACCGCCACGGAACGCGTGGCCGCCCACCGCTACACCTTCCCCTCGCAGGGGAAGAAGGGGTTCGTGGTGGACTTGAGGCACCGCGACCGCGTGATAGACGCAGGGTTCGACGCCTGGAAGAAAGGCAGCCCCCTGACGGGCTGGCGCGAGAGCAACGCCTGGAACCCCCACCAGAAGTGCTTCTTCGCCCTGGAATGCAACCAGGAGATTGAGGCTGTGCACCTCTTCGACGGCGGATGGAAGGCCCTGGTGGTGCTCCCCGACAAATGCCGCGAGGTGGAAGTGTTTGTGGCCATCAGCGGCGTGGACGGGCAGGGAGCCTGCAACAACCTCGCCACCCACGGCCAAGGCGACGACTTCGACGCCTTGCACCAGGCCGCCACGGAAAGATGGGAGAAGACCCTCGGCAAAATCGCCGTCGAAGGAGGCTCTCTCCGCGAGAAGAAGAACTTCTACACCGCCCTCTACCACTGCTACACGCAGCCTTACCTCTGGAGCGACGCCGACGGCCGCTACCGCGGCATGGACGACAGCATATACACCTCGGAGACACGGATGTACACAGTCTTCTCCCTCTGGGACACCTATCGCGCCTGCCATCCCCTCATGACCATCCTCGAGCCGGAACGCACGCAGGAATGGGTCGCCACCATGCTGCGGCAGTACGAGACCGGCGGCGAACTGACGATGTGGGAGTTGTGGGGACACGAGACGCACTGCATGATAGGCTACCACGCCTGCCCCGTCATTCTCGAGGCCATGCAGGCAGGACTGCTGGACGAATGGCCCGATGAGAAACGCATGGCCCTCCTGGAGGCCATGGTGGCCACCAGCAACCGCACCGAGGCACACCGCGCCTACGCCGAGCAGGGTTACCTCGACAGCCAGAAGGACAACGAGTCGGTGAGCAAGACGCTCGAATACGCCTTCGATGACTGGTGCATAGCGCGCTATGCCCTCATCGAAATGAGCCACGGTCCCGAACCCGTCGGCTCCGAGAAATACAACTACCTGAACGAGGTGGCCGACCTCTACATGCGCCGCGCGCAGTCGTGGCAGAACATCATGGACGCCGACGGCTTCATGCACGCCCGCCGCAACGGGGGCTTCGTGACGCCCTTCAACCCCACGGAGGTCAACAACAACTACACCGAGGCCAACTGCTGGCAGTACAGCAGCTATGTGCCGCACGACGTGGAGGGCTGGATAGCCCGTCTGGGCGGCAAAGAGAAGGCCGAGGCGTTCCTCGACACCCTCTTTTCCACCAGCAGCAAGACCACGGGACGCGACCAGAGCGACATCACCGGCATGATAGGGCAGTACGCCCACGGCAACGAGCCGTCGCACCACGCCGCCTACCTCTACGCCTACGTGGGCGCCCCCGAGAAGCTGGACAAGACCGTGCACCGCATCCTCAAGGAGCTCTACTCCCCCACCCCCGACGGCCTCTGCGGCAACGAGGACTGCGGACAGATGAGCGCCTGGTACGTACTCAGCGCCATGGGCTTCTATCCCGTATGCCCGGGCAGCGGCGAGTACGTGACCGTCACGCCCCTCTTCGACCGCGTGACCCTCCACCGCGACGGCAAGGAGGATATCGTGATAGACAAGCGCAACTGGCAGCCCGGCCTCTTCTGGGACGGCGAGGACTACCGCAACAGCGAGAGCCGCAACCACTTCGACGGCCAACGCTACCCCGCAGCGCCCGTCTTCAGCGACTGGCAGCAGAAGTTCGAGGACTCCTGCCTGGTGGAGATTTCTGTTCCTAGTTCTACTAATGCCACTAGTACTACTAGTACAACTAGTACTACTAGTATCTACTACACCCTGTCGGGCGCCACGCCCGACAAGAACGCCACGCGCTACACCGCCCCAATCACCGTGAAGGGCGACGCCACCATCAAGGCCGTGGCCTACGACACCGCGACAGGCCTCTACAGTCCCGTGGTGAGCCACACGATGACACGCTTCGTGGCCGACAAACGTCTCTCCTACATCACCCGCCCCGACCCGCAATACACAGAGAACGGCGAGGAAGGCCTCATCGACCGCCTGCACGGTACAGAGAACTACCGCATCGGCGGCTGGCAGGGCTGGACGGGCGACATGGAGGTCATCGTCGACCTGCTCGAGACCCGCGCCGTGTACTCCGTGGGCGTGGAATGCCTCGAGAACATGCGCAGCTGGATATTCTTCCCGCAGCAGGTGGAGATAAGCACCTCCGTCGACGGGCAGCAATACACCTCCCGCTGGATTGTCCGCACCGACCGCGAGCAAGCGTTCCCCGACGTGCGCGACCGACAGAGCGAGAGTGTGATTCACAACTTCGCGGCCTACGCCCCCGAGTCTGTCAACGCCCGCTACGTGCGCATCAAGGCATTGAACTACGGCAAGATGCCAGACTGGCACGTGAGCGCCGGCGAGCAGGCCTGGCTCTTCGCCGACGAGGTGGAAGTCCACTGGCTCAGCCCTCGAGCGGCAGCACCTGTGACCGCCGCCAAGGCCCCGAAGCCCGCCGTGGATGAGGGACCTGACTGGTAATGGGCACCCGAAGGCCCCTGCGCCAGACAAAAAAAAGGATAATTGAGAAAAAAGACGTATCTTTGCAAACAGAAAAAAACAAGGACAAAACACATAAAGACCTATGAAGAAAGTCATTCTTACCCTGGCAGCCGTCGCGCTGCTCTCACTGACAAGCTGCAACACCAAGGAATGCCGCTGCTACGAGTACACCGGAACCCGCTGGATACGGGCGAACACCTCGACCCTCGCCGGCAACCGCTGCAGCGACCTCAACACCAGCACCTACAAGTGCGACGAGATGAGCGACCCCGTCATTGACCCCAACGACATCGGTGAGGACACCAAGAAGAAGAAATAAGCAGTGGACAGTATACGAATCCACGGGGCACGGGTCAACAACCTGAAGAACATCTCGGTCGACATCCCGCAGAACAAGCTGGTGGTCATCACGGGCCTCAGCGGTTCGGGCAAGTCGTCCCTGGCCTTCGACACCCTCTATGCCGAAGGGCAGCGCCGCTATGTCGAGAGCCTCTCCTCCTACGCACGCCAGTTCCTGGGCCGCATGGCCAAGCCCGAGGTGGACCTGATCGAGAACATCTCGCCCGCCATCGCCATCGAGCAGAAAGTCAGCACCTCCAACCCCCGCTCGACGGTAGGCACCTCGACGGAGATCTACGAGTACCTGAAACTGATGTACGCCCGCATCGGACGCACCTTCTCGCCCATCTCGGGCGTGGAGGTGAAGCGCCACTCGGTGAGCGACGTGGTCGACTATATCTACACCCTGCCCGAAGGATGCAAAACGACCCTCTTCGCCCCTCTGGAATACAACAACGAACGCCCATTGCGGGGACAGCTGGAGATGCTGCAGCAGGAGGGTTTCGTGCGCATCAGCGTGAGCGGGACGGTGGTGAGGATTGAAGACTACCTGGCAGGAGGCATCAAGGAGGAGCACGGCGTAGTGCGCCTGCTGGTGGACCGCGTGCAGGTGAAGCACGGCGACGACGACCAATCGGCCCGCATCGCCGAGTCGGTCCAGACGGCATTCTTCGAGGGCCGCGGCGGATGTATCGTCGCCCACGAAGAGGGCGAGGCCTCCTTCTCCAACAGGTTCGAGGCCGACGGCATCACCTTCGAGAAGCCCAACCCCAACTTCTTCAGCTTCAACAACCCCTACGGAGCCTGCCCCACCTGCGGGGGATATGGCTCGGTGATAGGCATCGACGAGGACATGGTGGTGCCCAACAAGAGCCTCTCTGTCTACGGCGACGCTGTGGTGTGCTGGAAAGGCGACAAGATGCAGGAATGGAAGTCCCACTTCATCCGTCAGGCTGCCAAGCTGGACTTCCCCATCCACACCCCCTACTGCGACCTCACAGACGAGCAGCGCGACGTCCTCTGGCACGGCAGCGGCACGTGGGAGGGCATCGACGGATTCTTCAAGTGGGTCGAGTCCCAGGCCTACAAGATACAGTACCGCGTGATGCTCTCGCGTTTCCGCGGCAAGACGACCTGCCCCGACTGCAAGGGGACGCGCCTCCGCAAGGATGCCTCCTACGTCAAAATCGACGGCAAGGCCATCACCGACCTGCTGGCCATGCCTGTGAGCGATTTCGCCGCATGGCTCGACACCCTGACCCTCACCGAGCATGAGGAGCAGGTGGTGCACCGCCTGCTCGTGGAGCTGCACAACCGCGTGGGCTACCTCCTCGACGTGGGGCTGGGGTACCTGTCGCTCAACCGCCTCTCCAACAGTCTCAGCGGCGGCGAGAGCCAACGCATCAACCTGGCCACCTCTCTTGGCAGCTCGCTGGTGGGCAGCATGTACATCCTCGACGAGCCCTCCATAGGCCTCCACTCGCGCGACACTGACCGCCTCATCAAGGTGCTCAAGCAACTGCGCGACTTGGGCAACACCGTCGTGGTTGTCGAGCACGACGAGGACATCATCCGCGCTGCCGACTACATCATAGACATAGGCCCCGGCGCCGGACGCCTCGGCGGCGAGGTGGTCTTTGCCGGCCCAGTGTCCGGGCTGACACTCAAGGACAACAGCCGTTCCTATACCGCCCAGTATTTGAGCGGCAAGATGAGCATCCCCGTCCCCAAGACCCGTCGCCGCTGGCGCGACAGCATCACCGTGGAGGGTGCCTTCTGCAACAACCTCAAGCACGTCAATGCCCAGTTCCCCCTGCATGTCCTCACCGTGGTGACGGGCGTGAGCGGGTCAGGCAAAACCTCGCTGGTCAAGCAGGTGCTCTACGACGTGCTGCAGAAACGGTTCGAGGGCGCCTCGGACTATGTGGGCCGCTGTGCGGGCATCACGGGCGACATCAACTGCCTCAGCGGCGTGGAGCTCGTGGACCAGAACCCCATCGGGCGTTCCTCGCGCAGCAACCCCGCCACCTACATGAAGGCCTACGACGAGATACGGCAGCTCTATGCCGCCCAGCCTCTTGCCAAGGCGCGCGGCTACAAGTCGGGATATTTCTCGTTCAACACCGAGGGCGGCCGTTGCGAGACCTGCGAGGGCGAAGGGTTCGTCACCGTGGGCATGCAGTTCATGGCCGACGTACACCTCGTCTGCGAGGAATGCCACGGCACCCGCTTCAAGGAGGAGACCCTCGAAGTGATGTACCACGGCAAGAACGTCTCGGAGGTGCTGGAGATGACCGTCGACCAGGCCGTCGAATTCTTCGCCGAAGAGTCCTCCATCCTCGCACGTCTGCTACCCCTGCAGGCCGTGGGACTCGGCTACCTGAAGCTGGGACAGCCCTCATCCTCACTCAGCGGCGGCGAGGCCCAACGCGTCAAACTGGCCTCCTTCCTGGTGCGGGGCGAGGCCGAGAAGCCCCTGCTCTTCATCTTCGACGAGCCCTCCACAGGCCTCCATTTCCACGACATCCAGAAGCTCATCGGAGCCTTCAACAGCATCATCGAGAAGGGTCACAGCATCATCGTCATCGAGCACCACCACGACATCATCAAGGTGGCCGACTGGGTGATAGACATGGGCCCCGAAGGTGGCCGCGAAGGTGGCAACATCCTTTTCTCCGGCACCCCCGAGGAGCTGGTCAAGTGCAAGGAGAGCTACACAGCCAAATACCTGAAGATTTAATCGACATTACGACATCACGTTATTACGACATTATGAACAATCCCCTTATCCTCAAAATCCGCCGTTCCGCCAATATCGGCCTCTATGGGTCGGTGGGTGTCGCCATCCTCACCGTGGCATTCCATTTCCTCCCGTGGCAATTCAACCAGTCGGCCATTGTGATGCGCTGGATGCTCATTGCAGGCAGCGTGCTGGCCGTCCTGGCCGTGGTCATGGTGCTGCTGATGATACGCAAGACGACACCCCGCATCCGCCAGATGGAGAGCCTCGACGAGAAGCTGAAAGCCTACACCGAGTACATCTCCAACCTCTACTACGGTACCCTCTCCATCGTGGTCATGGAGTGCCTGCTCATCGTCTTGATGGGCGACACCTCCCTGCTGATGGTCACCCTCATCCTCGTGCTGCTGCTCTTCCTCTCCTACCCCAACATGTACAAGATCAAGAGCGACCTCGGTTTGCTGCAAGAGGAGTTCAACACGCTCTTCCCGGAGTACGCGGAAACCCTGGAATCTCCGGAAAACCTGGGAAATCCGGAATCTCCGGAATCTCCGGAATCCCCCGAAGCCCAATGAACACCATCGCCGCCATCTCCACCCCACCGGGCGTGGGAGGCATCGCCGTGGTACGCCTGTCGGGTCCCGAAGCCGTGGCCATCGCCTCCCAGCACTGCCGGGTAACTCCGGGGATGCACTTCTCGGTGTTCCGCGACGGCGAGGCCTTCATCGACGAGGTCATGGTGGCGAGCCACGCTGCCCCCCACTCCTACACGGGCGAAGACGTTGTCGAGATATCCTGCCACGGCTCCCTCTACGTGCAGGAGGCCCTCCTCAACGCATTGATCGCCAGCGGGGCCCGCTTGGCCGAGCCCGGCGAGTTCACCCGTCGCGCCTTTCTGAACGGAAAACTCGACCTCTCGCAGGCCGAGGCTGTCGCCGACCTCATCGACAGCACCAATGCCGCCCAACACCGCCTGGCCGTCAGCCAGCTGCGCGGAGGCTATGCCCAGAAGCTGAAAGGGCTGCGGCAGCAACTGCTGGAACTCACCTCGCTCCTCGAGCTGGAACTCGACTTCAGCCAAGAGGACGTGGAGTTCGCCGACCGCTCCCAGCTGCGCCAGCTCCTTTCAACTCTCAACTCTCAACTCTCAACTCTCATCGACTCGTTCCACATGGGGAACGCATTGAAGAAGGGCATTCCCGTGGCCATCGTGGGAGAGCCCAACGCCGGCAAGTCCACCCTCCTCAACGCCTTGCTGCACGACGACCGCGCCATCGTCAGCCCCATTCCCGGCACTACGCGCGACACCATCGAGGAGACCTTCGTCATCGACGGCATCCCCTATCGCCTCATCGACACCGCAGGTCTCCGGCAGAGCAACGACGAGGTGGAACGCCTTGGCATAGAACGCAGTCGACAGGCCGCTAGGCAAGCCGACATCATCATCTATGTGCACGACGCCACCCAACCCGACAGCCAGATGGCCGACCACCTGCAGCAACTCCCCCTCGACGGCAAGCACCTCATCGTCGTCTACAACAAGGTCGACCTCCTCAACTCCTCCTCTAAGTTAGAGGAGGTGCCCGCAAGGGCGGAGGAGTGTGTCAAAATCTCGGCCAAAACCGGCGACGGCCTCGACACCCTCCTCACCCGACTCTCGACACTCAACGCCCGATTCTCCATCCAAGGCGACACCCTCCTCACCAATGTGCGTCATCGCGACGCGCTGGTGCATGTGAAAGAGGCTTTGGCACATGTCGCCGAGGGACTGGACAACGGACTCCCTTCCGACCTGGTGGCCATCGACTTGCGCGACGCCCTCCACCACCTCGGGACCATCACGGGAGAGGTGACCACCGACGAAATCCTCGGCACCATTTTCACCCGCTTCTGCGTGGGAAAGTGATTTTTTTCTTCAACTTTCAACTCTCAACGCTCAACTTTCAACTTTTATTTGTATCTTTGCACCTCGAACAATACACACACACCATGTTGCAACTTCAATATATCAAGGAACATACCGAGGAAATCATCGAACGCCTCAAGATTAAGAACGTCCAGAACGTCGAAGAACGCATCGCCGAAATCATCAGCCTCGACGCCCAGCGCCGCGCCCTCCAGCAGAAGGCCGACGCCGTCAAGGCCGAGCAGAACGCCATCGCCAAGGAGATAGGCATGCTCTTCAAGCAGGGCAAGCGCGACGAGGCCGAGGCCATGAAGGCCAAGACCGCCGACCTCAAGGCCACCGAGAAGGAACTCGGCGAGCAGCAGGCCGCCGTCGACGCCGACCTCAACGCCAAGCTCATCTCGCTGCCCAACGCCCCGCACATCACCGTGCCGCGCGGCAAGAGCGAGGCCGACAATGTGGTCGTGGCCGAGTTCGGCACGAAGCCCGACCTGCCCGCCGACGCACTCCCCCACTGGGAGCTCTGCGCCAAGTATGATATCGTCGACTTCGAACTCGGCAACAAGATTACAGGTGCCGGATTCCCCGTCTACAAAGGCAAAGGCGCCCGCCTGCAGCGCGCCCTCATCGACTTCTTCCTCGACGAGGCCGTCAAGGCGGGGTACGTGGAAATCATGCCCCCGCTGATGGTCAACGAGGCCTCGGGCCTCGGCACCGGCCAGCTGCCCGACAAGGAGGGCCAGATGTATGCCATCCCCCTCGACGGCTTCTATATGATTCCCACCGCCGAGGTGCCCATCACCAACCTCTACCGTGGCGAGATTGTCTCGGCCGACCAGTTCCCCATCAAGCATGCGGGCTACAGCGAGTGCTTCCGCCGCGAGGCGGGCAGCTACGGCAAGGACGTGCGCGGACTCAACCGCCTGCACGAGTTCTCGAAGGTGGAGATTGTGGTCATCGAGCACCCCGACCGCAGCTACGACACCCTCGAGGAGATGAAGAAGCATGTGGGCGGCCTGCTCGACAAGCTGGGTCTCCCCTACCACATCCTCAAGCTCTGCGGCGGCGACATCAGCTTCACCTCGGCCATGACCTTCGACTTCGAAGTGTGGAGCGCCGCTCAGCAGAAATGGCTCGAAGTCTCCTCTGTCTCGAATTTCGAGACCTTCCAGGCCAACCGCATGAAACTCCGCTTCAAGGACGAGAACGGCAAGACGCAGCTCTGCCACACCCTCAACGGTTCGGCCCTCGCCCTGCCGCGCATCGTGGCCGCCCTGCTGGAGAACAACCAGACACCCGACGGCATCGTCATGCCCGAGTGCCTCCGTCCCTACTTAGGGTTCGACAAGATAGTGTAAAGGACACAATCAGTATAAGAAAAGAACCGCCGATGGGCGGTTCTTTTCTTTTTGTATGTCCTCGACTCTGATTAGAAGTGGAAGCCGATGCGGAAGGCAAGTTCGCCGAGGGAACGCGGCGAAGTGATGTTGGCGGTGTTGTCATCCGCGCGGCCACGCGACTTCTTGGCATAGGCAATCTTGTGGCTGCCCAGGCCCAGATAATAGAGACCCACGCTGACGTTGCGTCCCAGATAGGTACCTGCACCGATCTGCCAGCCGATGGCATGGGTGGGCTTGAATCGGTACCAGAGGTCGTCCTGCTGTGCGCTCTTGGTGATGATGAAGAAGTCATAGCCAAAGCCCACCTCGGCGAAGGGACGGAAAATCTCGTTGATGTCATAGCGGTACTTGAAGCCCAGATAGAGCGGGATATTGTAGTAGGAGGGATATTTGGCGCCTGCAGCATCATAAGCCTTGCGCACATCCGACCGCAGCGAGTTCCAGAGGAAACTACCCTCGACATAGGGCATCAACTCGCCAAAGCCCATGTCGAACCACAGACCGGCACGGAGGGTGAATCCAATACCTGCCGCAGCACCCATACCAATGGTGTCGCGGTTCATCGGGTGGAAAATGTCCCTGTTCATAGGATCCGGATTCAGGTTCGTGACTTTGTTGTTGAACTGACCGGTGGGAAGGACGCCATTGAAATAGGCCGAGATTTCCAGATCCTGCGCCTGCGCGCAGAAACCCGACAGCAGCAGGGCTGCCGCAATGCATAATGCTTTAATGTTCTGTTTCTTATTCATAGTGCACATTGTTTATTTCCGACTGCAAAGTTAACAATTTTCTTTTACATACAGAAGAAAATCTTTTTTTTTCGTACCTTTGCACATTGGAACGTTTCAACACTAAAAGAACAAGACATTGAAAAAGACAACCTTGCGAGCCTTTGCGCTCATCACCCTCATGGCCATTTCGGCCCATGCCACCGCGCAGGTGGATTTCAGCGACGTCTTCAGCAAGCTGAAAATGGAAGTGCGCGCCGACGGTGAATGCACCACCACCGACACCACGCCCAGCCTGGGATTCCACGGGAAATACTTCAACATCATGATTGGCGGCGACCTCGGCGGCCACTTCAGCTACTACTTCAAGCAGCGCATCGTCGCCAACCCCGGCACTGTCACCTTCTTCGACAACACCGACTTCCTCTATCTCGACTACAAGCCCACGCAGAACTGGCGCATCCGTTTCGGCAAGGACGCCATGGCCTTGGGCGGCTTCGAGTACGACGCCTCGCCCATCGACGTCTACTTCCCCACCAACATGTGGCGCAACATCTACTGCTTCCAGCTCGGTGCCAGCGGCGCCCACATCAGCAACGACGGCAACCACACCCTCATCGCACAGGTGACCAACTCGCCCTACATCAACTACGGCGACCTGAGCTACGATGCCGGACTGGTCTCCTACAACCTCTACTGGGCGGGCAACATGGGCCACTTCCACACCCTCTGGAGCACCAGCATGGTGGAATACAAATGGGGCTATTTCCTCAACATGATCATGCTCGGCAACCAGCTGACCTACGACAAGTGGGACATCTATTTCGACATCATGCACCACGCCCTGTCGTGGAACGACTGGGGCAAGAACATCGGCTTCGTCTCCTGCGCCAACTACTACTTCACCCCCTATTTCAATATCTTCGTCAAGGGCATGTACGAGCAGAACAAGTCGGATGTCACCCTCGGCTCCTCCGTCTCCATCGACCACCAGCTGGCGGCAGGCCACACCTCGGCACGCTACGGCCTGGGATTCGAGTGGTTCCCCTCGAAGGAGAAGAACGTGCGCCTGCACATCTACGCCTGCCGCATGACCGACTCATACGACCGCGATGTGATACTGCCTGTCGACGGGAGCAGTCCCGAAGGAACCGTGTTCGGCCATACCACCGAGCGCGTCACCGACGCCTGCTGGAACTTCAACATCGGCGCCACCTGGACCATCGACTATTATCAACTCTTTCGGAAGAATTAGGAATGAGGAATTAGGAATGAGGAATTGCCATGAAAGATGATAATGTGATACAAAGCAAGAGCGAGGATTTTGCTGTGCGGATTGTGGGACTATACAAATATCTCATCAGGGAGAAAACCGAGTTTGTATTGTCAAAGCAAATATTGCGTAGCGGCACCAGCGTGGGTGCAAATATCAACGAAGCTCTATGCGCCATATCAAAGAAAGACTTCTTATCCAAGATGCATATTGCATTCAAGGAGTGCAATGAGACCAAATACTGGATTAACCTACTTTATAGAACAGATTATATAACAGAGAAAGAAAAAGAATCAATACTGACCGACTGTGATGAGCTGCTACGTTTATTGAGCAGCATCACCAAGAGTACGGCCTCCAATTTAATTTCTAATTCCTAATTTCTAATTCCTAATTTTATGCAGAACATTTTCGACCCCCTGCATGTGTTCCGCCACCACGAGACCGACCCGGACAAGCCGGGGAAGAAGCCCCGCCGGCTGAAGTTCACCACCAGCCGCAGCATCGAGGCACTCATCTTCCTGGCCATCTTCTTTGCCTTCTTCGGCGTGCTGGCCTACAAGATGACGCTGCCGCACATGCTCAACACTTTCATGCAGACAGCCTACCACCTGCTGCTCGAGACGGTGTTCTACATCATGGCCATCTGCGTCCTCATGGGCGCCATCTCCAAGCTCCTCACCGAGTTTGGCGTGGTGCGTCTGCTGGAGAACATCCTGCGCCCGCTCATGAAGCCCCTCTACAACCTGCCCGGCGTGGCTGCCCTGGGAGCCGTGATGACCTTCCTCAGCGACAACCCCGCCATCATCTCGCTGGCCAAGGACAACAACTTCGCCCGCTACTTTAAGAAATACCAGCTTGTCTCACTGACCAACTTCGGCACCGCCTTCGGCATGGGCCTGGTGGTAATAGCCTTCATGACGGGCCTCGGCTTCGGCAAGGGCGCCCTGGTGGGCCTGCTGGGTGCCGTCATCGGCAGCATCGTCTCCACGCGCATCATGCAGCGTTCCACGCTGAAAAGCTATCCCGAGATGGACAGCCCCGTCACCGAGGAGGAGGGCACCGAGCAGAACATCTCGTTCAAGAGCGAGGGCAACATCTTCCAGCGTTTCCTCAACGCCATGCTCGACGGCGGCAAGAGCGGCGTGGGTATCGGCGTGGCCATCATCCCCGGCGTGCTCTGCATCTCGACCATCGTCATGATGCTCACCTTCGGCCCCGCGGGTGCCAACGGCGAGTACACGGGTGCCGCCTACGAGGGCGTGCCTGTCATCACCTGGCTGGCCGACAAGATTAACGTGGTCTTCTTCTGGCTCTTCGGCTTCGAGAGCGGCGCCCTGGTGGGCTTCCCCATCACCGCTCTGGGTGCCGTGGGTGCCGCCTTGGGTCTGGTGCCGCGCTTCATCGCCGACGGCATCATCACCAACAATGCCATCGCCGTCTTCACCGCCATGGGCATGTGCTGGAGCGGCTACCTCTCCACCCACACCGCCATGCTCGACAGCCTCGGCTACCGCAAACTCATAGGCAAGGCCATAGGCGCCCACACCGTCGGCGGCCTCGTGGCCGGCATCGCCGCCCACTGGCTCTGGGTCCTCGCAGCACTCATCTTCTAAGCCCTATTAGCCCTATAAGTCTTATAAGCCCTATTAGCCCCATGAAGAAACTTCTCCTCACCCTCTTGCTGGCACTTGGCATGGCCGGCATCCACGCACAGATACCCGCCGAGGTCACTACCGTCATGGACAAATGCCGCCAGACCTTCGCCAACGCCAACGGCCTGGAATACACCATGGACATGAAGACCAAGCTGGGGCCTGTCACCGTCATGGACATGCACTTCGTCATCGCCAACAAAGGCGAGATGAGTCGTACCAAGATGACCGTCAAGGTACTCGACGAGGAGGTAGCCACCGAGAGCGGCTTCGACGGCAAAGAGGCTTGGGAAATCAACCACTCGAAGGGCAAGGACACCATCGTCTTCTCGCAGAAGAAGAAAGACGATGGCGTGAGCGACTTCGACCTAGACCTCGACAAGGAGTACCGCAAGGCCAAGATGAAGAACAAGGGCGACTACTACGAAATCACCTTCTCCGACCCCGTCGACAAGAAGAGTGAGACCAAGAAAGTCACCGTCAAAATCTCCACCAAGACCTACCGATTGATCGAGATGAAGACCTCTGCCCGTGGCGCCAACATGGTCATGACCTTCAATAAATATCGGATTGGGCTGAAGGACGACTACTTCAAAGTCAACCTCAGCCAGTACCCCAAGGCCGTCGTCATCCGCAAATAATCTGCCCAACGACACCAGGAAAGAGCACATTGAGAGCCTCTCAAGTCCTCCGGCCTCCGAATTTTATTACCATATACCACCCACACAATCAACATCCAAGCCTCCCTCCAACATCCTCCTGCACGAAAAAAACTCTCCATGTCCGAAAAAAGTTGTACTTTTGCAGCACGTTATTAACCTAAAACAACAAGTATAAAATGGCTTACAAAATCACCGACATCTGCGTTGCCTGTGGCACCTGCATCGACGAATGCCCCGTTGGAGCTATCTCCGAGGGCGACATCTACAAGATTGACGAGAACGCTTGCGTCTCTTGCGGCACCTGCGCCGGCACTTGCCCCACTGGCGCCATCGTCGAGGGCTAATTGTCCCAGCCGACACAACGTTTTTCGAGGCGGCACCGCAAAGCGATGCCGCCTTTGCAATATTCCATGAACACCCTTCTCTACATCCACGGCTACGGCTCGACGGGGCAGGCCGTGAAAGCCCGGCTCCTGCAGCAGATGTTCCCCAACGACAGGGTCGTCGCCCCCACCTTCGACTACGACCATGTGCCGCCTTTCGACATCTTCGGACAGATGCGGGAGACTGTCGCCGCCGAGCGTCCCTCACTCATCCTCGGCAGCAGCACGGGCGGCTATTATGCCCTCTGCTGCACGCAGTTCTACGACGGGCCTGTGTGGTGCGTCAACCCTGTGCGGGAGATTGTCGACACCCTGAACCGCATCATCCCTGAACAAATGAGAGAGAACTCCCTGGCGAAAGCCATGCTGGCCGGGTACGAGAGGTTCGACCGTGAAGTGTTCCGTCAACTCCGTCCCGCCGACGGCCAGATACATTTCGCCCTCAGCACCGACGACGAACTCCTCGGCGACCACCGTCCGCTCCTCACCCTTTTCCCCAACCACGGACAAGTGGTGTGGAAAGACCGCTGCGGCCACCGCTTCTTCCGTTTTGCCGAACTGAAGGAGGCATTAAAAGAATGTGTGAATGCTTGAATGTGTGAGTGTGTGAGTGCTTGATTGTGTGAATATGTGAGTGGCTGCCGCCCTACTTACACATTTACACATTAATAGATTTCTTTGATTGTCTGCGGCTGACCGGCGATAATGAGCGACTCGCCGGGGCCGTGTCCTTTGAGGGCGAGGTAGACGGGCGTCTGCGCGCTGACGGCGTAGACCGTCGTCTGCGACTGCCCCTCGGCAGCATCGTAGGGCACAAGCACTTTGCCCAGCCCGATGCCGAGGAGGTAGCACTGCTTGTCGGTCAGCACCACCGAGCCATGCCCGGCCACGGCTGTAGCCGGCATGCGCTGCAACTCCTGCAGCACCCGCAGCGAGGCGTTGGCGTTGGAGAGTTGCTTGGCATACATGTCGCGCGCACGCATCATCTTGGTGCGGTAACTGTCGTAGCGGTCCACATTGGCGCCGTAGTCGTTGCTCTGCTGCTGGGCTGAATCCATCTCCTGCCTGGCCACCTCGGCCACATGGCTCTGGAGGTCTATGCAGGCCTGGAGGATTGTCTGTCGGTCCATATCGTTGTCTGGGATGGATAAAAAATAAGGCGTGACACACGAGGCGCCACGCCCATGAAAAAAACAACCATTTCTATCGGGTGCGCCCGGGGTAGACCTTCAGGGCCTCCTCGAGGCATTTGATGGCTTTCTTCAAATCCTCGATGCAGATGCAATAGGTGATGCGTGCCTGGTGGCGTCCGCGCTCGGGGTCGACATAGAAGCCCGTGGCGGGGGCCAGCATGACGGTGGCTCCCTCATACTGGAAGTCGGTCAGCAGCCACTGGCAGAACTTGTCGCTGTCGTCGA
>CAJOIV010000037.1:0-2232 GCA_905234665.1 uncultured Bacteroidales bacterium | reverse complement strand
TACTCCTGCGGGGTGTCGACGGCGGCCTCGCCGAAAATCTGGCCGAACGACGGGGGCGAGAGACGGGCCTGGGCCAGACGCATGGCGATGGCGTAGACCTCGCTGTTGCGGGTCACGAGGCAGCCCACACGGGCGCCGCAGGCGCTGTAGCGCTTCGAGACGGAGTCGAACAGGATGGTGTTGCGCTCCAGACCCTCGAGCTGCATGACGCTGAAGTGCTTGTGGCCGTCGTAGCAGAACTCGCGGTACACCTCGTCGGCAAAGAGATACAGGTCGTATTTCTTCACCAGGCCGGCCACCTTCAGCAGCTCCTCATGGGTGTAGAGATAACCCGTGGGGTTGTTGGGGTTGCAGATCATGATGGCCTTGGTGCGCGGGGTGATGGCATTCTCGAAGTCCTCGATGGGAGGCAGGGCGAAACCCGTCTTGATGTCGCTGGGTATGGTGACAATCTTTGCGTCGCAGAGCTTGGCAAAGGTGTTGTAGTTCGTGTAGTAAGGCTCGGGGATGATGATTTCGTCGCCGGGGTTGAGGCAGACGGTGAAGGCCATCTGCAGGGCCTCGCTGCCGCCGGTGGTGACGATAATCTGGTTGGGGGTCACGTCGATGCCATGCTTGTGGTAGTAGTTGCACAGGGCTCTGCGGTAGGAGGGGATACCAGCCGAATGGCTGTATTCCAAGACGCCTTTCCACTGAGGCAGCTCGCGAGCAGTGTCGGCTAGAGCAGCCAGCGCACCTTTCGGGGTCTCGATGTCGGGCTGGCCGATATTCAGATGATAGACGTGTATTCCGCGGCTCTTCGCCTCGTCGGCGAACGGAACCAGTTTGCGGATTGCCGACTGCGGCAGATCGTAACCTTTATTTGATATTTGTGGCATAATGCTTTAAGTTATTGAATATTATAAAATTCAGAAATTGTGGCTATGCGTTCAGCATAGCCACAATTGTCCATTGTCATTTTTTCCTATATGGGAACACTTGTCTTATTTCTCCGGTTGAGGTGTTGTAGTTGCACCGGCTTCCACAGTACCTTTAATCTTGAGAACCAGGCGTGGGTTGTCCACAGCGTTGGAGGTGACGGTGATGGTCTTGTTGAAGCCGCCGACGTTGTTGGTGTTGTACTTCACGGTGATTTCATTGGACTTGCCAGGCATGATGGGTTCTTTGGGCCAAGTGGGGACGGTGCAGCCGCAGGAAGCTTTCACGTTGGAAAGGATGAGGGGCTCGTTGCCGGTGTTCTGGAAGACGAACTTGCACTCGCCGTTGCCGCCTTTCTGTATGGTGCCGTAGTTATGTTCCATCTCGGTGAACTGGATCTTAGCGCCGTTGGCGGGAGTCGTCTGGTTGTCCTGAGCTTTTGCAGTGCCAAAAGTGAGAACTGCGATAAGGCTTAATAAGAATAACTTCTTCATAATATGAATGTTTAATGTTTTTATTACTTTAGATTGCGTTTGCAAATTTACTACTTTTTAGTAACATAAGAAGCATTTTTATTGCAAAAAAACTATAATTTTTTTCTAATCTCCTAATAATCAGTAGGAGATTGGAGGGATTTTAGTCGCTGTGGTGCCGTTGTCGGAGGTCGTTGTCGGAGATGGTAAAAGTGGATTGGGTGAAGTGGTGGGCTTTGCCGCGGCGCGACTCTTCCCAGGAGTGGACATTGAAGAAGCTGTTGGTGTCGCCCATATCGCGCATTGGACCCCAGTATTCGGTTTTCAGCATGTCGTTAACATAGACGCGCACCAGGTAATAGGCCAGGTCTTCTTGTATGCAATAATCGGGAAAGCTTATGCGTTTGCCTGTGGAGAATATGCCAAGTGGTTTTGAGCATCCGATGTAGTATGACATCTTGCTTTCGCCAGGGGCGATACGCAGGTCGTAGATAGAGGCTGGGACCGAATCGATGCCGCGATATATGTGGACGAGAATGGAGTCGTTGGATGCGTTTTTTTATGTATGCCGCATTTCCGTTTTCCTCGTCGGTGTTGCAGGTGGAAGAGATGCAGCTGCATAGGCACGCAGCAATCATGGTATTGGCGATTACAAGTGGAATGGCGTTTTTCATAATATTCCGTTTAGAATCTATGGCCGAAATCGGCCTCGGTATATGTGAATGTTGATTTTCCGTTTCTCTCGTCGATTTCTTGTTCGGTCCAGGAGTAGCGGTTGAAGAAACTGTTGGTGTCGCCCATATCGCGCATGGGTGGGTAGTAGATGCTCATCAGGGAGTCG
>CAJOIV010000036.1 GCA_905234665.1 uncultured Bacteroidales bacterium | reverse complement strand
TGGTGGCCTGACGCTGGCTGTCGTTGAAGTAGGCGGGGACGGTGATGACGGCCTCGGTGACCTCCTGGCCGAGGTAGTCCTCAGCGGTCTTCTTCATCTTCTGCAGGACGATGGCCGAGATCTCCTGCGGGGTGTAGAGGCGACCGTTGATGTCGACACGGGGCGTGTTGTTGTCGCCCTTGACGACCTTGTAGGGGACGGCCTCAATCTCCTTCTGGACGCGGTCGTAGGTCTCGCCCATGAAGCGCTTGATGCTGTAGACGGTGTTGTGGGGGTTGGTGATGGCCTGACGCTTGGCGGGGTCACCCACCTTGCGGTCGCCGTTCTCGATGAAGCCCACCACGCTGGGGGTGGTGCGGTTGCCCTCGCTGTTGGCGATGACAACGGGCTCGTTGCCTTCCATGACGGATACGCAGCTGTTCGTGGTACCCAAGTCGATTCCGATGATTTTGCTCATAGTATTGTTCTTTTTTGTTTTGTTCTACTTGATTTTCCTTGTCGGCACAGCAGCCGACATCCCGATACAATCAATATCCGTGCCACAGAATTTCGCGTGCCACGGATACTGACATTATGACAGACCAAACGCATGGGGCTGACAGATTAAAGGCGTACTTAGTATCTTTCGGATAGAAAGTCTGTCGGCGGGCATACTAAAAAGATGTTGTCTCCGTTAATTGGGTATGATGAACATTGAACAACTCTATCAAGTCTATCTGCAGGCACAGGCCGACTGCCAGCCGGGGCTACCTGTCACTACCGACTCGCGCAAAATCACCCCCGGGTGCATCTTCTTCACCTTCAAGGGCGAGACCTTCGACGGCAACGCCTTTGTGCCTCAGGCGCTGGAACAGGGTGCCGCCCTCTGCGTGACCACCGACCCNCGCCACAACTGCCTGGTGGTCGAGGATGTCTTGCTGACCCTCCAGCAGCTGGCCACCTACCACCGCAGCCAGTTGACGATACCCTTTATCGGCATCACCGGCACCAACGGCAAGACCACCACCAAGGAGCTGGTGCACGCCGTGTTGGCCAAACGCTACCGCACCCACGCCACGGCGGGCAACTTCAACAACCACCTCGGCGTGCCCCTCACACTGCTCTCGATGCCCGCCAACACCGAGATTGCCATCGTCGAGATGGGTGCCAACCACCCCGGCGAGATTGAGGCTCTGTGCCGCATCGCCGACCCCGACTGCGGACTCATCACCAATGTGGGCCGCGCCCATTTGGAAGGCTTCGGCAGCTTCGAGGGGGTGGTGCACACCAAGACGGAACTCTACCGCCACCTGGCTGGGAAGCAAGGCATGGTCTTTGTCAACGCCGACAACGAGCGTCTGATGCACGAGGCCGAGAAACTGGCCACCATCCCGCCCACCGACAGTGTCATCCCCGCCTATGCCCCCGCGACTCCCATCCTCACCCCCGAGGCCGTGGGCAACACGCTCCTGAGCCTCTCCACCTACGGCAGCTCGCAGGAAGCCGGCGTGCACGGCACTTACGTCGAGAGCAACCCCTACGTGCACTTCTATTTCGAGGTGGGCGACAACGTCTACAACGTGCGCACCCATCTGCTGGGAGCCTACAACTTCGACAACTGCATGGCTGCCGTGGCTGTGGGTCTGCACTTCGGCGTCGAGCCCTTCGACATCAAGGAAGCCATCGAACAGTACGAGCCCTCCAACCGCCGTTCACAATTCAAGGAGACCGGCCGCAACCGCCTCTTCCTCGACTGCTACAACGCCAACCCCTCCAGCATGAAGGCCGCCCTCGACAGTTTCCTCGCCCTCCCCTACCCCTGCAAGGTGCCCATCCTGGGCAGCATGAAGGAGCTGGGGCACGACAGCCACAAAGAGCACAGGGCCATCGTCGACAACCTCATTGCCGGGGACTGCGAGAGAATCATCCTCATCGGGCCCGAGTTTCTGAAGGCCCTGCCCACCCCCGAAGACGGACGTATCCTCTGGTTCAACACTTCCGAGGAGGCGGCAGCCTTTCTGCACGACAACCCCTTGCAGGATGCCACCATCCTGCTGAAAGGCTCCAACAGCAACCGCATGTGGCTGCTGGAAAGCGAACTCTAAAACTCGTCGACCACCGTGTCGATGCGGTAGAGCTTGTCGCCCCGGTGTAGGGGAACGTCAGTGTGCATCGTGAACAGGGCGCCTTGGCCGACGCAGGCCGCGTCAGCCATATTACCTCCAGGCATAGCCTGGCGCATCCCGCGGGCCTCGGAGGAATAGACTCCTGTGGTCTGGCCCGTCACCATGATGCGGTCGCCCTCGTGGAGCTCTTCGGCGGTCTCAATCTTCATCTCGGCCACCTGCGGGCGGTTGTAGTAGTTGGTCACCTTGCCGAGGTAGACCTTGTTCTCCGTGGCCTGCGAGCCGTAGCGCTCGCTCCATTCGCCCATCTTGCGGCCCAGATAGTAGCCGTCCCAGAACCCACGGTTGAACACCGTCCGCAGGCGCTCTGTCCACGCCGCGATACGCTCCTGCGTGTAGGTGCCGTCGGCAATGGCTGCCAACGCCTCTTTGTAGCATTCCACAACGACCTTGACGTAATCGGCCGAGCGGCCTCGGCCTTCTATTTTGAGCACCCGCACACCGGCGCGCACAATCTTGTCGAGAAAACCAATGGTGCAAAGGTCTTTGGGCGACATGATGTACTTGCCCGAGACCAGCAGTTCGTTGCCCGACTCGACATCCGTCACCAGGTATTCCCGCCGGCACAGCTGCAGGCAGGCCCCACGGTTGGCACTGTAGTTGTACTCGTCGAGGCTCAGGTAGCACTTGCCGCTCACCGACATGCAGAGGGCGCCATGGGCGAACACCTCCACCTGCAGCAGTTCCCCCTTCGGGCCACGGATATTCTCGTCGGCGATGGCTTTCGTGATGTCCGCCACCTGCTGCAGCGTCAACTCGCGGGCGGTCACCACCACGTCGGCAAACTGCGCGTAGAAGCGCACCGCCTCGATGTTGGAGACATTGCACTGCGTGGAGATATGCACCTCGACGCCAATGCTATGGGCGTAGGTTATGACAGCCATGTCGGAGGCGATAATGGCCGAGACGTCCGCCGCCTTGGCGGCCTGCACCAGCTGGTGCATCTCCTCCATCTCGTGGTCATATATGATGGTGTTCACCGTCAGATAGGTGCGCACGCCGTGCCCGTGGGCGATGTCTGTGATGCGCGCCAGGTCGTCGAAGGTGAAATTGGCCGCCGAGCGCGACCGCATATTGAGGTTGCCCACGCCGAAATAGACGGCATCGGCACCTGCATGGATGGCCGCTTGCAGACTTTCATACGACCCCACAGGGGCCATCACCTCTATCTTCTCCATAACCTATAACTTTTCTCACAGATTCAGGCTGATGCCCAACGAGACGCTGAAAGGCGAGCAGTTCACCTGGTTGTGGAGCGTCTCACGGCAGAGGTCGAGCGAGCTGTATGCTAAGGAGAGCTGGAGCTTCACATTCTCGAAGCCGAAACGCAGGAAGGCGACAGGTTCAAAGAGTGGCAGGACACCCTCCTCGTTGTCGTAGATGGGTTTGCCTTCCCTGTCGGTCACATTGAGGGTGTAGGGCATGATGCCGCCGCGCAGACCCACGCCGATGTCGGTGTTGAGGAAGGGGAGGCTGTGCCATCCGAGGTCCAACTGTCCGAAGACCTGCTTGTAGTCGAACCAAACGGCGCTATTGTAGTCTTCCTTGAGGTTCTCCGGGTTGCGGGCCGCGGCGTTCATCGACGAGCCCAGTCCGGCACCGCCGAAGACCTCCAGCATGAAGTGGTCGCTCAAGTCCGTGTAGTAACCCAGCGCCAGATGGGAGTAGTACTCGCCCTCGCTGTACCAGGCACCAAAGAGTTGTCCGCCGAAGTGGTCGGTAAACCCGTATGACAGCGCCGCGTTGACGGCACCGGGAAGGATGTCGATGGTGCTGATGGAGGCGCTGGCACGAAGGTCGCCCTTGCCCTCCAGGAGCGGTACGTCGGCGGGTTTGGCAAAATACCAGGCTCCGCAGGAGGAAAACAGCATGGCCGCGAGCGGCAGCAGAAGCATTATGGTAATCTTTTTCATAGCAGTTTGTGTGTTTGTTTGATGTTGCAAAGGTACACTTTTTTTCCCATATAGTAGAATTATTTCGTATCTTTGCATCTGACAGTCTGTCGGCGGCGCAGCCGCCGACAGACACATAACATCAAGAGCCTCATGAAGAAAAGCATCCTCTATGGTCATCTCGCCGCCGCCGGTGCCTACCTCATTTTCGGTGTCAACGTGGTGGTGTGCCGCGACATCGCTTCGGCCGATGCGCTGCCTCCCATCGTGCTTTTCGCCCTCCGGGCGGGAGGCGCGACGCTGCTTTTCTGGCTGCTGTCACTCTTCATCCCCCGCGAGAAGGTGCCTCCCCGCGACCTCCTCCGCATCGCCGGGGCGGGAATCCTGGGCGTATTCCTCCCCCAGATCACCTTCCTACACGGCATCGCCCTCACTACCCCCGTCGACCTCACCATCGTCAACACCACCACCCCCATCCTCACCATGTTCGTGGCGGCCATCTTCCTCCGCGAGCCCATCACCTGGAAGAAGGCCATCGGCGTGGCCGTCAGTTTTGGAGGCATCCTGTGGCTCATTCTGCAGAGCGTCGTGCTGGGCGGCGGCGCCAGTGAGACCCAGTCCCTGGGATTGGTCTACTGCTTTGCCAACTCCACCGTCTTCGCCCTCTACCTCGGCACCTGCCGTCCTGTCATCTCGCGCTACTCCGTGGTGACTACCATGAAGTGGATGTTCCTCATCTCGCTGCTGCTTTCCATTCCCTTCGTGCTGCCTCAGCTGGCCGACACCCGCTGGACCGCCCTCGGCACCCGCCAATGGTGGGAGGTGGTCTTCGTCATCATCTTCTCCACCTTCGTGGCCTATTTCCTCGTCCCTTACGGGCAGCAGCGCATCCGTCCCACGCTGGTCAGCATGTACGGCTACCTCCAGCCCATCGTGGCCATCAGCATCGCCATCTCCACAGGCATGGACCGTCTGACACTCACCAAAGTGGTCGCCGCCCTGCTGGTCTTCGCTGGGGTCTACATCGTCAACCAGTCCCGCGCCGCAGGGGAAGCAAGAAACAATAACCTATAACCCATAACCAATAACCCATTATGCCCAAACCCAAGACATACTATTTCTGCCGCGAGTGCGGCTACCAGAGCAGTTCATGGCTCGGCCGCTGCCCCGAATGCGGCAAATGGAACACCTTCGACGAAGAGATTGTCGCCCCCGCCTCGACAACCGCGGCCACACGCAGGAAATCCAGCCAGGGGTCGGCGCCGAAACTCCTGCATGAGGTGACCTACAGCGAGACCCAGCGCATTCCCACCCTTTGCGCCGAACTGGACCGCGTGTTGGGCGGCGGCATCGTGCCGGGTTCACTGCTCTTGCTGGGCGGCGAGCCGGGCATCGGCAAGAGCACTCTCCTGCTGCAGACTGCCCTGGCCATGCGCGGACTGCGCCTCCTTTATGTCAGCGGCGAAGAGAGCGAGGAGCAAATCAAGATGCGCGCCGACCGCTTGGCCTCCAGCCGTGAAGACGGGGCTGTCCGCACAAACGACTTATACGTGGTGAGCGAGGCCTCCATGGAGCGCATCTTCGAGCATATCAACGCCCTGCATCCCCAGCTGGTGATTATCGACTCTATCCAGACCGTCACCACCGAACACATCGAGAGCGGCGCGGGCAGCATCTCGCAGATACGCGAGTGCACCACCCAGTTCCAGCACTATGCCAAGGAGAACGGCGTTCCCGTGCTCCTGGTGGGCCATATCACCAAAGACGGCACCCTTGCGGGGCCCAAAGTCATGGAGCATATCGTCGATGCCGTCCTCCAGTTCGAGGGCGACCGCAACTACGGATTCCGCATCCTGCGCGCCCACAAGAACAGGTTCGGCTCCACCGCCGAGATAGGCATCTTCGAGATGCGCGGCACAGGCCTACGCGAGGTCGCCAACCCCTCCGAACTCCTCCTCGGCCACCGCGACGAACAGCTCAGCGGCGCCGCCGTGGCCGCCACCCTCGAGGGCATCCGTCCCATGTTTGTCGAAGTCCAGGCCCTCGTCAGCACCGCCGTCTACGGCACCCCCCAACGCAACGCCAACGGCTTTGAGATGCGCCGCCTCAGCATGCTCCTCGCCGTTCTCGAGAAACGCTGCGGCTTCAAGCTGGGCGCCAAGGATGTCTTCCTCAACATCGCAGGAGGCCTCCGCGTCAACGACCCCGCCATCGACCTCGCGGTGGCCTGCAGCGTCCTCTCCAGCAATGTCGACATCGCCATCCCCCCGCGGTGGTGCTTTGCCGCCGAGATGGGCCTCAGCGGCGAAGTGCGCCCCGTGGTGCGCGTCGAACAGCGTGTCGCCGAGGCCGCCCGCCTCGGGTTCGAGCGCATCTTCATCTCCAAATACGATGCCAAGCAGATCTCCCGCCAGAAATACCCCATAGAGATACTCCCCGTGAGCGTCATCGAAGAAGCCTTCCGTGCCCTCTTTGCATAAACAAACCCGCATAGATAAAGAAGAAGGGACTTGATTACTCAAGTCCCTTCTTCTTTGTCGGGGTGAAAAGACTCGAACTTTCGACCCCTTGCACCCCATGCAAGTGCGCTAGCCAACTGCGCCACACCCCGAACAATTGTGATTGAACGCGACCTTGTGGAGCGAACAATCATGGCTTTCTTTATCTCTGAAAGCGGATGCAAAAGTACTACTTTTTTCCGATACCACCAAATTTTTTTTCTTTTTTCTTCTTCCACGGCCTTTCTTGAAGGCCATACAAGAATATAGACCAACAGATTACACTACTCAACAAAAATCACTCTCAAGCGGTCACCCTGCTTTTCTTGGGTGGGCAAACCGGCCACGGAATTGTCGTTCACATAGGAAATCCGGGCAGTCGAGGAAATGTATATGGAGAAGAATTCACGCAAGGCTTTCAACCTTCGTTCATTAAGCATATTGTCAAATTCTGCGTCATCCGTGGCCCTGCTGGTGAGACGGAGTTCGGCACGGAGTGCATCGTTCTCACGAAGTATCTGAACTACAGACATCAGCATAGCACATCCCTTGTCGGTGAGTTCGACATCGGTGGCGGGGCCGAAGAGGTTGTCGAGGATGACGGGCTGTCCGACGGGAGAGGCGTCCAGACGCACATCGTGGCGCACCTTGCAAAAGAGGCTGTCGGCGGTGCGGGTAGGCTTGGGCAGGGCATCGACACGCATACGCATCCCTTTTCCCACGACTCCAAGACGATAGGCCGTCCCAGGCTGCAGGTAAAGGCTGTAGTGGCCTTGGGCGTCGGTACGGGTCTGGGCCACAGTGCGACCCTCGACAATGGCCGTGACGGTGGCGCCGTCCACAGGCTTCCCTGTGACACCAGCAACCTCGCCTGAATAGTGGATGCCCTCGAGACGGCCACGAAGGCAGTAGAGAGACTCATGCCCGTCGCGCGAGGAAATCCAATAACCTGTACCGCTCTGCGGGTCGATGGCCAACTCGCGGTCCGATGCGGCACTGTTGAGGGGCTCTGGAAGACGCTGGAGGGCATAAGGGTAGAAGATGAGCTGGTCGTCTGTCTCGGCCTGCGCGAACGCCACAGAATAGAGACTATAGGAAGTGTCGCCGGCGGCATGGCCGTTGGAAGCGAAGATGAGGTAGCGGTCATAGAAGCAAGGGGCCACCTCGTCGCCCTGGGTATTGATGCGGGAGCCGAGGTTGACAGGAGCGCCCCAGGTGTCGCCATCGCGGCGCGAGCACCAGAGGTCATGCCTGCCGAGGCCATTGGTAGCTGTCGCCGAGAAGACCAGGAAACGTCCGTCGGACGAGAAGGCGGGATGGCCTATCTCGCCGGTCCAGCCTTTGAGGTCGACGGCGACGCTGCCGTGTGACCCCGCGCCACCGCGAAAGAGACGGTGGCCATCCTTGCCGGTGACGGTGTAATAGAGATGATTATCGGCAGGATTGCGCACAGTGAAGGTGGCCTCGGGATAGAGGCGTGCAAGGGCGGTGTCGGGAGCCAGACGCACGACGAGACGCTGTGCTGCAGCGTCTTCCGCATCAGTGGAGAGGGGTGTCTTCACGGCTTCGCCCACCACATTGAGGCCGTTGGCGCGACCGTGAAGGATGCCGTCGACCACAGAGAGGCCGCCAAGCCCCCATGGAAACTTGACGTTGTCGAGTTTCTGAACAGTGAAGGGCTGTGCAGACTGCGCCCAGAGGGGACGCGCAAGAACGGTCAGCAGACAAAAGCAGAGGATGATGACGGTCTTCTTCATAGTGTTCCTACAGGGTTCAATCGACAAGTGCCAGAGGGAGGGCCTCGGACATCTCGTCAATATAATGGAAGGTGAGGCCTTCGAGGTACTGCTGTGGGATGTCCTCGATGTCGCGGCGGTTGTCGTGGCAGAGGATGATGTCGGTGATGCAGGCGCGTTTGGCTGCGAGGATTTTCTCCTTGATGCCTCCCACGGGGGTGACGGCGCCACGGAGGGTGATCTCGCCGGTCATGGCGAAAGCGGGCGAGACGCGGCGGCCCGTGAAGGCCGAGACCATGGCAACGAACATGGTGATGCCCGCCGAGGGGCCATCCTTCGGGGTGGCGCCTTCGGGCACATGGATATGGATATTGCTCTCCTCGATCTTGGCGGTGTCGACGCCGAAACGTCCAGCGTTGGCCTTGAGATACTCGAAAGCGAGGGTGGCCGACTCCTTCATGACGTCGCCGAGGTTGCCTGTCATGGTGAGGGTGCCCTTGCCATGACTGAGGCTGGCCTCGATAAAGAGAATCTCGCCTCCCACCTGTGTCCAGGCGAGGCCTGTGACGACACCCACGCGGGGTTCTTTGCCGCGCCGCTCGCTGTTGTGGATGGGGAGGCCGAGGACATCTTTGAGGTCGGCGGGCGACAGCTGGCGCTCGAACTCTTCGCCTTTGGCCACGCGCACGGCGTAACGGCGCACAATCTTGGCGATGGCCTTGTCAAGCTGGCGCACGCCGCTCTCACGGGTATAGTCGTTGATGAGCTGGGTGAGGATGCCATCGTCGAACTTCAGGGCGTTCTTGCGCAACCCGTGCTCCGTCATCTGGCGGGGGATGAGGTGCCGTTTGGCAATCTGGAGTTTCTCCTCCAGGATGTAGCCGCTGATGTCGATGACCTCCATGCGGTCGAGCAGTGCTGGCTGTATAGTACTGAGACTGTTGGCCGTGGCGATGAAGAGGACGCGCGAGAGGTCGTAGTCGAGGTCGAGGTAGTTGTCGTGGAAAGCGCTGTTCTGTTCGGGGTCGAGCACTTCGAGGAGTGCCGAGGTGGGGTCGCCGTTGTGGCTCATGCCCTGCACCTTGTCAATCTCGTCGAGGACGAAGACAGGGTTGCACACGCCCGCCTTCTTGATATTCTGGATGATGCGGCCAGGCATGGCGCTGACGTAGGTGCGGCGGTGGCCGCGGATTTCGGCCTCATCGTGGAGGCCGCCGAGGGCCATGCGCACATACTTGCGTTTCATGGCCGAGGCGATACTCTTGCCGAGGGAGGTCTTGCCGGTGCCCGGGGGACCCACCAGGCAGAGTATGGGACTCTTCATGTCGGGCTTGAGGCTTCGGACGGCGATATACTCGACAATGCGTTCCTTGACCTTCTCCAGGCCGAAGTGGTCGCGGTCGAGGACCTTCATGGCGTGGTCTGGGCGCAGGTCGTCTTTGCTGCATTCCTCCCACGGCATGTCGAGCAGCAGCTCGGCATAGTTGAGTTCCACGGTATAGTCGGGGGTCTGGGGCATGGTGCGCTTCAGTTTGTCGAGGCAGCGGTCGAAAGCCTCCTGCACGGGCTTGCCCCATTTCTTCTTGGCGGCGCGGGTGCGCAGCTCGTCGATATCTTTGTCGTTGGTGTTGCCACCCAGCTCATCCTGGATGACGCGCATCTGCTGGTTGAGGTAGTACTCGCGCTGCTGGCGGTCCATCTCCTGACGGGTTTTGTCCTGGATGTCGTCGCGGATGCGGAAGTACTCCTGGACGTTGGCGATGCAGTTCAGCAGCTCTTTGGCGCGGTCTTCGTAGGTGGGCAGCTCGAGGAGGCGCTGCTTCTCCCCCACCTCAATCTCCAAGCGCGACGCGATGAAGTTGACCAACACGCGGTCCGAATTGATGTTGCTGAGCGAACTGAGGACATCGTTGCGGGTGATGCTGCCCTCGGAGAACTTGGCCAGCTGGAGGTCGGCATACTGCTTGCGGAGCGCCACGACGTTGTTGTGGAACGCCCGCTGGCGGCCGGTCACGGGAGGCTCGTCGATGAGGGTGGCCGAGCCGAGGAGGAAGGGGTCGGAGGTGATGATGAAGTCGAGCGAGCACTTCATGGTGGCCTGCAGCATGGCCATGCTGTCGTGTCCCGGGAGGTTGATGATGCGGAGCACCCGGGCCACAACCCCCACATGGTAGAGGTCGTCGAAGGTGGGTTCCTCAGCGTCGTTGTGCTGCGCGACAACTACGATGCGCAGGCTTTTCTTCTCGGCCATGCGCAGCAGGTTGAGCGAGCTCTGGCGCGAGACTCCGATGGGGATGACCACACCGGGGAAGAGGACGTTGTTGCGCAACGGAAGCACGGGCACAGCCTCGGGGAGCGGGTCTTCATGAAGGAGGAACGACTCGTCGTCTTTCGACACGATGGGGATTATCTCGGTGTGCGACGCCAACGAGTCGACGTCGCCGAAGAAGACAGGCAGGGTATCTTTGTTTGAAGACATACGTAGTGTCAGTATTGATTCACGTGAATATTATTATACGCACGGGCGGGGTGAAAAGTTTCACTCTTGTGGAGGCTCTTTCTCCTTGTCGCGCCGGTCTCGCTTGTCCTCAATATGTTGCTCCATGTTGCGCAGAATCCAGTTGACCGCCACGACGACCGGCACGGCGATGGCTGCCTGCCGCCACATGCCGTAGCCGCAGAGGCATCCCACGGCGGCGCTGCACCAGATGGTGGCCGCGCTGTTGAGGCCGTGGATGGTGAAGCCGTCCTTCATGATGACACCCGCGCCAAGGAAACCTATGCCCGTGACGACCTGGGAGAGCACGCGCAGATTGTCGTTGTTGACGGGGCCTCCATTCTGGATAGAGGTATAGATGACCCCCTCGGAGATGAGAATATAGACGCATGCGCCCACGGCGACAAGCGCGTTGACGGCCAGTCCCGCGTTGCGTCGGCGCGCCAGGCGCTCCAAGCCTATCAGAATGCCGCAGACGAGGGCGCACAAAAGTCGGTTGATGAAGATATCCAGGGGCATAGTCCAATTCCTAATTCCTAATTTCTCATTCCTAATTCTCTAATCCCGCCAGCACCACAACAATCTCGCCCTTCACCTCCTTGGCCTGGAAATGTGCAAGGACCTCGGCAAGGGTGCCACGGGCGGTCTCGGCGTGCAGCTTGCTGATTTCGCGCGAGACGCTTACCTGGCGCTCCTCCCCCACCGTCTCCACCAGCTGCTCGAGCAGCTTTACCAGGCGGAAAGGCGACTCGTAGATGACCATCGTGCGGGTCTCATCGGCCAGCTGCGCGATGGCCGTCTGGCGGCCTTTTTTGTGGGGCAGGAAGCCGAGGAAGACAAACCTGTCGCAGGGCAGGCCGCTGTCCACCAAGGCTGGGACGAAGGCCGTGGCCCCCGGAAGGGTCTCCACGGGGATGCCGTTGCGCACAGCCTCACGCACGAGAAGGAACCCCGGGTCGCTGATGCCGGGGGTGCCGGCATCTGTCACCAGGGCGATGTCCATGCCGCCAAGCAGCTTCTCGACCACCGAGGCCAGGGTCTGGTGCTCGTTGAAGATGTGGTACGACTGCAAGGGCGTGGCAATGCCATAGTGCTGCATGACGACACGCGACGTGCGTGTGTCCTCAGCCAGAATGAGGTCGACACTACCGAGAACCTCGACGGCACGATAGGTCATGTCGCCGAGGTTACCCACGGGGGTTGGGACGAGATATAGCTTCATTCTATTCCTCGAAGTCGTCGGGAATCTCCATGTCGTGGTAGACGTTGGTCACGTCGTCGTCCTCTTCGAGGAGACCGATGACCTTCATGACCTTGCGGATGGTGTCTTCGTCGACCTGACGGAGGTTGTTGGGGATACGCTGGAGTTCGGCGCTCTCACACTCGATGCCTTTCTGCTCGAGCATCTTCACCATGTTGCCGAAGTCCTCGTAGGCGGTGTAGAGGGTCAGGTACTCGTCGTCGGCCTCCATCTCTTCGAGGCCACCGTCGATGAGTTCCATCTCCAGTTCGTCGACATCCATATCGGGTTTGCGGGGCACCACGAAGACGCCCTTGCGGTCGAAGAGGAAGCTGAGGCTGCCGTTGGTTTCCAGCGTGCCGCCGTTCTTGTTCATGATAGACTTGACGTTGGCGACGGTGCGGTTGTTGTTGTCCGAGAGGGCCTCGATGAAGAGGGCGATGCCGTGGCTGACGTGGCACTCGAAGGTGAGTTCCTGCATCTGGGCGGCGTCCTTGTCGTTGGCCTTGTTGATGGAACGCTGCAGGGTGTCCTTGGGCATATTGCAGCCGCGGGCATTCTGCACGAGCAGACGCAGGCGGGGGTTGCTGTCGGGGTCGGGACCTCCTTCGCGCACGGCGATGGTGACCTGTTTCAGAATGTTACTCCACTGTTTCGAGCGCTTGGCGTCAGCGGCGCCTTTGGCTCTCTTAATCTTTGACCATTTGTTGTGTCCTGACATAAATGATGAATGTTTATTTGTTATTGTTTATGTTTTGTCGTTATAACGTTATTCCGTTATCACGTTATTCCGTTATTCTAAACTTTATATACGTTATCGGCTTCCCTTCTGCAAGGAACATCCTCTCGTAGAATGTCTGTGTCATCTGTGCCTCGGCGAGGCAGGGAATGTCGGGATGCTCGGCGGCAGGGGTGGCGTAGAGGTCGGCCGTGGCATACTCCACCGCGTAGCCCCCTGCGGGGATGACCTCGTTGAGGGTGTATTCGTGCAGCTCCTGCGAGTCGGTCTTCAGGTGGATGGGACTTCCAGGCCGGAGGATTTTGCGGTAGTAGCCCAGAAAGCGCTCGCTGGTGAGGCGTTTGTTGGGTTTCTTGGGCTGCGGGTCGGGGAAGGTGACCCATATCTCCGACACCTCGTCCTCGGCAAAGAAGGACGCTATCATTTCGATACGCGTGCGCACGAAAGCCACGTTGGCCATCTTCTCCTCGACGCCTGTCTTGGCGCCACGCCAGAGGCGCGCGCCCTTGATGTCGACGCCGATATAATTGCGGTCGGGATGCAGGCGTGCCAGCGCGATGGTGTAGTCGCCCTTGCCGCATCCCAGCTCCAGGGTGATGGGGTTGGCGTTGCCGAAGTAGTCGCTCCACCGGCCACGGTACTCAAACCCACCCTCCTTCAGCATCTCGAACGAGACCTGAAAGAGGTTGGGGAAGGTGAGGTTTTCGGCGAAGCGTTCTAACTTATGGTGACCCATACAGGCTATCGGTTATTGGCTATTGGTTATTGGTTATTGAAAGTGGACGCGCCAGCCTTCTATAACCAATAACCTATAACCTCTAAACTTTATTATTCGTTGAAGTTCTTGATGGTGATGTCGCCTTGGTACCACGACTTGATGTGGTTGTACAGTGCCTCGGCGCCCGTGCGGGTGGAGGCAGAGCCCATGCTCACATAGTAGAGGCCCGAACGGTTGATGACGTAGGCGTCGCAGCCGAGGTCCTTGAGGTGGTTGGCCATCTTGTCGGCCTTGCTCTTCTGAGTGCAGAATCCGGCGATGATGTCGAATCCCTGCTTGCTGGCCTTGAAGGTGGGAGCGGGCGGCACGACCTCGACGTATTCCTTCTCGGTCTTGTCCTGCTTAGGCGCGGCGGCGACAGGGCGCGTCACTCCGTCGGGATGGAGGCCCAGTTCGTTGATGAGGTCGTCGAGGAACTGGTCGAGACGGGTCTCGTCCATCAGTTCGCCCTGCACGCGGCAACGGGCCACATAGCCGCCGAACTCCTGCAAGTTGCGATAGCAGAAGTCGCGGTAGTAGTCGTCATAGGGCATGAACCGCGACACGACATAATGGTCGTCGGACAGGAGGTCGTGCAGACGCAGGTCGGCATATTCATTGATGCGGTCCATGACCACGGCGTAGGCGTTCACATAGTGGCGTGCCTGGAGGTACTGGCGGATATAGTTGCCCATGAAGGTGTTGACCTTGGCGACGTTGTCGCGCACCATATTGTCCTCATAGTGTATGCCGTCGAGGTTGCGCGAGAGGAAGCTGTAGGGCGGCAGTTTGACACGTCCGGTGCTGTCCGCGCCCGTGGTCTCGGGCACATAGTAGGTCGAGTAGTAGAAGTAGCCCAGACCCGACACGGTGATGAGCGACAGGATGATGATGGCCAGGATGACATACCAGGGCAGGCGGCGGCGGGGACGTTTTTTATGCTTCTTCGCGGCCTTCTCCTCGGCGCGGCGTTGGAGTATCTCCTTCTTGATGGCCTCACGGGCTTCGCGCTCGGCCTCCTTGCGGCGGGCTTTCTCGAGTTTCTCTTCTTCTTTTTTGCGTTGTTCCTCCTCGCGGCGGGCCTTCTCGGCCTCGGCCTTGAGGTTTCTCTCGGCCTCTTTGGCGGCGGCTATCCTTGCAGCTTCGGCCTCCTTGGCGGCCTTCTCGGCGGCCTTGTCGTCGACGGCATTGACGGGCGTGGCGGGCTCGGTGGCCTCGGCGGGCGTCTCGGGCTGCGGGACGACGGGCGTCTCAGGCTGCGGCTCGACGGGGGCGGGCTCGACGGGTGTCTCCTCCTTCGGCTCGGGGCTTCCGGCGGCCGGACGGTCGAAGATGGCAAAGGGGTCGTTGGTGTCCTTTGGTGTATAGGTGGCGACATTCTCCAGCGGCTGGGCATGCTTCTTGTCGGCATCCAGGTCAAGGTCGGGAAGGGCCTCGAAGACCACACGGCCGCCGTCGCGGCGCAGGGTACCCATACCGGGGAAATCATGGCCGTCGGCATTGCGCTGAAGCTTGTCGTCCAACGCCGAGACGAAGTTGACCCATATCTGTTCGGCGGTGTCGGTGCTGACGCACTCGCGCTCGGCGATGCAACGGACGATGGCCTTGTTGCCCGCCTGCTGCGACGTGAGGGCGACGGTGCGGCGCGCCGGATAGTATGTGCTTGTGGCAGCATCATGATAAGCGCTCACATTGCTGCTCGTCAGGGTTCCCATTCCGGGGATTTCCACTACGTTTCCTTGCTGGATAAATTCTACGATGAGGTCAGTGATATTCATGTGTTGATATGTGTTTGTCTAATTTTCAATTGTCAATTCTCGATTTTCAATTTCCTTTCTGCCAAGGCGAGGTCTTCGGGGGTGTCAATGCCTATGTTGGTGTGGTCTGTGACGCTCATGCGGATGCGGTAGCCGTTGTCGAGCCAGCGCAGCTGCTCGAGGCTCTCGCTGCCCTCCAGTGCCGACAGGGGCAGGGCCACCACGCGTTTCAGCACCTCGGCTCGGAAAGCGTAGATGCCCACGTGCTTGTAGTAGGTCTGCCGCGCCGGCCATTCCTTCAGGTCGGCTCCCCTCAGATGCGGGATGGGCTGACGGCTGAAGTAGAGGGCCTCGTGCCGCAGGTTGCAGACCACTTTGACGTTGTTGGGCGACTGCAGTTCCTCCCAGTCCTTGATGGGGGTCATGAGCGAGGCGATTTCCGTCTCGGGCGAGGCGAAGTTCTCCAGCAGGGTCTCCAGCTGACAGGCCTCGACGAAGGGTTCGTCGCCCTGCACGTTGACCACCACGTCGTACCTCCGGCCTTCGGCCTCGAGGGCTTTCAGCACCTCGCCGCAACGGTCTGTGCCACTGCGATGCTGGTCGGAGGTCATCATGGCGCGGCCGCCGATGGACTCCACGGCCTCAAGGATGCGCCTGTCGTCGGTGGCCACCACGGCCTCGTTGACAGCCCCGACAGCCGAAACCCGTTCCCAGACCCATTGGATGACGGGCTTGCCGCACAGCAAGGCCAAGGGCTTGCCGGGGAAGCGGGTCGAGGCGTAACGTGCCGGTATGATGGCGAGGGTTGTCATTTCAATTCTCTATTCTCAATTTTCAATTCTCGATTAGCTGAAGAGGGAGTTGATCTCGGCATCAATCATGTTGAAGATGACACCCAGGTCCTCGCTGCGGGAGACGAAGTCGAGTTTGTTCATGTCCACAATGATGTATTTGCCTTTGTTGTACTTGTCCATCCAGTCCTCATAGCGCTTGTTGAGGCCCGTGAGGTAGTCGAGGCGGATGCTGTTCTCGTACTCGCGGCCACGGTTCTGGATGTTGCGGATGAGGGTGGGCACGTCGGCGCGCAGGTAGATGAGCAGGTCGGGCGGCTGGAGGAACGAGGAGACCAGCTCGAAGGTATGCTGGTAGTTCTCGAAGTCGCGAGTGTTCATCAGACCCATGGCGTGCAGATTGGGCGTGAAGATATAGGCATCCTCGTAGAGGGTGCGGTCCTGGATGATGTTCTTGCTCTCCTTGTGGATATCCAACAGCTGGCGCGTCCTGGTGTGCAGATAGTAAATCTGGATATTGAACGACCAGCGGCGCATGTCCTCGTAGAAGCTGTTGATGTAAGGGTTCGACTCGGTCGATTCGTATATAGGCCGATAGCCATACTGACGGGCCAACATCTTGGTCAATGTTGTCTTTCCTGAGCCGATATTGCCTGCTATAGCGATGTGCATAATACGTCACAATTTGCCTATCCGTTTGTACCGCAAAAGGATAGGCTTGTTACTTATATTTTTTACAAAGGGCAAATATACGCTTTTTTTCCGAAACGGCGCAACTTTTCGCAAAAAAAGTCATCTTTTTCTTTTTTCCCTGGCCTCTCCTTCTTTTTTCCCCGGCCTCTCCAGCCCCATGCCGACACTTCGCCGCTCCTTTTCCGCGGGCTGTGTTGTTCGCTGTTTGTTCTTCGTTTGTTCTTCGATTGTATTCCGTTTTGAAAACGAAGAACAATCGAAGAACAAACGAAGAACAATCGAAGAAGAAACGAGGGCGCACCGAGGGGGCGGCGAATCCGCACCCGCACCGCGGCGGAGGTGGGGGAGCATGGCAGCGACGGGCGCGGAACACTTTTTTTTCGTCCGGAACACCCCGTTTCAATATTTTTGTGTATCTTTGCAGTTGGTAAACAACAATCTGCGCGTAACAAAAAACATATCACAACATGAGCTTAATCAAGTCTATATCAGGTATTCGCGGCACCATCGGCGGCCGCCCAGGCGATGGTCTCAGCCCCATCGACATCGTAAAATTCACCTCTGCCTTCGGCACTTTCCTGCAGCAGCGCACCCCCGGCCACAGGCTCACCCTCGTCGTCGGACGCGACGCACGCCTCTCGGGCGCGATGGTCGACCGCCTCGTGGTCGGCACCCTCCAAGGACTGGGCATCGACGTGCTGGAGACGGGCCTCTCGACCACTCCCACCACCGAGATGTCTGTCATCGACCACAAGGCCGACGGCGGCATCATCATCACCGCCAGCCACAACCCCAAGCACTGGAACGCCCTCAAGCTCCTCAACGCCAACGGCGAATTCATCTCCGACGCCGAGGGCAAGGAGGTGCTGCGTCTGGCCGAGAGCGAGGACCTCAACTACGCCGAGGTCGACCACCTGGGACAGGTGACCCTGCTCGAGAAGGAAATCGACAATCATATCCAGCGCGTGCTGGGTCTGGAGCTGGTGGATGTCGAAGCCATCCGGAAGGCCAATTTCCGCGTGGCTGTCGACGCCGTCAACAGCACCGGCGGCATCGCCATCCCGCGCCTGCTCAAAGCATTGGGTGTGAACAACGTTGTGGAGTTGAACTGCGACCCCACCGGCCATTTCGCCCATAACCCCGAACCCATTCCCGCCAACCTCACGCAAATCTCCGAGACCGTGGCCCGCGAGCATTGCGACCTCGGCATCGTCGTCGACCCCGACGTGGACCGTCTGGCCCTCGTCTGCGAGACCGGCGAGATGTTCGGCGAGGAGTACACCCTCGTCTCCGTGGCCGACTACATCCTGCAGCACACTCCCGGCAACACCGTCTCGAACCTCTCGTCGAGCCGCGCCCTGCGCGACGTGACGCGCCGCTACGCCGGATGCGAGTACAACGCCGCCGCCGTGGGCGAGGTGAACGTCACCACCCTCATGCGCCAGACGGGTGCCGTCATCGGCGGCGAGGGCAACGGAGGCGTCATCTATCCCGCCCTGCACTACGGCCGCGACGCCCTCGTGGGCGTGGCCCTCTTCCTCACCCTCCTCTCCAAGAAGGGCTGCAAGGTCAGCAAGTTGCGCAAGACCTATCCCGAATATATCATCTCCAAGAACCGCATCGACCTCTCCGAGGGAATGGATGTCGACGGCCTCCTCGCCCGTCTGGCCAAGAAGTACCAGGCCACCACAGGCTGCACGGTGACCACCATCGACGGCGTCAAGATCGACTTCGAGGACGGCTGGGTGCACCTGCGCAAGAGCAACACCGAGCCCATCATCCGCATCTACAGCGAGGCCGCCAACGAAGCCCGCGCCAACGAACTGGCCGAAGAGGTGAAGAAAGAGGTGTGACCCCACAGAGTACCCATCATGTCAAACGAATCTCTCATCCAAGCCTTCGAAGGCGTAAACGTCCGCATCGTCTGGGACGAGGAGCAGCAGGAATACTACTTCTCAGTGGCTGATATTGTGCAGATTTTGACCGAGAGCGTCAATCCGCGCGACTATATCAAGAAGATGCTCAAGCGCGACCCCGAGTTGAAATCCAAGTGGGGGACAATTTGTCCCCCTGTTCAAATGCTCGCACCCGACGGGAAGCGGCGCAAGACCCAGGCTGCTACTATGGAAGGCATTCTGCGCATCATCCAGTCCATACCCTCCAAGAAAGCCGAACCCATCAAACAATGGCTCGCCGAGGTGGGCAGCCAGCGTGTGGACCAAATGATAGACCCCGAGCTGACCTTCCAGATGGCCGTCGACGACTACCGTCGCCAAGGCTACAGCGACCGCTGGATCAACGAGCGGATGCGTTCTATCGAGATGCGCAAGGAACTGACTGACGAATGGCACCGTTCGGGCATCCACGAGGCCAAGGATTTTGCCATCCTCACCAATGTCCTCACCAAGGCGTGGAGCGGCATGACCACTGGCGAGTACAAGCGTTACAAAGGTCTGACCAAGCAGAACCTGCGCGACAATATGACCAACATCGAGTTGGCTCTCAACACCCTCGCGGAGGTCGCCACCACAGAGTATTCGCGCCAGTCCAACCCTCAGACAATGGCCGAGAGCCAGCGCATCGCACAAGAGGGTGGAGACGTGGCCCGCAATGCCCGCCAGACGATGGAACGCCGCCTCGGCCGCAGTGTCGTCACCTCGCAGAAAGCCTCCGACTACCTCGCCCCCACCGAGGATGCCGAAGCAAAGGTACTGACCACAAGGAAAAGCAAGAAAAGTAAATAATAGCAACAACACCCATGAACGGCAATTTCAAATACCACAACCCCACGAAGCTCTACTTCGGGGAAGACTCGCTGCAGTACCTCGGCGAGGAGTTGAAGAACTACGGCCCCGTCGTGATGCTCTCCTACGGCGGCGGCTCCATCAAGCGCAACGGCATCTACGACGCCGTCGTCGCCGCCCTCCGCGCGGCGGGCAAGACCGTCGTCGAGGATGCAGGCGTGATGCCCAACCCCACCTACGAGAAGGTCCTCGAGGGCTGCGCCCGCGTGCGCGACAACAAGGTCGACCTTATCCTCGCCGTGGGCGGCGGCAGCACCATCGACTATGCCAAGGCCGTCAGCGCCAGTGCCTACTGCGCCGAGGACGCCTGGCAGAAGTACTGGGTCAACCAGGGCTGGCCCGAATGCCCGACCGTCCCCATCGGCGCCGTCCTCACCATGGTGGGCACCGGCAGCGAGATGAACGGCGGCAGCGTCATCACCAATCGCAAGGCAGGATTCAAACTCGGCAAAGTCTTCGGGCCCGAGCTCTACCCCAAGTTCACCATCCTCAACCCGCGCTTCACCATGACGGTGCCGCAGTACCAGATGGTGGCGGGCTTCTTCGACATCATGAGCCACCTCATGGAGCAGTACTTCGCCGGCACAGCCGACTGCACCACGGACTACCTCAACGAGGGCCTCATGCGGTCGCTCATCCACTCTACCCGCATCGCCGCCAAGAATCCGCAGGACTACGAGGCCCGCGCCAACATCATGTGGACTGCCACCTGGGCCCTCAACACCCTGCTCAAGTGCGGCAAGGGCGGCGACTGGGAGGTGCACCAGATAGG
>CAJOIV010000035.1:31369-72954 GCA_905234665.1 uncultured Bacteroidales bacterium | reverse complement strand
CATGGGCACCGACATCTACAAGCCCGCCAAGCTGCATGAGCACAGCATGTACCTCGACGGCCACTGGTACAAGATGACCGCCAAGCCCGGCACCTACAATGACAACGACCCCATCGGCGTGCTCGACGTCACCATCCTCAGCAAACTCGTCCTCGACAAGGTTCTCGGCATCAAAGACCTCCGCACCGACAAGCGCATCGACTTCGTCGGCGGTATCCGTGGCCTCGGCGAACTGAAGCGTCGCGTCGACAACGGCGAGATGAAGGTCGCCTTCGCCCTCTATCCCGTCAGCATGAAGCAGATCATCGACATTGCCGACACCGGCAATATCATGCCTCCGAAGACCACCTGGTTCGAGCCCAAGCTCCGCTCCGGCCTCGTGATTCACGAGCTCTGCTAAGAGTATTCTTTGAATAAAATGAACAGGTCGCCACATCATTGTAGCGACCTGTTCTCTTTTTCCCCGTACAAATAAGACTACAGGACAGACTGTTCCAATTGGAGCAAGGCTTGTTTTCTGAGCAGTCCTGCAGCATATCCTCCTATAGTGCCATCGGCAGAAAGGACACGGTGGCAGGGGATGATTATGGATATGGGGTTGTGGCCGATGGCTGTGCCTACGGCTTGGGCAGATTTACAATGCAGACGGCTGGCTATATCTCCATACGTTGTGGTACGACCATAAGGGATGTTCCTCAGCATCTGCCATACCGACAGACGGAAATGAGTGCCACGTAGGTTAATAGAAGGGATAAAGTCGGGCTGGCGGCCAGAAAAGTAGATGTCAAGCCAACGGCGAGTTGCATCGAAGATGGGCAGGTCGGGCCGACACTCATGGATGGGTGCAAGTGTGGAGGCATAATGCCGCTGGCCATCGAACCAAAGACCTGTGAGGGCTGTTCCGTCAGAGGCCAACGTGATGTCGCCAAGAGGCGAAGGGTAATGTGCCGTATAGTCCAACATAGATAAAAAAAGAGGAGGCTGTTATCAGCATCCTCCTTCTTCCTTGTGACTCCTGCAGGATTCAAACCTGCAACCTTCTGATCCGTAGTCAGATGCTCTATTCAGTTGAGCTAAGGAGCCATCTGGTGTTTTGAGTACCTTTATTGGGGTTTCTTTCCTCAAAAGCGGTTGCAAAGATACACACTTTTTCTGAATGCACCAAATATTTTTTCCACTTTTTTCTTCGACAGACATTTACCGTACTGATTGTACGCCACTTGTCAGCACAACTTTTTTCTTGTCACTTGACGTCTCCTGGGGTGCAATTATACACTTCACGATAGAGAATCTGGCGAATTTCGTCAAATTCTTCGTCATCCAACTCGTATTTCGACATAATAATCATTGGAACAGTCTTTTTGCCTTTTTTGTATGGCGGCTGGATGTACTCCTGAGGGTTCTGATAGAGTCCCATACTGGCGTAGAATTCAATGCGATGCTCGGAAGTCTCATCGTGAGGACGCTCCACCTCGAGTACAATCTGTTTCTTCTGCTGCGAGATGAAATTGAGAAAGACCACCTTACCGAGTCCCTGGTTGCGGAGCTCCTCATCGATGGCGAAATGCTCAATATACACCATCTCGTCGAAATCCCAATATGTAAGGATACCAATAGGCTGCTCACCATCATCAAGGGTGGCAACGAGGAAATGGAATTTGTCTGTGTCACGTTTTTTCAACTCCGTAAACGGAGGTCGCTCTTCGTCGGGGAAGGCAGACTCAAATAGATCTTTGGCAAAATGCGGATGGTCGGATTGCGCAAGGTCTGTAAGTTCGATCATTTTGTATGGGTGTGTTATTGTTATTTATGTATTGATTCTATAGGAAGGAAAATTTGTAGAGATTGAAACGCAGCGAGACGAGGTGCTGGAATGCGTAGGCGTCGCCGTCGTTGTAGCCGGGGAAGCGGGTCTGCATATAATAGCAGGTATAGCCGAGGTCGATACTGTAGTTCTCCATCTGGTAACTGAGCATCAAGGCCCCAAAGCCACCGATACCCATGCCACCCTGGTTTATATACTCGTATGTACCGATACCCTGATAGGGAGTCTCTCCGTTCCAAACGTCAAGGATACTGTATTCTTTGCCATTCACAACAATGGCATTCTTGGACACCTTCGTGTTGTTGAGGTCGAAGCCGAGGTCGACTTCCAGTCCCACCTTCTTGGTGAGGTTGAAACGCTTGGTGAGGGCCAGGTCGATGAGGATACGTTTTTCTGTGCCGTAGACACCACAGACCACGTACTGGTCAACGCCGGGATTCTGCACTCCCTTACTCAGGAGGAACTCGCCCGTGGCGTTGAGTTGTGAGAAATCAAACCCCAGCCGCCAGCCCCATCCGCGATTGTATCCGTAACGGATGGCTACGCCCAACTGGTAGGCCAATTTGTAGGACATCGTGGCCCACTCGTCGACCTTGAATTCACGATAAGACTGGACGGAACTGGGCGAGATAAGCCCCTGGTTCACCAAATCCGTCCATATCTGGGTGCCATACTGCTCACTGTGCAGGATACGGTATATTTCATTGGGGGTCCCGGGACTACCACTATAGAAAGATGCCTGCTTCTTGTCGGCCATCAACAGTCCTGCGTCGATGCTCACCGAGAGTCCGGTAGGATACTCATCCGCCTTCTGCTTATGATAGCCTTGTGCCTCGGCGGAAATCAGAGGCAGGACGAGCATCAGTGCTATGAACAATGTAGACGGGGGCTTCATGTAGTTGGTTCCGTATAGGTTATGGCATTAACTGTCCGTTTCTTTCATTATCTCGAACAGGAGCAGTCTCGCGCGACGCAGATGTATTTTTACAGTACCTAGAGGGATGCGCAGCTTTTCGGCAATCTCCTCATAGGAGAGCTCGTCGAAATAGCGCATCTCTATCACTTTGCGGTATCTGGGCTTGAGTTGGGCCACCACCTCGCGCAGCTTTTCAGTGCGCTGTTTGTTGATGAGCAACTGCTCTGGATTGGGGGAATCGGAGGGCAGAGGATATTCGTACTGGTCATCCTCGTTGCGTACTGAAAGGGTATTGAGCGACACCAAATCCAACCGCTGACGGCGGATGAAATCGATGCCGTTATTGCTGGCTATAGAAAAAAGCCAGGTACTGAAGGTGTTCTTGGGGGTGTAGGTGTGCAGTTGGCAGAATGCCTTGCCGAAGGTCTCGATGGTCAGGTCATCGGCTTCGGTGGGATTGTGGGTCATGCGGAGCAGAAGCATGTAGATAGGCTCGCGGTAAAGCTTCATGAGGTCGGCGTATGCACGCTGATCTCCCCTGTCGCGGGCAGCCAGCACCAGCTGGTAGTCGCGCATGGCTTTCTCGTTGTGCCTAATGGCTTCCGTATCCACCGTAACCATGGGGTTGTGCTTAGTTTTTCTTGGATAACGGAGAAATCTTCAGTATAGTATTTGAGAAGAGAAAATAAATTTCCCAAATGGGCGCGAGGGCAAAAACAACCGCAGGGATATTAAGCTTCTTGCAAGCCTGGGATGTAGCCACAATCTGCCAGGCCAGTTTCAGGGCCAGCACCAAAGCCAGCACCTCCCATGGCATGGTGCCCAACACCAGCAGGGCAGCACCTGCAGCATAGAACAGCAGCACGGCGAGGGGACGCGCCATACGTGTGGCGACAAGGCTGGAGGAGTAGTAACGGTGAGTCACCGTGCGGTGTTTTCTATATTTGCGCCAAAGAGCCATCGAGGGTTGCGGTTCGGTCATGGTGAACGATTCCGGAGTGAGCACAACGGCGGTGTTGTGCTTCCGGGCATTCTGATTGACAAACATATCGTCGGCTCCATCAGGCTCGTGGTAGTGGTAGATAAATCCGTTATTCTCCATAAAGAGACGACGGCGATAACTGAGGTTACGACCATTCCCCGTGAAAGGACGATGCATCATGGCCGACGAGAGGTACTCTGTGCTGTAATCCATATTGTCGTACTGTTGCAGCCAGCCGAGGAGCGACTTTTTGTTGGTTATGCCACAATAGCCCAATACAATATCGACATGTTCATGCCAATAGCCCGCCACCATGGCACGTATCCATCCGAATCCCTCCTTGTCCTGTGGAACACATTCGGGGTCGGCCATGAGCAGGATGTCGTTTTTTGCCGATTTGATGCCTATTGAGAGGGGGTATTTCTTGCCCTCATAGCCACTCACGTTCTGTTCCAACCGTACCACTTTCAGGTGTTTGTAGTTTTCAGAGAGCAGTTGCAAGACGAACTTCGTGTCATCGGTCGACATATAGTCGACCACCACCACTTCAAAATCGGGATAGTCCTGTTCCAAAAGGTAGATCAGGTTGGCGCGCAGCCACTCACCGTCGTTTTGTGCCACCATCACCACCGACACCGGCGGCAAGGCCTTTTCTTCATTCCCCTGCGTGATTTTCAATGCAGAGTAACGCCCCACACGCATATAGCACAAACCATAATAGAGAGCCAGCACCAGCAGGCTCACTGCCAGCACACAGGTGAGTGTCAAGGTGAGCGGCTCGGTCAGAACGTGCGAAAAATCCAGATACATGTCAGTTGACTATTATCAATTTCCGATTGTGAATTAGTCCCTTCCAAAGATTGCCTTCGTCAAGGGATTTTGCAAATATATGCATTATTCCCGAATTATTTTGTATCTTTGCAGCACGAAATATCAACCGCCTGTTGATAACTCGTCCTCCTGTCGAACTGAACAGACGCATATTATGGATTTCACTGTCATAAAAGAAGACCCACTCAGCCAAGCCCGCGCAGGCCTCATCACTACCGATCACGGCCAGATTCCCACGCCCATCTTCATGCCCGTCGGCACTGCCGGAAGCGTCAAAGCCGTGCATCAGAGGGAACTGCGCGAGGATATCAACGCCCGCATCATCCTTGGCAACACCTACCACCTCTACCTGCGCCCTGGGATGGATATACTTCGTGCCGCCGGTGGTCTCCACCGCTTCAACGGCTGGGACCGTCCCCTGCTCACCGACAGTGGCGGATTCCAAGTCTTCTCGCTCGCCGAGAACCGCAAAATCAAGGAGGAAGGATGCACATTCCGTTCCCATATCGACGGCAGCCGACATCTCTTCACCCCCGAAGGCGTGATGGACATCCAGCGGGTCATCGGGGCCGATATAATCATGGCTTTCGACGAATGCGCCCCCGGCCAGGCCGACCATCGCTATGCCAAACAGTCCATGGAACTTACCCACCGCTGGCTCGACCGATGCATCAAGCGGTTCTCCGAGACCGAACCCCTTTACGGTCACCCCCAAGCCCTCTTCCCCATTGTCCAGGGATGCCAGTACGCCGACCTCCGGCGGCAGTCTGCGGAATATATCGCCTCCAAGGAGGCCGAAGGCAACGCCATCGGCGGCCTCGCCGTGGGTGAGCCCACCGATGTGATGTACCAGATGATTGAGCTCGTCAACGGCATCCTTCCCAAAGACAAGCCCCGTTACCTCATGGGCGTCGGCACCCCTGCCAACATCCTCGAAGCCATTGAGCGAGGTGTCGACATGTTCGACTGTGTCATGCCCACCCGCAACGGACGCAACGGGCTCCTCTTCACCGCCCGCGGCACAATCAATATCAAAAACAAAAAGTGGGAAGACTGTTTCGAGCCCATCGACCCCGACAGCCGTGCAGAGGCCGACCGTGTCTACACCTTAGCCTACCTCCATCACCTCATCCGTGCCGAAGAAATCCTGGGTCTGCAGATTTGCTCCATCCACAACCTCGCCTTCTATCTCTGGCTCGTCGAGACCGCCCGGGAGCACATCATCGCTGGAGACTATATCCAATGGAAGGCCTCCATCCTTCCCGACCTCTCCCGCCGCCTATAATGAAGTAAGAGCCAAGACCGCACCAGCCTTTCAATTTTCAATTCTCAATTTTCAATTCTCAATTTCCCAAATGTCCTACACCTACGAATATCCACGTCCCGCCGTCACCGCCGACTGCGTCGTTTTTGCCTACAACGGCGGACAATTGAATGTGCTCCTCATCGAGCGTGGCAACGACCCCTACAAAGGTTTCTGGGCCTTTCCCGGCGGGTTCATGAATATGGACGAGACTGCCGAAGAATGCGCATTGCGCGAACTCAACGAGGAGACCGGATTGGAGATTTCCCACATCCACGAAATCGGTTCGTTCTCCACCGTCGACCGCGACCCGCGGGGCCGTGTCGTGACCATTGCTTTCTACACCTTGCTGAAACAGAAAGCCGAGGTCCAGGGAGGAGACGATGCAGCCAAAGCCCGCTGGTGGGCAGTGAACGAGGTGCCACCTCTGGCCTTCGACCACGACCTCATGCTCCGACGGGCATTGCAATGCCTGCACTGCGACAGGGAGAGCATCAAACGCCGCACGACGCCCGAGATGATTACCCGTCTTGAGCCCGGGCAGATTTTCGTCTTCGGAAGCAACATCATGGGCTTCCACGGAGGCGGTGCCGCATACATCGCCATGAAGAAGTTCGGCGCCATTTATGGACAAGGCGATGGGCTGCAGGGACAGAGCTACGCCATCTCGTCGATGGAGGGTATCGAGAACATGGCCAAGCATGTGGACGACTTCATTATCTTTGCCAAACAGCACCCGGAGCTCACCTTCTTGGTAACACGTATCGGCTGTGGAATAGCAGGATACACGCCTGAAGAAGTCGCTCCCCTCTTTGCCTCAGCTGTCGGTATCGAAAACATTTGGCTGCCCCAAGACTTCTGGGACGTGCTCGTCTAACCTCACCACGGACCACAATAAAGAAAGACACCTCACGAAAAGGTGTCTTTCTTTTTGGCGGAAGGACAGGGATTCGAACCCTGGGACCAGCAAGCTGGTCAACGGTTTTCGAGACCGCCCCGATCGACCACTCCGGCATCCTTCCTTATTTCCAGTCGATTACCGAGATATTTCTCTTGTCAATCGCGATGCAAAGATACGACTTTTTTCTGATATGACAAGAAAAAATGCACTCTGCGGGTCTTTTTGTGGTTTTGGGAGCTGGTGAAGCGGAGACTGTAGATTTATATAGTATTCAGATGGGGAGCGCGGGAGGTCAGAGTGACTGGAGGGTGTACTGGCCCCAGGCGGTGGAGGCTTTGTAGGCATCGAAAGCACGGGCAGGGACACGGATGGTGACTTCTCTGCCGAACGGTTCTTCGCAACCAGGGGTTGGGGGGAGGTTGTTGAGCATGACGACGACCGTAAGGGCTTTGTAACCCTTGAAGGAGGTGCAAGCGATGGTGGAGACCTGCTCGGGGATGAGGATGTCTGTGAGGGAAGTACAGCCTTCAAAAGCGCCTTCAGGAATGTCGGTCAATCCATGAGACAGGACGAAATGACGCACATTGGCGCAACCAGCAAAAACGTACTCTCCTATCTCAGACACGGCATTGGGCAGGACGACATCGACCAAAGCCGTGCAGCCCTCGAAGGCATGGGCGCCGATGGAGGAAAGGGTCTTGGGAAGGCGGACGATGCGCAGGTCGGTGCAGCGCAGGAAAGCACGGTCGCCGATGGTGTAGAGGGTGGTGGGCAGAGTGACACTTTTGATGCGGATGCAGTTGGCAAAGGCACCGTCGGCGACACCGGTGACGATGTAGTTGGCACCGTTGTACTTGACAGAACGCGGCACATCGATGTCTCCACCAAGGAGCTCTGGATACTCTGCGTGGAAGACGATGTTCACCTGGCCCTCATCGACCACAGAGTAGTAAAGCACATGGCCCGAAGGGGTGGTCAGGTTGAAGGTCTGCGCCGAGGCTGCTACAGCCAGAAGGGTGAAGGCGAGGAGGGGAAGAATCTTTTTCATAATGGGAAATCTTTAAGTGTTAAACTTTAAGCATTAAACTCTAAACAATGGACTTTATTAATGGGCGTCGAGCCAGTTGTCACCAACGTCGATGCTGACTTCGATGGGTATGGATAGCGGGAGGGCGTTGAGCATAGCATCTTCGACTATGGCCCGGACTTGCTGCTCTTCTGGACGATAGCAGTCGAAGACAAGCTCATCGTGCACCTGTAGGAGCATCCGGGAACGGAGGCCCTTGTCCAGGAATGCCTTGTGAATCCGGTTCATGGCAATCTTTATCATGTCGGCCGAGGTGCCCTGTATGGGCATATTGACGGCGTTGCGCTCGGCGAAGCTGCGGGCCGAGGGGTTGCGGGAGTTGATGTCGGGCAGATAACGGCGACGGCCGAGAAGGGTCTGGGCGTAACCGTGTTCACGGGCTGTGGCGATGGAGTTGTCGATATACCGCTTGATGGCGGGATACTGGGTGAAATACTCTTCGATGAGGGCGGCGGCTTCCTTGCGGGAGATGCCGAGTTGTTCGCTGAGGCCGAAAGCCGAGATGCCATAGACGATGCCGAAGTTAACCGATTTGGCGTTGCGGCGCTGGTCTTTAGTGACCTCCTCGATGGGTAGCTTGTATATCTTGGCCGCCGTGGAGGCATGGATATCCTGATGGTTGGCAAAGGCGGCCATCATGTGTTCATCATGTGCCTCCGAGGCGATGATGCGGAGCTCGATTTGGGAGTAGTCTGCGGCGAGAAGGATATAGTTCTCGTCGCGTGCCACAAAGGCACGGCGTATCTCGCGGCCCCGTTCGGTACGGATGGGTATATTCTGCAGGTTGGGGTTCGAGGAAGAGAGTCGGCCGGTGGCGGTAACGGTCTGGTTGTAGACGGTATGGAGTCGGCCGGTGGCGGGATTGATGAGTTTGGGGAACGAGTCGAGGTAGGTGCCGATGAGTTTGGAGAGGGAACGGTACTCCAACACAAGGCCCACGACGGGGTGGCTGTCCTTCAGTTTTTCAAGGACGTCTTCGGCTGTGGAGTACTGCTTGGTGGCGGTGCGTGGAGGTTTGTCGGTGACCCGGAGTTTCTCGTAAAGTACTTCGCCCAACTGCTTGGGGGACGAGATGTTGAATGCCTGTCCCGCCAGTTCGTGGATGCGTCGTTCTATCCCGTCGCGCTCGGCAGAGAGGCGTGCGGAATAGTCGCGCAGGGCATCGACATCGATGCGGACACCTTCTTCCTCCATGCTGATAAGGACATCGACAAGAGGCAGTTCGACTTCGGTGTAGAGTTTTTCGAGGCCTGCGTCTGTGAGTTTTGCCGCCAGAAGAGGATATATCTGCCAGAGGGCCGTGGAACACTGGACGGCTCCGTCGGGCTCGCTGCCGAGGAGTGCGAGGGAGATGCTGTCGAGCGTGTGGCGAGCCTCGGCATCGACGAGGTAGTGTGCCAGTTGGACGTCAAAGACCTGGCCTGCAAGGGCGATATCCAGCTCCCGAAGCATGTATTTGAGGGCTTTGAGGTCGTGGCAGAGCTTGAGGGTGGCAGGATTTTGGAGGAGAGTGCGGAGACGTGGCAGGTCGACCTCGCCCACCGTGGTGATATAGACCTCGTCGGCGCTGCTTGCCACGGCGAGGGTGGCTCCGGAGAAGAAGATGGCCACGTCGCCATCGGCGGGGAGTTCGTCAAGGGTCTGTATCTCTGTGGCACGGGCGGTGTCGACGACAGGAGTGTCAAAGAGGGTGAGTTCCTGCTGAAGCTGAGGGGTCTTGCGCGACGGCGGTTCGGGCTTTGAGGTGAAACTCGCAATGGCCGAAGGGTTGGAGACGGACAGGTCGGTCACGATGCGGCGGGTGAGGTTGCGGAATTCCAGTCGGGAGAATATTTCCTGCAGGCGCGGATAGTCGGGAGTGACGATGCGGAGCGACTCTTCAGAGAGGTCGATGGGAACATCGAGTGCGATGGTTGCCAGCTGTTTGCTAAAGATGGCCTGTTGGCCGTGTTCCTGCACGAGGTTTCTCACCTTGTCGTTGGCGATTTCGTCGGCGTGGGCGACCATCTCCTCGATGGTGCCGAACTTGGCGATAAGTTTCTTGGCGGTCTTCTCCCCTATTCCCCTGATGCCGGGGATATTGTCGGAGGCATCGCCCCAGAGGCCGAGGAGGTCCTTGACCTGCTCAGGGCGCTGGACGGAGAATTTCTCCTGCACTTCGGCGGGACCCATCATCTGGTCGGGGCGGCCCATGCGTCCGAAACGGTAAAGATAGACGCGAGAGGTGACCAGCTGGCCAAAGTCTTTGTCGGGCGTGACCATCACAACCCTGTCGAACCCCTGGTTTTCAGCCCAATGTGCAACGGTGCCGATAACGTCGTCGGCCTCGTAGCCCTCGCAGGTGAGAATGGGGAGGCGGAAGGCGCGGATGATGTCGCAGATGTCGTCCATCGAGTTGAGGATGACCTCGGGGGTGGGTTCGCGGTTGGCCTTGTAGTCGGCATACATCTGATGCCGGAAGGTGGGACCATGGAGGTCGAAGGCCACGGCTGCGTGAGTGGGTGCGAGACGCTTGAGGAGGTCGTAGAGGGTGGTGGTGAAGCCCAGGGTCGCCGAGGTGTTCACGCCTTTCGAGTTGGTGCGGCTGGCACCGTTGAGGGCGTAATAGGCGCGATAGACCATCGCCATACCGTCAAAGAGAAGAAGCGTGCGCATTTTCAATTTTCAATTCTCAATTTTCAATTACTTCAAGGGGTTGGCGGTGAGTTCGTCGTACTCCTTGCGGTTGCGGAGGATGTTGCAGGCCAGGTAGACGGCGCTGCGGAACGACTGTTCAGAGGCTTTGTCCTTGCCGGCGATGTCGTATCCTGTGCCGTGGGCGGGCGAGGTGCGGACGTAGGGTAATCCGGCAGTGTAGTTGACGCCTTCGGTGAACGACATGAGTTTGAAGGGGATGAGACCCTGGTCGTGGTAGAGAGCGAGGACGCCGTCGAACTTGTTGAACTCGCTACTGCCGAAGAAGCCGTCGGAGGGATAGGGTCCGTAGGCGAGGACGCCCTTCTTCTGCACCTCGTCGATGACGGGCTTCACGACCGTCATGTCCTGGTCGCCGATGATGCCGTTGTCGCCCGCATGGGGGTCGAGGGCCAGCACGGCGATTTTGGGCATGGGGACGCCAAAGTCGCGCTTGAGGGACTCGTTCATGAGCATGAGTTTGTCGAAGAGGAGGTTGTGGGTGATGGCGGCGGGTACATCTTTCAGTGCGAGGTGGTTGGTGACAATGCCGATGCGGATACGGTCGCATACCATCATCATGAGGCTGCTGCAGCCGAACTGGTGGGAGAGATACTCTGTGTGGCCAGGAAAGTCGAAGTCGGGGGCCTGGATGTTCTTTTTGTTGATGGGGGCGGTGACGAGGACGTCGACCTTGCCGGCCTTCAAGTCTGCGCAGGCGGCATTGAGGGAGAGTCTCGACTGGAGGCCCGCCACGTCGGTGGAGCGTCCGATGTCGATTTTAATCTCGTCGTTGGTGAGGTTTACGACGTTGAAGCGTTTTGGGGAGGCCTCGGAGGCGTCGTTGAGGGCGCTGAATGTCATATCCTGATGCTGAGCAAGGAGCTTTTTGTGGTAGGAGGCCACCTTGGTCGAGCCGTACAGGATGGGGGTGCAGATATCGTACATACGGTTGTCGCTGAAGGTCTTGAGGATAACTTCGTAGCCGACACCGTTGATGTCGCCCTGGGTGATAGCGAGGCGGACGCGATTGTTGTTATTGGGTTTCTTTTCTTCCATAATCTGAGGGATGGTTAAACTGTGGACAATATATTACTAAGGTGAATGGGGGATATTATCTTGATTTATTCAAAAGGTCGTATGTCTGGAGGAAGGCGTAGAGGAGGCGGATGGAGTAGCCCGAGGCGCCGACGGCGTAGTAGTGCTGGGGTTTGGTGAAGTAGGCCACGCCTGCGATATCGAGGTGGATGTAGGGGGTCTGCTTGGCGAAGCGGGCGAGGAACTTGCCCGCCGTGATGGTACCCGCCTGGGCTGTGCCGCAGTTCTTTACGTCGGCCATGTCGGACTTGATGAGCTCGTCGTATTCCTCCCAGAAGGGGAACTCGACGAGGCGCTCGTAGACCTGCTCGCCGACCACCTTGAGGAGGCTCAAGGGATTGGCGGCGTTCTGCTGCATGGCGGCAATGCCGAAGGTGCTGATGGTGCGGACGGCGGCGCCGGTGAGTGTGGCAGCGTCTATGAGCAGTTCGGGGTTGTATTTGTCGACTGCGAAGGCGATGGCGTCGGCGAGGATGAGACGGCCCTCGGCATCGGTGTTGATGACCTCGACGGTGGTGCCGTCGTACATGGTGAGGATATCGTCGGCGGCATAGGCGTTGAAGCCCGGCCGGTTGTCTGTCATGGGCAGGAGCGCCACGATGTGCACGGGCAGCTGGTTGTCGGCGGCGGCGAAGAGCACGGAGGCCATGGTGGCGGCGCCGGCCATGTCGGACTTCATCTCCTGCATGTAGTCGTCGGGCTTGATGTTGAGGCCGCCGGTGTCGTACATGATGCCCTTGCCCACGAGGGCGACGGGCTTGGCGTTGACTGCCACGGCGGGCTTGTATTCGAGCACCACGAAGCGGGGCTCGTCGACGCTGCCGCGATTGACGGCCAGCAGGCCACCCATGCGCAGCGACTCAATCTTCTTCTTGTCGAAGACGGTGCACTCGACATGGTCCATATCGCGTGCGATGGTCTCCAGCTGCTCGGCAAACTCGGCGGCATTGAGGTCGGCCACGGGGGTGTTGACCCACTCGCGGCACCAATGGATGCGGTTCCAGAGACGCAGGTTGGCATCGAGTTCTTCCTGTTTGAGGAAAGCCTGGTCGATGGTGACCTTGGCGATATGGTGGGCGGCTTGGGACTTGTAGCGGTCGAAACGGTAGTCGGCCAGCGTGAGACCTTCGAGGAAGGCCACCATCTCCTCGGGGAGGGTGCCCTCGGCGGTGACGGCGATGGTGTCGACCTTGAGGGTGTCGAGGATGGCGACAAGCTTGGCAGCACTGCGGCGCAACTGTTCCTGACATTGGGCGGCTTGCTTCTCCGAATCGAAATTGACGACGAAGAGATGGTTGGGCAGACGGTCGAAACGCACAATCGACTTGGAGTCCTCCTCGCGGCGCTGCTTGAGGTATTCGAGTTCGCGCTTGGCAAGGGGCAGGTTGCGGTCGCTGACCTCGTTGCCGTATAACACGACCATTGTTCCGTCGTAGTCTTTGGTGTTGATAGGTGCTAAGGAGTATACCATATATTATATATGTTTGATGAGGATGATGACTTTGTTCTGTTCTTTGAGGCTTTGGAGGGTCTTCTCGAAATGTTCGCGTGTGGGGACATCCATCCATGCCGTGGGCTCGTCGAAGAGGAGGACGGGCGCGTCGCTGTAGAGCTGGCGGGCGAGTGCGATGCGCTGCCACTGGCCCATGCTGAGGTCCTCGCCGCCATCGAACATGCGGCCCAACTGGGTGTCATAGCCCTTGGGGAGCCTCTCGATGAAACTGTCGGCCCCCGCCATTTCGGCTGCCTTGCGAATATTGGTGATTGGTGATTGGCTGTTGGCTATTGGTGCGGCAGCTAGCTGCTCCCCTAAGTTAGGGGAGCTGTCACGAAGTGACTGAGGAGTGTGTCCTATGTTGCCGAAGGCGATATTCTCGGCGGCGGTGGCGTAGAAGCGCACGAAGTCCTGGAAGACGGCGCCGATGCCGCGACGCAGCCCTTTGAGGTCGTAACGCCGCACGTCGATGCCGTTGACGAGCACCTGACCGCCGTCGGTGTCGTAGAGGCGCAGCAGGAGTTTGAGGAGGGTTGTCTTGCCAAAGCCGTTCTGTCCCTCGATGCGTGTGATTTCGCCCGCGCGGGCAATGAGGGAGTAATGGCTCAGCACGTCGTGGTCCATGTCGGGATAGCGGAAGGTGATGTCGCGGAACTCCACGCTCTCCACCTTCTCGGGAAAAGGCACGGGGTCCTGGGGACTGACGATGCGGGGTTCGAGGTCGAGGAACTCGAAGAGGTTGCCGATGAACAGACGGTTGTCGTAGAGGGCGCTGACGCTGGCGACGAGGGTGCTGAGCTGGCTCTGGCCGCGGCGGAATGCCTCGAAGAGCATCACGAAGGAACCCACCGTGAGGGACCCCTTGACGGTGCTCATGAAGAGGAACATCACGATGAAGAAGAGGGCCGCGGTCTCGACAACGGCGCAGACGGCATCGTAGGCCGCCAGCCTCCGCGAGATGGCGAAAAGTCGGGCGACCAGCCGGCGGCGCACTTCCAGATAGCGGGCGCGGAAGTAGGCCGAAAGGCCGAAGGTGCGCATCTCCTTGGCAAAATCGCGTCCGCCGAGCAATGCCGAGTAGTAGGAGGTGCGGCGGTAGTCCTGGGTGCTCTCGCGGCGGAAGGCGTAGAGGCGTTTCGACTTCACCAGCCGCACGAAGAACGAGGGCAGCACGGCCACCACCATCACCACGATGATCAGCCACGACGCCGTGGCCAGCATGGCCACGATGCCCACGATGGAGATGACGGCGCCGATGAGGCCCATGAAGCCGTTGAGGATCTGCAACGGGCGGAACGCCGCCTCCTGCTGCGCACGGTGGAAGGTGTCGTGGTAGGCGGGGTTGTCGAAATAGGCCATGTCGAGGCGGGCCGACTGCTCAGCCGTTGGGTCATGATGTCGTTGTTCAGCCCGCTGAGGATGGACACCAGCCGGTTGAGCAGGAAGATGAGGCAATAGAGGACGACTAAATTAAGAATTGACAATTGACAATTGAGAATTGTAGGCACCGTGGATGTGGTTATCCCGTCGACGAGCATCTTCAAGACATAGAGGTTCACCAGGGGCAGGACGCTCTGCAGCACGACATAGAATATCCGCCACCAGAACGAGCGGGGGTGGCAGCGGCGTATCATGTCGAGGGCTTGCAGCAGTGTCTTCATAGGAACCGTATCTCTTTGACGGCCTTGCGGCCGAGGTTGTCGTTGATTTTATCCATGAGGGAGTTGCGTCGATAGAAGAGTTCCTGGCGCAGGGCCGCCGAGGCCATCTTGGCCGTGAGGACCCCGTCCTTGAAGGTCAGCTTCCATGTGAGGCGGCTGATGAGGTCGCCTACCAAGGCGTTGTACATGCGCCGCACCTCTATCTCGGTGACGGTGTCGTCCATATCGAGGCGGCGGAAAGCCTGTTGGAGGAGGTCTTGCAGCGTATGTTCGTTACTGTACATTCAGGGTGCCTGGAGTTACTGTGAATATCATGTGTTCCACCTGGGGTATCTGCTGGAATATCTGCTGCACGCGGCCGGGCTGGGTGTCGGTCAGGAAGACCTGCCCGAAACGGTCGCTGCCCACGAGATGCACCAGCTGGGTGACGCGTCCGAGGTCCAGTTTGTCGAAGATGTCGTCGAGCAGCAGGATGGGTTTACGCCCGCAGTGGCGGTAGATGTATTCGAACTGGGCCAGTTTCATGGCCAGAGCGAAGGTTTTCTGTTGTCCCTGCGAGCCGAAGCGCTTGACGGAGAAGTCTCCAATCGACAGCTCGAGGTCGTCCTTGTGGGGTCCGACGGTGGTGTATTGGGCGTATTTGTCTGCCTGGCGGGCTTCGTCCAGCTGCTGCTGCAGAGGGCAGGAGGCTCTGGTGACATACTCCATGCGGCCCTCCTCGCGACCCGGTGTCCGGGCTGACGTATTGCCGGTAATCCACGAGAAGTACTCGTCGAACAGGGGCTTGAACTCTTCGAGGAAGGCGCGGCGGCCGTCGTAGAGCACCTGTCCGTGGCGCACGAGCTGGTCGTCCCAGAGGGCCACGGCGGGTTCGTCCCAGACGCGGTCTTCGTACATCTGCTTCAGCAGCCGGTTGCGCTGTTCGAGGGCTTTTTGGTATTGCAGGAGGTGGTTGAGGTATCCGTGGTCGACCTGCGAGAGGATGCCGTCGAGGAATTTCCGCCGCACGTCGCTACCGCCGTTGATGATGGCCTGGTCGGCAGGCGAAACCATCACCAGGGGGATGCGGCCGATATGCTCACCCAGGGTCTTGTAGGCTTTCTTGCCCCAGAGCATCTGCTTGGGCTGGCCGCGTTTCTGCACGCAGGAGACCTTCACCTCCTCCGTTGTCGCGGACTCCGGGCCCTCGATGGCGTAGGTGCCGTGGATGGCGAAGAAGTCCTCGCCGGCGCGGATGTTCAGTGTGTCGGGCAGGCTGCTGAAACTCTTGCAGAAGGAGAGGTAGTAGATGGCTTCCAGGAGGTTGGTCTTCCCCACCCCGTTGTCGCCCACCAGACAGTTGACGTTGGGGCAGAACTCCACATCGAGGTCGGTGTAGGTCTTGAAGTTGGCGAGTTTGAGCGAGGCTATATGCATGGGGAATGTGTGAGTGTGTGAATGTGTTAATGTGTGAGTGCGTGGGCGACGGCTTCCATGAGCCAGCGGGGGGTGCTGGTGGCGCCGGTGATGCCGACGGTCTGCACGCCCTTGAGGTCGATGCCCTCCAGTTCCTGCACGTCGGTAATCATGGTGGTGTGCGGCTGCACGCTTTTGCAGTATTCGTAGAGGTAGTGGCCGTTGGAGCTGCCCTTGCCGCTCACGAAGACCACGGCGTCGACGCTCCGGGCGAAGGCCTCGAGCTGCGTGGCCCGGTTGGCCACCTGGTTGCAGATGGTGTCGTAGGCGATGAAGTCGGGGCACTCGTTGCTGCAAGCCATCCGCGCCTTGATGTTCTCAATCAGGCGGCGGTATTCCTCTTTATTCTTGGTTGTCTGCGAGTAGAGACGAATCGGGCGGGTGAAGTCGACGGCCTCCAGATCGTCGGGGTGGCTCACCACGACGGCGGTGCCCGCCGTCTGTCCGCAGAGGCCAATAACCTCGGCGTGACCGGGTTTCCCGAATATCACCACCTGCCCTTTGGGGGTTGTCGACTGCATCTCTTCATAGCCCTTCTTGATTTTCTGCTGGAGGGCCAGGACGATGGGACAGGTGGCGTCGATAAGCGTGATGCCGAGTTCCTTGGCGCGGGCGTAGGTCAAAGGCGGTTCGCCGTGGGCCCTAATGAGCACCTTGGCCTCAGGAGTGTGTATTATGTCGAGGCTGTCGATGACGCGGAGACCTTTCTCCTTGAGGCGCTGCACCTCGGCGTTGTTGTGCACAATGTCGCCCAGGCAGCAGAGTGTCCCCTCCTGCTCCAGATGCTTCTCGGCGGTGTCGATGGCCCGTACCACCCCGAAGCAAAAACCCGCATTATCATCAATCAGTATTCTCAATTCCTAATTCCAAATTCCAAATTCCTAATTCTTAGCTCAAGCATTGTCCTTCTCTGTTGGCGGCCTCGACCACCTCCTCATACTCGGCGGGGCTGAGGTCGTTGAAGAAGAAGTAGACAGGGTTCACCTTGTTGCCGTTCTGAATCACCTCGTAGTGGAGGTGGTTGCCCTGGGCCAGGCCCGTGTGGCCGACAGTGCCGACCATCTCGCCCCTTTTCACTCTGTGCCCCACCCGGACGGTTGTTTTCGACAGGTGGCCATAGAGCGTCTGGTAGCCATAGCCGTGGTTCACCACCACACAGATGCCGTAGCCGCTGGTCCCGTCGCCACGGCCTGCTATCGTCACCACCCCGTCGGCCGTGGCATAGACCGGAGTCCCTTGCTGGGCCGTCAAGTCGATGCCTGTGTGCATGCGGCGGTGGTGCAGGATGGGATGATAGCGCATGCCGAAGCCCGACACGATGTTGCAATCGTTCTTCCTGATGGGCATGATGGCGGGCATCGCCGCCATGCGCTGCTGCTTGCTGCCGGCCATCTTGAAGACCTCGTCGATGGAGAGCGACTGGGCATAGAGGCGCTGCGACAGCGAGTCCACCTTCAGGGTCACCCGCTGGATTTCGCCCTTGCAGTCGTAGCCCTCCAGGTGGTCGAAGGAATGGGGCTCGGGCCGTCGCGCCTCGGGACGCAGGGGGGCGGCGCCGAATATGGTCCTGTACACCGCGCTGTCCCTGCTTTCAAGGTCCTCCAGCACCTGGCCGTCGCGTTCCACCCGGCTCTCCAGGGTCCGCAACTCGCGGCGGTACTGGGCAATCTCGCGTTTCAGAGCCGCCTCCTTCGGCGAGTCGATGACGGTCACAAAGAGCACCGTCATCAAAACGCCCGTCACCACGGCAAACAACACCGTGAACGAGACCTTTTTCAGGCGCTCCTTCAGCGTCACGCTCACTTTCTCGTACGAGAGCGTGTGGGGGTTGTACCTGTATATGAACTTCATTCTGGGCAACTCTAAATCATCAACTATAAACTACTCACTATCAATCTCTAAGCCCCCCCCCCTATAGTCATTCAGCTTCTGCACGAACTCACGCATGGCGGCAATGTCCTGCGAGCAGAAGCGCTGCTTCAGCGTGGGCATGTAGAGTTCGCCCACCACACGCATCCTGACCTTCTCCGTGGCCGCTTCTTCGGCCATGCGGCCGTTGGCGGGATTCAGCAGGTTGCCGTCGGGGTCGTTGACGGCGGGGTGGTGCTTGTGGCGGTGGCGGGACTGGTAGGCCGAAAACTCGCTCGGACTCATGGCCTCCAGGACCTGGTCGTAGGGGATTTCCCTGAAGATGAAGGGCGTCGACTGCAGGGGATGGATGTCGAAATCGACGGAACTGCGCGCCGCCACGAGGTAATCGGGATAGAGGAAATAGTTGACTCCCTGGCTGTCGCGCATCATGGGGGTCATCATCGCCGACTGGATAAAGTCGAAGATTCCCATCTCGAAGAACACCAGGTGGGCAGCCACGCCACCGTGACTCTCGTCCATGTGCCAGATTCTGTGGCTCGATGCAGCTTTTGCGAATGCCTCGGCGACCTCGGCGAACTGGCTGAATTTTTCCTCGCCGCACTCGTCCTGCACCGTGATCTGGATGAACCGCACATCGTGGGCGAGACGTGCCAGGCGTGATTTGTAGGAGGTCAGCAAGCCCGTCTGGTAACGTCCCAGGCGGCCATAGCGCTTCTGGTTCTTGACGGCTCTGATCATCCGCTCCAGATTCTCGGCCTCTGCGGCCAAGTCGAGCACATTGATGTAGGACTCGAGGATACGCTGCTTGGTCTCGCTGTCGGCCGCGGCCAAGGCTCTCTCGGCACGCTTTTTCTCGCGGGTAAACGAGAACTGCCTTCCCGTCACCATCTTCCACCAAGTTCCTTTCTGCTGCCTATTCAAAATTTTGAGGTACTCGCGGTAGCTGTGGCTCGAAGTCGACCTGGCAAAGAAACCCGTGCCCGGAGTCCCCTGCTCGTAATATTGTCCCAGCTTGTAGGTTGCGGTATAGCGGCCGCGCACGCCGAAGGCATTGGGATAGTAATAGTTCGACACCCAAACGCCGAACCCCTTCGACACCGTCACATATTTCTTTGGTAATATTGGCATAACTATTTAGTTTGAATGTTTGAATGTGTAAATGTGTGAATAATGTTTGAATGTGTTGATGTGGGAGCGGCTTCCGCCCTACTTACACATTATCACATTGTCACATTATCACATTGTCTATTACCCGTGGATGGCTTTTCCGTAGGCGGCCTCGACGGCCTCCATCACGGCCTCGCTCATCGTCGGGTGCGGATGGACGGCACCGGCCAACTGCTTGGCGGTGACGCCGTTCTCGCGGGCCACGACGATGGAGGCAATCATCTCGGTCACATTGTCGCCGCACATGTGGCAGCCGACGATTTCGTCGGTGTTCTTGTCGACAATCATCTTGATGAAGCCGTCGGTGTTGCCCGCCGCGGTGGCCTTGCCGCTGGCTTTGAAGAAGAACTTGCCCACAAGGATTTCCTTGCCAGCCTCGAGGGCTTTCTTCTCGGTGAGGCCGACGCTGGCCACCTCCGGGGTGGTGTAGGTGCATCCGGGGATGTTGTTGTAGTTGACCTTCTTGGCCTCATGACCCGCCAAGTGCTCGACGCAGCAGATGGCCTCGGCGCTGGCCACATGGGCCAGGGCGGGGCCGTGGACCACGTCGCCGATGGCATAGTAGCCCGGCACATTGGTCTGGTAGTAGTCGTCGACGGTGATTTTGCCGCGCTCGAAGGCGATGCCGGTCTCTTCGAGGCCGAGGTTCTCGAGGTTGGTCACCACGCCCACGGCGCTCAGCACCACGTCGCAGTCCACCACGCTCTCGGTGCCGCGTTTCATGTCCTTGATGGTCACGTGGCAGACCGCGCCAGCCTGATTATCTCCAGGCATAGCCTGGTCGCCCTCGATGTCGACCTTCTCGACACTCGATTGCACCATCACCTTCATGCCCATCTTGCGGAAGCTGCGGCTGATTTGTGAGGCGGTGTCCTCGTCCTCGTTGGGGAGAATCTGGGGCATGAACTCGACCAGCGTCACCTGGACGCCGATGCTCTGATAGAAGAAGGCGAACTCGCTGCCGATGGCGCCGCTGCCGCACACCACCATGCTCTTCGGCTTGAAGGGCAGCGTCATGGCCTCGCGGTAGCCAATGATGTGCTTGCCGTCCTGCGGCATGGCGGGCATGACTTTGCTGCGGGCGCCCGTGGCGATGATGATATGGCCGGCCTCATATTCCGTGGTGTTGCCCTCGGCGTCGGTGACGGCCACCTTGTGTCCGGACATCACGCGGCCCGTGCCCATGATGACGTCGACGTTGTTTTTCTTCAGCAGGAACTGCACGCCCTTGCTCATCGTCTCGGCCACACCGCGCGAGCGGGCCACCATCGCCTCCAGGTTGGCTTCGGCGCCCTCGGCCTGCACACCGTAGGCGGCGGCATGTCCCAGATAGTTGTACACCTGCGCGCTCTTCAGCAGCGCTTTGGTGGGGATACAGCCCCAATTGAGGCAGATGCCCCCGAGATTTTCGCGTTCCACAACGGCGGTCTTCATGCCCAGCTGCGAGGCTTTCACCGCGGCAACATAGCCTCCGGGACCGCTGCCGATGACAATGACATCATAGTTCATATTGCTCTAATTTTTTTATTTATATAATATTACTTTTTTTTAAGCACAATATTCCAATGTGCAAAGATACGATTTATTCCCCATATAGCCAAGTTTTTTTTTCTTAAACCCCATTCTTGCCCCCTTTCCACCCCCTTCTTCCCTCCTTCCGCGCCCCTGCAGCGCCCTCGCCGCGCCCCGGTTGCACCCTCGCCGTGGCCTACCGTTTTAACCTACAGTTATATTGAAGTTATATTATAGTTATACTATAGTTATACCATGATTATCCGTATAACTATAATATAACTGCAATATAAGTATAATATAAGTAACGAAGAAGAGAAAAGTCCGCCACGGGGCCGCCGAGGGGCTGGAACGACGCTGAATCCACCCACGAGGAAAAGAACAAAATCCACACAATAATGTCGCGGCATCTGCGTTATGGGGTATATGTTGAGACGCTTTCTGCCCCTGTTGCTGACGCTTGCGGCCGCCCTTCCGGCGGGCGCACAGATCATCCGCCTGACACATTACCAGGCGCCATCGGCGCTGTATGCCGACATGGGGCAGCTCTTCAACTACAACCTCTACGAGCACGCCCGCTTCGAGGCGGGTCTCACATGGGTGCAGCCCAACATATCCTTCTCAGGAACGTCCGTGCGGGGGTTTCTCGGGCAGTGGACCCTGAGTGCCTATGGTGCCTACGGCGTGCAGGACCGCGCCTTCAAATACGGCGCCTCCGTCCAGCTGAGGCCTGGCAACTACCTACACCCCGGCAAGAAAGACCTGCGACTGCGCCTCGCCTTCAAGGACGACTTGGAACGCGCCGCAAGCCGCAGGCTGGAGGACTACAGGATGACTGCCACAAGCCTCAACTCGGGCTACCTCGCCTCGCGTTTCAGCCGCGTCCAGGCACTGGAAGGCAAGGTGATATGGAAACCCGCCACACACTGGGAGACCTCCGTCGGCCTCCGCTACAGCCGCGAGCAGGAACGCTTCGACAGCACCGGAATGATATACAACAGCCTGCAGCCGTGGGTCAATTACACCGAGGCCGCCCTGCGGGTGGACTACACCGACAGGGACTATCACCCGACCCACCGCCTGACCCTCCTGCTTCAGCCCGGCGTGGCCTACCCCTCCCAGCCCCAGCCCTACCTCCGGCTCATCGCCCAGTACGCCTATGGCGAGGTGGACGAATTCGGCGCCGACGTGGGGCTCCACCTATGGGCTCAGGCAGGATATGCCACCGGGAAAGCCCCCACAACCCGCCGCTTCGACGTCTCCGGCACCGGCGGCACGCCTTACTATTTCGAACACACCTTCCTCACCGTCCCGCCCGACAGGTTCCTCTCCGACCTCTTCGCACACCTCTGCGTCAAATACATCGCCCCGGAGCCTCTCTGGAAGTCGTTGTACTCCAACCCACGCCCCTTCCTGCAAGCCAACGCCGCCATCGCCGACTTGGGCGTACACGGGGGTTGGCTCCACAAGGTCGCCGACCGCAGTTCGCCCCTACTGGAGCCCGCCACGGGCTTCGACGGCATCCTCCGCTGGGGAATCCTCGACATGGGCATCGCCGTGGCCTACCGCATCATTCCCTTCGACACAATAAACCCCACCGACAACATTGCCTTCGCCATCGTGGCACGGCTAATAGTATAGAATGAAAATTGTTATATGAAAAAGACACTTTCCCTCTTAGTTCTTAGTTCTTACTTCTTAGTTCTCCTCGCCCCTGCGGCGCGTGGACAGAAATACGAGATGCGCTTCGAGATGCCCAAGCACCAACCGGGCATGTACTATATCGGCTACCACTACCGCGACGAGCTGGTGCCCCTCGACAGCGTCCAGTCTGTGCCCGGAAACAGCAGCTCCGCCGAGGTCGTGGCCATCTTCAAGGGCAACCGCAAGTGGGAGACAGGCATCTACGTCCTCTACCGCCAAGGCGACAAGAAACCCGTCACCGACTTCACCATCGACGGGAGCCAGCGTTTCACCATCCACCTCTCCCCCTCCGACGATGTCATCACCGACATGATTAAAGGCTCGGAGGCCAACAAGGCGATGTTCCTCTATAAGGATAAGCTGCGCGAAGCCAACAACCGGTCGCGCGAGATTGAGAAAATGAAGAAAGACCCCGCCACCAAGGCCCAGGCCGAGAAGGATATGGAGGCGCTGAGGGCGGAGATGGAGAGCTTCGAGGAGAACTATCTGGCTCAGAACCGCAAGTATCTCTGCGCCCGCCTGACGGAAATGATGCGCCACCCCGAAGTGCCCGACGAGGTCGAGGACAAGCCCCTCTACTTCCGCAGCCACTACTGGGACGGCGTCGACCTCAAAGACCACTCGCTGGTGCGCACGCCCGACCTGTTCAACAAGATGAACTACTACTTCTTCGGGGTGCTCTACCATGCCGACGCCGACACCATCATGCGCTACACCGACCGGCTGCTGGAAAGCATGAACGGCGACACGTTGATGATGCGCTATGTGCTGGATTTCATCATGCCGCGCTACTACCGCTCGACGAAGAACGTGGGCTGGGACGCCGTCTGGTGCCACCTCGTCCGCACATGGTACCTCTCGGGCCGCTGCCCGTGGGCGACAAGGGGCGATTTGGTGTATAAGCAGAAGGAGGTGGCCAAGCTGGAGCAGTCGCTCATCGGCGCCGTGGGACAGGAACTCTGGATGGCCGACACCAACCAAAGCAGCAATCCCGACGAGTGGATATCCTCCCACCGCTTCCCACAGAAGTACGTCATACTCTGGTTCTGGGACCCCGACTGCCACCACTGCCAGGAGCAGACGGCCACACTCAAGACGCTCTACGACTCCCTCTCGGCCGCGGGCAACAAGATTTTCGAGGTCTATGCCGTGGGCTATGAGGCCGACGTGGCGAAATGGAAGAAATACGTCCGCGACCACCACCTGCCCTTCGTCAACGTCGGCGGCTCGAACGTCAACATCGACTACCAGGTGGCCTACAACGTCCACGGCGCCCCGACCATGATCATCCTCGACGAGCACCGCCGCATCATCATGAACAAGGTGCTCCCCACCAACCAAATCCTCCCCTTCCTCAAACGCCACGAGGAGAAGCAAAAAGGCAAAAACTAACAACCCGTGCACTTCGGCGGCGTATTCGCCGCCGCCAACCGCAAAACATATCAACAAACCAAACAATACAAACACCATGAGACAACACATTGTAGCAGGCAACTGGAAGATGAATATGTCTTTCGAGGGTGCCGACGACCTGACCAACGAAATCAAAGAGATGCTCGAAGAGCACACCCTACCCAAAGAGACCCTCCTGGTGGTCTGTCCCCCATTCCCCTACCTGGAGCTGGTCTCCGACTACAGCTCGGAGAGCTACTTCGCCGTGGGCGCACAGAACGTCAGCGACCGCGACAACGGCGCTTTCACCGGCGAGGTGAGCGCCGAGATGCTCGAGAGCATGGAGCTGGAATACTGCATCGTGGGCCACTCCGAGCGCCGCGCCTACTACGGCGAGACCAACGCCCTCGTCGCCGCCAAGGTCAACCAGCTCATCAAGCACGACATCTCGCCCATCGTCTGCGTCGGCGAGGTGCTTGAGGAACGCGAGGCCGGCAAGCAGTTCGAAGTCGTCGCCCAGCAGCTCGTCGAAGGACTCTTCCACCTCTCGGCCAACGACTTCCGCCGTGTGGTCATCGCCTACGAGCCCGTCTGGGCCATCGGCACCGGCAAGACCGCCACACCCGAGCAGGCACAGGAAATCCATGCCCACATCCGCGGCCTCATAGCCAAACAGTACGGACAGGAAGTGGCCGACGACACCTCCATCCTCTACGGCGGCAGCTGCAAGCCCTCCAACGCCAAGGAGCTCTTTGACCCCGACGTCGACGGCGGCCTCATCGGCGGCGCCTCGCTGAAAGCCAAGGACTTCATCGACATCGCCCTGTCGTTCTGACCAGAGCCACAAGGACTAAGGACCGGGACGGAGACTCCGGCCTGGTCCTTAGTCCTTTGACCATTGCTTCATGCGCTTCGAAACATTCATAGCAAAACGCTTCCTCCCCACGGACGGAGCGAGTCGAAATATCTCCAGGCACAGTCTCGTGGCCACCGTCTCTATCGCCCTCGGCGTGTTGGTGATGGTGACCGCCGTGTGCATCCTCCGTGGCTTCCAGGCCGAGATACGCCACAAGGTCGTGGGCTTCGGCTCGCACATCGTCGTGCAGAGCTACCAGATGGGCAACACCTACGAGACCGCCACGCCCGTCGCCACCGACCGGCCGGAAGTCGCGAGACTCAGGGAGGCCCCCGGAGTCCGTCACCTCCAGTTCTTTGCACAGAAAGGCGGCATGGTGAAGACCGCCGACCAAATCCACGGCATCATCCTCAAAGGCGTCGACAGGACTTTCGACACCTCCTTCTTCGCCCAACACCTCGTCAAGGGCACCCTCCCCGCCCTCTGGCACCCGACAGACGAAGCCTGCAACGAGGTGCTGATATCACAGACCGTCGCCGACAAACTCCAGGTGGCTCTGGGCGACAAGCTCCGCACCTATTTCTGGCAGGACAACAACTACAGAGCCCGCGCCTTCACGGTCTGCGGCATTTACAAAACAGACCTCACCGACTTCGACAACCATTACATCGTGGGCGACCTCCGGCAGGTGCAGCGCCTCAACAACTGGGACTCGAATATGGTGGACGGCTACGAAATTGAGGTGACCGACCCGGTGTCCGGGCAGACGTTCTCCGGTCACCTCGACGCCACCGCCAACCAGCTGCTCCAGCTCATAGGCTACGACCTCACGCTCACCACCATCGTCCAGCAGAATCCCGCCCTCTTCTCCTGGCTCGACCTGCTCGACAGCAATATCGTCCTCATTATCACCATCATGATACTCGTCTGTGCCGTTGCCATCCTCTCGGCGCTCCTTATCATGATTTTCGAGAAGACCTCCACCATCGGCATGTTCAAAGCCTTGGGTATCAGCAACGGAGGTGTCCGTCGCATCTTCCTCATCAAGGCCGGGAGCATCATCCTCCGCGGAATCCTCATCGGCGACGCCGTGGCCCTGCTCCTCTGCGGCCTCCAGCACCGGTTCCAGTTCCTCCGGCTGGACAGCGCCAGCTACTCCATGGATTTTGTCCCCATCGACCTCAATCCCTGGATTTTCGTCCTCGTCAGCCTCGGCACCCTCATCCTCTGTCTCCTCACCCTCCTCCTCCCCACCGCCTATATCTCCAACATCCACCCCGCCAAAACCATCCGCTTCGAATGACCCGGTGTCCGGGCTGACATTATCAAAATATGAAAAAGACAAAATGGATACTCCTGGTCGTCGCCGTGCTGATGGCCGTGGCCGCACTCGTGGAAATCAACCTCCTGGCCTCCCGCATCCGCGATGCCGAAGAGGACAAGGTCCGTCTTTGGGCACAGGCCATCAGCCAGAAAGCACAACTCGTCGACTACTCCGAGCAGTTCTTCCAGCAGGTGGGCCTCGACGAACGCCGCAAGATGCAGCTCTATGCCGACGTGCTGCGTTCCTTTGACCGCACCGAACCCGGCAGCGACGTGGAGTTCAGCCTCAAATACGTGCGCTACATTGTCGACAGCAGCGAGACCGCCATCATCATCACCGACCGCGACTCCAACATCACCGTTCCCAGCGAGTTGGCCGGACAGAAGCTGCGCGGCCCGCTCCTCGAGGAGTTCTCCCACAACCGCCCCGTCCACTACACCATCTGGGGCATGCCTATGACCCTCTATTACAAGGAGTCGAAGATATACACCGACCTCCGGCATGTCCTCAACGGCTTCAGCGAGTCGTTCCTCTCCGAAATCACGAACAACTCCGTCTCCGTCCCTGTCCTCATTGTCGACAGCCTCCAGGGCGAAGTCCTCGGCAGCGGCAACATGCCCGCCCGCGAATTCAACACCCCCGAGCGGCTCGACCACAAAATCTGCGCCATGCAGGAGGCCGCCTCCCCGACGGGCAGAAGGCCTACATCTTCTACGAGGACACCCCCCTGGTGAAGGCCCTGCGCTGGGTGCCGCTGGTCTACCTCTTCGTTGCTGCAGTGCTCATACTCATAACCATACACCTCTTCCGCACCGCCCGCGCCAACGAGCAGAACCGCATCTGGGTGGGCCTTGCCAAAGAGACCGCCCACCAGCTCGGCACGCCCATCTCCTCTCTCATGGCCTGGACAGAATACCTCCGTGGCAAGACCCTCGACGGCGAATACGCCGCCGAGATTGACAAGGACCTCCAACGTCTCGACACCGTCGCCCACCGTTTCGGGAAGATAGGCTCCGTGCCTGAACTGAAACCCGAGAACCTCAACGAGGTCATCCGGCACGCCGTGGGCTATCTCCAGACCAGAAGCTCCAGGAAGGTCGTCTTCACCGTCAACACCCCCGACGACGAGATTGTGCTCCCCCTCAACCGTTACCTTTTCGAGTGGGTCGTCGAGAACCTCTGCAAGAACGCCATCGACGCCATGGACGGCGCGGGCAACATCACCATCGTCGTCTCGGCCGACACCAAATACGCCTATATCGATGTCTCCGACACAGGCAAAGGCATGTCCAAGAAGATACAGAAGAAGATATTCCAATCCGGTTTCACCACCAAGCAGCGCGGCTGGGGCCTCGGGCTCTCCTTGGCACGCCGCATCGTGGCCGACTACCACAGGGGCCACATCTTCGTCAAATACTCCGTCGAGGGCCAGGGCACCTGCTTCCGCATCGTCCTTAATAGATAATTTGTTTATAGTATAAAGTTTTTTCGTATCTTTGCAAAAAAATAAGCACATGCTGATTAACGTTCTAAAGTCTAAGATACACAGAGTTACCGTCACCGAGGCAAATCTCGACTATATCGGCAGCATCACCATCGACGCGGATTTGATGGACGCCGCGGGCATCATCGAGAACGAGCAGGTCGATGTCTACAATATCACCACAGGCGACCGTTTCCACACCTACGCCATCCGTGGCGACCGTGGCACGGGCGTCATCGGCATCAACGGCGCCGCGGCCCATCTGGCCACTGTCGGCAGCCTCCTGATCATCGCCTCCTATGCCATGATGACCCCCGAAGAGGCTCGTCAGTGGCATCCCACCGTTATCTTCCCCAAAGACAACAGGCTGAGATGAGCAACACCGCCCCCAACAGGAAGAGCCGACTCGGCGACATCGCCAAGATGGTCGCGTTCCTCGGCATCGGCATCTTCTTCATCTACTGGTTTCTCCTCAAGTTGGAGCCTCAACAGAAAGCCGCCATCTGGCAGGCCTTCCGCGAGGCCGACTACCTCTGGGTGGCCGTGGCCATGGCCGTCTCGCTGCTGAGCCATCTTGTCCGTGCCCTGCGCTGGCAGCTGCTCTACCACCCCATCGGCTACAAACCCCACATCGGCAACGTCTTCGGCTCGGTGGTGGTGGCCTACCTGGCCAACCTGGCCTTCCCCCGCGCCGGCGAGGTGGTGCGCTGCGCCACCCTCCGCACCAGCGAGGATATCCCCGTCGAGAAATCCCTCGGCACTGTCGTCACCGAGCGACTTGTCGACACCCTCGCCTTCGCCATCGTGGTGCTCATCGGCATGCTTGTGATGTTCGGGCAAGCCAAAGACTGGCTCTACAACATCCTCTCCGAGAAGTTCGACAGCCTCCCCAATATGGCTATCATCGTCAGCGTCCTCGTGGTGATGGCCGTCATGGCCTTTCTCGCCTACAAGTTCCTCTGGAAACGCCTGCTGCACATCCCATTCTTTCAGAAGGTCGACAATATGGTGCGCGGCATGGTAGACGGACTGAAGAGCATCTTCCACATGGGCACCCGCCGCACGGTGCTGTTCATCGTCTACAGCGTCCTCATCTACCTCCTCTACATCCTCGGCGGCCTCATCATCTTCCAGGCCTTCGACGAGACAGGATGGCTCGGCATGCGCGCCGCCTTTGTCATCTATATCTTTGGCTCCGTGGGCATGACATTCTCGCAGGGCGGCATTGGCGTCTATCCCGTGCTCATCCAGCTGGGCCTCGACATCTATGGCATCAGCATGGAGGTAGGCACTGCCTGCGGATGGCTCCTCTGGGGCAGCCAGCAGGCCGTGGTCATCGCCGTCGGCGCCGCCTTCCTCGTATACTTCTCCTTGCAGAAAAGGCAGCAGCGAAGACGCTGCTGAAATGCACGGAAACCATTCAAGCATTCACACATTCAGACAATCACACATTCAAACATTCACCCTATGACCCACACCCGTTGCCTCATCATCGGTTCCGGCCCCGCCGGCTACACAGCAGGAATCTACACCGGCCGCGCCGACCTCCACCCCGTCCTCTACGAGGGTCTCCAGTCCGGCGGCCAACTCACCATCACCACCGAAATCGAGAACTTTCCCGGCTACCCCGAAGGCATCTCCGGCACCGACATGATGGCCGACCTGCGCAAGCAGGCCGAGCGTTTCGGCACTGAGGTGCGCCCAGGCGTTATCGTCGATATCGACCTCTCCCAGCGTCCCTTCCACGTCAAGGACGACCGCGGCGAGAGCCTCGAGGCCGACACCATCATCATCGCCACCGGCGCCTCGGCACGCTGGCTGGGCCTCGACAGCGAGAAGCGGCTCTACGGACAGGGCGTCTCGGCCTGTGCCACCTGCGACGGTCCCTTCTACAAGGGTGCCGACGTGGCTGTAGTGGGCGGCGGCGACACCGCGTGCGAGGAGGCCAACTACCTCTCCACCCTCTGCAACAAGGTCTACCTCATCCACCGCCGCAACGAGCTGCGCGCCTCCAAGTCCATGCAGCACCGCGTCCTCACCAATCCCAAGATTGAGATGGTATGGGATTCCGTGCCCGAGGAAATCTGCGGCACCGACCTTGAAGGCGTCACAGGCGCCGACCTGCGCAACGTCAAGACCGGCGAAATCCGCCACATCGACATCGAAGGATTCTTTGTCGCCATAGGCCACAAGCCCAACACCGACTTCCTCAATGGACAGATAGACCTCGACGAGCAGGGATATATCCGCATCGCCTATCCCGGCACTGCCACCAACGTCCCCGGCGTCTTCGCCGCAGGCGATGTGTGCGACCCCAACTACCGCCAGGCCATCGTGGCCGCCGGTCGCGGATGCATGGCTGCTATGGACGTGGAACGGTTCCTCAACAAATAGTCTACCCATGAGACGGTTGCTGCCTATATGCCTACTCATGCTGCTGGCCGCCGCCTCGCAGGCTCAGGCGCCTATCAGTATCCGTCAACTTCCCAAGACACAGACTGGCAACGGACAGACTACAACCAACAACACGAACAATACACAGCCCTCATCGACCGACTCCCAGGACACCACCGACAATATGCCCAAAGGCATCGTGTTCCATACCGACCTGCCCGACAGTGTCCTCTCGGCCTCCGTTTTCGCCTTCCGTCACGACCCCTACGACGTGAAAATCATGGAGGTGGTGCATCCCCGCTTCAACCCCACGGCGGCGCAGCACTCCGACCCCATCGACCGCCACGACGACAACTTCTACCTCGCCGCCGGCGGCCTCGGACACCCTCATATCGCCGTCTATCAAGATTTCTCGGGCGATCTCAGCCTCGCGTTCAAGCCCTGCATCCACCCCGCCTACTACAAGACTTCCTCCTCAATCCTTTTCTATCAGGTGCAGCGGCCCTACACCCTCCTCTCCTACAACAGCTCGCTCAATAAAGACTATCAGATACACGTCACTCACTCTCAGAACATCAACGAACGGTGGAATGTAGCCCTCGACTACCACCTCTTCTCGCCCGAAGGCATCTACGCCAACAACTCGGCCGTCGGCAATCTGCTGGACTTCAACACCAACTACTACTCGCGCGACGCCCGCTATCTGCTACGCGCCGGCGCCATCTGGCAGCGTTTCACCCTGGGCGAGAACGGCGGCCTCACCAACGACGACGAGTTCATCTACAAGCGCATCTCCAACCCCACCGGATTCCCCGTGGCCAGCTCCACAGCCTTCTCACGGGTCACCGACTTCACTCTCTTCGCCAGCCAGACCTACAACACCGTCCGACAAGTTCCCTGGTACCGCGAACACATGGAATTCCTGGCCGACTCGGCCAACAGGATAGACACCATCATCGTCACCGACACCCTCTACCCCGCCACCCCAAAAACGCTCAACACCGGACTCTTCGGCCTCGACCTGCAGTTCGACAGGCATAAATACCTCGGCGCCACCATCACCCCCACCACGGTCTACGACTCCATCTACAGCCGTCTGTACAGCGCCACCCTCTTCTGGACCAACGACGCCTATCTCGACCACCGCTGGCGCAACCCGCTGAAGGTCACCATCGGCGTGCGCCCCGGCATATCCACCGCGACCCTCGACACTGCCGTCTACGATACCGGGCGCTTCTCCTACGCCGTCGTCTACCCCTTTGCCCGCGTGATTGTCTCACCCTGGCAGAGAAGCGAGCTCTCCATCCTCGCCGAATCGGGTCCCATATACGGCGAATACAACCTCGACGCAGTCCTTTCCATCGCCTTCGACACCACAGAATGCTCTCGCCTACAGCTGCGTGCCAACATCAACGCCGCCACCGCCGAAGACCTGTTCTACATCCAGCTCCACCAGAAGTCGCTCGCGGCCGTCAACCCCGGATTGGCAACCTCAGACATCCCCCTGACCACGGCGGCCCTGGCCGAGGCGGCCTATAGCTATGACGACATCGTCGACCTCGCCGTCACCGCCAACGCCATCCGCAACCACCACTGGTTCATCAAGGATGCCTCAGGCAACATCGTCCCCGACTGGGACCGCAACGACGCCTTCGTCCCCCTGCTGCAAGGGCGGCTGGGTCTCACAACGCAGGCCTGGGGGTGGTTCCACTTCGACATGCAGCAGCTCCTGCAGTTCACCACCAGCGACGTCATCCACGTACCCCTCTGGGCCAGCAAGAACTCGCTCTATGCCGACTTCCACCTCTTCCACCGCGCACTGCGCACGCAGGTGGGCGTGGATGTACGCTACCACACGCCCTACCTGGCCGATGCCTACGAGCCCTCCCTGGGTCTCTTCTACCGGCAGAACGACATCAAGGTCGGCGGATACCTCTATGCCGATTTCTTCATCAACCTGCAAATAAAAAGGGCCAGCATTTACGTGAAAGCTGGCCACTTGAACAGTCTGTTGGAAAGCGAGGCACACTACTTCACCCTCCCCCATTACCCCGGCAACCCCTTCGGATTATTCTACGGCCTCACTTGGCAGTTCTTCGACTAATCCGCTAGTGTCCGTGTCGAGGTAGCAGTGGACGGCAGCAGGATAGGACATAGTGGGAAAGAAAAAGCCTGTAACACAAAGCCATGCCCGCCCCGGGATGCCACGGAGACGCTTGTCGCTGAACATGAATATGCACACCAGAACTCCAAGGAGAACAACGAGGAATGGCTTGACAACTGTACTCACCTCGGCAGGAATGGCTGTGGGAGCAACAATCAGGAAGACATCCAAGACAAGCGTAAGCACCGCCACTATCCCTGTCGGCACTATGTAACGCTTGAAGAAGGCCAGGGAGGAATAGGCGTAGTACAGAAGCACAGCACACGCAGGGTAGACGATGCCGATGATGTAAATCCACGGCGATATTGACATTTCATTCCTCTTTGCATCCAGGGCCAGTAAGACTACAACAAGGATATTGAAGGCGATGCTGACAGCTAACGAGACATGCGAAGGCCAGTACCTGTTCAGCATGGGAATCCACTGGAACAGCATGGCCAGTAAGGGGAAGATGCTGAGGAGGATGGCATATTTCCGGTAGTCATTGGGCCTGACAATATAGAGGAGCGGCGTGACCAACCCTGTGAAGAGGGTGGTGACGAGCGCCACAATGTCAAACTTTCTGTCGCATAACAGCATGATGAACATGGCCAACGCCGGCAGCAAAATCACAATCCTGCTGAGCCAGAGCAAAGTCTGGTGATGCCCATTGGCAATGAACGGCAGCGCAAAAGTCAGTGCCAACACGACAAGGTACACTATCAAGTATACCGAGACATAACGGATGATGTTCTTGGTCATAGGATTGCGGGTTTGTTACTTCTTAACCCTAAGTCCTTCCTGCAGATAGGCGCGGAGATTCTCGATGGGGATGCGTTCCTGCTGCATGGTGTCGCGGTGACGCACGGTGACGCTGTTGTCATTGAGGGTGTCGTTGTCGACGGTGATGCAGAAGGGGGTGCCGATGGCATCCTGGCGGCGGTAGCGGCGGCCGATGGCGTCCTTCTCGTCGTACTGCATCATGAAGTCGTACTTGAGCATGTCCATAATCTCGCGCGACTTCTCGGGGAGGCCGTCTTTCTTGACCAGCGGGAGCACTGCCGCCTTGTAGGGCGCCAGCGAGGCGGGCAGACGCAGCACGGTGCGCACGGAGCCGTCCTCGAGGGTCTCGTCGACAAGGGCGTGGCTGAAGATGGCCAGGAAGGTGCGGTCGACGCCGATGGAGGTCTCAATGACGTAGGGGATGTAGCTCTCGTTGAGCTCGGAGTCGAAATACTGGAGCTTCTTGCCGCTGAATTCGCTGTGGCGGCTGAGGTCGAAGTCGGTGCGGGAGTGGATGCCCTCAAGTTCCTTGAAGCCGAAGGGGAACTCGAACTCGATATCGGTGGCGGCGTTGGCGTAGTGAGCCAGTTTCTCGTGGTCGTGGTAGCGGTACTTCTCGGCGGGGATGCCCAAGGCGAGATGCCACTTGAGGCGCTCTTCCTTCCAGTACTTGAACCACTCCATCTCGGTGCCGGGGCGCACGAAGAACTGCATCTCCATCTGCTCGAACTCGCGCATGCGGAAGATGAACTGGCGGGCGACAATCTCGTTGCGGAAAGCCTTGCCAATCTGGGCGATGCCAAAGGGGACCTTCATGCGGCCCGACTTCTGCACGTTGAGGAAGTTGACGAAGATGCCCTGAGCCGTCTCGGGACGCAGGTAGAGGGTATCCGAGTCGTCAATGACGCTGCCCATCTTGGTGGCGAACATGAGGTTGAACTGGCGCACGTCGGTCCAGTTGCGGGTGCCGCTGACGGGGCAGACGATGCCGAGGTCGAGGATGAGCTGCTTGAGGCCGGCGAGGTCGTTGGCGTTCATGAGCTCGGCATACTTGGCGCGGATTTCGTCAATCTGCTTCTGGTGCTCCAGCACGCGGGCGTTGGTGGTGACGAACTGCTGGCGGTCGAAGGCGTCGCCGAAGCGCTTGTGGGCCTTCTCGCACTCCTTGTTGATCTTCTCCTCAATCTTGGCGATATGGTCCTCGATGAGGACGTCGGCGCGGTAGCGCTTCTTGCTGTCCTTGTTGTCGATGAGGGGGTCGTTGAAGGCATCCACGTGGCCCGAGGCCTTCCAGATGCGGGGATGCATGAAGATGGCGGAGTCGATGCCGACGATGTTCTCGTGATACTGCACCATGCTGCGCCACCAGTACTGCTTGATGTTGTTCTTCAGCTCGGTGCCCAGCTGGCCGTAGTCATAGACGGCGGCGAGGCCGTCGTAGATGTCGCTGGAGGGGAAAATGAAGCCATATTCTTTGGCGTGGGAGACTACTTTCTTGAAAAACTCTTCTTGGTTCATATTGGTTGAATGTGTTAATGTTTCAATGTGTTAATGTGTGAGTGGCTGTCGCCCTCGATAAACGCCACCAGCTCGTCCACCGCGTCCTTCTGGTCGATGTCGCGCTTGACAACCTCCTTGCCTTTGTAGAGGGTGATCTTGCCGTGGCCGGAGCCGACATAGCCATAGTCGGCGTCGGCCATCTCGCCGGGGCCGTTGACGATGCAGCCCATGACGCCGATCTTGACGCCCACGAGATGCTTGGTCTTCTCCTTTATCTCGCGCAGGGCCGTCTGGATGTCGTACTGCGTGCGGCCGCAGGAGGGACAGGCGATATACTCGGGCTGCGTGATGCGGGCACCGACAGCCTGCAGGATGTCGTAGGCAATGGGCATCTCGGCCTCGGGGTCCTCGGTGAGGCTGACGCGGATGGTGTCGCCGATACCGTCGAGGAGCAGTGCCCCGATGCCGGCGGCACTCTTGAGGCGACCTTGCATACCGTCGCCCGCCTCGGTAACGCCCAGATGGATGGGATAATCCATGCCCAGGTCGTGCATCTTCTTGACGAAGAGCCGGGTGCTGTCCACCATCACCTTCACGTTGGAGGCTTTCATGGAGAAGACGAGGTCGTGGAAATCCTGCTGACGGCAGACCTCGGCGAACTCGATGGCCGACTGTGCCATGCCCTCGGGCGTGTTGCCATAGCGGCTCATGATGCGCTCGGAGAGAGAGCCGTGGTTGGTGCCGATGCGCATGGCCGTGTGGTGCGCCTTGCATATCTCGATGAGAGAGGACATCCTCTCCCCTATCCTTTTCAGCTCGTCGTTGTACTCCTGCTCGGTAAACTCCAGCTTGCCCGTATTGCGGTCGGTGTAGTTGCCCGGATTCACGCGCACCTTCTCCACCAGCGTGGCGGCCACCTCGGCGGCCTTGGGGTTGAAGTGGATGTCGGCCACCAGCGGCACCTTGCATCCGCGCCGCAGCAGCTCCTCCTTGATGCGGCCGAGGTTCTCGGCGGCCTTCACGTCGGGTGCGGTGATACGCACCAGTTCACACCCCGCCTCCACCATGCGGAGAGTCTGCTCCACAGTGGCCCGCGTGTCCATCGTGTCGGTATTCGTCATGCTCTGCACGCGGACGGGCGCACCGCCGCCCAGCGTCAGATTCCCTATCTTGATTTGTCTGCTCATTGTTCCTAGTTCTTTTCTGAGATAAACGATTTGTGGCGGGTTTTATTGTGCAGCAAGGGCGGTGAATACCGTATCCACCCTGACACTGTCCCCATTCTCATCCCAATGGAAGAAAAGATACCCCTCGAACTTGGGTGCCGACACATATCTTGCCCTCCAATCAATATGGACAAGGGTATAAGCGCTGTCTTCCCAATGGCGGTATTCAATCATCATTCGATCCCATCTTGTTGTATCGATGTAGCTGTTCCTCCAGTTCTTGACAAGCCCTTGCACACCATCTAATGAATCTGGCAGATGCCCGTGCTCGCATCGGAATTTTTCTATCGCTGGTACCACTCTCTCTACTGTTTCTTGGAAACTCTTATTCATGTATTCAGTTGAGCCAAAATATCCCGTGCAATGCACGTCCCACCACAAGCCCTGGAACACCATCATCAGCACGGGGAACAGTCCCAACATGCTGCCTGTGGCAATCCTGCGGAAGTGTCTGTGCCGCCTTCGCTGCCAATAATTCCATTGTCCTCCCCGTCTCAATTGTCAGTCCGTGTTTAATAAACTATTTGATGGTAAAATCTGCTGTCGGTTTGTCGAGGGTGACGGTTTTTGAGGTTTTGCCATCGCGGTCGTATACAGTCCATTCGCCGACGCCGAGAAAACCATCCATTTGCAAGCCGCTCAGGTCTTCGTAGTAGCATGTGCCTTCGTTGCTGTAGATGTCTCTGTACACATCGATTGTTTTGCAGTGTGCTCTGTAGTGGAAGACATACCCGTTAATCATTGTGTCAACCTTCGTAATATCGGTAAGATGTATACCCGTGTCTCTTTCTGTCCCTTCAAAGAAGATGTGCAACTCGCCGCATTCGACACCTTTGCAGTAGTTCAACTCTATGACCGTATTACTCTCATTATAATATGTGGCGTGGCCATTCAGGACTCCTTCCTCATAGTTTTCTTCGCAGAGCCATCCTGTACTCTCGTTCTTATACTCCCAGTGCCCCGTCTTTCTGCCTTCGGAGTCGTACTGGTTGATTTCTTCCATTGTCGTGATGGCGACAGTGGAGTCGTTTGCCTCCCCGTCAACCAAGCCTCTATTGCAGCCAGCCATCAGCCCGATGCCGAACAGCACGGCTAGTGTCATAATTGCTTTCTTCATAACGCCTCCAGTTCATGCAGCAGATTGTTGAGAATATACTTGTCGCTCTGCAACTGTAGACCACTGTCAGGATTAGTGAGGAGAGCATAGGTGTGCGAGTTATAAAATATGTCGAGGGCGCGCTCGGTGTCGATGCCGAGGCAATCAGCGAGCAGGGCGGCAATACGTCCCTCTTTGCGCCAAAGTACCTGGTCTCTCATTGTTGGGCTCCTTTCTCCAACGGCTCGGCAACGACAAAGCGCAAACAGTTGTCGACGATAGGCTGTCGGCTGATGCACATCTGGTGCGTCGGCTTGGCGAAGCGCAGTTGACCGATGGCTTGCTCGGCGGTTATGCGTCCTGAATAATAGTCCTCGACGGTGTTGATGACTTGGTCGTTGGCCACGCCGCCCTCGATGATGTCATAACCCTTCCAGGGTTCCTCGCCACGACGGCTGCTAACGATGAAATCAAGCCACTCCCGGTCGTAGTGTTCCAGGCGGAGGCGACGCACGTCGACAGGCAGCAAGGCCTCGCAGAACTCATAGACAGAGATTGTTGGCGTATCGACGGCACGAATAACGCACACGCGGCGTGCCCAACGATCGGCCTGCTCATGGAGATTGGTAACATAGAATCCGGGGCCGAAGTCGAGATCCCGACGACCGACACCTGTGAGTGGTTCTGGAACACTGACGTATGAACCATGATATAGCGTTATCATTGCTTGCCTCCTTCCTTTTTCTCCCAATTCTTCAAGGCTTCCTGCACGTTCCACACCACCCCGTCTATGCTTTCGGCATGCAGCGTGTCGTAGCAGTCTATCAGCAGTCGGCGCACCAGCCCGTGGCGCTTCAGGCGGTTGTAGAGTTCGGTAGACGTGATGCCCATGTGCTGTGCTGTGGCTCCGACAGCCAGCGTGACGAATTGTGTTTGGGGTATAGACATTGTTCAATCTGCTTAATAGTTCAATACAATAACGACAAGTGACGGTTTTTATTATCTCCTCTTCTCGTTCAGCATCAATTTCCAGTACACTTCGTGCTGAAGGTCGTAGTAAGGAACATCTCTCTGCGGCGATTGTGTACATTCCGTGATGTTCTCTTTCGCCTTCAAGTATTCCTCTGAACTGATTTCTTCGAAGTCGGCAAAATACTCGGGAAGTATTGTATTCTGGGAGACATGAGGCGACAAACAAGAAGTAGCGGCAAGGACCATCATCGCCGCGAATAGCATCACTATCTTGACTTGTCTGCTCATAATAAAGGGGTTGCTCTATCATATAGTGCTATGTGCATATACTAATAGTAGATTAATAACAAAATAACATAGATTGCAATGTCGAGAAGTAAACAGGCCAACAATCTTCCCCACACAGGCTTGCAGTTCTGGCGTGCGGCACTGAAGACAGCACAGAACATCAGCACAATAAATGCGCACCACAACAATGGTGATATTACTAAAAAATGAGGGAGTATGTTACTACCATAGTAGCCAAAATAGAAGGTTGATGCTATAACAATCCATCGCCATGCATATGCGAGGCCATGAGGGTTTGTTCCTTTGGGCAACTTCCATGCAACAAGTGTAACTACCAATACGACAGAAACCACCAGTAGAAAAACAAGAGTGTATGGCATGGTAGAATTCATTGCCTGTTTGTGTTTATTGTTTGACTATGGTCTCTCTGGAGTTATCAGTATTTTACCTTGACCTCGACGCCCTCAACCTTTGGCCGCTGCATCGGCGCTTCCGGGTGTTGGAAATCAATGGGGGATGACACCTCGGGATTGTTCCCGTTTATAGCAATCGTGTCACTCGGTCGCATTTTGTCGATGGGCCAAGCAATCATCGGATTTAGTCTCGCCATTGTGTCGGCGGTGCGGACGTTCATCGTGTCTACGCTTTGCGCCGAAGCACTAAAACCCAACGCCGTCATCGCCACGCAGAGTATCATCAGTTTCCTCATAGCGTCATGGGGTGATTTTGGAGACGTTGCTGCCAAAGTAGACTTCGGTGGCGCCGACGCCGTAGAGGGACATGGGGGCATCCATGTAGTGGAGGCCGTCGTACTGCTCCAGTTCGCGCTGGATATCGCTCTTGAGGACTCCGCGGCCGACGCCGTGGATGAAGACTACCTTCTTGACGCTGTTGAGGATAGCATGATTGAGACAGGTGCGGAAGAAGCGGAGTTGGAGGTCGTGCTTCTCGCCGTCGGAGAGGCGCTCGGGATGGTCGGTGAGGGCTTCGATATGGAGGTCGACCTCGGCCTCATCGGGACGCACCATGTACTGCGAGAGGATATTGTCGTTAAGCTTGCGGGCGTTGAGGCTCTGGAGCTGCGAGAGCTGCTGCTTGAGTTTTTTGACCTGGTCCTGCAGGTTGGCCACCTGCGAGCGGAGTCGCTTGTTCTCGTCACGGAGCTGGTCGGCGGAACTGTCGTCGGCGGTGCCGGTGAACTTCTCCTTGAGTTTGCGGTTGAGGGCCTCGGCTTGGGCTTCGGCCTTACTCCTCGCCTCGTCTTGCCGACGGGATTCCTCGACGGAGGGAATCTGGCCAGGAACCGCCTGGTTGAACATCTTGCCAGCGCCGCTAATGTCGGCCATGCGGATGAGTTCGGTGGGGGGCATGGGCATGTCGAAGCCCGTGTCGTCCTGGACGAAGACAAAGTCGTCCGTCACCCGCGTGACGGTACCGCCACCGACGGCATTGAGGAACTTGACTTTGTCGCCTATATTGAAGTGTGCCATGGTTACTACGTTTTATGGTTTTACGGTCATGTCTTTCTGTATGCTGTCGAGAGACCAAACGGGCGATTGGCCGCCACAGAGACGCTCGTAATCATTGTTGTTCGTCGTGCTACAGCCGACGACCTCCAAGTGGGTGAAGTATAACGCGCTATTCTGACGGTTCACCCCTGCCTTGAACTGCACAGAGAATGACATTGTGTTTCCATGGGTGTCGGCGAAACTGTAGGTGTTGATGTTGACAATCTCGTTGGGGATCCAGTCGGAATAATAGTTGTCGCCTTCCATGTGCGCTATCTCATGACGCAACTCGTTCCGGGAGTCATGTTTCATGTCGACAAAAGAATAGCCTTCATTCTCGATGGCGGAGATCACTTTGTCCACGGCGTTATTGTATGCCGGTTCGGAGGTCACATGCATCGGTCCCACGCATGCTGTAAGGATAGACATCGCTATCACTGATATCAACAGCCTTTTCATATTATGATTGTATTGGCCAATGCGGAGAAATCAATGCCGTCAAAGTTGCCCGAGGACATCATGAGGAGGTTGGCGTTGTGCCAATCCATCCTGCGGATCTCTTCAACCATCTTGGCAGAGTCGGTGAAGACTTTGACAGCGGGGTTGTTGAATGCAGCACACACCTGCCCTGGGTCGAGGTCGGGAAGGTGCTTGAGCTGGAGGGCATGCTTGCTATAGTAGACGAAGGGGATGTCGGCCTTGTCCATGGTGCCGGCGTACTGCCTGAGGAATTCGGCAGTGAGGCTGCTGAAGGTGTGCAGTTCCATGCAGGCCACCAAGCGACGGTCAGGGTACTGCTCGCGCATGGCGGCGATGGTGGCGCGCAGTTTGGATGGGGCATGGGCGAAGTCTTTGTAGACGGCGCAGGTGTCGTTTTTCTTCACCAGCTCGAGGCGCTTGCTGGCACCGCCGAAGGTGCTGATGGCCTCGTCGAACTGAGCGTCGGTGACGCCGAGGGTGTTACAGGCGTAGCGGGCGGCAGTGAGGTTGAGGAGGTTGTGACGGCCAAATACCCGTAGGGGCGTACCCCCGTGTACGCCCAGATAGGTGATGCCGTTCTCCACGCGATGCTCGGGGACATCGTATGGTCGTTTGGTCAAATCGGCACGGGTGTTGGCCTCGGCCACTTCACGCACCACAGGGTCGTCGTTGCAATAGACAAGGGTACCGCCCGGTTCGATGAGGTTGATGAATTGGGCGAACTGGTCTTTGTAGATATCGAAGGTGGGGAAGACATTGATATGGTCCCACTCGATGCCTGTGATGATGGCTGTGTGGGGTTTGTAGAGGTGGAACTTGGGGCGGCGGTCGATGGGCGAGGTGAGGTATTCATCGCCCTCAATGACCATCACCTTCGCCGTGTGCGACAAGCGCACCATCACTTCGAACCCTTCCAGCTGGGCTCCCACCATATAGTCGGCCTCTATGCCACAGTGAGCCAGCACGTGCAGTATCATCGCCGTGGTAGTCGTCTTGCCGTGGCTGCCGCCAACGACGATGCGGGTCTTGTCCCTCGACTGTTCGTAAAGGTATTCAGGATAGCTGTATATCTTGAGTCCCAGCTCCTGTGCGCGGAGCAGTTCAGGATTGTCGATGCGGGCGTGCATGCCGAGGACGACGGCGTGGAGGTCGGGGGTTATCCTTTCGGGATGCCAGCCGAAAGACTCTGGGAGAAGGCCGTATTTCTGCAGCCGGCTCTTGGCGGGGTCGAAAATCTCGTCGTCGGAACCTGTGACGTGATACCCTTTGAGGTGGAGGGCGATGGCGAGGTTGTGCATGGCACTGCCCCCTATGGCGATGAAGTGGACGTTCATATTAAACTAAAAGGTAAAAACTAAAAACTAAAAGGAAATAGCGGTTAGCGTTTGGGGTAGAAGTGATAGTATTTGGTGACCTGTTTTTCGAGGAAATGGCGGTCGAGCTGGTCGCTGGCCTCGCCGATGGGGAGGCAGTGTCCGTCTTTAAGGAGGACTTTTATCTCTTGGTCGTTGAAATCGTAGGATCGGTTTTGGAGCTGGCCGGTACCTTCAAAATAGGAAGGCGCGGGCACGGGGAAGGGCTCACTGCTGAAGCGGATGGCAGGGAGGCGTCGGTTGACGAGATTGTAGCAGAGTGTGGAGAGAATCTCGTCGTCCGAG
>CAJOIV010000035.1:11820-31364 GCA_905234665.1 uncultured Bacteroidales bacterium | reverse complement strand
GTTTGACGGCCACCATGATGTCGTCGTCGTCGACCTCGGCGAAGCGGTCGAGAAAGTCGGGGGCCGCGGGGTCGAAGTGGAAAACGGATGGATCGAGCTCCCGGGCACGGCGGAGGATGTTCAGCAGCAGCTGGTCGGCGGCGATGACGGTCTTATGCATGTAGACCTGCCAGTACATGAGGCGGCGGGAGATGATGAACTTCTCCACGCTATAGATGCCTTTCTCGTCGATAACCAGCTCGTCGTCGTGAACATTGAGCATCGAGATGATGCGGTCGGTGCCGACGATGCCCTCACTGACACCCGTGAAGAAACTGTCGCGACCGAGATAGTCGAGACGGTCCATGTCGAGCTGGCTGCTCACCAGCTGGTGGAGGAAGTGCTTGTGGTAGCGGTTTGCGAAAATCTCGATGGCGGTATCGAGAGCACCGGACAATTCCTTATTAATCCTCTCCATCATCATCAGGGTTATCTCCTCGTGGGGGACGTCGACGAGCACGCGCTCGCTGGTGTGGGAAAAGGGACCGTGGCCGATGTCGTGGAGGAGGATGGCCAGTTTGGCGCCACGACACTCCTCGTCGGTGATGTCGACGCCTTTCTGGCGCAACACCTCCAGCGCACGGCCCATGAGGTTGAGGGCGCCGAGCATGTGGCTGAATCGGGTGTGCATGGCACCAGGATAGACAAGATGGGAGAGTCCCAGCTGCTTGATGCGGCGCTGCCGCTGGAAATAGGGGTGCTCGATGACCTGCAATATCACGGGGTCATCGACAGAGAGAAACCCGTCGTAGACGGGGTCGTTGATAATCTTGCGCTTCGCCATAATAAAAGAATGTGCGGCCCCCGCATGGAGGCCGCACATTGAAAGATGATATTAGAGCAGGGTGGCCAGCTTGGCGACGAGGTCGCCGACACGGGTGCTGTAGCCCTTCTCGTTGTCGTACCAGGAGACAATCTTCACGAAGTTGCCGTCCATGACCTGGGTCAGGAGGGAGTCGAAGATGCTGCTGTGGGTGTTGTCGATGATGTCGATGCTGACGATGGGATCCTCAACATACTGCAGGACACCCTTCATGGGGCCTTCGGCGGCCTCCTTGATGGCGGCGTTGATTTCCTCCTTGGTGACGTTGCAGTTGAGCTCGGCGGTCAGGTCAACAACACTGCCGTCGGGAGTGGGGACGCGCATGGCGAAGCCGTCCAGCTTGCCCATCAGTTCGGGGATCACCAGACCCACGGCCTTGGCGGCGCCGGAGGAGGTGGGGATGATGCTGACAGCAGCGGCACGGGCACGACGGAGGTCGCTGTGGGGCTGGTCGAGAATCTTCTGGTCGTTGGTGTAGCTGTGGATGGTGTTCATCAGACCGCGCTTGATACCGAACTTGTCGTTCAGGACCTTGGCAACGGGGGCCAGGCAGTTGGTGGTGCAGCTGGCGTTGCTGACGAGCTGCATGTCCTTGGTGAGGACGTTGTCGTTGACACCCATCACGACGGTGGCGTCGACATCGTCGGCCTTACCGGCGGGAACGGTGAGGATGACCTTCTTGGCGCCGGCGTTGATGTGCTTCATCATCTGGTCGCGCTTCTTGAAGAAACCGGTGCTCTCGACAACGATGTCGATACCAAGGTCTTTCCAGGGGAGGTTCTGCGGGTCGCGCTCGGCATAGATCTTGATCTTCTTGCCGTTGACCACGATGCAGTCGCCGTCGGCATACACCTCGCCGTCGAAGTTCTCGTGCACCGAATCGTATTTGAACAGGTATGCCAGAGTCTTGGCATCCGTCAGGTCGTTAACGGCCACGATATCCAGTTCGGGATGGGCCATCATGGCACGGAAGGACATTCTTCCGATACGGCCGAAGCCGTTGATTGCTACTTTAGTCATAATTGTGATATTTTGTGAGGTTAATATTGATTGGATTATCTGAAGGGGATCTGGTAGCCCACGCTGAGGACGAGGGCGAGATTGTTGCCGCCAGGGACGATGGCTTTGTCGCCGTCGCCGGACTTGAGGATGTCTTTGGACTTGGAGACAGCCAGGAAACCATAGTCGAAGTGGAGCATGACGCTGAGGTCGTGACGTTCATAGCCCACACCTATGATTGCGCCCACATCGAGGCGATTGAGGGGTTTGTGTTCATTACTGAATGCATCGCCATTGTCCGCATAGTTCCATGTGGTCTGGGGCATGTAGGGCGAGATTTTGCGCTCGGAGTAGGAGCCGACGACTCCGTAACTGACGGCGGGCCCCACCTGGAAGAGGATGAAATGGCCCGGGTCGCGGATTAGGAGCTCGTAACGGATGGTGGCGAGGATGGGCAGCTGGACGTACCAAGCTTTGTAGGAGCCTTCGTCGATGGACAACGAGAGGCCTTTCTCCAACACGTCGCTGAAGCGAGAGCCGCGGCACACAACATTGAGACCCGTCTGGAGCATGAAATTCTCGGCCATGAGAGACTGACCACCGGTGAATCCGTAGTTGACGAATCCGCCAAAGTTAAAAGCCCAGATGGGGCTATTGCGGCTGATATCGTCCACAAAGACGGCCATACCGGTACCGGCACGGAAACCGTAGTTGAGGAACTGGGCGCGCCCTGCGGGGATGAGGGCGACAAGCACTGCCAAGAGGAAAAATGTCTTTTTCATTATCTATGCGTGATTATTAGAGTTTGCGGTGGATGAAATCAGTCATCAGCTGATAGAGGTTCAATCGTGTATTGCCTCCATAGATGGAATGGTTCTTGTTGGGGTATATACGGAACTCGAACTGTTTGCCGGCAGTCTCGAGGGCTGTGACCATATCGACGGCATTCTGGAAATGGACATTGTCGTCGCCCGTACCGTGGACAAGGAGATAGTTGCCGGAAAGGAGGTTGGCGAAGTTGAGGGGCGAGTTATCGTCATAGCCACGGGGATTGTCCTGCGGACGCTGGAGGAAGCGTTCGGTATATATATTGTCGTAATAACGCCATGTGATGACGGGTGCCACGGCAATGGCGCTCTTGAAGACATCATGACCTTTCAGGATGGAGAGCGTGGAGAGGTAGCCTCCAAAACTCCAGCCAAAGATGCCGATGCGGGTCTCATCGATCCACTGTTTCTTGCCGAACCAGCGGGCAGCCTCGACGGCATCCTCACATTCATATTTGCCCAAATTGCGGTAGGTCATCTTCTTGAACCGGGTGCCACGGCCACCGGTGCCGCGGCCGTCGAAACAGGCGACCACGTAGCCCTGTTGAGCCAACATGTGGAACCAATAGTAGTCGTTGTAGCCGTAGGCATTGTTGACCTGCTGGTTGCCGGGACCTCCGTAGACATAGAAGAAGAGCGGGTAACGCTTTGTAGAATCGAAATCGGGAGGCAATATCATATAGTAGTTCAGTTCCGTACCGAGGGAGGTGGTAAGGGTTCCGAACTGCTTGTTGCCGACGCCATACTCGCGCATCTTCCGCTGCAGGCCGTTGTTGTTCTCAAGCACCTTGACAAGATTGCCTTTCGAGTCGTGCAGCGTATAGGCAGGAGGCATATTGGCATTGCTGTAGGTGCAGATATAGTATTTGCAGCCTTCGCTGAAGACCGCACTGTAGGTGCCGAGGACATGGGTCTTGGTCTGGCTGAAGGTGAGGCCGTCGGCGTCGTACACCTTGTCGATGTCGCCAACCTTGTAGTTGAGACAGACCCGCTTGGGGTTCTTGTCCTTCAAGCTGACCATATACAGACTCTTGTTGATTGCGCCGTCCTCGTGGCTGGTGAAATAGACAACGCCACTCTTTTCGTCGACAGCCGACACGGCCACCACGTCAAAGTCGCCAGAGGTAATCTGGCGTACCAGGCCACCATCGAGGCCGTAGAGGTAGATATGATTGTAGCCGTCGCGCTCGGAGGTGATGAGCATCTGCTTGCCATCCTTGAGGAACATCCAGGTGTCTGGCACCTCCACATAGGCTTCGTCGGTCTCAGTGTAGAGGGTTGAGAGGTCTCCATCGATGGCGTCGGCCAGAAGGATTTCCATCTTGTTCTGCAGGCGGTTCATGCGCATGACAGCAAGGGTGTTGGGGTTTTGCGTCCACTGGATACGGGGGATGTACTGGTCGTTCTGGCTACCAATGTCGAGTTTCAGAGTCTTCGAAGTGGCGAGTTCATAAATGAGCACATCGACCACAGAATTGTCTTCTCCAGCCTTGGGATATTTATATGTATAGTTCTCTGGGTAGAGCTCGCCCCACATCTGCATGGAGTATTCCTTCACCTTGCTCTCGTCGAAACGATAGAAGGCTATACGTTTGCTGTCGGGCGACCAATAGAAACCTTTCGTGATGCCGAATTCTTCCTCATAGACCCAGTCGGTAGTGCCGTTGATAATCTCATTGAACTTGCCGTCGGTGGTGACCTGTGTCTCGCGCATGGTGGCGAGGTTCATGATATAGAGGTTGTTGTCGCGCACGAAAGCCACCATTTTGCCATTGGGCGAGAAGGTGGTGAGACGTTGTTTCCCGTTGTGTGAAATCTTCTCCATGTTGCCGTCGGCCACGTCATAGACATAGTAATCGCTCACGCCGCTGTGACGGTAAAGAGGTTCAAAGCCAGAGCTGAGAAGAATCTTCTGCTCGTCGGCCGAGAACTCATAGCTCTCGATGGGAGGCATCTGGCGGGCGGACTTGCGGAGAGGGTCGTTGAAAGAGCAGATGGCCCCTTCGCGTTCGCCGGTGCGGTAGCTGTACTTGTCGATGGAGGTGCGGGTCAGCACGCAATAGTGCTCGCCGTCCTGCATGGAGCGGATAGACGAGATTCCGCTGGGACGAAAAGTGCCTTTCGCCCAGATGTCTTCGAGGGTGATCTGCTTGGTCTGTGCCGCGGCACTGCCAAGTAATGCCATGGTCATTGCAACAGCAAGGAGTTTTTTCATGAAGTGAAATTTAAATCTTTTTGAATAGTTTCCAAAGATATTTTACCGCACAAGCAAAAAGTAGTAATAAAGGAATACCTAAAAGAAGGAAAACAATAATCGACCAAAATATAATTCCCATTGTTTTAGAAATGATGTTTTCGAGATAACAGGGTGGGGCGGAGGACCGCCCCTACCCTGTTGTTTTTACAGTTTCGGGCCAGCGGACACAAGGGCTTTGCCGGCTTCGTTGTAGGTGAACTTGGCGAAATTCTTGATGAAGCGCGAGGCAAGGTCTTTGGCCTTGGTCTTCCATTCACAGGCGCAGCCGTAGGTGTCGCGCGGGTCAAGAATCTTCGGGTCGACGCCGGGCAGAGCCGTGGGCACCTCGAAGTCGAAATAAGGAATCTTCTTGGTCGGGGCCTTGAGGATGCTGCCGTCGAGAATGGCGTCGATGATGCCACGGGTGTCCTTGATGCTGATGCGCTTGCCTGTGCCGTTCCAGCCAGTGTTGACCAGATAGGCCTTGGCGCCGCTCTTCTCCATGCGCTTGACAAGCTCCTCGGCATACTTGGTGGGGTGCAGCTCAAGGAAAGCCTGGCCGAAGCAGGCGCTGAAGGTGGGAGTGGGCTCGGTGATTCCGCGCTCGGTACCAGCCAACTTGGCAGTGAAACCGCTCAGGAAGTAGTACTTGCACTGTTCAGGAGTCAGAATGCTCACGGGAGGCAGAACGCCGAAAGCGTCGGCCGAGAGGAAAATGACGTTCTCGGCAGAGGGGCCGGCACTCTTTCCATGGATGGGCTGGACAATCTTCTCGATATGGTCGATGGGATAGCTGAGGCGGGTGTTCTCGGTGACGCTCTTGTCTTTGAAATCAATCTTGCCAGCGGCGTCGACGGTGACATTCTCCAGCAGGGAGTTGCGCTTGATGGCGTTGTAGATGTCGGGCTCGCTCTCCTTGTCGAGATTGATGACCTTGGCATAGCATCCGCCCTCGAAGTTGAAGACACCTTCGTCGTCCCAGCCGTGCTCGTCGTCGCCGATGAGGAGGCGCTTGGGGTCGGTGCTGAGGGTAGTCTTGCCGGTGCCGGAAAGGCCGAAGAAGATGGCGGTGTGCTCACCCTGCATGTCGGTATTGGCGGAGCAGTGCATCGAAGCGATGCCTTGCAGGGGCAGGTAGTAGTTCATCATGGAGAACATGCCCTTCTTCATCTCGCCGCCGTACCAGGTGTTGAGGATGACCTGCTCACGGCTGCTGACGTTGAAGGCCACGCAGGTGTCGCTGTTGAGGCCGAGGGCCTTATAGTCGTCGACCTTGGCCTTCGAGGCGGCGTAGACGGTGAAGCTGGGGGTGAAGTTCTTGAGCTCCTCCTCGGTGGGCTTGATGAACATGTTGGTCACAAAGTGGGCCTGCCAGGCCACCTCCATGATGAAGCGCACGGCGATTCGGGTGTCCTTGTTGGCTCCGCAGAAGGCGTCGACGACGAAGAGATTCTTGCCACACAACTGCTTCTTGGCAAGTTCTTTCACATGCGCCCACACCGCTTCGCTCATGGGGTGGTTGTCGTTGGGATACTCGGGGGAATTCCACCATACGGTGTCCTTCGATTTCTCGTCCATGACGATATATTTGTCCTTGGGCGAGCGGCCAGTGTAGATGCCGGTCATGACGTTGATGGCGTCGAGCTCTGTGAGTTGTCCCTTCTCATAGCCGGTGAGTGCGGGGTCCATCTCGAACTTAAAGAGGTCCTCGTAAGAGGGATTGTAGTGGATAGCTTTGGCATCGGTAATGCCCAGAGCTTCGAGGTCTTTCTTGATTTTGTCTGTCATATTCTGTTGTTTTTTGGAAGCCCTGAGCACAGCCCAGGGCTTCCTATGGTTTCCGATTTATTTTTCCCTTGCTTCCTTGATGGCGGCCTGAGCAGCGGCAAGACGTGCCACGGGGACGCGGAACGGGCTGCAGCTGACGTAGTTCATGCCAGCCTTGTAGAAGAACTCGGCAGCCGTCGGGTCACCACCGTGCTCACCGCAGACACCACACTTCAGGACGGGGCGGGTCGAGCGGCCACGCTCGATACCAATCTTCACCAGCTCGCCGACGCACTCGCGATCGAAGTTGTTGAACGGGTCGGCGGGGATAATCTTCTCGTCGACGTAAGTCTTGACGATGGCGTTGACGTCGTCGCGGCTGAAGCCGAAGGTCATCTGCGTCAGGTCGTTGGTGCCGAAGCTGAAGAACTCGGCCACCTCGGCAATCTGGTTGGCGACGAGGGCGGCGCGCGGAATCTCAATCATGGTGCCGAACTTATAGTCGAACCTCATGCCGTACTTCTTCTCGACCTCTTCCTTCACCTCATTGGCGATGGCTTTCTGGTGCTTAAGCTCGGCGGCGTTGATGGTCAGCGGGACCATGATTTCGAGCATGGGGTGCTTGCCGTCCTTCATCAGCTCGACGGTGGCGCTGAAGAGGGCACGGAACTGGACGCGGGTGATTTCGGGGTAGATGATGCCGAGGCGGACGCCGCGGAGGCCCATCATGGGGTTGTCCTCGTGGAGCTCGTCGACGCGCTTCTTGACATCCTCGTAGGCGATGCCGAGGCGTTTGGCGGCTTCGCGCATCTTCTCCTCGCCCTGGGGGGCGAACTCGTGCAGCGGGGGATCCATGAGGCGGAAAGTAAGGGGCTTGCCGTCCATCACCTTCAGTGTGCCTTTGGCGCTCTCCTTGATGTAGGGCTCGAGCTCGTCGAGGGCGGCGATGCGCTCGGCGGTGGTGTTGGCCAGGATCATGTTGCGCAGTTTCTCGAGGGGTTTCTCGCTGTTCTCGCCGTAGAACATGTGCTCGATGCGGAACAGGCCGATACCTTCGGCGCCGAAGTCAATGGCACGTTGTGCATCAGCGGGGTTGTCGGCATTGGTGCGGACGCCCATCTTGCGGTATTTGTCCACCAACTTCATGAACTGCTGGAAGAGGGGGTTCTCGGTGGTGGCGTCAATCATCTTGACTTCTTCGTCGTAGACATAGCCCTTGCTGCCGTTGAGGGAGAGTAGGTCGCCCTCCTTGAAGGTCTTGCCAGCGATGTTGACGGTGTCGCCGTTGATCTTTACGGCATCGCAGCCGACCACACAGCACTTACCCCAACCACGGGCCACAAGGGCGGCGTGGGAGGTCATACCGCCACGAGCGGTGAGGATACCGTCGGCGGCACGCATGCCCTCGACGTCCTCGGGGTTGGTTTCCTCGCGGACGAGGATATTCTTAATCTTGGCATCGCGGTATTCCATGGCCTTCTCACTGTTGAGGGCGATGACACCCACGGCACCGCCAGGACCTGCGGGGAGACCGGTGGCGATGGATTTGTGCTTCTTCTCGTCGGCAGCGTCGAGGATGGGGTGCAACAGCTCGTCCAACTGGGAGGGGCTTATGCGCATCACCACTTCACTCTCGTCGATGAGGCCTTCTTTCAGCATGTCCATAGCCATGGTGAGGGCAGCCACACCGGTACGCTTACCCACGCGGCACTGGAGCATATAGAGCTTGCCGTCCTGGATGGTGAACTCGATATCAAGCATATCGTGGTAGTTCTTCTCAAGGATTTGACGGATGTCGCAGAGTTCCTTGTAGGTCTCGGGCATGAGCTCCTGCATGGACTTCATCTCCTTGTTCTTCTCATTCTTGGTGTCGTCGTTGAGGGGGTTGGGGGTACGGATACCGGCCACCACATCCTCGCCCTGGGCGTTGATGAGCCATTCGCCATAGAAGAGGTTCTCGCCGGTGGCGGGGTTGCGGGTGAAGGCAACGCCGGTGGCGCTGTTGTCACCCATGTTGCCGAACACCATGGCCTGCACGTTGACGGCGGTGCCCCAATCGTCGGGAATGCCCTCAATCTTGCGGTAGGCGACGGCTTTCTTTCCGTTCCAGCTCTTGAACACGGCCTTGATGCCGCCTTCCATCTGGGCGCGGGCATCATCGGGGAACTCAGTGCCGAGCACCTCTTTCACCTTCTTCTTGAACTCCTCTGCGAGGAATTTGAGATCCTCGGCAGTGAGTTCGGTGTCACTCTTGTAGTTGTGGCTTTCCTTATAGGCGTCGAGCATGTCATCCAACTGCTTGCGGATGCCCTTGCCGTCGGCGGGCTCGATACCCTCACTCTTTTCCATGACCACGTCGGCATACATCATGATGAGACGGCGGTAGGAGTCATAAACAAAACGGGGATTATTGGTGCGCTTCAGCATGCCGGGAATGGTCTTAGAAGAAAGACCGATATTCAGCACGGTATCCATCATGCCGGGCATGGAACTACGAGCACCGGAACGGCAGCTGACAAGCAGCGGATTTTCGGAGTCGCCATACTTCATACCCATCAGTTTCTCTACATTCTCCATGCCTTTCCACACATCGTCCATCAGACCGGCGGGAAGCTGGCAGTTGTTCTCATAATAAGCCGTGCAGCACTCGGTGGTGATCGTCAGACCAGCGGGGACGGGGAGTCCCAGCAGGCACATTTCGGCGAGGTTCGCGCCCTTACCTCCAAGGAGGTTCTTCATGTCGGCTTTGCCTTCGGCTGTCTTGCCTCCGAAGGTGTAAACAAATTTCGTCATTGTTCTAAAGATATTAATTAATAACTATATACAAAATTCAAAGCGATTCTTATGTTCTGCAAAGATACGAATTTTTCTTTAATTCACAAGAAAATAACCGAAAAAAAAGAAAAGCGCAGGGGGGGTAAACCTCTGCGCTTGTGGGATTGTCATCATAGGACATCATCAAGGATTCTCTCGAGGTCCTATACTGATGATGATGAGTTTCACTTTGATATCCTCTGCATTGGCCTTGGGATCAAAGGCTGCGGTAGCGGCGCGTTTGATTTCTGTCGGTGTCATGCCCGCAACGCGGATATGGTCTTCAGGAATGCCGTTTTTGACAAAGAATTCCTTAACCGAAACAGCCCTGTCTTTCGACACCAGCTGGTCATGCTCGGGGTCGACGCCATAGGTGTGGACATAACCCTTGACGAGGAAAGTGACATCGGGATGGTTCTTGAACATCTGGACATAGTCCATGAGAATGGAGTCGGACTCACTCATCAGTTTCGACTCGTCGGTGAAATAGATATTGCTGATGGGGTACTCGGTACCACGCTCGGCACGGTTCATGCGGATGCGTAGCGTGGTATCGTCCTTGAATCGATTGGAGTTGAAGTTAAAGTAGGCCGAGAAGTAACCCTCTTTCTTGGCATAGAGAGTGTAATCGAAGTTGGGGACAAATTTGACGCGGCCGCCTTTGAAATGCTCGTTTTCCACAATGGCGCGGTCGTTGGTGTTCTTCTCTAAGATTTTGAGGTTAACCTCAACATTCTTGCGGATTTTGGGGTCGTAGAAGGCGACTGGCACCTCGAAGGCCTCAACATGGATAGAGACCTTGATGGTGTGACCAGCACCGCCAGGATTCACTTTATCGAGGAGGATGTAGTAGACCTCGCCTTTACGCACGTCGATGGAACGGATATGACGGTCATGCTGTTCCTTGGTAAGGACGATGGGCTCTGCTTCATGATACATGCCGATGGTGCCTTTCTCAGCCTCCTGTTGTGCCAACTCGCGGGCTTTGCGGGCAGCCTCGGCTTTTGCTTTTTTGTCGACAGCGGCACTTCCTGTCGTGTCCGATTTGCCTTTCTTGGGTTTGGTCAGGAGAGTGCTGTCGGGAGCAGCCATGTTGATGGCTATGGGAAGGATTTTGTTGTACTGCACATGATTGCTGAAATACACGTCGGTATACTTGTATACCAGCATGTCGTAATCGTCGGCAAGGTCCTGCTGTGTAACGGCGATGTCAAGTTTACCGTTGTACGGCACAGTGAACTTATACCACACCGAATTATGCTCGAACTCGGGCAGGTTGGGATGCTTCTGGTCGGCTTGCACCTCCATCACACGGCCAGCGCCCTGCGGGGCTGTAGTGGGGCCGTAAGCCTTATCGACATCCAACGGGATGGCGAAGATGATGTCGTTGCAGTTGTAAGGCAGGGCGACGAGGGGGATTTCGGGTTCTTCGGCCTTTCCTTTTTTGCCTTTTTTGCCCTTCTTACCCTTCGAACCTTTGGTCGTTTTGGTCGACTTCGAGCCCTTTCCGGACCCACTTTGAGCCTGTACATCGGTGTAGCCAAACACCAGACAACAAGCCAGTAATGCTATCAATATACGTTTCATACGAATACTCTTTATAGGCATTTCATTATGCACTTTTTGACATGCAAAGATACACACTTTTTTTGAATTAACAAGAAAAAGTTTCTTTTCCTACCGCAAGAAGGAGGCCTTGTCATCGCGACGGGTGTCCTGTGGATTGGGTTGCCAAGGGCCGTGAAGGAGGATGCCTGAGGCCGGAGCGGGGGTTACTGAATAATGCAGTTTCCCATCGGGATTGATGAGAATGAAATGGGGATAGGAGGCCACTCCATAGCGGTCGAGGAGGCGGTAGTCGCCGTCGAAATGGAGAAAGGTCCAGGTGTAGCGATTGCCACGGCGGGAATGGCGCAGGAAACGGTGCATGCGCTGAAACTCACGGTCGCAACTGACTGTGACGAAACGCAGGTCGGGAAACTGGTTGTAAAGACTGTCTTTGAAGTGTGCAAGGGTCTCGAGCTCAGCGATGCAGTTCGGGTCATTGACGCGCACAAATGACAGGTACACCCATTTCCCCTTCAAGCTATCAAGACAGACCTTGTGCCGGTCGACATCGGGCAGGCAGAATGTTGGCACCTCGTCTCCCATCTGCTGCATGGCGAAAGAGGCGAGAATATTGGATGCAAGTGCCCGGTGCTCGGGAAACTTGGTACGTGAGGCGATACTGTTGACGAGTTCGGCCACACGGGCTGGCTCATAGTAGCGGCGATTATTGTATGCTTCGCTAAGTGCCTGAAGAAGAACCAGTTCACGTACCTGTTCGTTGCGCAGGAGGGAGTCGACGCCGAGTGAGTCCATCATTCTGTCGAGTTGGGCGTTGTTGACCCATTCGACCATACGGGCCAGCGGCACGCGTGGCGACCCGTCGGAAAGGCTGTGAGCAAAGAGTGTGAAGAAGAACGACATATAGTTGTCATCATAGTAGAGAATTGGCTGTCCGCTGACATAGCGTGCAAACATCCGGGCACGGGTGTCGAACTTCATTCCGTATTGAAACTGTGCCAGCTGGTAACGTTTATAACGGTTAAAATACTCGTTACGCCCGTCGGGGACGATCTTGTTGACTTGGATGACGAGGGAGTCGAAATACCTCTTTTGTGGACGGAACCGAGGGTCGAACTGGAGGCGGTGGTTGTCGACATAATCCGCTGCAACAGCCTCGTAACGTGTGATGAGGGCATTGAGGTCGTCGTCGGCCATACCGAGGAACTCGACAGGGAGCGCCTGCGGGTCGAGGTGGACATTGATGCGCTCATCTACATTCCAATCAAATTGAGGGATATAGACCTCATAATCGCGACCAGGCTCGACAAAGAAAGACTGGCTATAGTTCTCCACCTGAAGAATCATCATGCAGGGGTAGTTGGCGTAGGCCGCAAGACGGAAATGCCCGTTCCCGCCGATGGTCGTGCTGTCGACAAGCTGTTCCGAGAGGGTCAGCATGTCGGTGTAGCGGTACAGTTCAATCCTCTTCCCTGCCCCGTTGGCGGCTGAGCCGGAAATGGAGATATTTTCCTGCGCGAGGGCAAAGGAAAGTAAGAAGTAAGAACCAAGAACTAAGAGGACAAGAAACTTTTTCATCTTTCAATATTAATGTCAGCCGGACTCCGGCCAATTTTCAACTAAAACATATACCCCATCTTGATGTAGAGGTTGGAGACCTTGGGGTTGTCCTGCTTGTCGAAGGCGGTGGCCCAGTCGACGGAGAGGACGAAGTTGGTGTTCATGGCCAGTTTGAGGCCGCAGCCGCCAGTGAGGTGGATGTCGTGGAGGCGGGAGTTGTCGAAGTTGTCTGGTCCCATGACATAGATTTGGCCCATCTCGGTGTCGGCAAGGGTCATGGTGATGCGCTCCGGGTCGGAGGGGACATCGTCGTAGGGCTGGACAACCATACCGGCATCGAGGAAGGGGTTGATTCCCACGGAGAAATAGTTCTTGCCGATAGTGAAGCCGAAGAGGTGGGTGCGCAATTCGATGTTGGCGAAAGCCACGCCCGGGGCGAGAACTCTGTTGCGCATCATGCCGCGCACAGAACTGGCACCGCCAAGGCCTTCATAGGCCGCCCGCTGGTAGTAGGTCTGGTTGAGGTAGGTGTTGAGGTAGAAGGGACTGTCGCCTGCGAGGGTGAGCTGGGTGCCGAGGCGGTAGGCCAGCGTGAGGCGGTTGGGCCAGAGGGTGACATAGTGGCGGAAGTTGGCGTTGAGTTTGAGGTTATGATAGGCATTTGGAGAGGAGGTGTTGTCCATGAGGCCAGTTGTAAGGAATCCCCCTACCCAACCGAGGTCGGCATAGCTGGTAAGGAAGGCGTCGGCATAGATGCCCCTCGAGGGATTGGTGAGGCGGTCGCGAGTGTCGTAGGTGATGCCGCCATGCAGGTAGGGGAAGGCACCGCCTCGGGCCTCGACATCGGAAATAATGCCCCAGTTGCGATACTGGTCGAAGAGTGAAGTGGTGTCGGGCAGTTTGTCCTCCTCTTTCTTGCTGAAGGAGTTGAGACGGTCGATGTCGGTGCTGCCCACACCGAAATAGAGTACGCCGAGGCCAGCGTTCCAATACCACGGCTTAGAGATTTCGCCCGTCATGTCGGCAGCAAAACGGAAGAGGTCTCGACGGTACTTGTAATAGGCACGGGAGATATACTCGGGGCTGTCCTGGTCGATATAGCCCGCGTTGATATGGCTGTTGTATCCGTTGAAGCCATAGAAGTCGCAAAGCATGTCGGGCAAGTAGGAGACATCGACGCTCAGACGGTGGTTGGGAATGAGGTACTTGGAGTCATAACTCAGGCGGAAGATGCCGAAATGCTTGGTAGTGTAAGCCGCTTCGGCGTAGATGGAATGGAGATACTCGGGATAGGTGGAGCCGTCGCCGTAATAGTAGACATTGGTCAATGCGCCATACTGGAAGCCAAGATCGGCATCGAAGGCCACGCTGGGGAGGACTCCGAATGTCCAGCCTGTCTTAACGTGCTGTTCCTGGGAATTGAGTACTGCGAGATGGGAATGGAGAATAAGGAGTGCAAGGATTGTAGCAGTCTTTTTCATGTTCCTGTTGTTTTTATTTTTTACTTTTTACCTTTCTAAAGATGAAGAGCGCGAAGGCGGCAAGGGCTGCCACAAGGATGCCGACGGTGATGAGGGTGTTGTGGAAACTCTGCGGCGCAAAGCCCACGAGCAGCAGCACGGGGAAGCCGAAAGCCAGCGCCGGAATGGTCTGGAGGACGAGGTTGTTAGCTGCGGGGGTCTCGAAACGGGGGTCTATCTCGCGCAGGAGGATCATGCCGTTGGAGGCAGTGCCTGTCAGCATACCGAACATCGAGAAGAAAGCCTCGTACTGGTAGTCGGGATAGAGCCGCTTGCAGCAGCGCAGCACATACCAGAAAGTGACCACGGCACCCGCCAGGCAGAGGAGGATGAGCGGCAGGAGGAGTCCGCTCAGGTTGCCCCAGTCGATGGCGGCGGTGCCGGCCACAATCATGAGGTCGAAGCAGGTGCCCGCGATACGGTCGAGGGTGAAGTTGTTGATATACTCGCGCTGCATGACGTGGGTCTTGCGGAGGCGGTTGATGATGACCTTGACAAGCACGCCGATGAGGGTGCCCCACAGGAAGTTGAATCCCCACACGAGGGGCTTGAGGGTCTTGGTGCCGAAGTCGCCGAGGTCGAGCTGCTCGATGCCGTGCATCAAGAGGAACACCAACCCGTAGACCAGCAGCACGAGGCAGACCTGCACGGTAAGTTTGTCGATAGACTCGGAATGGGGTATCTCGTCATCCGACTGATAGTCGGCAAGGGTATACTGCTCCGCTTCCGACTTCTGGCGCACGGAGAGTTTCCCCTTCTTGCGCAGGATGTTCATAAAGATAACTCCCACAAGGCTTCCCACAATGAAACCCATGGCGGCGATGCTCAGGCCGAGGTCGGTGCCGTGGAAGGTGATGCCCTGGTCTGTCGCCCAGCCGCTGTAGATGCCGCCGAAGTTCATCGCCTGTCCGGGTCCCTGGCCGTACCCCATCGGCAGCAAGAGGCCGGAAGCATAGAAGAAGTCCCTGTTGTTCCACCACAGGAACAGCGGGACGGTGATGATGAGGCCTACAAGACCCTGTATGATGTAGGTGGAGGCCGTCACGGCACCCGTCTCAACCACCTTGAGGGTCGTGGTGGCCGACTTGATTTTCTTGTTCTTCAAGGCCATCGCCACAAAACCAAGGCCAAGGGCGTGGTATGTAATCATCTCCATCGCATGGCGGTCGACCAAGGCCGAGAAGCCCCCCCACGGTTTGAGACAGAGAATCAGCAGTCCCGCCAACAGGGCGGTGGGCAGAAGGCTGCGGCGCAGCAGGGGGACATTGCAGCGCACGACGTTGGCTACCAGCAAAGCCACCACCAGCACGAAAAGCTGGATAAGCAGCGACCAGGAAGAAATATCGGCAAAAGAGGTCATGGAGTGAATGTTTAATAATTAAGTGTGTGAGTGGATAGATGCGATACAAACGGAAAGGAGACAAAAATATTGTGCAGGAGGGACAATAATTAATGAACACCCGCGTTGTTAATAAAAGTATCAACACCTCAACCCGTCATCATGAAAAAGGCCCTTCTCCTCTTAGTTCTTAGCTCTTACTTCTTACTTCCCTGCGCCTCAGCGCAGGAGACCCAGCGCGCACGGCTTGAAAAGCATGTCTACACCCTGGCCGCCGACAGTCTCAACGGACGCAAGGCCGGCTCGCCCGACGCCGCCCGGGCCCGTGCCTACATTGCCCGCCAATGGCGCGACATGGGGCTGGAAGCCGCTTTCGGCAACAGCTACGAGATGCCCTTCGTGGTCTATGGCGAGAAAGACTACTGCAACCTCGTGGCCTTCATCGAGGGCAACGACCCGGTGCTGAAAGACGAGTACATCGTCATCGGCGGCCACTACGACCACCTCGGCGTGAAGAACGGCGAGGTCTACAACGGCGCCGACGACAACGCCTCGGGCACCGCCTGCGTCACCGAGGTCGCCCGCCAGCTCCTCGCCCACCGGAAGGAACTGAAGCGCAGCGTCGTCATCTGCGCCTTCGACGCCGAAGAGATGGGCCTGCACGGCTCCCAGGCACTGGTCACCTGGATGCGGGACAAAGGCCTCCTCGACAAAGTGAAACTGATGATGAGCATCGACATGGTCGGCTGGTTGAAAGCCGGCAAAGCCCTCACAATGGAAGGCTCCGGCACCCTTGCCGACCCCAACCTGCTCCTGGACGGCGCAAACATCCCCATCCGCAAGAAAAAATTCGAGAACTCCATCTTCACCGCCACCGACACAGGCCCCTTTGCCTCCCAAGGCATCGCCACCCTGGCCGTCACTACGGGCCTCAAATCGCCCTACCACAAACCCGGCGACGACCCTGAACTGATTGACTATGAAGGCCTCGACCGCGTGACGGACTATCTCGCCGCCTTCGTACTCCGCGCCTCGCAGCAACCCGGCGACCTAGCCTCGGGCAAGGTGGCCGCCAAGCACCGCCAGAGCCAGAAGAAATTCGAGGTGGGTCTGCGGGCCGGCACCAACGCAGGGCATATTACCCTCCCCGACGCCGCCGTCACGCCCAAGAGCCTCATCGGCTGGACGGGAGGCGTGATGATGCAGTACAACTTCAACAACAACTGGGCTCTGCATACCGGTGCATTCTACTCCTACACTCGCTACCGTATGCCCGATGCCGACGACGCCTTTGGCCAGGGCTACAGCATGACATCAGAGGGCGTCACCGTACCCCTCACCGTACAAGTGGGCGTCTATGCCCCTGGGGTATCGATGTTCCTGCGCGCCGGCGGCTACTTCAACTACCTCATTAACGCTTTCGGAGCCCCATCGTCATACCCTGGCGGCTTCACCTGGGGCTGCGGCTACCGCTTCGGCAGCGTCACCTTCGAAGTCGACTCCTATTACCAGTTCGGCGACCTCTTCGACACCTCCGATGTCAACCTCCCTCATGCCCACGGCAGCAACGTCACCGTCACCCTCGGCTACTTCTTCTAAAACCGCGCCAACCCACTAGAGCCACTAGAACTACTAGGGCTACTAGAGCTACTAGAGCAAAAACAATCAACCCATAAAACCCATAAAACCCATGAAAAAAAACCTTTTTCTCTTAGTTCTTAGTTCTTACTTCTTAGTTCCCTGCGTCAGCGCCCAAGTGCGCGTGCAAGTCAACGGCGACCAGAGTTTTGTCATCGACGAGAACAACGGTCTCTATTTCCACAACGACACGATGACCGTCGACGGCAACCAATTCGCCCTCGACGACATCACCGTCATCACCCTCCAGCCCGCCTTGGGCATCGACGGCATCGAGGCCTCCAGCCTCCAGCTCGCCCCCAACCCCGCACAGGACTACATCACCCTGCAAGGCATCGGCGCCGAGCCCCAGCAGGCCATCCTCTACAGCACCGCCGGCGTCAGACTCCTCGAGCAGACCGTCACCGACGGCAGCGTCCTCGACATCAGCCACCTGCCCGAAGGCGTCTACATCCTGCGCACCGCCACCCGTGTAGCCAAAATCGTCAAACAACTATAGGAGGCCCGCATCATGAAGAAGATACCCATCATCGCCACCGCGATAATTCTCAACTTTCAACTTTCAACTATCAACTTTGCCAGCGCCCAGGACACCCGCGTCATGCGCGCCCACTATGCCGGCACCGTCATCTTCCAGACCCCCGCCAGCGGACTCGACAGCATCAAGGCCGACAACCAAGGCTTCATCACCGTGCATTACAGCGACGCCACCTGGAGCCGCTCCGCCAGCCAGATCGACAGCCTCACCTTTGCCATGGTCAGCGACGGCGACACCACCATCATCGCCGACAGCGTGGCCGTCGACACCTCCTCGATGGTCAACATCGTCTGGCAGGGCGACTCAGTCAGCATCAATAATCCCTATGCCTCGGACGGCATTGAGATCACCGCCAATGGCGGACACGTCACCGTCAAGTCGACCACCACCGGGCTCAGCAACGTGGTCTACAACCTCCGCGGCGCCTCTTCCGACGGCTGGCTGCTCTTCAACAAGCTCAGCACGCCCGTCATCCTGCGCCTCGACGGCGTCCAGCTCACCTCGTCGGGCAACGCCGCCATCAACATCGACAAGAACCAGAACGCCCTCATCCACCTGGTCAAAGGCACCTCCAACAGCTTTGAAGACGCCGACAGCAACGTCGACAAGGCCGTCGTCTACGGCAAAGGCAGCCTCACCCTCCAGGGCTCGGGCACGCTCTCCATCATCTCCGACTACGCCAACGGCCTCCAGGGCAAGCGCGGCGTCATAGTCAACGGCGGCAACACCTCCGTCACCGTCACCGCCGACACCAAAAAAGGCATCAAGGCCGACATGGACTTCGTGATGAACGGCGGCAGCCTCACCGTCACCGCCGCAGGCTCCATCGCCGTCAGCACCGACAGCACCTCCGCCACGGGCTACGACTTCAGCTACTGCACCGGCATCAAGACCGGCGACAGCGACGAGGGCGTCGAGGGCAACATCATCGTCAACGGCGGCAGCCTCGCCGTCAACTGCCCCGCCACCAACGCCGGCGGCCGCTGCCTCTCTTCCGACTACGACGTCGTCTTCAACGGCGGCCACACCGTCCTCACCACCCACGGCCCCGGCGCCGCACTCGGCGGCACAGGCACCAACGCCGTCGACGGCTACGCCGCCACCTGCGTCAGCACCGACCGCCACATCATCGTCAACGGCGGCCACATCGACGCCCGCAGCACAGGCCTCGGCGGCCGCGGCCTCAAAGCCGACAGCAACCTCTATGTCGGCACCGTCGGGGCCGACGACGAACTCATCTACCTCTACGTCCAGACCTCCGGCAGTCCCATCAACGCCGTCGGCGGCGGCCATGGAGGCCCCGGCGGCGGCAGCGATGTCGACTACTTCAAAGGCCTGCCCAAAGGCATCAAGATAGAGGGCAACATCTACTTCAACAGCGGCCACGCAGGCGTCTACTGCTCCCAGACCTCCGGCGACCCCAACGGCGAGGCCATCGAGAGCAAGGACAGCATCTTCATCCGCGGAGGCGTCATTGAGGCCAACTCCTACGACGACGCCCTCAACGCAGCCAACTACCTCGAAATCTCCGGCGGCAAACTCTGGTGCTACGCCCGCGGCAACGACGCCGTCGACTGCAACGGCAACACCTACATCCACGGCGGACTCATCATCGTCAAAGGCAGCGAAGTGGGCCTCGACGCCGCCACCGACGCCGGCGGTCGCTTCACCTTCACCGGCGGCACCGTCATCTGCCAGGGCGGCAACATGGGCGCCTGGGACGCCCCCAACGTCAGCGGCTACCAGAAATACCTCCAGATAGGCAACGTCGGCACCTCCGGCCTCACCGTCAAGAACTCCAGCGGCGACGTCGTCCTCATGTACCTCAACACCGCACCCTCCGGCAACGGCTTCATCGAGAACTACACCGACCCCGGC
>CAJOIV010000035.1:0-11813 GCA_905234665.1 uncultured Bacteroidales bacterium | reverse complement strand
CCCCCTCCCGGTGGCGGCGGCGGCCCCGGCGGCGGCAGCAACACCATCGTCTTCTCCAGCCCCGACATCACCAGCGGCACCTACCAGTACTGGGGCACCTCCACATTCAGCGGCGGCACCTCCTGGCACGGCTTCTACATCGGCGCCACCCCCACCACCTCGGGCAACGCACAAAGCACCACTGCCAGATAACTCCCCTACCCGATGCAGCCGAAAACCGAAACATACGAAAGGCTCCTCCGCGAAGCAAAAAGCCTATGTTCCGGCGAGATCGACCTCATCGCCAAGATGGCCAATATGGCCGCCCTGCTCCACAACGCCTTCCACTTCTGGTGGACGGGCTTCTACCGCGTCGTCGACGGCGAGTTGCTCCTCGGCCCGTTCCAAGGGCCTCTGGCCTGCGTGCATATCGCCCGCGGTCGCGGCGTCTGTGGCACAGCCTGGGCGGAGGGACGCTCCCTCGTGGTGCCCGACGTGGAGGAGTTCCCCGGCCATATCGCCTGCAGTGCCGAATCGCGGAGCGAGATTGTCGTCCCCGTCTTCCATGAGGGGGAGGTTGTCGCCGTCCTCGACATCGACAGCGAACGCCTCGCCACCTTCGACGACACCGACCGCCACTACCTTGAACGGCTGGTGGCGATGATATAACACAAAGAGAGAGGCACCTTCGGGTGCCTCTCTCTTTGTGTTATATCATTTTCTTACTTCGTCACGCAGACTTTGACGGTGATGGAGGAGATCATGTCGTCGGGATCCCAGCCGTCGAGGTCTTGGATGATGAAGGTCACCTTGCCTTCCTCCCACTCGAAACGGATGTTTTCGGGAACGGTATAATCGTTCCAGCTGCCGTCGTCGTTCTGCTCATGGATTTCGATGGGGATGATGAAGGGGAGCGTGTTCCAGGCACCGAGGTTGTTCTGGGTGTCATAGACGTTGTATACGTAGGCCTGGACGGTCCCGTTCTCCATGACGTCGGGGGTGATGTCGGCATTCTCGAACGAGGCATAGAGATAGTTGTATGCCCCGGGGAGGAACTGCCCCTGGTTGCGGAGCCAATGACCGGGGTTGATGGTGTACTGGTGGGTGTAGACTTCCACCCCCGAGTAATTCTCGATGGTGTAGTACTCTTTGGTGCATCCCGCTGCCATCGCCGCGACGGCCAGCATGGGAAGGAATAGCTTGAATAACTTCATATTGCGTTACTTTTTGAGGTTAATGTTTTTGTTCTTTCCGACTGCAAAGATACGAAGAATATTTGAGGTTTTCCCCTAAACGGCACATATTTTTCCTGCAAAGGACTCATTTGAGGAGGACGACAGTGACGCCATCGCCCCCGAATTCAAGAGCTTCGGAGTGGAAGGCGCGCACGTCGCGGTTGCCCTGGAGGTTGTCGCGGATGGCCTGTTTCAGGATGCCGTAGCCCTTGCCATGGAGGATGCGGAGCTCTTTCTCGCTGAGGAGCTGGGCGTCATCGAGGAAGCGCTGAAGGTTGTCGAGGGCCTCGTCGACACGCTGGCCACGGAGGTCGAGGGTGGGGTTGAAGCTCTTGCGCTTCTCATTGATGTCGTCGTAGATGCTCTGGAAGCGGTTGCCCTGCTGCCGGTTCTTGTCGACGGGAAGGGCTTTCTTCTGTGTGGGCGCGAGACGCTCGAGGGGGATGGTCAGACGGATGCTGTTGCTTTCGACGATGGCCTTGCGGCCTTTGACCTGGACAATCTGCCCGTAGGTCTCCTGTCCGTCGATTGAGACGATGTCGCCAACAGTGAATGTGTCAGTGTGTAAATGTGTTAATGTGTGAGTGGCTGGCGCCGGACTTACTGATTTACTCTTTTTCTCATTCTCACATTCCTCCTTTTCCTCCTTTTCAATTTTCAATTTTAAATTTTCAATTTCCTGCCGGGCCTTGAGGGTGGCTTCACGCTCGGCCTGGGCCGTCCGGATGTCGGAGATGGTTTTCTCGACGGTGCGATTGGCGTCGGCGAGGATCTGGCGTGCCTGGTCGCGTGCGGAGGATATGATATCGTGGCGTTTGGCCTCGAGCGACTCGGTGAGGCGCTGGTATTTGGCCGTCACCTCGGCCAGGAAGTTGTCGGCGACCTCCAGTTCGGTGCGCTGGCGTGCGATTTCCTGTTTGTCGAGTTCTATCTGCTGGAGCTGGTGCTCGAAGTTGAGTTGGGTGTGGCCCACCTTGCCGGCGGCGTCGTTCAGGACATCCTGGGGGAAGCCAATGTTGCGGGCGATTTCGAAGGCGAACGAGCTGCCCGGGTGGCCAATGGCGAGACGGTAGAGGGGGCGCATCTGCTCTGTGTCGAAAAGCATGGCGCCATTGAGGATGCCCGGGTGCGAGTCAGCCATGAGCTTGAGGTCGGCAAAGTGGGTGGTGACAACCCCGAAAGCCCCACGGCGGTAGAGTTGTTCGAGGACGGCCTGGGCAATGGCGCATCCGGAGCGCGGCTCGGTGCCGCCGCCGAGTTCGTCGAGCAGGAAAAGGGTGCCCTCGCCTGCACTCTCGAGCATCTGCTTCATGTTCTGCAGGTGGGTGGTGTAGGTGCTGAGGTCGTTGTCGATGGACTGCTGGTCGCCGATGTCGATGAAGAGGCTGTCGAAGATTCCAAGTTCGGAGGTTTCACGACAGGGCACAAGGAGGCCGCACTGAAGCATATACTGGATGAGTCCGACAGCCTTGAGGCACACGGACTTGCCGCCTGCGTTGGGTCCTGAGACGATGAGGATGCGGTGGTCGTCGTCGAGGTCCATGTCGAACGGGACCACCTGGCCGGATTTGAGGAGGAGGAGGGGGTGCCGTGCGTCAAGGAGACTGATTTTCGTGACGGGGTCGACGATGGGGCGGACGGCATGGAGCTTTATGGCGAGACGGGCCTTGGCGCGGACAAAGTCGAGGCGCGCGAGAATCCAATAGGCGTTGAGGAGGGCGTCGAGCTGGGGTCTGAGGGTGTCCGTGAAGCGTGCCAGGATGCGCTGAATCTCATGCCGTTCGGCGAATTCCAGCTCGCGGAGGTCGTTGCCCAGTTCCACCACCTCGGAGGGTTCGAGGTAGGCGGTGTGGCGTGTGGCCGACTCGTCGTGGATGAGGCCTTTGATTTTGCGGCGGTGGGTGTCGAGCATGGGGATGACCATGCGGCCGTCGCGGATGGTGGGTTCGGCATCCTGGGGGGCCCACCCCTCCTGCTTGGCGTGTGCAAGCTGGCGCGAGAGCCGGGTGTCGATCTCGCCACGTTTGCGAATCATCTGACGGCGGATATCGAGGAGTGTGTCGGAGGCGTTGTCGAGAATTTCGCCCTTGTCGTCGACGATTTTTCCTGTAGCCTTGAGGATGGCGGGGTCGATGTCGATGCGTGTAGCCAACTCGGTGAGCCGTGGATATTTGGCTGGGCCGGTGCTGTTTTTCTCGGGCATGAAGAAGCGCCGGCAGTCGACGAGGGTCTGGAGCGAGGCGCGGAGGTCGACGAGGGACTGGAGGGTGATGACGGTGCCGGGAAGGCGGAGGCGTGAGAGCTCGTCGGAGAGGTCGAGGAAATCGTCGGCGGGGAAGGAGTTCTCCATGAGGAGTATCTGTCGGAACTCCTCGGTCTGCTGGAGTTCGCGCACTATCTTGTCGTACTGCGTCATGAAGGCCATCTCGCCGGCCATGCGGACGGCGAGGGGGTTGGTGCATTCGGCGGCGACGAGTTCGCGTATCTTGGTAAATCCTAAATTGTCTTCTATCATAATGTGTCTTTGTCCAAGTAAAAAGGCCAACGCTCGCGGAAACAGTCGAGGGATTCGGCGTCGAGGACGGCGGTGATAAGTACCTGTCTGTCAGGCTGTGCAGCGATGATGTCGTGGCCTTTGAAGTCGACGATGGCCGAGTTGCCGCTGTACGGGATTCCGGTGCCATCGGTGCCGGCGCGGTTGACGCCAGCCACATAGGCGAGGTTCTCTATGGCACGGGCCCTGAGGAGGGTGCTCCAGGCCTCGTGGCGCGAGGCGGGCCAGTTGGCACAGACAATCAGCAGGTCGTAGTCGAGGGGGAGGTCGACGGCATCCTGGCGCAGCCAGATGGGGAACCGCAGGTCGTAGCAGACGGCGGGCTTGATGCGCCAGCCACGCCACTCTAAGACGACACGCCGCCGTCCACGGGCGATTTGCGAGGCCTCGGAGCTGACACGGAAGGTGTGCCCCTTGTCGTAGGTGCCGTAGCTGCCGTCGGGATAGACGTAGTGTAGTCGGTTGTATACGAGCCCGTTCTCTTTTACCGTCCAGGTGCCGACAAAGAGGGCGTCGTGCCGGGCGGCGAAGGTGCGTGCCCATTGGAGGGTGGGTCCTTCGGGCTCTTCGGCCTGGGCGGCCATGGTGTCGGAGAACCCTGTCGAGAAGGTCTCGGGCACAATAAGGATATCGGCCTCGACCCCGGCGAAAGCCTCCTCGACCAAGTGGCGGTTGGCCTCGGGCTGTTCCCAAAGGATATCCTGCTGCAGGCAGGCGACTGTCAATCGGCTCCGCATTCGCATGGATCGTCCCATAGTATTTTGGTGTTGGGGAATAATTCTTTTATCGAGCCCTGCTGGGCTTCTGTCAGCCGGCAGCCCCGCATGTCGAGCAGGCGCAGCGACCGTGCGAGCGGGGAGTCCTTGACAGCAGCGGGGAAGGCTGTCACATAGGTTCGCTGCAGCCGCAACTCGCTCAGCGGCAGTGATGCTATGCTGTCGGGCAACTCGACGATGTCGTTCTTGCTCAAGTCGAGCACCCGCAACCCATCCGTCTGCCACACCACCTCGGGCACCTGTTTGTAGCCGCCCCGCCGCAGGTTGAGACTCTCCTGCCCCCTGGCGTGAAGCAGGGAGGCTGAGCAAAGGAGCATGAGGGCGAGAAAGTGTCTGAGGTTCATCATCCAAGTATTTTGAGGGCGTGGGCACTGTCTTTCTCCAATTGGACGGCGAGAGCCTCGGCCGAAGGGAAGGTCTGGATGTCGCGCAGCCGGGCGACGAACTGGACGGCGAGGGTCTGTCCGTAGAGGTCGTCGTGTCGGCCGAGGAGGTGGACTTCGAGGGTGCGGCTGGCACTGCCGAAGGTGGGACGCGGCCCGAGGTTGCAGATGGCAGGCGTGGGACAGAGTACGGCATAGACGCCGTCGGCAGGGAGGGTCTTGCCCGTGGGAATCGAGATGTTGGCCGTGGGGAACCCGAGGGTTCGGCCGATATGGAATCCCTGTTCCACCTGTCCGGTAATGCTGTAATGGGCGCCGAGAAGGCCGGAGGCCTCCTCTACCCTGCCGGCAGCCAGCGCCTTGCGGATGCGGGTGGAACTGATATCCCGGCCATCCATCACCACGGCCTCGTCAACACGGAGGTCGACACCCAGCCGGGCGGCCTCAACAGGAAGGGAGGCAAAGTCGTCGCGCTGCTTGTTGCCGAACATATTGTCGTAGCCCAGCACGAGGGCCCGGGCACCCAACTGACCGACAAGCACTTCACGCAGAAACTCGCAAGCCGACAACGAAGCCAGCTGACGGGTGAAGGGCAACTCGACAATCTGCTCCACTCCGCACTCATGAATCAAGGCGGCACGCTCGGCATTGGTGGTCAGACGGAGGATGCCGGTATCGGGCGAGAGCACCTCTCGGGGGTGACGGTCGAAGGTGACCACCACGGGTTCGAGGCCCAGTTCGGCAGCCGTGGCCCGGAGGGTGGCAAGGATGTGGCGGTGACCGAGATGGACGCCGTCGAACATACCCACCGTGACCGCCCGGTGCGCGGGCTTACTGCTATCTGACATTGGCTTCGAGGGCTTGGCGTATCATTTTCTTCAGCTCCAGCGTGCGGGCCTGAGTGGCATTCTGTTTCTCAGGCTTGTAGAGCTCGGCATACTTGACCGACCCGAGGGCGATTTTGGGGTCGTCGAGGGTGCCTTTCACATCCACGGCAAGACGCACAGGCAGAGGGCATTTGAGCAACTCCACATGATAGTTGCAGGCATTGTCGAGGGTGTGGCGGCCGCCGATGCAGAGGCCGTAGTTGTGCACGTTGAGGAGGAAGGGATAGACGATAATCTCCTTGCGGAAGACGGTGGCCTCGACGCTGATGCTGTCGATTTTGAGGCTGTTGTCTTTCTCGCGCCAGTCTTTCATCTGGAGGAGTTTGGCAATGTCGGCGATACTCTTGTCGTCCATCACGACGAGGTTCTGTCCGCTGATGGCGGCGGCGCCGAGGAGGGTGCTCATCTTGGGCTTGTAGAAGGCGTCGAGGTTGCATTCGGCGGCCAGGTGGAAGTTGGCCCTGCCCTTGAAGGCGGAAAGCATGGGCACGAGGGTGTCGACAGCAGGCACCATGTCGATGAGCTCTTCAACCGTGATGTCCAGCAGGTGGAAATCGAGGCCCGCGAAGAGGTGGTTGACCCTCGGCGACTTATAGATGCCGGTCAGCTGCATGGTGGCGGCCTTGCAGGTGAAGCCTATCTGGTCGAGGATGGCGGCGCCGTTGTTGACGGTGATGGTGCCCTTGAGGTTCTGCAGGTCGTTGCCATAGGCCAGACAGCGCTCGATATCGGTGTGGAGGGTGACGTTCATGTCAAGCGGCACGATGAAGGGGTCGGCGGTGGCGGGTACGTTGTCTTCCTGACGTTGCTTGGCGAGGGTGTCCTCGTCGGTGCCGAGGCCGCTGACGAGGTCGAGCAGCTGGTCGACATCGGTGTACTGCGAGTTGAAGTAGAGGTCGCCGCGCAGGTGGTCCTTGTGGCTCAACCAGTCCTCGAGGCCGTGGAGGCGGCCATAGAGGTGGTAGTCGGAGCGTCCGACACGGATGTCGACATTGCGCACCTCGCAGACTTCAGGTTCATAGTGGAGATTGAAGGTGGGCATCCGCAGGGCTTCGTCGAGGGAGGCCAGCGAGACGGAGGCGTCGGTGAGGGAGGCCTCGACGCGGGGATTCCACTGTTTGAGGACGTTGCTCTGCGTGGTGTCGTTGCGCACACTTCCCTTGAGGACGATGCCTGCGGTGTTGACCCGCAGGGAATCATCCATGTCGGCCGCCACTCTCTTGCAGACGATGTCGAAGATCGCGGCAAGGGGCTGTTTCTTGTCGAGCAGGTTGGGAAGGTCGACCTTGATGTCGGGTTCAAACAGGGCCGCCTTGAGGCTGGAGGAGGGCATCGCGACATTAAGGACCGGGCCTTTCAGCGTCACGCCGATGAGCTGTTGGGGGTCCGCTTTGGCCGTGGCAGGCAGTTTCACCCCGAGGTCGAGGCGCGGCGAGACGGCGTGGATGCTGTCGTACAGCACGTCAAGGCTGTTGAAAAGCAGGTGTCCACCAAGTTTTATTTTGCGAAGGTCGACGTCCGTCAGCGCCGAGAGGCGCGAGTCGAGGTGCAGGTCGACATCCGAGGTGCCATGCAGGGCGATGGGCATCGTGTCGGGCAGGAAAGGCCTGAGGTCGGGCAGGTTGAGGTTGCCTTTCACATTGGCGTCGACACGCATATCGCCCAGCAGGTCCTCCACCCTGCCCTTAAGGCTGAGGGTGGTGTTCTCGGCCTTGAGGCTGAGGCTGGCGATATCGACCGTGGAGGGGCCTTTGTAGCCCTCGGCGGTCGAGAGGTTGAGGTCGGCCGTCAGGTCGCCCTTGATGCGGTTCACCTTCATGGGCAGCATCTTGGGGGCCGAGAAGGAGCCTTTGTCCAGCAGTACGTGGGCCGACACCTTGGGCAGGCGGCCATCGGCCACCTCGCCCTGGACGCGGCCGTCGAGGGAGAGGTCGGCATCGACGCTCATTCCCTTGAGGCTTTTGGTGATGGCGGGGGGCAGCAAGGCGAGGAGATCCTTCACATCCCATTTGTCGGTGCGGAATGCCACGTTGAGGGACATGGGGTCGTTGTCGTGGGCCAGGGCGACGGAGCCGTCAAGGTTGATGGTATAGTCGAGAAGTCGCAGGAAGGCCTCTTCCAGCGTGATGCTCTGTTCGTTAAGGTTGGCGTGGAAGGGCAGTTTGACCTGCAGCAGGTCCGAGGGGTGCTGCTCGGCAGTCATATAGGCGGCACCGCCCATGGTGATGTCGGCGGCGGCGAGCTCAAGGGCGGCCTTGCCGTCGAGGTCTTCCATCGTGCCCGCCCCCTTCACTTCCAGGACGATGCCGGATAGGTTGGCATAGAGCGACTGTGCCCCAGTGCTGTCGCACAGGTCGGCCAGCACGCGGTCCAGCGTCACCTTGACTTTGCCGTCGACGGTGTTCTCTTTCCAGGTGCCGTCGATGGCCAGGTCCAGCCCTTCGGCCTCCGCCAGCATCTGCTGCTGAAGGTCGCAGTAGTGTGCCGTGAGGTTGTTGACACGTATCTCGTTGAGGTCGACGAGGGCCAGGTTCAGTTCCGTCGAGGTGGTGTCCTCGTCGTCCGAGGTGTCGAACACCATGTAGTTGCTCCAACCGTCGGGCGCGGTGTAGAGGTTGCCCAGCACGTCGTCGAGGTGCAGCTGGTGTACAATCACCTTGTCCTCTTTGAGAAACGCCTTCGCGTCGATGCCGATGGTCAGCGACCCGATGTGCGCCAGGGTGTCGTTCTGCGTGGCTCGGGCGGCCAGCGGGATGCTGTCGGGCAGGGTGTAGGGGTTCACAAGGTACACCTCTTTCACGTCCAGCCCGATGTCGGGGAAGGTCTTGAAGAGCGAGAGTTCGACTCGCTCGAAGTGGCTCTCGCAATGGAGGTAGTTCTCCGCCACGTTGTTGACTATCTTGGTGAGGTTGGCGGGCGTCAGGGCGATGCGCAAGCCGATATAGGCCAGCAGCACGAGTAGTAGCACCAAGCCCACGAGCGAGCCCAGCACGATGAGGGTTATCTTCCAGCCTTTCTTCATATCTTATGGTATGTTTTCGTGTTGTCGAAATCGTCTTTCAGACTCATGGCACTGGCCGTGAGGGCCTGGACCGTGTAGTCGTAGGGTACTACCTGCCCCATCTCGCCGGTCAGCAGTATCGTCAGTGTCGCGCCGTCAAGGTCCCAGCTGAAGGTGGTCCCTTCGCCTTCGTTGACGTCCTCGCTCTCGTCCCAGGTCTCGCCATAGTGGCCGCTGTCATAGCGCCAGTACTCCCGGGTGTCGTCCAGCAGCCATTTCCCCACAAGGTCGGCCTCGTCGAACGACACATCGTCCGACTCGTTTTCTGGTTTGCATCCGGCCAGGACCATAACGGCCGCCAGGCCAAGCATCAGGCTCCAGATTGTCTTTTTCATTACCCTTTACCTTTTTTATTTATATGTTACTTTTTTTTCTTCTCAGTCCTCGTCGAGCACATACACCTCGGGGTACATGCGGCCGTGGCCGTCGTAGTCGAGGCCGTAGCCCACGATGAAGTCGTTGGGGATTTCCTTGCCGATATAGTCGATGGGGAAGTTCTTCTGGAAGTTGCCCGGCTTGAAGAAGAAGGTGCAGATGGAGATGCTGGCGGGCTCGAGGGCCTGCAACTCGCCGATCATGTACTCCATCGAGATGCCGCTGTCGACGATGTCCTCGACGATGATGACATCGCGCCCCTTGCATTTATCGGGGAATCCGAGGACGCGCTTCACGTGGTTCGTCGTCTGCATGCCGAGGTACGACGAGAAGCGCACGAAGGCTATCTCGGCGTCGAAGTCGAGGGCGCGCGTGAGGTCGGCGGCGAACATGTAACTGCCCGTGAGCACGGGACAGACGATGGGTTTGCTGTCCTTGTCCTTGTAGTCGGCCGAGATGCGTGCGGCCACCTGCTTGACGGCCTGGTCAATCTCCTCAGCCGACATATACAGCCGGAATGTCCGGTCCTGCACTTGTATCTTTTTCATGGCGTGAATACGAATATATATTTTTCAGTAACGACAACTCCGCGGTATTATTGCGCGGGCGCAAAAATATTATTATCGCGAGAAGATGTCGCTCTGTTTCAGCAGGCGGACGGTGTGGCGCTGGCCGGAGGAGATTATTTCAGTACCACGTGTTGGGCGTGGGCGGTGAGGGTTGTCAGCGCGAGGAACGCGAGGAGGAGTCTTTTCTTCATGGATTAACTGGTTTTTAGGTTATGGGGGACTTTTCCAGCAGCCAATCAACGGCATTCACTTTTCGGATGCCATCAATATCCGTCACGAAGTCGCGGTCCATGGTGATAAGATAACGGCTGTAGTGGTCGTCAAGGCTGTCAAATGGACGTATCTCGCGCTGGAGTGTCTCTGCCGAGTTGTTGACAGAATAGGATACCTGATAGTATTCTATTGTATTCTGTTTCCGGGCGATAAAGTCTATTTCGGTGTCGTTCAGTTTTCCGATGTCCACTTTGTATCCACGTCGAATGAGTTCGAGATAGACAATATTCTCCAGTGCGTGGGTGGCTTCTATCTGGCGGTATCCAAGTACATTGTTGCGGAGTCCCAGGTCGGCAACATAGTATTTGTTCAGCGTTTTCAGATATGCTTTTCCTTTGATGTCGTAGCGCACCGCCTTGTTGAGAATGAAAGCCTTGCAGAACATGTCCAAATAGTTTTCCACAGTCTCATTGCTTACTTGCCGGCCTTCAGTCCGCAGGGCTTTGGCAATGGATGCCGGCGACAGCACGCTGCCGATAGACGACAACACCATTTTCAGCACATTCTCAAGCATCGTGATGTCACGGACGGCATTACGTTTGATGATGTCTTTGAGCACGACGGTGTTGTATATCCCGTCGAGGTAACTGTTTATTACGCTCTCGTCATTTATATTGGCAAGGAAAGGAAACCCACCGTATTTCATATAGCGGGCAAAGAGACGGTCGGGCTCTTCGTCGGGCCATGCACTGAGATATTCTGAGAAGGACAGTGGCAGCATAGGAATCTCGACATAGCGTCCCGAAAGCAGTGTGGCCAGTTCGGAGGAAAGCATATAGGCATTTGACCCCGTCATGTAGATGTCCACATCGTGGTCGATATTCAGGCTCTCCACGGCACGTTCAAATCCCTCCACGTTCTGTATTTCGTCCAAAAGGATATAGTGTTTACCCTCTGCCTTGACCATCTCTCCGATGGTCTGGTATAGCAGGTGATAGTCTCTGACGTTGTCGTACCGGGCCGATTCGAGGTTGATGTTTATTATCCTGTTCGAAGGTATCCCTTGCGTCTTTAACCAATCGGCATAGAGCATCAGCAGGGTGGATTTTCCGCAACGGCGGATACCCGTAATGACCTTTACCACAGGCTTGTCCTTGAATGCAATAAGTCGGTTCAGATATTCATCTCGTGCAATCATGATTATTCCGATTTTTACGGCTATAAACGTAAAACTTCTTATATTATTGTATTTTTACGTCTATAGGTGTAAAATTATTTCCCGAAGATGTCGCTCTGTTTCAGCAGGCGGACGGTGTGGCGCTGGCCGGAGGCGGTGGTGAGGGTAAGGAGATAGGTGGTTTGGGGGCGCGAGGTGAGGTCGAGGGTGTAGCGGCCGTCGCCTTGGGGCGTGAGGCGCACCTTTTCGCGGCGGCCGGCCATGTCGGTGAGGGTGGCGGCGACGATGAGGTCGGCGCCGCTGCAGTTCACGTTGACGCGCTGACGGAAGGGGTTGCCATATTTCACAAAGGCACCCGACTTGTCGGTGAGGGTCACCTGGATGTCGCTGCTGTCGCGTGCAGGAGGACGGGGGCAGGGCAGATGGTCCATATCAATTGTCACTCGGCCCGTTGTGGGATTGGGGTAGACCGAGATGTGAGAGCCATAGACAGACGAGATGCCTATGGTGTCGTTGATGGTGGTGTCGATGCTGACGGTCAGTGTCTTTATGACAGGGGTGGCGGGGTAGTAGCCGTATTCATTCCCGTTTTGGCAGGCGGTTA
>CAJOIV010000034.1:23823-45592 GCA_905234665.1 uncultured Bacteroidales bacterium | reverse complement strand
AACGCTTCCCATATGCCGACGCACCCACGGGCAGCCGGTGACCTGCCTTGTCGACGATATAGAGCTTGACGTTGTCGAGGGCCGCGCCAATGGGAATGTCCTTCATGGGTTTGGTGACGTCGAAGGAAGTGATGCAGACGGTGCTCTCGGTGGGGCCGTAGAGGTTCACCAGGGTGTAGTTGGTGGGGGGCGTCAGCGGGGCCAGCTTCTCGCCGCCCGTCAGCAGGTAGCGGAGGCTGTGGTTTTCGATGCTGGTGGCGAACTGATAGGCCACCTGAGTGGTCATGAACCCATGGGTAATCTGCTCTTTTTCGAAGTATTCGTTCAATGCCAACAAATCGAGGCGGAGTTCTTCAGGAATGATGTAAAGGGTGGCGCCGGCGGTGAGGCAGGGATAGGTCTCCATCATATTGGCGTCGAAACCGTAGCTGGCGTAGGCCGTCACCTTGCAGTCGGGGGTGAGGCTAAACCTGCGGTGGTACCACTCGCAGAATGCCACGAGGTTGCGGTGCACGAGCTGGCAGCCTTTTGGGGTTCCCGTGGTGCCGGAGGTGTAGAGCATGATGAAGAGGGAATCGGGCTCGGGGTTTCCGCCGAGATCGGCGGAAACTGTGGGCAGGCTCATGATGTCTTTGGTGAAGAGCACCTCGTCTTGGTATTGGTCGACGATGGGGCGCAGTTCTTCCTCGGCGATGAGGAGCTTGGCGCCAGCGTCTTGCATCATGAAGTTGAGTCGCTCGGAGGGGTAGGTGGGGTCGAGGGGCTGATAGGCGCAGCCGGCCTTCACCACGCCCAGGGAGACGATGGGCATCCATTCGCAACGCGGAATGAGCACGGAGACGACATCTTCCTCATGAAGGCCCTTCCCATGAATATAGGCGGCGATGCGGTCGGAGAGTTCGTCCAATTCGCGGTAGGAGAAATGCTTGTCGCGATAGACCACCGCGATGTTGTCGGGTGTTTTCACCACCTGCTGACGGAACATCGAGACGACGGTTTGGGTGTCGTCGTAAGGCGTCTCGGTGTGGTTGAAACCATCGAGGAGGGCGCGTTGCGAGGGGGAGCAGATGTCGATGTCGCGCAGGAGGGTTTGGGAGAGGAGGCCCTCGAGGACGGCCTCGTAGCTCTCGAGGAATTGTTCGATGAGCGTCTCGGAGTATTCGTTGGAGTTGTATTCGGCCTTGATTTGGTACTGTTTGCCGACATAGAACGCCATCGGGTAGAACGACACTCCCTCGTTGTGTTTGCGGAGCTGTATGGCCTTCATGGGTTTGCCCATGAGGGAGGTATAGTCGAAGAGGAGACCGTGCCATGCAAACATGGAGTTGGTTTGCAGGTTGAGGTCGTTCATGATGTCTGTATAGGCATAGATGTCGTGCTTGCGGCAGCCGACCATCTGCTCCTCACCGGCACGGAGGAAGTCGAGAACAGAGGTGTCGTCGGTGAACTTGGCGTAAACGGGCAATGTTTGTACCGTCATGCCGACGGAGTGTTGGAACTTCGGGTTCGTGCGGCCGTTGAAGACGGTGGTGAAAAGTGATTCTTGCTCGTTGTTGAACTTGGCCAGCAGGAAGGAATAAGCCGAGGTGAAGAGGGTGCTCTTTTTGATGCCATTGGTCTTGCAGAAAGCATCCACACGATCCATGTCAGTGTTGAGAATGCGGAACATTTGGCCGTCCGTTTGTTTGGGAATCTCCAAATCGGGCATAAGCTGGGTGAAGGTGTCGCCGCAATCGAAGTTTTGGGCATACCACTGTTTGCCTTCCTCGAATGCGGGAGTCTTGCGCATCTCGGCCTCGGCGAGGGCATAATCCTGCATCGACATCTCCTCGGGAGCCAGCGTGCCGCCGTTGTAAGCCGCCTCGACATCGCAGATGATGACATGGTACGAGCCTCCGTCGCTGATGATATGGTGCATGTCGAAGAACCAATAGACATGCTCGGTGTCGCGCATCACTTGTGTGTGAAACAGCCGTCCGCCATAGAGCTGGAAAGGCTGGATGAATTTCTGCTTCTCGGCCTCAATATCGGTGACCTGTTCGACGGTAAGTCTGAATTCCTCATTTTCCAAATCTATGGTCTGGATGGGTTCGCCTTCCTCGTTGAGTTCGATGCGGGTGAAGAAGGTGGGATGGGCCTGTATGGTGGCCTCTATGGCGCGGCAGAGACGGTCGGCATCGATGCTGCCGTCGAAGACATAAAGAAAGGGAAGGTTATAGAATACCTCATTTCCATGTTGTACGCATTCGGCATAGATGCCCAATTGCGATTTTGAAAGGGGAGATGATTGTTTCATGAGTTGGTGAATTGTTGATTAAGGTTGATAAGAAGCATGAGATAGGCCCAATGGAGGCGCTGGCTGTCGGATACGCGCTTGAGGAGCTCCATGGTCTCGGTGCCATGCATATAGGAGTAGCCACACTCGATATTTATATCTTTCATTAAGGCATAAGTGACTGAGAAGTCGGCCGCATAACCCAAGGTCTTTTCGACTTTGGGCAACGTGGTGGCCATCGCATAATAGTGCGCAGCCATCTTGATGTCGAGACCCTTGACGGGGCTGAACGAACCGCCCAGCCAGGCATTCTGCAATCCTGGGGTGAAGCCCCTCACGTAGGCACTCATGTAGTAGAAGTCCATGGCACCGTAAAACTCGTGATGTGAGCCGTAGATGGGGTTGAATCCACGAACTGTGTCGTGACGGACCACTCCGAGGCTCCCCCTGGGCGGCACGGCGAAGTACTTGTCGCCACTCAGGTAGTCGTATCCACCCTGGAACGAATAGCTGCTGCGGGGCTGGACCGTCAGCCGGACGCTGCCCATATAAGCAGACAGCGGCAGGCCGTTCTCTTCCTCGCCGAATTGGTAATAGAAAGAGCCTTCTGCTTTCAGCCACCCGGGATTGAGTGTGAGGTAACCGCCCGCCAGCTGCTGGTAGCGGACTTTGGGAACTTTGTTCACTTCGTCTTGCATCCCGATGTTCATGAACAACATCGAAGCCCCGAATACCGATTTCGGCGTATTGTAGTGATACCATAGCGTTTGCATCGACTTGTAGGGCTGGTTCCCGTCGCTGTAATAGGTGAAACCTTCCATGTTCTCAGGATTCTGGTTGTAAGCCAACAGCAGATGCACCTTATGCCCCCCGCCTTCGTAGGCGAGCTTCAGCACGTCGTGGGTCGGAGCCGTCATGGACCAGTCGTTGGAGCCGATGATGCGCTCGTCGTCGTATGCCAGCACCTGTCGGCCTATCTTGGCGTACCATCCTTTCGGGGCGTTGAGCTTGACCCATCCTTCATAAAGGCTGAGGCCTGCGGCGCCCATGCCCCAGGTGCCCGATTGCTGTAAGGTGGCCCGAGCCTCCAACCACGAATGATTATAGTCGGCCGTCAGGCGGTAGCGACCAAGGACAAAATGGGCATGGCCTTCGTCACTCGGATCCAGTTCGCTGAACCCTCCATAACGCAACTCACCACGGGTGAGGCTTTGGAATCCCACGGTAAAACCCTGCCCGGCGTAATCTTCTTGTCTACAAGCCTTATGTCGATATCTTTGAACATCTGTATCTGTTTTGTCAGGATGCAAATATAAGAAATTATTGTCATACAATGGCTGCGAGCCCGCTTTTCTAATGACGGTCATTAGAAAATCACGTCGTAACCTTCTGAAAATCTCTAACGTCCGTAATGGATTAAAAAAAATAATCCAACTCGCACAATATTTCTTTTTCCCTGCCGTTATGAGAGGGATTAAACGTTTAATCCGTGGTTTAATTCTAACATCTAAACATTATGGCAAGACCAAAGCAAGAAAAGAAAGAAAACCAGCCGTCCGGGACCGGACGACTGACCAAGGCGGAAGAGCAGGTGATGCAGGCCGTATGGCGCATTGGCAAAGGCTTTGCGGGCGACATCGCCGCCGCTGTCGAAGAACCCAAACCCGCCTATCGCACGGTGCTGACAATGATCCGCATTCTGGAGCAGAAGGGGTTTGTGGGTCACAAGGAGTTCAACGGCAACAACCAGTACTACCCTCGCGTCTCGAAATCCGACTATTCGGGACATATGTTGGGTTCGCTGATGAAGAATTACTTCAATGCCTCATACGCCTCGTTAGTCTCCTTCTTCTTGGAAGACAACCGAATCACTGATGAGGAACTCGAAACCCTCGGTCGTATCATTGAGGAAAAGCGCCGCGCCCAACGCGGCACAGAAGGGGAGGAGGTGCAACCATGAGGTATCTTCTTCTCGCCACACTGGGCACTGTCCTCTTCTTCGGGGCCTATTGGCTACTGATGCGGCGCGAGACACGCTTCGGCATGGTACGCGCCTATCTGGCGGGCACCCTTTTGCTCGCGTTGGCGCTCCCTTTAGTGCAGTTGAAAGTAGCCTTGCCAGGGCACTATTCCGCCCCGCAGGAGGCCGATTTGGCCCTTACCGAGTGGCATGTCAACCCGGATGGCACATTGGTGACGGCCCGTGCTTCCGAGGCTGGCACACTGCAGGTCTCCATCCAGCAGGATGCGCAGAACATGCCACGCATCACGGTACAGCGAACACCGGCATCCCCGAAAATGCCCTGGTGGCAGCGGGTGCTGCCGTGGGTGTATTTGTCAGGCTGCGGGGTCTCGGCATTGGTGCTGGCGGTGACGGCACTGCGGCTGCGCAGACGACTGCATAAACTTCCTTACGAGACGATTGGCGAGGTAGACTTCCTTGGCATTGTGCTGCCTGTCCGCCTCAGTGTGTTGGATGATGACACCCCCGCATTCTCTTTTGGCCGCCACATTGTGGTGGGTTGCAAAGGGTTCAGCGATGCCGAGGTGCAGCAGTTGGTGGGGCATGAACTGGTGCATGTGCGTGAGGGGCATACCGCCGACCTGCTCCTGTGCCGACTGGCGCGGGTAGTATTGTGGTTCAACCCCTTCGTGTGGCTCTATGAGCGCGAGATGAAACGTGTGCACGAGTACATCGCCGACCGCGAGATGCTTCAGACGGAGCAAGGCGCACAATACGCCGAACTTTTCTACCATCAGGTGAGCGGGCATCTCTACAGCCCGCTGGGCAACAGTTTCGATTACCGCATGGTGGGCAAGCGCATCGCCATGATGAGCCGCCGACCTTCGCGTCGCGGATGGCTCAAGCCGTTGGTGCTGGTGCCCTTGACGATTTTGGTGCTGGTGGCGGGGTGCACACCCAAAGGAACCCTCTCGGGCCAGTACAGCGTGGAGCGCATGACCCTCATGTCCGACAATCCCGCCGAGCCCGACCTGCTATGCTCCGAATTCTTCGGGTTGGAAAACCGCGTCTTCTGTTTCCACCGTGACGGACATATACAACTCCTGACCAGGGACAGCAGTGGCTTCCAGCAGCGGCTCACCTATACGATGGACACCGCCGGTCTTCACCTCTACGAAAGCGCGGGAGTCCCGTGGATGGACATGTCGTTGGAGACCCTCCATTGCAATGGCGACAGCATCGTGCTTCGGTTTGTCGATGCCGATCCTGTCGGTGGGCTTGATAAGATGCTCCGCGGATTGCCGACCTACCGCTACAGGGTGGACACCGTTGTGGTCTCAACTCCGGCCACAGGCCCTAATGGCGAGCATATTGAGATCAACTCGCACACCTCGACGGACACTGTCTTTGCCCACGTCTCCGTCCCGTGTCCGATAAATAATTCCAACAATTGGTATCGCGGCAATCGCCTGTTGGGAGCCTCGATGAGCAATGTGGCCACCTGTGCTCGCCAAAGCAGTGACCGTCAGGGAAGGATTATCATCGAGTCTCACACGGAATGGGAGTTCCATGGCAATGCCATCAATCCCGATGCCCGCCTGAGCTACGACACAGCAAGTTGCTACAATCCCCGCATGGAAGGCGACCGGTTTATCCTTGAAGTAGTACTCAAAAAACAGTAGCCGCCATGAAAAGGATTCTTATCGTGCTGCTGCCGCTTGTGGCAGCAGCAGGGGCGTTGCACGCCCAAGCAACCGATACCAATCAGGTTGACAGCCTCTACCTCTCACCTGCGATGAAAGCTCTGGAGGAAGTGAAAATCACCGCCGAGCGCCCCCTCTACACGGTGGATGGAGAAAAACAACTCTACAACACCGCCGACGACCCCAGTGTGCAAACCGGGACCGCCAGCGACGCCCTCCAGAACGCCCCGGGCGTGGAGGTGGACGCCGAGGGGAACATTACCTTGCGGGGCTCGCAGAGTGTAGAGGTGTGGATTAACGACCGTCCCTCGCACCTCTCGGGCGAGAGCCTGCGGCAGTATATCAAAACCCTCCCCGCCAATGCCATCGAGCGCATCGAAGTCATCACCAATCCCTCAGCGCGCTATGGTGGGGGAGGTCCCGTGGTCAACATTGTCACCACCGCCAAGGTATCGCGCAACGAGTTTTTCTCGTTAGGCACTACCGCCAATCTCCGTCCCCAGGTGTCGCCGTGGCTCTCGTATGTCTATGCCAACGACCGATTCTCCATCAATGCCTATGTGGAGTACGACTACAGCCACACTTGGGATGACCAGCAAGGCACTTCGCTGATGCGCACCCCGCAGGGCGATACGTCTGTTATCAAATCGCACACCTCGCACAGCGACTACCGCCGCCACGGCAGTTATTTCTATGTGGGCGGACACTACGACTTCGACACCCAGCGCACCCTTGCTTTCTGGGCGGGTGCCTATCCCTCCATCTACCATTACGAAGGAAGTACCGATATGCAGTGGCGTGAACTGATTTATGCCCCTGGCGACTATGGCTACCGTGCCACCCAGCAAGGCAATATCCCGCAAGCCGGATACTATGGCGGATTGGACTACACGCGTCAATTCAACGAGGATGGGAAACGTCTCTGGCTGCGGGCTTACGCCAACGGCTTCGGCTATCGCAGTGAAAGTGTCCATTCACGCCAGCATTATACTCAGTTTGACCTTGACTATACTGTCCACGACCTGGCGGTCAGCAACAACTGGGCACAGACCTCCCTCGATGCCGGCTACACACTGCCCTTTGCCAAACACTGGGAACTGGAAGTGGGTGCCGGCGCCTCCTACGATTTTCCATCCTCCTACGTCTATACCCGCGATAGCCTCCCCACAGGTATTCGCGACAGCCTCCGCAGCTACACCAAAACATCTGACTATTTCAACTACCAAGCCTATGCCAGCCTTCTGCGTCGGTGGGGCGGGATGACGGTCAAGGCGGGACTGCAGATAGGTGAGAAGCGCCTGTCCGCCACGCATGATGGCTACACGCATGTGGTCACCACAGGGCGGTGGCCGGTCTGGGTCCCCTCGCTACACCTGTCCTATCGCACGCCCTCGATGCACAATTTCTCCCTTAGCTACACCCATCGCCCTTCCATGCCGACAGCTGAAGACCTCACCTCGTTTGTCTTCTATGACATCAACAGCTACTCCCTTGGCAACCCCGCCTTAGTACCCAGCCATACGCATAATGTTGAGGGTGGCTGGAACAAGTTCTTTGAGGGATTTGGCAATGTGGGGATAGCTGCCTACTATTATGCCAGCACCGACGAGATAGCCACCCTCAACGATGTGGCTTATAGCAGGTTTTTTGGCCGTGAGGTCAACTTCACCCAGCCCGTCAATGTCGGCAGCAGCCACACGGGCGGAGTCTCGCTCAACCTCACCTACCGTCCCACAGCGATGCTCAACGTGCGCCTGATGGCTTCGCTATATAACCAAGGCTACCACATGCAGTTTCGTGAAGGTGAATTATACGATGAAAGTCTCTGGACAGGCAGTGCGCGCCTCAATGTGTGGGCAAAACTATGGGAGAGGGTGCAACTTTTCGGCACGCTCAGCTACTCCACTCGCCGCCTTACCCTTATGCAGTATAGCGAGCCCATTTTCACCGCCGACGCGGGTGTGAGTGCCGACCTTTGGCAGCGGCGGTTGTCGCTTTACCTCAACATCAAGGACATCTTTGCCAGCAATGTGCAGCAGTGGGGGATTGCCAATCCCTACCTCGCCACCACAGGCAGGCGAAGTGCCAGTTCGCGTTATGTGTCGGTGGGGGTAACATTCCGTTTTGGCAAACTGGAACTGGAAAGCCGCGCCCGCAAGCATGAGGAATAAAACGCAGTTTCCCTCCATACACAGAAAAAGCGGCCTGCCAGCCGCTTTTTTTTATGCCCGATTCATTATCCCGTTCCGTCATGTTCAAGAAGACAAATGCCCCCCTACACCCTTTGAGCGCCCTCGTGGCGCCCCCGGTGCCCCCTTGTCACTTATATTATAGTTATACCAAAGTTATATTATAGTTATATTATAGTTATATTATAGTTATACGATGAAGTATAGTATAACTATAATATAAATACAATATAACTATAATATAACTGCACAAGTTGCTGAGAGTGAGGACACGCTCTGCACGCCGTCCCTCGGCAAACAAAAAGCAGGGCGGCCTTTCGGCCGCCCTGCGGTGTAATCCTACCTCGTCACCACAGGCAGGCGAAGTGTCAGTTCACGTTATTATGTCTCGGTGGGGGTGACCCTCCGTTTCGGCAAACTGGATTTGGAGTCCAAGGCCCGGCAGCATGAGGATTGAACCACAGGGGTGCCCGCACAGCGGGCGCCCCTGTCATTTTACCAATTATAGCCGATGGAGAAGACGGTCTGGATAGCGTTTTTGGGCAGGATGGTGCACCGGGCGGTGCCTTTATCCATATTGAGGTTTATGGCACCGTTGCAACCGTCGAGAATCTCGCCAGTGTCTTCGTCGCTGAAAAGGTCGAGGAGGCTGGCAAAGCCGTATTGGAAACGGAACCCCACAAACCACTCGTCGCTAAACCAATATTTCACACATGCGTTGGCGTCGAAGCTGATGTTGAAGATGTTGATGAGTATTGATTCATCAAAGCTGTTGTTCCTTTTCAGAGGATTCCCGTCGAGTTGTACATCTATTGGGAGACGTGGAGAGATGGCGAGTCCCAATCCCAGGCTGACGGAGAGTTGGTCGCCGAAGCGATGGGAGATGAAGGGGTTGAAATGGAGGGTGATGTGCTGTTCGGTGTATTGGATGTTGTGTTTCTCTGCGACACCATTGCGGGTGATAGTCACCTCGCCGCTGAAGGGGTTCAGCCCATAGTAGACCGAAGAGTAGTTGCCCCACTCGATGAAGTTGCCCCACAGGGTCTCGTAGCCATAGAAGAGGCCCGCGTTGATGCCGAGGGAGTTGGTGACAAGGCCTTCTGTGGGGTATGAGACAGTGTTGTGGGTGTTGGCATCGTAGCTTTGGGCGTTGACACCGAGGTGCTGGCCGCAGAACGAGGGCGCAAGGCTGAATCCGAACTGGCGTTCGCCGTCACCGGGGATGTAAACGACATGATAGGTGGTCTGGGCATTGACTATCGCGAAGGCGGCCAACAGAGTGACAAAGATAAAGGTCTTTTTCATGCTTTCAGGGGTATTATTATGTTAGTACATCCCTATTAGAGCCACTCCACAGGGGAAAAGTGACAAGTGACTGTCTTTTTTTAGAAGGGGAGGAAGCCGATGCCGAGTTTGAATGTGAAGATATTGGAGAGGATGGCGTCGGCATAGTGTCTGTTGGGGCGGGTCTCCTCTTCGAAGCCGAAGACGCTCTTGACGAACCCGTAGGTGTAGCCATAGTCAATCTGGTAGTTGAGCAGGAGCCGGTTGAAGAAGATGTAGTTGCGGCCCAAGCCTACATGCACACCGAAGGTGTTGTTGGAAGTCTGCTTGTCGATGGTGGTCATGCGGGTCATGTGGGCGCCGATGTCGAAGTAATAGCCATAGGGGGCGAAGTCAGTGTTTTTGTAGCTGCGCAGCTCCAGCCCGATGGTGAGCATGTTGCGGGAGGTTTGGGCGATAGAGTCTACCCATCGGGATTCATAGTGTTCGTGGCCGTATGAGTCTCTGTAGGTATATTCTTTCCAATCCCCTAAGTTCATGGTAATGTTTGGGTCGCCTTTCTGGTGGCGGGCGGTGACGGCGAGGGAGAGTCTGCGCGTAAGGGCGAATTCGGCCGAGGCCCAGGGGGTGAAGGCCACATACTGGTGTTGTTTGAAGTTCTGATATCCAGGCATACCGAAGTTGAAGCCGCCGGCCAATGCGAAGCGGTGGCCGAGGTGGCCGACGGGTTCTTTGTCTTTCCTCCCGGGGATGGTGCGGACGTAGGTGTCGTAGAGCATGGCGTTAAGGAGTGCGGGATGGTCGGCCACATTGTAGTGGTAGGCCTGCCGTGTGAGCATCTTGCCCTCATGGGCGTCGACGACGATGGAGACCATTGTAGTGCTCTCTATTCCTGTGAGGGCTGCTGTGACGGCAACGGGTGCGAGGGGGACGATGATGGCGTAGGTGGCCCATCCCTCGCCCTTCAATCCTTCGACGTTGAGGATGGCAGTCATGTTGAGGGTGCGGGCGTCGTAGCGGGCCAGCAGGCGGTCCATGTCGGACTGCGAGAGGCGGCAATGGTCGAAAAGCCCGCGGGTGAGCCAGAATTCGTTCATCCACTCGCAGACGGTGAGGAAATTGTTGTACTGTGCATCGGAGGTCATGGCGTGCATGCCTTGGTCGGAGAAGTCGACGGTGCGGATGCCCAGGTGCTTGGCGGTGCCGGTGATGCGGCTGACGAGGTCGCTCTCACAAGCGTCGCTCTCTGCTGCGCGGAGGTTGTCATGCTTGTCGGCCACCCAGTAGCTGGGATTGAACACCAGCATGGCGTCTTTCTTTGTTGGTTGTAGCGTTTGGGGAGTTTCGGTGTTGCCGTTGAGGTGGGTGACGAGGGTGGGGTAGAGGGTGCTGTCGGCTTCCATGAAGGCAGTGAGGGCGTAGGCTGTGGGGTTCTGCTTGGTCTGGGTCTGGCGCTTCTGCTTGATGCGCTCGTATTTGGTGAGGGGTTTGTTGGAAGCCTGGGTGGAGTCGGTGGTGACCACCGTGTCGGTCGAGGCGACGGGCGGGGTGGGGAGGTAGTCGGTGGCGGACTTAATGAGGTGGTGGAACATGGCGTCGTAGTGGGCATCGCGGGGGTGGAGTCGGTGCTCCCGCCACACGCGTGAGAGGGCCGCGAGGGTGGCCTGCTCGGCGTTCATCTGCTTGAAGGCATAGTAGACCTGCTGTATCTCGCCCTCCATCTTGGTGTAGTCGCCCAAGACCTCGCTCTCGCGCTCGTTGCACTTGAAGACGGCGATGCTATAGAGCGCCTGCGTCAGGTATCGGTTGATGGTGGGGTCGTCGTCGGAGTGGCAGCGATGGAGAAGCCAGCTGTTGTAGAAGGCGCGGGGGTAGTTGCCGTGGAGGAGGTCCTGGCGGATGCATTCTACGCGGGCGATGTGGCGGAGGCTGTCGAACTCCTCCTGCGAGACCATCAGGTACTTCTGCCCGCCCGCGTGGCCCGCGAGGGCGTTGGCAGTGCGTTGGCGGCGGGAGAGGATATTTGGGTGGGTGCTGCGTGAGTCGTCGTAGTTGTCGCGGCTGGTGATGTCGGCCACGGTGTCGAGCCAGCAGCCCGTGAGGCGGTAGTACTGGGTGTTGAAGAAGGTGGTGTCAAAGGGCACCTCGTCGAAAGGCAGATAGCTGTATTGCAGCACGTCGAAGACTCCTTCAGTGACATCTTTCCAGTAGGGGCTGTTGAGGTAGAAGAGGGCGATGCCGAGTGAGTCGGACTCGTTCTCCATCTCGTGGCTGCGGATGTGCTTGCGGGTGAAGTCGCCCGCATGCTCGGCTTCGTCGTCGAGGTTCTCGCCCCGTTTCTTCTTGCCGTCCTTGCCCACAAGGGTCTCGAGGCCGTGGGCGCGGTAATAGTGGATAATTTCGTGAGCGATGATAAAGGCCAGCTGGGCCTCGTTCTCGGCCTGAGCCACGAGGCCGGCGTTGACGAATATCATGCCCTGCGGGGTGGTGAAGGCGTTGACGTCGGGACTGGTGACGGTGTAGAAGCGCAGCTCGGAGCGTAGGTCGGGGTAGTCGCGCAGGAGGGTGTCGGCGATGCGGTTGATGAGACCTGTTATCGGGTCGCCGTAGACGATATGGCCGCCAGCGAGCATCTTGTTGATGCGGTAGGATGCCTCGAGGATGGCCTGTTTGTCGCGGACGCGGCCACCGGCATAGATCTCGGCGCGCTGGATGTCGGAGTCGTAGAGCTGTTCAACGCTCATCAAGAGGTCGGCTGGGACGGGCCCTTGGCTGCGAAGAGGCTGGGCCTGGGACAACAGGAAACAGGAACTAAGGACTATAAGGGAAACAATCTTCTTCATGTCTCTTTTTATTCGATGGTGATGAAGGCCAGTTGGGTTTTGCGCATGTTGCGGAGGGTGGCAAGGTATTTGCCTGGAGTGTCGAGGGGGTGGACAGAACCGTCGAGGAACATCCTGTCAGTCTGGATATAACTCTGGGTCTCTCTACCATCGGGGTGCAGTATCCAGACGTTGAGTGTGCTCTTGTGGAAGGAAGGTTTGAAGTCATTGCAGGACTTGCCATCGGGGATGGTGACGTTCTTGGCGTTGTCGGCCCAGGCAAGCATGATGCCGTCGGGAATGGAACGCCAGTGCGGGATGATAGCCCTGCGCCAACCCCAGTTGACGATGGCACTATAGCGTTGGGTGCGTGTCCAGCTGATGTTGCCGTCGGCATCGACACGCAGCACCATCATACCACAGGTGTGGTACTCTGTCGGGATGCCGTTTTGCGTCACTGTCCAACTTTGGCTCAGCATAAGGTAGGCACCCTCGTTGTCGGCGATAGTCTTGTCAATCTGGCCGAACTGGACCCAGTGGTGGCGCAGGGCCTTGCCTTCCTTGCTGTTGCAGAGTCTTTGGGTCTCTTGGTCGGTGAAGGGATGGCGATGGGTGCTGATGGTGTTCTTGCCGATGTCGAAGGAATGGATGTCGACGCGATCGATGTTGGAGCCTACGGGCATGATGGCGTGGTTCTCCTGCCGGACAGTGGTGGCTATGATGATCTTGCCGTTGCCATAGCGGAGGAAGGCGCGTTCGAGGATGACGGACTCCTCTTCGGGTTCGATTCTGAACTCGTGGTGGCGGATGTTCTCGCCGTCGACTATGGTGAACAGAGCTTTGCCGTCTTTGTCGCCGAGGGTGTAGAGAATGATGTCACCGTCATCGGTGAGGCTCACATTATTGAAGGTGGCCGACGGGACAGACATGTTCCAGTATTCTTCGAGTTCACGGTTGTAGAGTGCGACGCGGAGGTCGGTGGTCTGGGCTTGGTAGCGGGCCAGGAAAATGCCGGCAAGAAGCTTGCCGTTAGGAGAGACGGCGATGGTGAAAGCAAAGTCGTCGCCTTTCTCGCCCTTGAGGCTGACAAGGTCGAGGGTGTCTTCGGCCTGGAGGGTGGCGAGGCAGTGACGGTCTCGGTAAACGCGCATGCCATTGTTGGAGCGGTCGGCGAAGAGAAGGTCGATATGCTGTCCGTTGATATACCCCCCGTAGGCTTCAAGAAAATCTCCAGAGGAGAGGTCGACGCGCGACTGCTCGACCATGTCGTGATTGTAGGCGATGAGGGAGTAGTCGTTGGTCCTGCGTCCGAAGTCCTCGACACGGATAATGCGGTTGTTGTCGCATCCGATAAAGAGGGGGAGAGTGATGCTTTTGGACACTTTGTTGGCGGGATGGATGTCGAAAGAGACAGTCTGCGCCGTGGCGGCTATGCACGTGAGGAGGAGGCATAGTAGGGTTATGGTTTGTTTTTTCATGTTTTTTGTCGATGATTAAGAATGCAAAGATACATATTTTAGTTGGACTGATAGGCTGTGCAGGTGTATTCTTTTTTCTTCCGGTCGTATATAATGCTGACTTTATATCCTTTAAGGAGCATCTTTTTTACCCATTCCTTGGCTTGGCTGTTGTCGGTGGTGGTGAATATGATAGGCTCTTTTCCGGCCGAGAAGGCTTTTCTCTCTATTCTTTGGTCGGGTTGGTCTGCCAGCACCGAGACACTGGAGCCTTTCTCAGCCTCTAAGAGCATTGAGTAAAGAAAGAAGTCAAGCTTCCGCTGGTCGAAGATGACTATCTGTCGGTTTTTCTTGTCTATCGAGTATTTGATTGTACAGAGGGTGTCTATTGCCTCGTCGACACGGACGGGCACAGGGTTGTCAAGGCTATAGTATACCTCGGTCGTGAAGTCGCTGATGACACCGCAGCCGCTGGCAAGCAGGCTGAGGAGAAAGACCAATGGAGCTAGATGGGGAGTGAAAGACTTCATAATGCTTGGTTCGTATTTCTTACTTCATAAGTTGGTCAATGTGCTTGTCCACTATAGCGTTGAACTGCGCCTCGTTGCATACATGGAAGACGCTGACGCACTTCATCTGGCGTGCCGTGACGGCGATGTCGAGGGTGTCGGCAGGCAGGGGGGTGAGTATGCTGAGGAGTATTTCGGGATTCTCATCATCCATAAGGGCCTGTTCTTCATCTGCAATCGGCGGCACCTCGAAGTCTTCCGACAGCCGTTGCCATCCAGCCTCGGAGGTGGCCTGCAGCAAGGTGAGGTCCACCCGCAGGGTGTCGTTCATCTGCATTTGGCTGATGAAGGTGGCCTCTATACCCTCTTGCCCGGCATACAGGCGGTAGAGGTCACTGCATCCCTCATCGTCCACGGTGTGTGGCCAGTATCTTATAGCCAGCAGCGTGGCGACTGCCGCCAGACAGAGAATAAGGGTTATGGTCCAGTGGCGTTTCATAGGGCATGGATGATTTTCTCCGACACGTCGAGGGCTGTCTGGCGTTGTTCATGTGAGCAGTGGCTGGTGGCGGCGGCGCGTGCCTCGGGAATCACGCCCCAGAGTGCGCCGAGCACCAAGGCAATGGCACAGCACGAGGCGGCGTAGTGGCGTAGGGCGGCAAGGCGCATATAATGCCGGTATTGTTCGCCGAGCTCTTTGTGCAGGCGTGTCTCGGCGGCGAGGCGGGTGCGGGCTTGCAGCATCCGTTGTAGGGTCTCCTCGTTCAGGGGCTTCGCAGGAGTTCGGCCTGCGGGGTTGTCAGTTTTCATATAATAAGGTATAGATGTCTTTCATTTTTTTCACTATGCGCGTCATGCGCTGGTTGAGGGTGTTCACCTTCAGTCCCAGTTTCTGGGCCATTTCTATGTTGCTGTATCCCATAAAACGGAACTTGAGTAACTCCTGGTCGTCGGCTGGCAGGTGGGCGATAAGTTCCTCCAGCAGCTCACTGTCGTATTCAGACTCCTCGGTGGCAATCTCCATTGCGTCCGACAGGGGAGCTCCATGCCCTGGCTGGTGACGCAGGTGACGGATGAACACCGTGCGCATCACCTTGTACAGCCAGCGGTTCACCTGCCGAGGCGTGCTGTCGCTATGGAGTCCGTCAATGCTGTTCCACACGGCGATGAACACCTCCTGCATCAAGTCGTCGGCCTCGTCGTGGCTGTTGCTGTGCGCGACACAATAGTGCTCGATATGCTTGTTGAAAGTGCCGAGCAGTGCCATGAACTTCTCATGACGCAGGGTTTCTATGTCGGTGTCTGTGTCTGTGGTGTCTCTCATTCAGTCCAGATAACGCAGATCTCCATTGTTTAGTGTCCATCAAATGGATGGATAATCGCCATGAGGCTGATTATCCATCCCGTTTTCTTCATTGCCAGAGGGTCATTCGCATTCGATGCCAGTCTTAGGATTGGCAAGGCTGATTTGCGACAGGTCGGAGCATTTCTTTGCGCTGCCCGAGAGCTCTACATCTTTGTCGGTCCGCACCAACTGTCCGCCGGCATAAGTCTTGCATGTACAGGTCTTGGAACAGGAGCTGAAGGCACCTGCCATAGCCACAACGGCAAAGGCCAAAATGAGTTTTTTCATGTGTGTCGATTGTTTTAAGTTAATACTATAATTGTTTGCAGATTTCTTCGTGAAACATGTCCGGACCGTTTCTTTGAATTCATCTGCCCTATTAGAGCCGCGTTCTTTCCAAATAGTGACACGGTGTGCATAAAAAAGGGTGCCCCATGAATGGGACACCCCGGCAATACAATATGGAACGATACGTTTTTACTTGACTTTGGCGAGGCTGTAGGTAGCCCAGCCGATGGCTTCCTGGGCGAAGTAGCGGCAGGAGGCCATGTATGTCTTTTCGCGGAGGGTGTCTTCTAAAAGCAGGTAGCCCATGATGATGTACGACAGCACCTCTGTGAGGGCGCGGGTGTTGTGCTCGAAGAGGTCGTCGGTGGTGCCGTTGGCCGATACAGCCTCGTAGAGTTGCTTGTAGGTCTCGGTGGCGCGGCGCAGGGTGCCGAGAATCTCGGCCTTCTCGCCCTGGAGGTCGGCGGGCATGGCCTGGTCGTAGTCGGCAATCTGCTTGAGGTAGGCGCCTGAGGCGATGCCCTTCATGGCCGCCACCACCTGCAACTGGCTCGTACCCTCATAGATGGAGAGGATGCGGGCGTCGCGGTAGAGACGCTCACAGGCGTATTCCTTCATGAAGCCGCTGCCGCCGTGCACCTGGATGCAGTCGTAGGCGTTGCGGTTGGAGAACTCGCTGGCGTTGAGCTTCACAAGGGGTGTCAGGATGTCGGCGATGCGCGAGGCCTGCTTCGACGTGGCGGCGAGGTCGACATAGCGTGCGGTCTCGTATAGGAGCGTGCGGGCGCCGTCGGTGCGGGCGCGCATGGTGGTGAGGATGTCCTGCACGGCGATGAATTGGTTGATGGGGTGGCCAAACTGCTCACGGGAAGCGGCATAGGCCTCTGCCTCGCGGCAGGCGGCCTCGCACAGGCCGATGGCCTGGGCACCCACTCCCAGACGGGCGCCGTTCATGAGTGACATCACGTATTTGATGAGGCCCAGGCGGCGCTCGCCCACAATCTGGCAGGGGGCGTTGGTGAACTGCAGCTCGGCGGTGGGCGACCCCTTGATGCCCATCTTGTTCTCGATGCGGCGCACCACCATACCTCCGTCGGCACGGTCGAAGAGGAAGTAACTCAGGCCGCGGCCGTCGTTGGTGCCCTCCTCGCTGCGGGCGAGGACGAGGTGCAGGTCGGCGTCGCCGTTGGTGATGAAACGCTTCACGCCGTTCAGGTACCAGCATTTGGCGGCTTCGTCATAGGTGGCCTTGAGGCGGACGGATTGCAGGTCCGAGCCTGCGTCGGGTTCGGTGAGGTCCATCGAGCATGTGGCTCCCTCATAGATGCGGGGGAGGTATTTGTCTTTCAGCTCGTCGCTGCCGAACTGCTGCACGGTGTCGGCGCAGTCCTGAAGGCCCCAGAGGGTGGCGAAGCCCACGTCGGCGCGGGCTATCATCTCGGCGGCCATGACGGCGGCCACGCGGGGAAAATTGAGACCGTTATACTTGCGTTGCAAGGTGAGGCCGAAGAGGCCGGCGCGGGTCAGGGTGTCGAGATTCTGGCGGGTGCCGTCGGCATAAATCACGCGGCCCTCTTCCAGACGTGGGCCCTGATGGTCCACCGCCTCGGCGTTGGGGGCGATGACATCGCCGGCTATCTCGCCCACGAGGTTCATGATGGTGTCGTACTGGCGGATGGCTTCCTCGGCGTTGGCGGGAGCCTCGGGGTGCTGCCCGGCTTCGGCATAGTTGTTCTCTTTGGCGGCAGCCACCTGCTCCATCGCGGGATGGTGGAGGTGGAAGGAAAGACTGGGATTATCTGTGTAGAAATTCATTGTTCTCGTTTTGAGTGGTTATTGTTTATTGTTTATTGGTTATTGTGATGGGTTCGTCAGCCTTCAATAACCTATAACCAATAACCTATAACCTTTTATTACTTACTTCAGGTTATTCTTGTAGGCGTTCATGAACATGGGGATGACGGTCATGGCGTCGCCGACGATGGTGTAGTCGGCGATGGCGTTGATGGGGGCGTCGGGGTCGGTGTTGATGGAGATAATCTTGGCCGACTGGTCCATGCCGGCGCGGTGCTGCACGGCGCCCGAGATGCCGCAGGCGATGTAGAGCTTGGGGCGCACGGTGACACCTGTCTGGCCTATCTGGCGTTCGCCTTCGCAGAAACCGGCGTCGACAGCGGCGCGGGTGGCGCCCACGCTGCCACCGATGAGGCGGGCGAAGTCGTGCAGCAGCTGGAAGTTCTCCTTGCTGCCCATGCCGTAGCCGCCGGCCACGATGACGGGGGCGTTCTTGATGTTGATGCGCTGCTCCTCAATCTCGCGGCTGAGGATGCGGACGGCCTCGTCGGCGGGGGTGAGAATCTTGTCGGCGGGGAGGTTGATGATGTTGCCTTTGTGGGCGGGATCGAATATCTCTTTCTTCATGACGCCCTCGCGCACGGTGGCCATCTGGGGGCGGGTCTCGGGGGTCACGATGGTGGCCACGATGTTGCCTCCAAAGGCGGGACGTATCTGCATCAGGGTGTTGTCATACTGCTTGCCGGTCTTGGCGTCAGTATGGCTGCCAATCTCCAGTGCCGTGCAGTCGGCCGTCAGGCCGCAGCGCAGGAACGAGGCGATGCGGGGGGCCAGGTCGCGGCCCACGGACGAAGCGCCGAAGAGGACGATGTCGGGCTCTTGCTCCTGGATGAGTTTGCCCACAATGTGGAAGTGGGGCAGTGTGCGGTAGGGGCTGAGACGGGTGTCGTCGGCCACGAAGACGTCGTCGACGCCGTAGGGGAAGAGGGTGCGTGCGGCGGCATCGACCTGATGACCCGCCACCACGGCCTGCAGGCGCACTCCCAGCCGCGTGGCCAGCTGGCGGCCTTTGGTGCAGAGTTCAAGGCTGATGTCGGCAATCTGGTTGGCCTCCGTCAGCTCGCAGTATACTAAAACATTATTCTTGGACATGACTTCTTACTTCTTAGCTCTTGGTTCATACCTTATAGGATGTGCTCGGCGATGAGGGTGCGCGAGAGGCTGTCGAGGGCCTCGGCTGTGGGCTCGAGAACGACGCTCTCCTTGTGCGCCAGCACCACATTCTCTATCTTCTTGACCTTTGTGGGCGAGCCCTTCATGCCCAGACGCTCCAGGTCGACGTCGATGCTGTCGGCGGTGCGCACGGGGACTTCCTCACCGGCGTAGCGCAACAGGCGGTGGGCATGGGGGTAGCGGCACTCGGGGGCTGCCGACGTGACGGTCACCAGCGCGGGCAGATGTGCCTGCACCTTTTCTGTGCCGTGCTCCAGACGGCGACGGATGGTGATGTCCTTCTCGTTGACGGCCACCAGCTCCTCGGCGTAGGTGATTTGCGGGAGTTCCAGTTTCTCGGCCACTTGGGGACCCACCTGAGCGGTGTCGCCGTCGATGGCCTGGCGGCCGCAGAAGATGAGGTCGACCTTACCCAGCGAGGCCACGGCCTGCGAGATGGCGTAGGAGGTGGCGAGGGTGTCGGCACCCGCGAAACGCATGTCGCTCAGCACGAAGCCGTCGTCGGCGCCACGGTAGCGCGAGTCCTTGATGATTTCAGCCGCGCGCGGAGGACCCATGGTGATGACGGTCACGGTGCTGCCGGCGATGCGGTCTTTGACGGTGAGGGCCATCTCAAGGGCCTGGAGGTCTTCAGGGTTGAAGACTGTGGGCAGGGCGGCACGGTTCACGGTGCCGTCGGCGTTCATGGCGTCGGCGGTGACGTTGTGTGTGTCTGGCACCTGCTTGGCTAAGACTACTATCTTCATATCTTGCTACTCGGTGTAATTGTTGAGGTACTTGAGAATGTCGCCGATGGTCTTGATGTTCTCGGTGTCGCTGTCGGGGATGGTGATGTCGAACTGCTGTTCGATGGCCATGATGAGCTCCACGCTGTCGAGCGAGTCGGCTCCGAGGTCGTTGACGAGGTCTTTCTCGGGGCTGATTTCGTTGCGGCGCACGCCGAGGCGGTCTTCCACCAATGCGAATACTTCTTTCTCTATCTGTTCGGGGTTGAGTTCTTTGAGGTTCATATTGTATTTAATGTTTGAATGTGTTAATGTGTAAGTGGGTTCCTACCCAAGCTGCTCCCCTAAGTTAGGGGAGCTGTCAGCTTTGCTGACTGAGGAGTGTGTCCCTTTTCAATTCTCAATTCTCAATTTTCAATTTCCTAAAGGTTCAGTCCTCCGTCGCAGCAGATGACCTGGCCGGAGACGTATTCCGACATATCGGAGGCGAGGAAGAGGGCCACGCGGGCCACGTCGACGTCGGTGCCGATGCGGCGCATGGGAATCTGGTCGGTCCAGTATTTGCGGGCCTCTTCGCCCAGCTGCTTGGTCATGGGGGTCTCGATGAATCCCGGGGCGATGGCGTTGCAGCGTATGTTGCGGCTGCCCAGCTCTTTGGTCATCGAGCGGGTGAAGCCCACGATGCCGGCCTTGGCGGCGGCGTAGTTGGCCTGGCCGCCGTTGCCTATCAGGCCCACGATGGAGCTGATGTTGATGATGGAGCCCGCGCGCTGTTTGAGCATCATGGGTGCGAAGGCCTTGGTGTAGTTGAATACCGAGCGCAGGTTGGTCTCGATGACGGCGTTCCAGTCCTCGACGCTCATGCGGAGCAGGAGGTTGTCGCGGGTGATGCCGGCGTTGTTCACGAGGATGTCCAGGCGGCCATACTCTTTGGCCACCCAGGCGGCCACCTCTGTGGCCTGCTGGAAGTCGGCGGCGTTGGCGGCCTGGAAGTCGCAGCGCACGCCCTTGCCGCGGAGGAGCTCGACGAGTTCCTTGCTGCTGTCGGTCTCTTTCAAGTCGGTGAAAATCACGTTGGCGCCTTCGTCGGCGAACATCGTGGCCATGCAACGGCCAATGCCGCGGGCGGCGCCGGTGATGAGTGCGGTTTTATTCTCTAACAGTTTCATAGTTTATTGTTGTCTACAAGAGTGAATATCAGTTGTCCTTTGACGCAGAGTTTCCCGTCCACGGTGCCCTTGGCGTCGACAAAGAACACCAGTCCTTTGCGTGCCGTGATGCGGCTCTCGACGGTGAAGGTGTCGCCGGGTTTGACGGGGTGTTTGAAGCGGATGCCGTCGAAGCCGCTGTAGAAGGGCGTGCGCCCCGCTTCCAGCTCCTCTTTCACCAGGATGCAGCTGCACTGGCCCAGCATCTCGCACTGGATGACTCCCGGCACCACGGGGTTGCCCGGAAAATGGCCTTGGAGGAAGTACTCGTCGCCCCGCACATGGTAGTGCCCAATGGCGGTGTCGCCTTCTTTCACCACGTCGTCCACCAGCAGCATCGGCTCGCGGTGGGGCAGAAAGGTCTTGATTTCGTTGCGTTCCATAATTCTCAATTTTCAATTATTAATTCTCAATTCTCCTAAGTGCCACGCACGCGTTCTGGCCGCCGAAGCCGAAGGAGTTGGAGATGGTGATGTCGGCCTGGTACTGGCGGGCAGTGTGGGGCGTGTAGTCGAGGTCGAGCTCGGGGTCGGGATCGTCGAGGTGGATGGTGGGTGCCACCATGCCGTGCTTGAGCGTCAGGGCGCAGATGATGAGTTCCACGGCTCCCGTGGCTCCCAGCATGTGACCGTGCATCGACTTGGTCGAGCTGATGACCGCCCGGCGGGCCTCTTCCTCGCCCAGCGCCTGCTTGATGGCCAGCGTTTCGGCGCGGTCGTTGAGGGGCGTTCCGGTGCCGTGGGCGTTGATGTAGAGGTGCTCGCCCGCTCGGAATCCGGCCTCGTCGAGGGCCAGGCGCATGGCGTTGGTGGCACTCAGGCCGTCGGGACGCGGCGCGGTGTAGTGGTGAGCGTCGCAGGTGTTGCCGTAGCCGCACACCTCGGCATAGATGTGTGCGCCGCGACGCTTGGCGGCCTCATACTCTTCGAGCACCAGCACGCCGGCGCCCTCGCCCATCACAAAGCCTTTGCGGC
>CAJOIV010000034.1:0-23765 GCA_905234665.1 uncultured Bacteroidales bacterium | reverse complement strand
TCTCGCAGATGGCAGCCTCGGCGCCTCCCGTCAGCATCGCGTCGGCGCGTCCCTCGCGCACCATACGGTAGGCCTCGCCCACCGAGTGGGTGCCTGTGGCACAAGCCGTAACGATGGGCAGGTTGGGGCCTTGGGCGTTGAATGTGATGGCCACGTTGCCCGAGGCAATATTGGCAATCATCTCTGGGATGAACAGGGGCGACACGCGGCGCGGGCCTCCGCCCAGCAGGGCGTTGTGTTCGCGGCAGAATGTCTGTATGCCTCCCACGCCTGAGCCGATGGCGCAGCCAAAACGGTTGGCGGCGACATGCTCGTCGACCACCAGGCCGCTGTCGGCCATGGCCTGTGTGGCGGCGGCGATGGCAAAGAGGGCATAGCGGTCGTTGTGGCGGATCATCGCCTTGTCGATGCCGTACTCCTCGGGTTTGAAATCCAGCACCTCGGCGGCCACCTTCACAGGCAGGTTCTCCGTGGGCATGGAAGTGATTTCGCGGATGGCGCACTCGCCTTTCAGCAGATTGCTCCAGAAAGTCTCTATATTGTTGCCCAGCGGTGTCACGCACCCCAGGCCAGTAATGACAACTCTTCTCATGATTGATTGTTGATACGTTGATATGTTGATATATTCTCCGTGCATTTCAGCGGCGTTTTCGCCGCTGCTTTTCAATTCTCAATTATTGTCAGCCGGACACCGGCTACCATCTCATCAGCGCTCCTCCCGTGACAAACCCTGCCCCGAAGGCACTCAGCATCAGCAGGTCGCCCTCCTGTATCTTGCCGCCCCGCACCAGCTCGTCGATGAGGATGGGGATGCTCGCGGACGACGTGTTGCCATAGCGCTGCAGGTTGGTAGGGAATTTCTCTACGGGCTGGTTCAGGTGCTCGCGTATCGAGTCGATGATGCGCATGTTGGCCTGGTGCAGCAGGTAATATTTGACATCGTCGGGGTTCACATGCTGCTCTTCCAGCAGGGTGTTGATGTCGTTCATCGACGAGCGCACCGCCATGCGGAAGACGTCGTGGCCTTTCATCACCAGCGTCTTCTGGTCCTGCGACGAGCGGTCGTAGGGGGTGTTCTCCAGGGGGCGCTTGTAGTAGATGACGTCCTTCAGCGACTTGGCCGTCACGCGGCGCGCGAGGAGGTTGTCGCCTCCCGTCACCACCACGGCGCCGGCACCGTCGCCAAAGAGAACGCTGGTCTCGCGCTCATGCCAGTCGCAGAACTTGGTGGGTTCCTCGGCACAGACGATGAGAATGTTCTTGGCGCGGTCGGTGGCGAGGAATGCCTCGGCAATGTCGATGGCGTAGAGGAATCCCGCACAGGCCCCGTTGAGGTCCATGCAGGGCGAACTGCACTCGTCGCCCAGCCCACCCTGGATGATGGTGCTGAGCGAGGGGGTCACGTAGTTGTTGGCCACGTTGGAACATATTATATAGTCGATGTCGTTCACGTTGACGCCCGCCGACTCGATGGCCGCCTTGGCTGCCGTGATGGCGAGGTCGCCCAGGTTGTCGCTGCTGAGCAGACGGCGCGTATGGATACCCGTGCGGGTACTAATCCATTCGTCGCTCGTGTCGAGAAAACCCGCCAGCATGTCGTTGCTGACCTCCTTCTCCGGCAATGCACTGCCTGTTCCAATAATTTTCATGTTATGCTATTGTTGATATGGTTATACGTTGATATGTTTTCCGGCTGCAAAGAAACACCCATTTTCAGAAAGGCAATTCTTAAAAATGTCGTTCGACACAATAAACGGGACAAAATTGCGATATATTGGGTGAACAACGACTATTTTGGGCAAACAGCATGAAAAACTCAAAACTTTTCACTCTTCAAGGGATACGGTTGCCGCGCTTTTTGACCCGCTGGCGGGGCACTTTTTTCTTTTTGGCCATGGTCTTCATCATCGCCACGGTGTTCGTTTTGGTCTACAATCCCCTCAACCCGCCCCCCTCCTGGAGCCGCCAACTCTACACCACCCTCCTCGTGGGCAGCGGCTTCGTGGTTCTGCTCCTGAGCCGCGTCATCATGCACCTCGTCCACAGGCATCATGTCCTCTACCTCTGGCAGTATATGCTCTGGGGGGTAGGAGAGGTGCTCCTGTTTATCTTCGGCCTCACCCTTTTCGCCTACCTCTTGGGCGACGGCGAGACGTTCTCCTCGTTGCTCCTGCGTGTCAGCCTCGACGTGGTGGGCATCCTCTTTGTCCCTTATGTCATCACGGTGCTGCTCTTCTTGCTCGACGAGAAGAAAGAAGAAATAGCCCGCCTGAAAGGCGTCATTGAGACCCAAAGCCAGACGATTGACACTCGGTCGACGACCTTCAACTTCTACGACCGTGGCGGCCGCCTGGCCCTCGCCATACGCAGCAACGATGTCCTCTACATCGAGTCGTCCGACAACTACTGCAACATCCATTATGTTGTCGACGGCAAGGAGGAGACCTTTGTCCTGCACAACTCGATGAAGTATTTCGACACCTGGGGCGAGGAGTCGGGTCTCTTGCGCTGCCACCGCAGCTACATCGTCAACAAGCGCAACGTCAAGCTCTTCCGCAAAGAGAAAGACACCCTCACCCTCGAACTCTCCCAAGGCGTCGGCACCCTCCCCGTCTCCCGCTCATACCGCGACACCGTCCTCCAAGCCTTCACCCCCGCCCCTTAACCGCCTCCAGCCTCCTAACAGCCCCCAGTCTCACCCCCGCCCCTCACCATCGCCCCTCACCACCACCCCACCCACCGCCCACCAATCGCCTCCCTCCCCATCCCCTTCGCGTGCATTTCAGCGACGTTTTCGTCGCTGCCCCACCCTCCTCATCTCCACCATCTTAACCTATAAAAATTGCGTTTCTTCCCCACATCCCAAAAATAATCCGTACCTTTGCACCGAAAAAAACAAAGCGTATGGCATTCCAAACATCCAAGACAAAACTCATTGGCCTCGAAGGCAACATCATCGGCTACCTCAGAAGATATGACAACGAATACCTCGCACGCCACTATCCGGGTCCCCCTCACGACCCCAAGACTCTCGGCCAGATTATTTGTCGCGACAAACTTGCCTTCGCATCCACCTTCGTGAGCAATCTCGGCAAGGTGGGCCGCGAAATCCAAGCCGCCAACGGCATCGCCCGGCAATGGAGGAAACTCCTGGTCGGCAAAGTCATGAAGTGTTTCCCCGTCGAGTTGCCCGACCTGCCCTTCCCCTGCCGTCTCCCCCTAGTCGACACCCCTGGCATCAAGGTCGACTACCCCCAGATGTCCCTTGTCCGCAAGGGCAACACCCTCACCCTCCATGTCGGCATCCAGATACCCCCGGCCTATCGTCTCCACCGCTGCGCCACAGCCATCGTCGTCTACAACTCTACCAAAAACTTGTGGCTCTCCGCCTCCGACCTCCTCACCACCCTCAACACCTCCCACCCCGACCAGCATCCCAACCAGCACCCCGACCTCACTCTCACCCTCCCCAAGAGCTGGCTCGCCGACACCCTTCTCCCCGCCGCCTTCATCCTCCCCTCCTTCGAGCCCCTCCATGCACCGGCCCCCGACGACCCCTACGCCAACAAACTCGACGACCTCCAGCAAGTCCTCTGGGCACCCCTCCGTTGCCTCTATACCACTACCTCCTCCACCTACCACACTCAACGCCACACCGCCACCACCTCTCTCCATCCTCAACCCATCCTCGCCCTTCTCTCGACTTCCCTTCGACCTAAGTTCGACTCAACCTCGCACCATCAACACCCCCCTGTTCATATCACCCTTCCCCTCCTGTTCCCGTGCATTTCAGCGACGTTTTCGTCGCTACCACCACCAGCCCACAATCCCCACCGTTCCCAGCGCATCTCCGCTGGGCTCGAATCCCATCCCCGCCCTCCTTCCCCCATCCCGTCTCATTGCAACATCCCGTCTTTCTCTCTTCCGCCCTTCCCAACGCATCTCCGCCGGACTTCCCGTCCCCGCCTCCCCTTTCATCGCCAATCCCCCACCATCTGCCCCCAACCTCTCATTCCCGTGCATTTCAGCGACGTTTTCGTCGCTGCCCCCCACCCTTCCCAGCGCATCTCCTCCCCCTCCAGCTGAGGACCCGCCTTTTGTTGCCCCATTTTTCTCTTAAGGATAGGTGAAATATAGTGACATTCACCCCTCCTTTCAAAAAAAAAAACAAAAAAAACCGTAACAATCCCCATATTCCCAATACTTTCGACAGAACCTTATCAAAAAAAGGCATCAGTATTGGAAAAAATGTGTATATTTGCACCCAATTTCCGGCGCGAGGCTTTGCCGGACAATGCGAAAAAGCATTTGTATTGGTCTGCCTATTGAAATCGCCAAATTTTAATCTAAAGACCGCTATACTGATGCCTTTTGCTTTTGCCTTTATGTATCATTTGCATATTGGGGGCATAGGATAAGGTTCAGATTAGTTTTACTTAGATGAGGCGTTTGGCGATGCCTAATAGGCGTAGAACTAACAACAACACGAGTTCTATGCTTTTTTTATGTAGTGTAACCGCCGACCGCTGGGAACTCAGGGAGGCATAAGTATCAAACCGATGAAGTATCGTGACCCGAGTAAGAAAACCATGAAAGCAAGACCCAATATGTTTGAATCGTATTGTTGTTCCATTTCCGCAATATTCTGTATTGCATTGTTGTGCATACTGACTGCTGGCTGCAACAGATCCAAGAATGAGATTGACGAAGATTATCGCAGTGGCGTGGTACTTATCATGAATCAATACTACTATTCACTCACATTGCCCAATGGTGGTGTTTTTTATCTTGCTGGCGATGGCAATGGAAACATAACCAATTTCGAAACAGATCCAGATTCGGTAATAAACTGTGTACAGGCAGTGACCGGCACAGGCTTTTTCATTTCCCCAGATGGGAAAATTGCCACCAACAAGCATGTAGCGAGTCGCACGGTCACAGACAGGAATGCCATCCGAGCCACAAAGCAAATACTCAACATGATCTCGCTATTTCTCGAGAATCAAAACGACACATGTGAGGCTGTGAAAATACAGTGCCAATTAATGTACGGAAAAGCCACAAGTGATTTGGAACGGGCCAAAATTGCACAAGTATTCAACTTGATGGATGAAAAAATAAAGGAAAACAATAATATCATTAGACAATTGGGGCACATCGATCCTGATGATGCAAAAATTGAATACCACAGTACATTGAAAGTGGCCTATAACGGCACGTTTGTCAATTCTCCGGATGATATGTATCCCTGCTCACTAAGAGACACTTCCGAAAAAGATGTGGCCATTATCCAGCTCAATTCCAAACAAACACCACCTGACAAATACATATTCCCTGTGCCCGAGAAGAACATGCTCGAGCACTATTCATTCGGTGAATATTTATCCCGAATGTTTGGCAGCGACAAGAACGAGCAACTTTATATGATTGGGTTCAACCGCGGATTTGGGATGGCCATAACCGATGAAGGAATATATTCGCAATGCACCGAGGGTTCTATCAACCAAACCCAAAAAGATATTATCCAGTACAATATCAGCACTGAGCCAGGGTCTAGTGGCAGTCCCGTAATCAATCGGCGAGGACAGTTGGTCGCCATAAACTTTGCAGGCTACCGCGACGCGCAAAACTTTAACTATGGTGTGAAAGAGAAACACCTATACGACTTAATCCATAAAAACTGACCAAACCTTTTCACCACCCCTTGTAGCCATGAAGATTCAATTACCCATACCTTTCCCTAATATTAAGGACAAGGACGACCATCAGGTGGTTGACTGGTTAATTAAACGTGTCGAATGGGCTACGCGGGAATTTCTCTATGGCCGTTGTTATCCCATATTCAAGTCTCTCCACAATCGATTCTATTCCGATTGTCCTGAAATACTGGACTTTATCCATGAGATTTACATCGACATCCTCCAGCCGCGGAAAAAAAGTGAAAAGTGCAAACTGGAGACATTTAACTACAAAAGTTCACTCTACACTTGGATGGGTGTTGTGTCCATCCGCTTCTGTTATGCCAGATTCAAGGTGTCTGTCCAATTAATAAATTTGGATGATAGTGATAGAAATACCGATATTTCAATATCTAAACCTTCAATCAACAATATCTTTGATCATGAAGATTTAGATAAAATATTGGAAATGATGACTAACGAAAGGTATCGCCAGATTATTTGTCTGCGTTACGTTAATGGCTGTTCTAACGAGGAAACAGCCAAACAATTGAGCATGGACATGCCAAACTACTACAACAAGCACAGATTAGCCAAGGTTCAGTTTGTCAATGCACTAAAAAAGGAGGGACTGCTATGAGCGATGATTTCAATATTCCTGTCAGCGACGAGATGTTGGCTGCTTATCTTGATGGTCGTCTTGATGAGGAACAGTCGGAATATGTGGAAAAAGCCATTGAGAATAGTCCTGAATTGCAATGGACTGTAGACCGTTGGGTGGAGGAGCAGACTAGCGCATTCCTGCCCTCCACGGCAGAATCTCTTCGGGTGAACACAAGGAATACTTCCCATAGAAAAAAATGGGCGATGGCAGCCTCCATCCTGATTCCTGTCGCCATATTGTTGCCGCTGATTCTCAATAGGAACAACATTGATGTGGGAAGTGGTATGCCGACGGACTTCCCCGTTAGTGGACGCTACGAATCCGAACTGCCGAACAGTAATACTGAGCCTACAACATTGGACATTGATACCGACAGCGAAGATGGATTTTCATATCAATATGAGGTATATAAGACAGCGGCAATCATTACCTGGGACCAGCCCATTAAATCGGCAAATTGTAGGGCTTATTCTAATGATTCTCGGGAGAGTTTTTACATAGAATATGATGGTAAAAAATCATCAAATGATTTCCGGATCTTTGTGGTTCCTCTCAGTTACTTCAATGAGTCCCATTATCCTCTTAAACTGAAACTTGAATTCTCAGGATCTGATTTCACATATAGTGACAGTATCTTTATAAGCCTTGATAATTGACCAATTACAATGATTATACACCGATTCATATCAAAAACACTATTGCTTGCCTGCACGAGCATCTTGGCTATGTCCTGCAATCGCAATCTTGACAATTTGGCCGAGGAATATCAATCGGGTGTTGTAATGGTTCAGACCATCGAATATTATGAGTTGAGAATGAGCAATGGCAATACGCTTTACTTCGCGGGTTCCGATTTCGACAAAGAGACCAACAAGTTTATCAGCCTCAAATCAAGTCCAGATTCCTTAATCCCTGATATTATGTACGGGACGGGTTTCTTTATATCCCCGGACGGAAGAATTGCCACCAATCGCCATGTGGTTGAGGGCAATATAAAAAAGGAAGAGGTTCGTCAGGGCCTTAGAAAAATCATTCACGCATTGGAAGAGTATCTGGTACAGGAAAAAGCGCATTATGAAGTATGCCTGTCAAATTTGGAAAGTTATATAAGAAATAATCCCGACACTATTCCCGGCTCCCTACAAGCCCAGATGGAAGCACATGAACTCTACACACAACGGCTCAACGAGATTAACCAATCGTTGCGAATGCTTAGACAGAACAATCCAGGTGAAATCGATTTAGCCTATCACAACAATGTTCGTATTGCCTATAACAATACTTTCGTCCATACTGTCGGTGAACTCAAATCCTGCACTATCCGCGAGAAATCCGACAAGGATGACTTGGCAATCATTCAACTCAACACCAAGCAAACGCCAGAAGGCAGACACATATTTAGGTTAACACCACGCGATATGTTGCAACATTACTCTTTTGGGGAGTATTTAATGCATCTCGTCGGCAAGGACAAGAATAAAACGCTGATGATGATTGGCTACAACGATGGACCCAGAATGGCACTTACCGATGAGGGCATCGTTGCCCAGCATCCTGTCGGAACCATCAGTCGCTATCTTACAGAAGACCGTGAGGTGCAGTATGACATACCGGCTTTGCGTGGCTCCAGCGGCAGCCCCGTTCTCAACCGTCGAGGACAAGTGGTGGCAATCAACTATGCCAGCGCCGACTCCGTGTCTAACCAATTCAACTATGGGGTAAAAGAAAAGTATCTGTTCGAACTGAATAAAAACATATAAAATAATAATTATGCCCATCTCTTTAATCGCTAACACAGGAATACAGTTCCACAAAACGCACATCCAGTTCGACTGGAGCGAGATCAGAACACGGTTCCACTTCCATCAGTATTGGGACAAGACCGCCAGGCGTTTGTCGCTGGAAGTGGCTCAGCAGTTCACCGACCCGGTCACTGGCGACATTGTGTATGTGTCAAAGAACGACTTGAGAACCCAAGGACTACTTGACATCAACGATAAATATGTAGGTGTCTGGAATAACGATGCAGATATTCACCGTTTTTCCGAAGAACGGATTATTGAGGCTAAGGCATCCACTCTGCAAAAGCCCATCCTGAAAGGTGAACTTCCTGTTTTGGCCAAGTTCTTTAATCAGTGGCTTCCATTCCCCTGTTTCGAGAAGAATTTGGCAGGACGTTTCCGCGAAGGACCTTACAATTGGGCAAGGATAATGGTTACTCCCCAAGGGTTTGATACCCACAACCCCAAGGTATATGACTTTGCAGGTAGCCAGAATTGGAATATTACCATCGCTTTCGACACAACATCGGTCTACGACGATGGCAACTACAGCAACGAGTTTCGCGAATCACCACTCTTTGCCAATCATTTCGACAGGAAAAAGACTTTCGGCATTCCTTCTACCGATTTGATGTTGATGAATTTCGTGGCTCCTCCGAAAGGAAACAGCGATTGGATTGATGCCGGTATTCTGAAACTGGTTCACAATACCAGCGACATCAATATGCTGTACAAGATGTTCCCTCAAAATGAGGACAACCCCACTGCTGTGCCACCCGTCTATACCTATCTTGCCACCTATCTGTTCTTTCTGCACGTCATCGCCGAAAGGTTTTCTCGTGCCGAAGTCGAACTGGTCAATGCCGAGAATGCGGCACCAATCAATGTCGACCTTGTGGTGGATATGGGTAATAGCAAAACAACAGCTGTACTGTTTGAGGAAGGCCGTTTTGACAAAGTCGACATGGTCGAGTTGCAAGATTTTTCCCATCCGTTCCAATCGGAAAAGTCTCCCTTCGACATGAATGTCGTGTTCGACCGTGCTAATTTTGGAATTTGCAATATCGGCAACTCTACTCAGTTCATCCATCCCAGTCTTGTCCGTCTTGGACGCGAAGCTACCTATCTGCGCTATCAGGCAGGGTTGGAAAAAGGACAAAAACTCTCCACCTGCTCCAGTCCCAAGCGTTATTTGTGGGACAAGCGACCCGCTACCTACGAATGGCAAAACATCCGTCACGGCAATGAGGAGCCCGAACCAATTGAATTGAAAGGTATCACCAACCAATTCAATAGCGATGGCACATTGAGTACCACTGGCAAGTCAGGAGGTGAAATCCGTTATTCCAGACGCAGTCTGATGACTTTTGCTTTTCTGGAGATATTGGCACAGTCCTATCGCCAAATCAATAGCCAGAAATACCGCGAGGACAAAGGCGAAATCGATGCCCCCCGCCGCATTTCAAAGATTCTTGTCACTTGCCCCACTGCCATGTCGCGTGTCGAACAGATTGAGCTCCGCACCGCTGCCGCAGAGGCATATACGGTTCTCAATCGGTTTAATTCACAAACCGACAATACCCCTCTGGAATATCATGCCGCAATGAATTCGGCACCAGTGAAACCGAGTCTCCGCGATTTGAAAAGTCGAGATGAGGAAAACCGGAAATGGCTTTACGATGAGGCCACTTGCGTTCAATTCGTCTATCTGTGCGCCGAGGTGGCAACGCGCTACAAGAACAATTGTGCCGAGTTCTTCGAGCGTTATGGTAAGTACCGCCATGATCTCCTCAAAGGCGATGGTAAGACTCCCTATGACAAAAAGTCACTTACCATCGGTTCCGTCGACATAGGTGCTGGCACTACAGACGTAATGATTTGTTCTTACAAATATGACACAGTGGGTCAGACAACCTTGACACCTGTTCCGCGTTATTGGGAGAGTTTCTATACCGCCGGCGATGATATTCTAAAGGCATTTGTCCAAGAGATAGTCATCGAAGGCAGAAACGCCATGGTGGAGAAAAAACTCATTTCTCAAGGCAAATCGCCTTCTGTCATCAGCACCCTCATAACCGATTTCTTTGGACAGGATACCAACCGCCTGAACTTCTCCGACAGACAGGTGCGCCGCGAATTTTGCCAACAGGTATCTGTACCCATTGCACAATGCTTCATGGAGTGTACTCGATTGAAAATCGAGAAACGAGACTTGCAATGGGATGACATCTTCCATGGCCAAGACCAACCCAACCAAGAATTGCTCGAGCATTTCTTCAACCATTTCGGTTTCCGCATCGAAGAACAGGTCTGGCATTATGACCTTGCCATTACCACCCAGATTATCAATAACGTCATGGATGGTCTATTGAAGAAGATTTCCGTTGCTTTGGCAGAATATGGTTGCGACATCGTGCTATTGGCAGGTCGGCCCTGTTCTCTTAAGCCCATCGAGGACATCTTCCTGAAATACTATTCCGTTGACCCCAACCGACTCAAAGTGCTCAACGAATATCGTGTCGGACGTTGGTATCCTTTCCAGGACGGCAATGGTTTCTTTGAGAACCAGAAGTCTGTTGTGGCTGTAGGCGCTTTGGTCGGCTATATCTGCTCGGAATTGGGTGGATTCAAGGGGATGTCATTCAATCTCGATGAATTGGGACAGAAAATGCTGCCTACAACCAATTATATCGGACTGATGTCCAATCCTGCGTCAACACTCATCCCCAACAAAGAAATACTGCTCGACCCGAAAAAGGCCACCGTTACTTTCGACGTTCCTTCCATCCCCATTCGCCTGGGGTGTCGTCAGTTGGATACAGAATCCTACCCGGCTCGTTCGCTCTTCACTCTCGATTTTGATGATGAGGCCATACGTGAGGGTGTTAAGAATGAGTTGATACAGAAACATCTCCCCATCGACAATCTTGCTCTGATTCAAGATGCTGTCGACTCTCGCAAGATGCGCATACGCCAAAGCATGCCTGTGAAACTTGAAATCGAACGTGACTATGCTACCGATAGGGAAAATGTGGTTGTTACCGATGTGACGGACAAAAACGATAACGCTTTGCCCAAAAAGTACCTCTCTCTCCAAATCAAGAGTCTCAGCGAGTCCGACACTTTCTGGCTCGATACGGGTGAGTTCAAGTGTAAAATCTCCTCAAAGTGCTGAAAACAAGTATGAACATTAAAATGATATTGTTATGCAAACTATTATAGATCACGCAATCGAACAGATAAACCAAGGTACTGATTGGGTTCTTAAAAACGCCAAAGTCGATAAGAAAAAAACTTACAAGGCCCTTGTCAAGGAACGCAGGACTCTCAAAAAGATTCGTAGTACATACGATTCCAAGGCTTCTGTGGCTTTGTATGGAGAGAGCCAATGCGGCAAATCGCATCTTTCAAGTTCTCTGCTTTCTGCAGATGGTAAACCCATGCAGGTCGTCGACCGGATGAATGGTGTCGAGTATGAATTTCTCACCCATCTTAATCCTCCAGGATCCGGTGAGGCTACGGGTCTTATCACACGTTTTACCACGAAAATGCAACCCAACATCTCGCAAGAGTATCCTGTACATGTTAGGTTAATGACATTAAAAGACATTGCTTTAATGCTATGTGAAGGATACTATCGTGACTACGAACAGAAAGAACCTTTCGCCAGTGAGAGTATTAGGCTTTTTATAGATGGATTGAAAAATCGTAAAACAGCCCAACGTCAAACCTATTTGAGCGAGGATGATTTTGGCGAGATAGAAGAGTATTGCACCAAATTCTTCAAAGAGAGTATCAATCCTCTGGTTTCTGATGACATTGACTATTTTGGTGAAATATCACTTGTTATCGAGTATTTAAATGAAAAGGATGTTATCTCCGCAGTAGAAATGCTTTGGAATAATGAACCGAACTTGTCTGCTGTTTTCGAGCAATTTTTCAATGCCTGCAAGAAAGTCGACTTCGAACAAGATGCTTATATTTCATTCGACGATTTAGACAACTCTAAAGGCATGTCGTTATTGGATGTTAGGCAACTGAATCTGGAAGACAATGATACGCTTTCAAAAGTGCGTTACAAAAACGCTCAGGGTGAGTATAAGGATACACGGATTAACAAGAATTGTTTGGCCGCGATTTGCTCCGAAGTGGTTTTGGAAGTCATTCTTCCAACAAACGTCCATAATGGTGAGAAGGGAGAAATTATCAGTTCAATACTAAAAAATATTGACATTCTTGACTTCCCGGGAGCAAGAGCACGGGGGGGGGTGTTTGTAATATCTGGCAACGTTCCTACTCTGCTGAGAAGAGGAAAGGTCGCCTATTGCTTCAATAAGTATTCCTCCGAGAGAAGAATCAATGCGTTGATGTATTGTTGGCAACCCGACAAGTTCGAGGCAAAACCAATGCAATCTGTTTTAAGCAACTGGATAGATGTTTCTATCGGAAAGAATGAAGAAGAGAGGGCCAAATATTTGATGGGTATGGAATACCCACCGTTATTCTTCGTGGGTACTAAGTTTAACCTGCATTTGAGAAGCAAGACAGATGACAGAATCGACAATCCCCAGGCTCTTTTTAATAGATGGGATAAGTGGTTTAATGAACAATTGTCTCGCGATATCATTGGCGTTCCCCTGATAAAAAATGAGGATAATAAAAGGGATTATTACAAATGGTTTGTTTCTTGGACCCAGGCCAATCCTAATTTTGACAATCTCTATCTCCTTCGCGATTTTCGATATTCTACTGAGATTTTCGATGGATGGACGGAGCAAACTGGCAGGGAAACTGTGCGTAAAGCAGAAATCTATAAAGGTTTTTACGAACGTTTAAGACAGTCATTTCTTGAGTATCCTTTTGTCAGGAACCATTTCCGTGATGCTGCCAGCCGATGGGACGAGGCCTCGGAAGCCAACTGCGACGGTTCGTTACCTATTGCTCGCAATCTCGCCTCTATCGTTGAAAAGATTGCTGCTGCCGCCGCTGCAAAGAATATGCGCGACATCAATGAGGCCATAGACAATGTAATTGCAGAACTTAAGAAGCACTATTACAATACAGATACCGAAGAGTCCTTGAAGAAGGCCCTCAATTCGGCTGCCCGTCTGCAATCCTCGTTGGCCATCGCTTTTGGTCGCGACCCCTATTATTTCGGTCGTTTCATGAAAGCTGTCTCTGTCACTGAGTTCCGCGTTCATGAAGTGTTTTCTGATGTGTTTCCGAAAGTAACGGAGGCTGGAGATATTGGCGACTATGTATTTATCTACATGCGTGCACCCGGTATCAGGCCTAGCAATTCTTTCGACGACAATCTCCATATCCTCCGCATGGCATACGGGTATTCTAACGATGAGGAATGCCGCAATTATTTCGAGAACAATCTGAAGATAAATCTCGAAGACCTCTTCCGTCGAAGTGAATTCGGCCTGCAGAGCCCTTCACAAATTCTGGCCGCAGAACTGAAAACTTTCTGGTTCGAGGGATGGCTTCGCGGAACGCAACGCGAATGCCTCTGCAAGATGTTGGGTGAGGAACCTTTTGAAGAACTGGTGAAGATGCTCCAGTCCCTGTTTGTCAAATATGAAGTGGAACGCCGTGTGGCCCAGACCATCCACAACTATGTCGATACCTTTGGCGTTGACGTCAAGGAACTCAGCGAGATGATTGCTGACATCTGTGCCGAGATGATCAACAAGTTTGTCCTCAATGTCGGTTACGACTATTACGCCAAAGAAGATGGTGTGGTGGACAACCTTAAAGAGGCAAGCGAACAGCATCAGATAGGTCTGAGCTTCAGGTATGTAGACGATAACAGCCAACCTGCAAGCAATAGCCATATTGCCGAGATGATGGCCAAGATGGACGATATGGAAAGTCTTCGCCACCTCTTGATGAATCCTACAGAACACAGTATGGATGAATTGTCAGCAGCCATTCCGGGATTTAGACAAAGTCGGCGTTGGAGCGACTTGGCCAAGGTCGGTTTTGTACTCACTGCCGATATTCCGCACTATGACGTGGAAGCCAACGACCGTCTGGGAGGTATCATCGAAAAATGTAGAACATTAAAGAAATAATTCATTATGGCAGTTCCTGCAGTTAAAGGCTATATGCCACTATGCGTTACCCCGCGTTCCAATGTGTGTGACGAACAGGGCGTAGGCCAATGGCCTATGTGGAAACGTTTCGACAGTGTGAAAGCCATCGTCGACCAATATATCGACGAACCTTACCGCGACTTTCTCGCTTTGCCTTATCACGAGATTGACAAACTGAAGGCCGAAGAACTATTCTATTGGTATACCCCCCGCAGAGACACTGCCTTCATGCGCATGAGTCGTACCGGCGACGATCTCGACTACTACAAAGGAATTCTTGCCGATACAATGGAACGTTATCAGTCTGCAATAAAAAAGTTGCAAAGTGAAGGGAAAGCCGAAGAGGCAAATTTCCTACAACTTTCGCTGAAATATGCAGGAGAATCCGAGGACAATATCTACTGTGGTGATGGCCGTGTGGTGGCAACTGTGTGGGGAATGCGCCAGCGTCCGAGTAACAATATGGGTGAATCCAAACTTGTCACCGAGTTGTTGCCAGAGGTAGAGATACATACGGTTCGCTTTGAATTGGGAAGTCTTGGTAGCACGACAAAAACCACCGCTCTGAAGAAAAGTCATGGCTCCAGGATATATGCGCATCAGGTCCCTCCTGTCTCACCGAAAGATGGCTATGAATGCATCGGTTGGGATCGCGACCCCATCGGAGCCGAGGTGACTGACGATCTGCTCTTCTCTGCTCAGTATCGCGAATTGCCCAAGGAAGAAACTCCAACACCGCAAAAAGAGGAAAAACCCTCTGATGAGAAACCCAAAGACAACAATGTGCCTCTCAAGCACCAGGTTCGTTTTCTCTCCCCCGACAATCTTGTCATCAAGGAACTCTCTATAGAACATGGGAAGCAGATTATGCCAGGCGATGTACCGCAACTCCCAGCGGTAGATGGCGTCCTTTGTCCTTCATGGGACGGTGACCCGCTGAACGACACCATCAACCAGGATTGCGACTATACGGCGTTAATGCCCAAGAAGGCCGAAGTTCCGACACATACCATTCGATTCCTTGCCCCTGATGGTCATGTAATTTCCCAGTCACAGGTTGAACATGGCACTACCATATCGCAGGCTCAGATTCCCCCTCTCCCTGTGTTGGATGGCATGATTTGTCCTGCATGGGACTCCAACCCCTTGGGGGTGGTCGTCAATGCCGACCATGATTTTGTGGCCAGGCAACCCCTGTCTGTTGTTGAGGGAAAAATAGAGGAAACTGACGGGACGGATAGGATGCATATTGCCCGTTTTCTCAATCCCGATGGCAGCGAAATGAAGCGTATCCAGGTGGAGCACGGCAACCGCATCAGCCCCGACCAGATTCCTGCGCTTCCCGTAGTGGATGGGGCATCCTACACCGGTTGGTCGCCTAATCCGGCCAAAAAAGTCATCAAACACGACACCGACTTCACGCCCCGCAATCGGCGCTCATGGCGCTGGGTTTGGACATGGGGCGACCGGGCGGGAAGTGGCTTCTGGCGTTGGATTCTCCGCATACTGCTCTTCTTGCTGCTTGTATTACTCGTACTATATATTATGTATCTCTCTAATCCCTGTTCCAAATAGATAAACTCTCTCCCCATGTTAACACCCTCTGTTAAAGGATACATGCCCCTTTGCGTCACGCCCCGCTCTCTAGTGTGCGACGAGCAAGGGATTGGCGATTGGCCTATGTGGAAACGGTTCGATAGCGTCAAGGGTATTGTCGACCAATATATTGACGAACCTTATCGGGATTTTCTCGCCCGTCCGGAATACGATGTCGACAAGCAAAAACCCGAGGAATATTTCTACTGGTTCACCCCACGTTCTGAAAATACCTTTACCCGCTTGAGTCACTCCGGCGACGACCACGATTATTATAAGGATTTATTGGACAAAACAATCTCCCACTACCATTCCGTCATAGAGAAGCTGAAACATGAGGGCAAGGTTGAGGAGGCCAATTTCCTCCAACTGTCGATGAAATATGCTGGCGACTCGGAAGACAATGTCTACTGCGGTAATGGTCGCGTGGTGGCTGCCGTCTGGGGCATGAAACCGAGAGCCGGTCATGACATGGGCGATTCAAAACTTGTTACCGACCTGTTCCCACCCAAAGAGCTCCACACGGTTCAATTTAATCTCGACTCCCATGGTGCGACAGAGAATCCGACAATCCTGAAAAAAGGTCATGGTACCAAAATTTTTGCTCATCAGATACCGCAGGTGACCGCTGTGGGTGATTATACATTTGTCGGCTGGGACCGCAGCCCTCTAGGCGTCGAGGTGAACGGCGATTTGATATTTACTGCCCAGTACATCCAAAAGCCCAAGGAGGAAACTCCAAAAGATAATTCCCCCAAGGGAAAAACTCCCCCACAAACAAATCATGTCCGTTTCCTCTCTCCCGATGGAGAAGTCATCAAGGAACTGGATGTCAAACACGGCAAGCGAATTCTTCCAGGCGACGTGCCCCAGCTTCCTGCCGTCAATGGCATACTCTGCTCGGCTTGGGATGGCGACCCCTTGAATGATATCATCGATTCCGACCGCGACTTTAAAGCCATTCCCCCGGAATCGCCCGAGAAGAAGATGCATACGGTCCGCTTCCTCGACCCCGACGGCAATGTCCTCTCTCAGTTTCAGGTAGAGCATGACACGCAGTTGACTTCTGACCAAGTGCCTCCATTGCCTGTAATTGATGGCCTGACAAGCTCCGGATGGAACGAGGACCCGCTGAAATCCAAGATTACCTCCGACAAGGATTTCATCGCCAAGCGTCCAAGAAAGAAATGCTTTGCCTGGTGGGGATTCGGCGGTTGCCTCTCAGCCTTGCTCCGTTGGCTGCTCCTTGCACTGGGTTTGCTGCTACTTTTCCTCTTGCTCTGGTGTTTCATCTTTGGCAAATGCAACCTCAACCTCTGTGGCGACGATTGCGGATGCGACTGCGGTAATCAAAAGGAATTACCGGATCCTGGCCCTGAGCCTAGTCCTGAGCCCGAGCCTGAGCCTGGTCCAAGACCTGTTCCACATACTGGCGATGTCCAGATTCTATTAAGTTGGTCTAACTACAACGACCTGGATATTGCTTGCATAGACCCTTATGGAGAGATAGTATGGTTTCAGAACAAGTCTGTTTCATCGGGCGGAATACTGGACATTGATATGAATAATGGAAGAAACTCCCGACGGGATCCGATAGAAAACATCTATTGGCCAACAGGAGGTGCGCCAAAAGGTCAATACAAAGTCATTCTAACATATTATGCAAGACGCGACAATAGCGAACTCAAAACCCCTTATTCAGTAATGGTTAAACATGGCGAAGAGGTTCAGACATACACTGGTACAATGACATCTGTAAATCAACAGGTTACTATCTGTACCTTTACTATTGAATGAACTGGCACAAACAACAAAACACAATGGCTAAACAAAGGAAAAACCTAACGAAAACGCGCACCTTCAATATTGCTTTGAAGGTGGTGTGGATATTGGTGCTCATCTTGCTCATTTTGTCTCTTGTCAAATCCTGTGCGGTATGCAATTTCCGTGCCCATATCGTCGACAAGACAGGATACTTGCCCGACAACGAGGATTGGAACAATATCCCCGATGTCCAGCCCCCCTACAACGATGACGACACTTTGAACCTGCCCGAGAAGGTGATGCTTGAGCATCTCTTTCCTCCCATCGGCGACCAGGGCGAAAAGGGCACCTGTGTAGTCTGGGCAACAGGATATAACTTGAAAACAGCCCTCAATGCCATCGATAGCGGATGGTCTGCAACTATGCTCGAAAATCCTGCCCGCCAAACTTCCCCCAAAGACCTTTGGTTCAACATCCCTCAGGATCAGAAAGGCTCAGGGTGTTCGGGGACCGGCTTCGAATCCGCTTTCAACGCCCTTAAGGACAAAGGCGCTGCCTCTATGGCGACTGTCCCCTATCAGGATCTGCAAAATTGTACCGGCACTGGCGTGGGCGATTCAAACAACCGTATCCTCAACTATTATCAGGTTGTCAGCGATGGCAATCTGCCCACCGTCGGACAACTGAAGTCCTACATTGCCGACACCATACCGCTGGTGTTCGGGGCTCGGCTTGGCGACCGGTTCATGCGATGGCACAACGACAATGTGATTGCCCATGACACATACAACTATACAGGTATGCACGCCTATCACGCTATGACGCTTGTCGGCTACGACGATAGTCGCCACGCTTTCCGGGTACGCAACTCATGGGGTACCCGATGGGGCGACGAGGGAAGCATCTGGGTGGATTACAACTATTTCTGCAACGAGTTTTGCTATGTGGTCTTGATGGCCGAAACCCATACTTCCGATAGCAGTCACAATAATAATCAGCCTCGCTGATATTTTTTCCAATAATAAGAATCTATATCCATTTAGAAAATCTTAAAATCATCAATATTATGAAAATCAAATTCAATCTCGGCTGGATTTTAGCCATCGCTGCAGCTATTGTTTTGGCTGCTATGGGTTTCATGAGTTTTTATTACCGTACCGGAGGCAGTCTGGTATTACCCATCATCATCGCTGTCTGCCTTCTGGTGTTGCCCATTGTGGTAAACATGTACCTTGTCCCCGCCAAGGAGTGTCCCAAACCTTTCTATTTCCATAAAGAGGCCGTCAAGGAGGTTTCCCTCTTGGCTGTCATGATTATTCTCTTTCTGGCATCTATGCCTCTGGTGAACCACTTCTTCACGGTGAACAGCCGCACTTCGGAAATTGCTGCTATTGTCGCCGACCAACGACGTCAACTCGATGAAATGCAAGAATCCTACAGAAAGCATATCGATTTGAGAACAGCCAACTACCGTGCCTATCTTAAGGAAGTTTTGGACAACAAGGACCGTGACATCGCCACCTACAATAGGGTGTTCCCCAATGGCAGCAATGATATCGATTTGATGGTTCGGGATATGCACAACAAAATATCCCTCGAGGGCTTGAATGATTCTGTCGCCACAGTGTATGGCAATGAGACTATCGGTTGGTGGCAACTGCCTTCCGTGATGAATAATGTGGATAATATTTCCACCGCATTGGAACGCAACTACAACCTGATGGTTCAGCGCGACCATAATGTCACCGACGATATGGCTCAGAATGACTATTGGTCATTTGAATATGCCACGGCTGAAGATATTATGGCACTTTTCGTCTCTAAAAAAGGTTTTGTCTCCAGTCTCTGGTCTGTCCTTGCAGTATTGTTGGCATATCTGCTTATCATGCTGCCGTATATTGTTGCTGAACGCGACACACGCCACAAAGGACTCTTCTACGAACTCCGTAAAGAGGATGACGACGAGGACGACAATACGATAAACTCGGATAATATTGGCGTACTCTAAGCTAATCAGACAATTAATACAAAAAAGAAATAACAAAAAAGGTCTTTTGCTATGGATCCAATGGAAGTACAATTTAACTCAGCCTATGAATTGGCACAGTCGCTGATTAACAATGAGGTGACGCTGAGCGAACTGAAATCTATCACTGCTTTTGCACCCAAAGCCGACTTGACTGAAGAGGCCGTTTGGGAATCATGTAAGGCGAACAAATTATTCTCTCGCTATCTCGAGATTTACCCTAACGGAAAGCATAAAAACGAGGTGGAGGAATCCTTCTGGAGCGTCGCCATTGAGCGGAACGACATGAAGAACTATATGGATTATCTGAAAAATTATCCCCAAGGAGCACATGTCGCCGAGGTCGACGACAAGGTATGGGAAGTGGCGAAAAGCAATGGCAGCATTGATGCCTATCTCAACTTCTTTCCCACCGGCAACCATGCCCAGGAGGCCCGCAGCCTGCAAGCCGAACAGCAGCAGGAAGAAGAAGCCTGGCAGGAGGCAAGCGGGTTCGATACGCCTGAGTCCTATCGAGGGTATACCGAATCTTACCCCAAGGGCATGCATGTCGCCGAGGCCAACCAACGGATTTCCGAGTTGATGGCGGGCCAGAAAGAGAGAATCATACGTGCTTTGTCGGAAGACCGCAATGCCTACCCGCTGAACTACCTGAAGAATGTATTGCACATCACCAAAGACGATTTGCGGGGAAGGGTAAAAGACAGTCAGGGCAACGTCCGGGACGATGTGCTGAATAGTTGGGATAAGAATCCGCGAAATCTGTCGATGGGAAGGACTCCGACCAGCATCCCCAAGGGGAGCACTGAGGTCTATTTCTGGGGTGTCCCCGGATCAGGTAAGACTTGTGCCATGGCGGCCATTCTCAGCCGAGCCCGTCAGATGGGTTGCTTCGCGCCCCGTATGGGCGAAGGATTGGGATATATGAACGAGCTCTCCACCTTATTCGTTCCCGAGCGCGACAAACCTGCGGTATGTCTTCCCGCTGGTTCGGATGTCGACACCACACAGTATCTCCCCCTAACTCTGAACGAGAAGGTCGAAGGCCGAAATGGGAAACAGGTCATCAAACAACACAATATTTCCATTATCGAGATTTCCGGTGAGATCTTCGAATGCTTCAGCCGCGAGGTGGAGGGAAAACCCTACAAATCCAATGAGCATAAAATCACTTACGAGAAGCTGAAGGAATATCTTCGCAACGAGGACAATCCCAAATACCACTTTTTCATTCTCGACAGCAAACCTTTGCGCGATTCCGACCAGATGCTATACCTGCAGAATGCGGCTCTCTATTTTAAAGAGAAAGGCGTTTTCAATTGGACAACCCAAGGCATTAGTCTTATTGTGACCAAAAGCGATGTTCTCTCACCCAACAGAAGCGAATGGACCAAGTATGCCGTAAAATCCGCCGAAGAATATTTCAGCTCATTGGTAACTCAGCTGAAGGTTATCATCGGTGACCCCAGGGATGGTGGCCTTGGTCTTAGCGATGGATCAATGAAGGTGATACCGCTCTCTATCGGCGAGGTGTTTTTCCAAAACTTGTGTCTCTTCGATCCGGAACCGGCCTCGGTTTTGGTCAAATTGTTAATGGAGTACTCCAAAGTCGCAGAAGACGACTCCTGGAGAAAGAAAACTAAAAGATTCTTCAACAGATAGTATAGAAAAATGATTAAAATAATTATCAGCGGCACTTACGACGGTTTCTCTCCCCGATATGCAACGGATGGGAATCTGAATGATACGGTGTCCCAACAGCTCTTGGACAGACGGCGTTTCCTCACCCGCGAATCCGACCGGCTCTACAAGGATGGCTATAGTTTCCAGCAGGTGGAAGGGGGTATCCTGTACCATAAAATCATCCTGTTGTTCGATGGTTTTGGTCGCGACGGATTCATGATGGCGAGCCTATTCCTCCCTGATGGCGAAATGCTCGACGGTAAGGATATCAAGGAGACCCTGGACGCCATCATCAAAGATTATAAAGCCCGCATCCAGAACGGCATTGTGAATGTCGAATTGGATTGGTCGTTCGTGAAGAGGAGAGCAGATGAACTGAACACAAAAGTCCAGGCAGTCTCTTGGGGGAAACATCCTTCCAATGGCAATGCTTCCAAAACAGCTTTGATGCAGGGTGCTGAGAATCGCATTGAAGAATTTTTCCAGTTCCCCCATCCCCTGAATAGCGCATTCGAGGGATATGGTCAGGTTTTCCTCACCGAGTCTATACTCGATCCAGCCATGGTGTCCAACGATGGAGAACAGGGATACAAGGTGTTGGCTGCCGATAGCGTGAATATCGACAATCCCGAATACACCATTGTATACGACAATCAGCAGTCGGGCGCAAGACTCGAGGGTGAGCGGAGGTCAATAAGTAAAAAAGAACTGGATCAGCCTTATGGCACGATTCCTCTGGGCACCTATAGCAGACCGGGCTATCGCTCCCAGCCGGTATCCATCAAGGCCGGAACCAAAAGCCCAGATGGCTTTTACGTCCATGTCTCTTTGCCAATACTCGAGCAGAAGAGCGCCACGGTCAAACTTAGCATCGTTAACGAGAAGAAGGGCACGGTCATTCCTTTGTCAGAATGTACGGTATTGTGGTCGAAATCAGCATACGACAACCCCATTGAATTGACACCGTCAGGCAACAAATTCTCTTTCTTGGGTGAGGATTGCGACCATCGGTGGGGCATTACGGTACGGCACCCGCTATTCAATGAATATTATGATGAGATACTAATCAACGACAACGGCACTGAAACAAAGTTCATCCGACTTTCTACTAAACCTGGCTGGGAGATTATCCTCCAATTACCTAATGGCAAAACAAAAACCTTCCGAAACAATGTTGCCGAGGAAGATTTGAAGGAACAGATTACAGCAGCTTCACGTCATCTTGAAGATAACGGATTTGTCGCTATGAAATCGTCCCAAGACACCAAGGCGCATACTGTGACAATTATTGGAAGAGAGAAAGACCAATATAACTATTCGGTGCCTTCAGATTCTGACACCTTCAACGGAAGCAATCAGCCCCAGACAGATGAAAACAAATATTTCCTGCGTCTGAATCCTAAGTCAAAAAAATACTCGCTGTTCAAACATCCACAACTCATAGATCCCAAACTCTCTGACGAAAAGGGCATAAAATATGACACAAATACTCATAGATTAGAATGTATTTGTGATAAAGAGCCCGACAACAAAGAAATCAAATTGGGCAAAGATAAGTTTTGTAGGTATTCAATCCCTCACCCAAAATGGAATAAAGAACCGATGTGGGAGGGACCATCTAGTTTTGTTAAGCGTAAACTTCAGAAGAACACAAAAATCTTACTTGGGATTGCCTTAGTGGTTGTGGTATTGGGTGCTGCATTGGTAGTATTTCTGATTTGGAGGAACCGTGAGAATGTTGAAATCTCGATCTTGAAAGATACAATGATTTCCCAATCTGCACAGATGAATACATATCCCAATTCTTATTGTGGTGATAGCCTGTTTTTCAAGGCGAAAGAGACAAAAGGCCAATACGAAAATCTACTGAAAGACAATCCTCAACTAAAGGATGACTCGGTGCATTCGGAGTATAATAAATTTTGCAACTTGTTTGCAAAACAATCTGATTATCGGATCCAAGACAGCACCATTTATTATCAAGCCATAGATATGTTTGAGTCTGACACAATACCTAGCCAATTTGACCTGAACAAATGGAATGACTTGTGGCAAAAAAGGGACGTCCTGACCAAAGAACACCATGACACCTTGGATTGCAGATATCAAAATTATCTTCAAAAGTTAGAGGCCGAAGCAAACGCCAGGCAACAAGCGGAAGAGGATGCCCTGTACAACAAATGTATGGGGACCAATGCGACACTCCAAGATTGTGAAAAGTATTTCGCCAAATTCAAAGATAAGAATACTCGGCACTATAAGGATGTGGCCGAAATAAAAGAAAAGTTGAGTCAGTCACCCTATGAATACAGAAATCGAAACAACACACAAGCAACAAACATCCAAAAGGAAATAATAAGAAATAAAGATGATCTCTTCAATGCGTTGACCTGGGAGAATGTCAAAGACAACGGTAAAGGTTTTTATGAGAAGTATAAGGCACCTGAAGATAAGAAGAATAGGGTCTCCCGT
>CAJOIV010000033.1 GCA_905234665.1 uncultured Bacteroidales bacterium | reverse complement strand
CCCAGAAGCGGTGGCCGAAGCCGTCTTCCTTGGCGATGAAGTCATAGATGGGCTTCTTGGCGGTGATGCCGGCCACGATCTCGTCGATGCGGGCGATGGCGGGATAGGCGAAGAAAACGGGCTCCACGTTGGCGTTGGTGATGCGGACGTGTTTCATACGGTCCTCTTCCTTGTCCTTGCGGGTCAGCTCGTGTTTCTTGATGACCTTGTTGACGTAGTCCTCGCTGTAGGCGCAGGCCACGATGCCGTACTGCCACTTGGCGTCTTTGTCCTTGGGGTTCATGCTCTGGGCGTAGATGTAGAGTTTCTCCTCCTCATCCTTGACCAGCCAGCCGAGGTCCTTGAACAGGTTGTAGTTCTTCACGACCTGGAGGTACACTTCGGGCGAGTGCTCGTCGGTGCCTTTGGGAAGGTCGATTTCAGCCTTGGTGACGTGCAGCAGGCTGTAGGGGTTGCCCTCGCATTCCACGCGGGCCTCTTCGGAGTTCAGGACGTCGTAGGGACGGGAAGCCAGTTTCTCGACGATGTCGACGGGCGGGCGGAAGCCCTTGAAGGGTTTGATAATGCTCATGATTCTATTGATTTGTTGTTTGATTGTTTGGTTTTAATTCTATAGCATACATGCCCAGCCGAACCGGCGGGAGAGGTCGCGGAGCAGGTTTCGGTCGCTTGTGGGGATGGTAAGGACTACTCTTTCCTGTTTGGCTTCAATAGTGGCGGTGTCGTGGTCATATTGAGATTGGAGGTTCATCCACATCACCATGGGGATACCCAAAGCCTTTTCCAGCGAAGTTGCTATTTCCTCGGTAACGCTGCGTTTTCCCCGTACGACCTCGCTCACTATGGATGGGTTTAGCCCTGCCATAGCAGCTAATTGCCTTTGCGTTAGGCCACGTTCGCGCATTTCGTCGCGTACCAACTCTCCGGGATGCGTTGCCATATACCTTTTCACCACATCTTTTGGAAGACGGGCATACTTCTTTGATTCTGTCCTTCCCGACAGAAACAACTCTTCCAATGCCTTGTCTTCAAAAGTGACGTTCATATATTTGTCTTTTTTCGCCTGCAAAGGTACGAACTTTTTCCGACATGGAGAAATTATTTTGCCAAATAGGTGAATTAATGGATTGTCTCGGAGTCTGTCGGTGCGGAATTAGAGCGCTTTTCGAGGAGAGTGATGGCTGATAGGATAAAGCCTGTGACGGCAAAGGAGAGCCCGGCAATGAATGTCAGGTACAGTGTGCCCCAGTCGGAACTGATATAGCGGGCGTACATCAGTCCGTTGAAAGTCGCAGCCATTGACATGGAGAAAAGCGTGTTGATATTGTAGAATAGGAGGATTGGGAGACTGTCGGTATGAATGGCGTTGGCGATGAAGAGTATTATCATCATCCCGAGCATGCTTATCCACCAGAAGAAACCTGCGGGATAGCACAGTAAGGAGAGAAGAAAGAGGGCGTAGTGAATTCCCATAATGATAAACGCCTGTTTCTTCTTGGATATTTTTTTCTTTATGTAGATGGATGTGCAGGAAATCCCTGTCAACCATACTGCGGCACCTATCCATAGGATAAGGGGTTTTATCTTTTCGAAGGAGATGAGGAGCACTCCGGTAATGGCCGCGGATCCGATTGCTGCAATCAACGTTATGCCGAGAAATGTCCAGATATTGAGAGTCTTCTTCATCTATTAGAGAGGTCCCCTGTCTGGTGGCGGATTATCTTGTTGTAGTGGCAGTTGATAAGGGATAAAGTATCTCCAGGCATAGCCTGGGGAACTTTATCGCCGTTGGCTCCCTGTCGGTCGCCGACGGCATGCCAGTTGTGCATGCCGTTGCCGAGGCAGTCTTTGAAGACCTTGCAGTCTTTGCAGATACCCTGCCGTGCCCATTGACGGTGGCGGAAGGGTTGGAAGCGTGTGTTCCAGACTTCCCAGAGGTTGTCGGTGTATATGTTTCCCTGGCCGAAATGCTGGCGGTCGATGTTGGGGCAGGCGCAGATAGTGCCGTCGATGAGGACGGAGGCGATGTTGATGCCCGCGTGACAGAAGTAGGGAGTCTGACGTACCTTGCACTCGTATGGGCCGAGGTAGCCTTCGCAGCTAAACGTAGTGTTCATAATACCACCGGCGGTTCGCCGGGCGGCGATGAAGTCCATGAGTTGGACAAACTGGGCATCGGTGAGGTATAGATTGTCAGCCCGGACACCGGGTTCGGGGTGGTCGAGGGCGCGGCCGATGGGGATGATGGTGAAGATACGCCATTGCTTGACACCCAAGGTTTTGAGCTGGTCATAAATCTCTTGCAGATGGGGGAGGTTGCGCTGGTTGACGCAGGTGACCACGTCAAAGTTGAGGCGGGGATGCCGGGCGGCGATGGCTATGGCGTTGATGGCGCGGGCAAAGCTGCCTTCGCATCCGCGCATCCAGTCGTGGTCTTCCTCCAGTCCGTCGAGGCTGATGGTCAGGGCACCCATCTGGGCGGCCATGAGCCGCCGGTGCATCTCTTCGTCGTAGAGCCATCCGTTGCTGACGATGCTCCAGCCCACGCCGCGCCTGCGAAGCTCTTTCCCTATCTCTGGAAGGTCGGGCCGCAGGAGGGGTTCGCCGCCTGTGATGACGACGGTGAAGGGGTGTGGTCGCTTGTCGGCAGGGATGGTGTCGAATGCCTTCAGGAAGTCCTCGAAGGGCATATCCTTTTCACCACTGCAGTCCTTGCAATCGCTCCCACAGTGGCGGCAGCACAGGTTGCAGCGCGTGGTGCACTCCCAGAAGAGGTAGTTCAGCTCGTGCACGCGGGTCTCGTTGGCGCGGAAGAGGCGAAATAGGGCGCGTGAGGCCGGATTCATGACAGGCCTATCTTATCTTTTCCAGGACGACATTGATGGTGTCGGCCTCGTCGGTCTGGACTATGGTCTCGACGGGCGCGTAGAGCGAGTCCTTGTCGGCGAAGGTGAGGCGCTGCAGGCTTCCGTAGGTCCACCACAATGCCAGACCGTTAGAGTCGGTATACTCCACCAGGTCCTGATAGTCGCTCAGAACGGAGGAATCGCCGGGGTTCAGTTCCTGTGCATAGATGCCGACCCCTTCCAACGGGTCGCCGTTGTCGTCCACTACGTGGATGGTGACCGAGGTCTCATAATAGTCGTTCATGGTGCCATAACATGCCTGAAAGACAAACATGGCGGCGGTGAGCGAGATGCCCTTTAGGGCTTTCCTAATCCATTTCATATCCTGTTGTTTTTGTAATCTGTGTTGCTGACTGATGGAATGTCTTGAACCCCAGCATGGCTGCAAGAATGGTATAAACGTCGTTTTGCTATAACCGGATGCAAAGATACGCATTTTTTGAGATATGGAGGAATATTTTTTCCCCTTTACAAGAAAACAGTTGTCCTTGATGCTGGTTTCCAGAATTATACTGGCACGGTTGCCCGTGTCTGATGTCTAATGGCAACGGAAACAAAAGAAGCAATCCGGCCTTCACAGAAGGCCGGATTGCTGATGGCATCCGTGAGAGTCGTGTCACTCGGCCTGCGCGGGGACTTCCATCTGCTGGAGGAAGGCAACGCTGGCGTGGATGTGGCGGTACATGATTTCGTCGATGTCGACGAAGTTGACGCACTTTCTGTAGTCTGCGACCATCTTCTCGATGAAGGGGCTGCTCTTGAGTCCTTCCTGATGGCGGAAGTCGAGGGCCTGTGCGGCGTTGAAGAGCTCGATGGCGAGGATGCGTTCGGTGTTCTCGGCCACGCGGTAGCACTTGGTGGCGGCGTTGCCTCCCATGCTCACGAGGTCCTCCTGGTTCTGCGAAGAGGGGATGCTGTCGACGCTGCAGGGAGTGCAGAGCTGCTTGCTCTGGCTGGCGATGGCGGCGGCGGCATACTGCGGAATCATGAAGCCGCTGTTCAATCCGGGCTTGGCCACGAGGAAGGAAGGCAGTCCGCGCTTGGCGTCGATAAGCTGGTAGGTGCGGCGCTCGCTGATGCTGCCGAGTTCGGCTAGGGCGATGGCGAGGAAGTCAAGCACCATGGCGAGAGGCTCGCCGTGGAAATGACCGCCGGAGATAATCATATCCTCGTCGGGGAGGACGATGGGGTTGTCGGTGGTGGAGTTGATTTCGGTCTCGACCACGGAGGCGACGTAGGCGATGGTGTCTTTTGCGGCGCCGTGCACCTGCGGGGCGCAACGGAAGGAGTAGGGATCCTGAACGTGAGCCTTGTGGCGACGGATAATCTCGCTGCCCTCTGTCATGCGGCGCACGTTGGCGGCAGTCTGCAGTTGGCCTTTGTGGGGGCGCACCCTGTGAAGTGCATCGTAGAAAGGCTCGATGCGGCCGTCGAAGGCGTCGAGGCTGAGTGAGAGGAGCATGTCGGCCTGGATGCTGAGGCGGCGGGCCTTGAGGAGGCTCCACACGGCGTAGGACGACATGAACTGGGTGCCGTTCAGGAGGGCGAGGCCTTCCTTGCTCTGGAGGGTGATGGGTTGCCAGCCGTAGTGGGCGTAGACTTCGGCGACATCGCAACGGCGGCCTTTCCAATAGACTTCGCCCATGCCGAGGATGGCGGGGAGCATGAGGTTGGCCAGGGGGCAGAGGTCGCCGCTGGCACCGAGGCTTCCCTGCTGGTAGACCACGGGGAGGACATCCTCGTTGTAGCAGTCCACCATGCGCTGGACGGTCTGGAGCTGGGCGCCGCTGTAGCCGAAGCAGAAATTCTGGGCCTTCAGGAGGAGCATCAGACGCACGACCTCCTGGGGCACCTCGTCGCCGACGCCGCAGGCGTGGCTCATGACGAGGTTCTTCTGCAGCTGGCTTAGCTGCTCGGCACTGATGCTGATATTGCAGAGCGAGCCGAAGCCTGTGGTGACGCCGTAGATGGGCTCCTTCTGGGTGGCCATCTTCTGGTTGATATAGTTGCGGCAGCGCTCGATACGCTGCTTGGCTTGGTCGCTGAGGGCGAGGGTCTCATGGCCGTCGACGATAGCCTGTATGCGGTCGAGGGTGAGCCTCTCTTCTGGGTTGATATAGTGGGTCATGGCTTGGTCTGTTAAGCGTTAAGTTGGGCTTGGGCTTTCATGGCGATGTCGTCGTCGACAAGGATGCGGCCGCAGTGCTCGCAGACGATGACCTTCTTGTGCATCTTGATTTCGCTCTGGCGCTGGGGAGGGATCTTGCTGAAGCAGCCACCGCAGGCGTCGCGGTCGATGGTGACGACGGCGAGGCCGTTGCGTGCGGCGCGGCGGATGCGCTTGTAGGCGGTCAGGTAGCGCTCGTCGATGTCCTTCTCCATCTCGATGCTCTTGGCGCGGAGGCGGGCCTCGTCGCGTTCGGTCTCCTCGATGATGCCTTCGAGTTCTTCCTTCTTGGCCTGGAGCTCGGTTTCGCGTCCTTCTTTCATGTGGTTGGCGGCTCCGATGTGCTGTTCGAGTTCCTCGATTTTGTTCTTGGAGTCGCGGTTGCGGTGTTCGCAGAGGGTGATTTCGAGGTTCTGGAACTCAATCTCCTTGTTGATGGCCTCGAACTCGCGGTTGTTGCGCACGTTGTCCTGCTGCTTGGTGTATTTGGCGATGGCGGCCTGGTGCTCGGCGATGTCGCTGTTGCGCTTGGCGATGGCGTCCTGTTGCTCCTTGATGAGGTTGCGGAGGTTCTCGATGCGGGTGTCGAGACCGGCGATTTCGTCCTCGAGGTCCTGGATGGCCTGGGGCAGTTCGCCGCGGATGCTCTGGATTTTGTCGATTTCGGAATCGATGAGCTGCAGGGTGTGCAGTGCTACAAGACGGCGCTCGATGTTGATGTCGACATCAAAGGTCTGCATGGGAGTGGCCTCGGCGACGGGAGAAGGGTTCTGATCGACCGTTTCCTGAGGCTCGTTTTGGGTGTCTTTGGTAACCATTTTGTCTCTGTATTTATTATTATTCTTTTCTTAACCAATTAGATGTAATTGACATAGCTTCGGCCGTGGCGGCTGATAGAGCATGCAAAAGTACTAAATTTTTTTGATATAGCGGAAGAAATTATTTCCGGGGCATATTGCTCGCTCTCGAAATGGCCGATGTCGGCGAGGGTGATGCGCCCTTCGGCGCGTTGGAAATCGTGGTATTTCAGGTCGCCCGTGAGGTAGATGTCGGCCCCGGCTTTCATGGCCGCGCCGATGAGGAAGTTTCCCGCGCCGCCACAGATGGCCACGCGCTGCACGGTGGGGATGGCTATGTCGCTGTGTCGCACGACCGGCAAGCCGAGGGTCTCTTTGGTCTGGCGCAGGAAATCGATGGCGGTCATGGGGTGGGGGAGAACCCCCACCATGCCGGCACCGGCCTCGCCCGACGGGCTGGAAGCCGCGCCACCGTCTGCCAAAGGTTGCAGGATGTGACAATCTGTCAGTCCGAGCCGTTCGGCGAGGATTCCGTTGACGCCTTGGGGGAGATTGTCGAGGTTGGTGTGGGCGGCATAGACGCTGATGCCGTTGCGTATGAGGCTGTATATCATGCGGCCTGTGCTGTCGGCGGGAGTGATGCGCTTCACGCCGCTGAAGATGAAGGGATGGTGGGTGGCGATGAGGTTGGCCCCCGTGGCCACGGCCTCGTCGATGACCTCCTCGGTCAGGTCGACGGCCGTGAGGACTCCCGTGCATGCCGTCGCGGGGTCGCCCAGCAGGAATCCCGCGTTATCGTAAGACTCCTGTAGCTCGGGATGGAATTCGGCGTCGAGGAACGCCACCACCTCTTGGATGCTTGCCTGTTGCCCAGGATTGGAAGTGTAGTTTGTCTCCATGTGTCTGATGCGTTTTGCCCATTAACGTCAGAACGTCCTTTTTATTGTTTCGCTGGACTGACGATTTGGCAGGGGCATTTTTTCTTGGCACACTTTTTGCTGTAGGCTAACGTGTCCGTCGCAAGACGTCGCAAGACGAAGCGGACAGAACCACAAAAACAAACAATAAAACATTATACACTATGAAGATCCAACCATTAGCAGACCGCGTTCTGATTCAGCCCGCCGAGGCTGAGCAAAAAACCATCGGTGGCATCATCATCCCCGATACCGCCAAAGAGAAACCCCAGCGTGGCAAAGTCCTGGCCGTCGGCAAGGGCACCAAGGACCACGAGATGACCCTCAAGGTGGGCGACAATGTCCTGTATGGCAAGTACAGCGGCACAGAAGTCGAGATTGACGGTGTCAAGTACATGATCATGAAAGAAAGCGACGTTTACGCAATCATCTAAATAGAAAGGAATAAGCATTATGGCAAAAGAAATAATCTACAACAATGACGCCCGCGAACAACTCCGCAAAGGTGTTGACGCTCTGGCAAACGCAGTGAAAGTGACCCTCGGTCCCAAAGGCCGCAATGTGGTTATCGACAAGAAGTTCGGTGCCCCCCACATCACCAAGGACGGCGTGACTGTCGCCAAGGAGATTGAGCTCGAGAACGGCATCGAGAACATGGGTGCCCAGATGGTCAAGGAGGTTGCCTCCAAGACCAACGACCAGGCCGGCGACGGTACCACCACCGCCACCGTCCTCGCCCAGGCCATCGTGAACACCGGCCTGAAGAACGTCACCGCCGGTGCCAACCCCATGGACCTCAAGCGCGGCATCGACAAGGCCGTGGCCGTCATCGTCGACGACCTCAAGGCCCAGTCCGAGGAAATCGGCGGCGACATCGAGAAGATTCGCCAGGTGGCCACCATCAGCGCCAACAACGACAGCCAGATTGGCGACATCATCGCCGAGGCTATGGAGAAAGTCTCCAAGGACGGCGTCATCACCATCGAGGAGGCCAAGGGCATCGAGACCAGCGTCAAGGTGGTCGAGGGCATGCAGTTCGACCGAGGCTACATCAGCCCCTACTTCGTCACCGACACCGAGAAGATGGAGTGCACCTACGACAGCCCCCTCATCCTCATCTATGACAAGAAAATCAGCAGCCTCCAGACCCTTCTGCCCATCCTCGAGCAGGTGGCCAAGAGCGGCCGCGCCCTCCTCATCATTGCTGAGGATGTCGAGACCGAGGCCATGGCCACCCTCGTGGTCAACCGTCTGCGTGGCGGCCTGAAGGTCGTCGCCGTCAAGGCCCCCGGCTTCGGCGACCGCCGCAAGGAGATGCTCGAAGACATCGCCATCCTCACCGGCGGCACTGTCGTCAGCGAGGAGAAGGGCTACAAGCTCGAAGATGCCACCATGGACATGCTCGGCACCTGCGAGAAGGTCACCATCGACAAGGACAACACCACCATCGTCAACGGCGCCGGCAACCCCGACATGATCAAGGCCCGCGTGGGTCAGATCAAGGCCCAGATTGAGAAGACCACCAGCGACTACGACCGCGAGAAGCTCCAGGAGCGTCTGGCCAAGCTCTCCGGCGGCGTGGCAGTCATCTACGTCGGCGCAGCCTCCGAGGTCGAGATGAAGGAGAAGAAGGACCGCTTCGACGACGCCCTGCACGCCACCCGCGCAGCCGTTGAAGAGGGTATCATCCCCGGTGGCGGCACTGCCTTCATCCGCGCCGCCCAGCACCTCGGCAAGGTCGAGACGGCCAACGAGGACGAGAAGCTCGGCGTCGAGATCATCCGTCGCGCCATCGAGGAGCCCATCCGCATCATCGTCGAGAACGCCGGCCTCGAGGGCAGCGTCATCGTCAATGAGGTGAAGAACGGCAAGGGCGACTACGGCTTCAACGCCCGCACCGAGAAGTACGAGAACCTCTTCAAGAGCGGCGTCATCGACCCCGTCAAGGTTACTCGTGTTGCCCTGCAGAACGCCGCCTCCATCGCCGGCATGCTGCTGACCACCGAGTGCGTCATGTGCGACATCAAAGAACCCGAACCCCCGATGCCCGCCGGTAACCCCGGCATGGGTGGCATGGGCGGAATGTACTAATCCGCAAGTAACATTTAATAGAAAAGCCTCGGCTGGCATTGCCAGCCGAGGCTTTCTCAATTCTACACCAATCCTAGTCCCCGTTGCCGTCGGGCATTGGCGTGGCTCTGCCGGAGTTTCCACATGAGGGGGTGGTAGTGCCGCTGCCCGTCGAAGCCGAGGCATCCCCGCGCTGCCAGTTGATTTGTGCGGCTGCGAGGGAGGAAATGCTGCTCTTGATGCCGTCCACAGAGCTTTGCTTCTCGGCAAGGAAACGCACCATCACCTTGTTGATTTGTTGCGGACTGACCACGTCGGCGGTGTCCACACCGTTGCCCCTTTCGGTGAGGTAGAAATTGCCGATGCCGTCGAGCTTCACCGAGCGGTTTTCAACAAGGTACTTCACCATCGAGTCGCTCAACGAACGCAGCACGGCCAGCACGTCGGCAGGAGCCATGGTCGAAGCCTAGGCGATGTCATCACAGAGTTGCTTGGTAGTCACAGCGCGGACGTGCAGAACACTCTGGGGGTACCACCTGCCGTTTCCTTTCTGCTGTCTTGCTTTGTAATACAGTATACTCTTTTCTGGGGAAAGATATACTTTTTTCTAAAGGTTTCTACAATGCAGAATAATCATTGCTCATTTTTCGGCTCATCATTGTTTTGTTTTCCTTTCTTTTTTAGTAATTCATAGACTGTTTTTCCAGCTCCAACAGCAATTGCCGCTCCCAAATATTTTAAGAAAATGCCGTCCCATTTTACTAACACAAGTAGACAGGACCATAAGAATAGTGTAACAATTGCAGCTACAACACTAATCAAGATTCTTAATCCTTTGTTCATTTTTATCTCCTTTCTTATTATTGATAATAGGTTAATATTTCTTTTGGATTTAATGTAATCGTTTTTATTAATTGATCATTCTCATTGTAAATCAAATATGCAATAGAACATTCGTTCTTATCTAGATTCTGAAAGAATGATTTTTCTAATACTATGGTGAAATAATAAACCATTTCTTCTTTGAACGCACCAAAATCGACATGACCTTCACAGCTATTATCCATTTGGATTTTGTAAGTTATCGTATTCTCAGAAAAAGACACTTGTAAAATGGTCAAACATTTATCTACATGTATTGGGTATGCCTTGTTTATAGATTCAAAGATCATTCTTTTTAATGATGATACGTCATTTCCTGTAAAGCTGTTCTTCTTTAATTTCAATCCTTTCATGATTTTGTCAGGGTATGTTGTTGGACTCCCCTTGGAATATTTCCCCTGTGACTCAAAAGTGAACATACAAAGATTTCCATTATTGAAAAACAAATAAATAACACCTTTTAAAAGCAACTCCGAATTGTCTATTTGTTTGCGACAATTAAGCATTATTTTTAAGCATCGAGCCGTATCATCTTTTATTTGCACGGTCTCCTTTGTTATACTTACTATCTTACCATTTCCTGAATAATTAGTAATGAATCTTTCTCGTACGTCATTGTCCCATATGTTTTTATCCTTTGGCCATCCTGATTCTACACAAGATACTATAAGCTCATAATACTTTGATTGCAATTTTAATACAATACGAGTAGTGTCTCGTATTTTTGCTGAAGAAAAAGACTCTGGGTACTCAAAAGAGAAATCAGCACAATCAAATGTCTTTGTTGACTGTGCAACTGTTACTAAAGGCAGCAAACAACAAAACAAAATATATAGTTTTCGCATGATAAATTATATTTCAGAAGGAGAAATGCTTATTGAACACAAACGTTGCCCACCCTCATTGACATATCTATACACAAAGTTATAGCCATATTTTTTCATTGTATTAAGCATCGCTTTTGAGACTGCAGATTCTTGTTTCTCTTCCATTAACCCTTCAACCAAGGCATCCTTTAATTCTGCAATATCTTCGCTAGTGAAGTCTGAAGGATTCATCCCTTTCCATTGTATGACATAAACAATAGAATGATTTTCTATCACGCACCTCATCATTGTCATTCCGAATCCGAGATATTCGGGCAAATTTTTGTTGTTGCTTTGTACAATACTGACAATTTCATTATGAACATTTTGGTCAATAGTGCTTTTTTGTATGGATTCTTTATTGTCAGATTTTACATTCTTGAATGCTTCTGCATAGGGGTTTTCTTCATTCGATTTCAGGCAAAGGCCACTCATTATTTCATCTGGGTAAAGTGTTGAGTTTGTCTTGGTGTATTCGCCTTCAGATTCGAATGTAAAATTAAATAAATAACCATCTTGAATCATTAGATATGACAACATTCCCAAATGAAGGAATGAACCATTATTGGGCTTTTGTATGTTAGCTCTAATTCTTAAACATTGTTTCATCCCACACTTGGTTTTGATGGATTCTTTAGAAATTTCAACAAGTTCTCCGCCGTCCACGGGTAATTGCTTGTAGTGTTCGAATATTTCATCATCCCAGATGCTCACATCGTCACTAATGCCATAATCCCAATATGATGCTGACATAAAATAGTCCTCCGATTCAAGTTTCAATACCATGTGAGGTGCATTTTGAATTGGGGTTGTTTTGAATGATTTTGGATATTCAAAAGAAAATAAACCGCAATCAAAAACTTCCATTGACAAAGAATCTGTCTGTTCTTTCATTGAATTATCATTATTGGGTTTTACAAGAAACCATATTCCCGCTGCCAATACTGCTGTTATTAATCCTATTACACACCAGTATATCCATTTTTTCGGATTGCCATAACTTTCTTTCTCTTCTTTATGATTCTGATTTATCGTTTCCGCATCTTGAGTATCGACTTTCCATGTATGGGATTCTGTTTCTGTCATAGGTATCCCACTTACCTGATTATCATCGGTGTCCTGTATAATATGTGATTCTTCCGAATCGATAGCTCTATCATTGTTTTGAATAGAATCACACACAGCATTAGCATTTTGAGTTTCATTTTTTTTATTATTGACTATATTCGTGCGGAACGTGTTACTTCCAATAGCCCTCTTTTCTAAAGTTTGATTAATGCTTTCTTTGATGGCATGAGATTCATGTTTTTTGAAGATGAGCGACCATGCAGACACCCCGTCTTTCTTGATTTGCAATATTAAAACCATCAGGCCAATATTTGCAATGGCGATAATAATATTCGTTCCAAAGTCGAATTTTGTGCTTATATATCCATTAACGATTCCTGCAGCGAGTCTGTAAGTCATCCACAAATACAGAGCCCACTTCTTTGCTTGGAGGATATAGATTAATGACACAATACCGATTACTGACAGTCCTAAAGTCAAACAACCAATTTCAGGAGCAAACACCATGTTTGCAAAACTTGTCATTACCCCTCGGATACCGAAGAAAAAAATGCTTATCCATATTATACCGACAACAATTCCGTTGAATTGGATCTTGCAATCATCGTTTTTCTTATCTTCGGAACTCTTCTCTTTTTCAATCAGAGTTTTTCTATCTGTTTCTTCTATTGGATTGATGGCTCCACAGAAAGGACAATTGTCAAACTGCACGTTATACTCTTTTCCACAGAGATGGTTGTTGCATAATACTGTTTTCATATTTTACACAAAAAAGGCGTTAAATTATTCTTTTGATGTTGCCAATACTCTCTATGGGTTCTGGAATACCTGTCAGCTTATCGACAACGAATAATTCACGCCCTTGCGTGAACATCGTGTTGACTGATTTTGCTAACATTAATTTTCCAGATTTATAGAGAGCAATCGGTCACGATATGTTCAATATATGTATCTAATATTTCTACTATTTCTACGTTTTATATCATATTGGTTATTTTTAAATTCGCGGTGCAAAGATACAAATTCTTAATGGAATGGAAAAATCTTTTTGGGGAAGTAGCAAATACTATACCCAAACACTCTCTTGGCTCAAAAAGTATAGTGGGGGAAATCCATTGTGTTTATTCCTGCTTTGTTTTCTTTAGTCCTTTAAAAACCTTTTCTAATTGACGTTGAGCTGCTTCAATGTCCAATTGCATTTGTGAAGGCAAAATCTCTTCATGATGTTCAATTCCAATTACATCTTCAACCACCTCATTTTTTGTAAAGATATGGACTTCTACCCCTACCATATCTCTGGTTTTATGAACATCCTCTTTAGTCTCAACTATAATGTAATGGATATTTTCGTATTGAAAGTCAACTCCTATTTCAAGAAGTGATTTCCCGTTGTTTTTTTCTTTATAATCTTTATAATCTTCTTCTGTCAAATATGGCTTCAGCTCGGCTTCATATAGTTCGGGTTTGTTTGGAATAGCTCTCCATTCACGTTCATCATAAAAACGATACTTTTCATACAGCTGATTTTTTGTTTTTAGAGGTGCCTCAACAAACTTCATTTGAGCGAACATATTCATGACCCAATCAACAAGATTTGAAGAACCATATTCTGTTGCTATTCTTAACAATCCATTTAATTGTTGTAAAATACGAGAACCATAACTACAATAGCATACCGGGGAAAACCCTGCTTCTTCGCCCCATTTTTGTTTGAAACCTATACAGTAATCACCATAAGTCCATTGATTATTGCCAATCTCAGAAAATGGATAATCGCTAGCGCTAATCATGGGAAACGCCATAGGCTTTAACCCGTTCTTAAGAATGATTCTTTCAAGACTATAAGAATAGCATAGCCTCTTTGAATGTAGTATCTCATAGAAACCATTCTTGTCGGTTTGATGCCAAAGGATATTTGAACTTAGTCCCATATTTTTTTTCTTTTTCAGGCCAAATATTTTTAATACCTGATATGCACGACAGCATTATACGGCGAATTGTGTCTGTAAAAAAGCGGTTGGGGACATCACTGCAACTTCACTCATGGGAAAATGTTGTTCGTTGCGTGTAATAATATGACTGCATTTTGCTGTAAGGGCTGCATGGTATTGCAGCATGTCTTCAAAATCTGGAGCAGTGTCATATAAAGCTTCATGGAGTTGCGCCGCATCCATAGTTACGATGCGGATATGCCGTTCAAGTATTTTCAATGCCTCCAAAGTGTTGGTGTATCCCAGAGACTTGCGGGCTACGAAAAGACAGGTGGCAAAACTGAGTGGTGTGGCATAGAGATCAATTTCTCCTTTGAACCCCATATTCAATACTTGAGCAGAGTCGTTTACAAATGGTTCGCGGCGCAGCAGCACGTCGAGCAACACATTGGTGTCGAGGAATACACGGTTCATAGGGCGTACTTTTCTTTATAGTAGTCCATACGGGCTTGTTCTCCGTTGATGCCCACGTCGGCCTTGTCGAGCAATGGCATTGCGAGGATTGCCTCCAGGTCGGGAGCATACGGGTTATCTTTGCGTTGAGGAGTAACAGCAAGGCGAATGAGAAGAGCCTCCATCTGCCGTTGCATCCATTGGCTGATGTCGGTATCGGCACCAATGGCCGGGCGTGCCCGCTCAACGAGATTGTCGTTTAAAGTTATGCTATATGTGCACATGATAGTGTTGTTTTTTCGACTGCAAAAGTACGACTTTTTTTTGGAATGACAAAATATTTTTTCAAGGAAGACCGACTAAACATCGTCGTACCATCACCGAGGATGCCGAGACCGAGGCCATGGCCACCCTCGTGGCTTGGTATGCCTCGCGGCCATGTGGATCGAACCGTCTGCGTGGAGGCCTGAAAGTCGTCGCCGACGCTTGTGGGCTTGCCTCCACTTCGGTTGGCAGCCATAGGACGGCTACTGTCGCAAGGAGTTTTTTTTCTGATAGTTCAGGAATTATTGCTATCTTTGCAGCACGAAACAGTAGTGAAGATTGTATCATACTGCAAAGCAAAACAAATAATACTCCGATAGATGATGCTTGATTTCCACCCGTTGACCATCGCCGACCGTGAGGCAATGCAGGCTGTGTCATTGCATGCCGGACGGCGCAACTGCAACTACACCTTTGCCAATCTTGTTGGATGGGAGTTCTGGTTCCGCACACAGGTGTGTGTCCTCGAAGACAGTGTGGTGTTGCGTTTTGGCTGGGAGGGAAGTCATGCCTATATGGTCTGTACCCCGGGTCCCCTTTCGGAAGAACTGATTGACGCCCTCCATGCCGATGCGGGAGGCCCGTTCTCAATCCAGGGGCTGGAAGACGACCAGGTCGAAGCCCTGTCGGCCCTCACCCCACGGCTCTCCATCCATATTGAACCCCGTCGCAACCAGTACGACTATCTCTATCTCCGATCCGACCTTGTCGAGTTGTCCGGCGGAAAGCTGAAAGCCAAACGCAATCATGTGAACCGCTTCCTTTCCCTGTATCCCGACTTCATTTACCGTCCGCTCGAGCCTTCCATGTTCGACGAATGCCGTCGGCTCGAGGCCCTCTGGCGCAAGGAAAGGGGCGACCGGAACCCCGTCTATGGCGACACCATCAGCGCCGAGCAGCGGGTGGTGGAAACGGTCTTCTCCCATTGGGACGAACTGGGCATGACCGGGGGCAGTATCTATCTCGGCGGCCGTATGGTGGCTTTCACCTATGGCGCACCCGTCACCACCGACACGTTCGACATTTGCGTCGAGAAGGCCGACCGCGACATCGACGGCCTTTTCCCCGTCATAAACCAGCAGTTTGCTGCCCGCCTCCCCGAGCAATACGTGTATGTCAACCGCGAGGAAGATATGGGCATCGAGGGACTGCGGAAATCCAAGCTTTCGTATCATCCCATAACCCTATTGAGCTACAATGCCGTACACTTTGCATAGGATGTCCCCCGGGGATGCCCCCTTGACCGTCGACTGGATGGTGCGCCAATATGGTTTCGACCGCCGGGAGGTGGAAGGTTGGGTCAGGTGTCTCCATTTCAACTGGCCGCTCAGCGTCAAAGCTGTCGACGGGGACGGAACCGTGATAGGCCTGTTGAACATGAGCGACTACCGCATCGAGGAGGAATGCCCGGCAATAGAAACCGAGGCGCCCGCCTTGCTGGCCTCGTTGAATGCCCTCCGCTATACGGCGGTGTTCTCATTCATCGTCGCTCCCGCCTATCGCGGCACGCCCCTCAACTACGACATGCTCATGAGCATCATGCCCGAACTAAAGGCATCCTACGACTTCGTTTTCGTCCCCGTGCTCCACAGGCTGAAAACCCACCAATACTGGCAGCGTTGGGGCGCAAAGGAATTCTACCGCGATGCCGAATGTGTCTACTATCGGCTGCCGCTATAGTTGGTCCTGCAGCAGGGCGCGGCACTCCTCGTAGGCCACGCGCACGGAGGCTTCATGCTTGGTGAAGTCCATGCCCGGGGCATAAGGCTTGCCTCCGTTGTACGACTCGTTCGAGTCGAGGTTCATCAGGGTGTGCGAGCCTTCCTTGGGCTTGGTCTTGAATATCTTCTCGACGATGTCGCTTATCAATCCGTAGGTGCCGGCACGCAGCTCCCCCTGGCTCTTGGCAAAGGCGAGAAAGTCTGCATTGTCCATGAGTGTGGAGAAGGTGGGGATGTCGATGATGTCGAGCGAGAGCCCCTTCTGCTGGGCATAGAGGCTGTAGAGGTCAATGTAATTGGTGTGGGCGTAGAAGTCGCCGATGGTGTGGAGGCAGACACCTGCGCCGATATAGTGCTTGCTCTTGGCTTTCTTGTGGAACCCGTCGATGCAGTCCTTGTACCTCTTTATGAGGAGGTCGTTGCCGAAATGGTTGTCGAGGTGGACGCTTTCCTTGAGCATCAACACGACGTCGGACCAGAATCCTATCCCGATGCGCATCCATTTGACCGCCTTTTGGGGGTAGATGGAGCCAGAAAAGGCGTCGTCGAGCATCAATTCGTGTGTTTTGATACCGAATGAATCCAGCCGCCCAGTGCTTCCGGTAGAGGGTATCCCATTGTTTTTGTTGTCGATATCGTCTGTCATATATGTTGATACGTTGATGGGTTGATACGTTGATATGATTTGCAAAGATACACTTTTTTTCCAACTCTCAACTTTTTTGACACACTCCTCCGCCCATATGGGGGTAGCATGAAGAAGGTTCAGAAGATAGGAGTTGTCGGCTCCTCGGACTCTTCGCCTCGTCGCCCTCGTAGTCTCCACTGGAGACCACTCTCATAGGGGAGAAGTGGCTGCCGCAGTTTTTAGTTCTCATTTTTCAACTTTCAACTTTCAATTTTCAATTTTCTTCGTATATTTGCAAATTGTTACTTCCCATGAAAAGAGGACTGTCGATATTGGTCAGTTGCCTGATTGCTATCTCTTTATGCTATGGTCAGGACTCGGAGCCGCCTGCACAGGAGGCCTCCGCAAACGGGCAGTTTGTACTGAGTTTCGCCCCTGGTGCAGGATTCGAGGTGGACTTTTCGCGCGCCTGTACCAATATTTCGGTGCCCGTCGAACTGCGTCTGCTGCCCGTCGGCGGGTCCTTCAATTTCGCCATCGGCGAGCGCATCACCATGCACCGCGGGCACAAGGATGCCGACCCAGTCTTCGACCAGCGTTACTACTCGTGGCTCGAGGAGCCCTATCTGACCTACGACCAGATTTCCACCTACCTCACCGCCCGTTGGAACATCATCCCTTATGGCGGGGAGAACAAGGTGGGCCTTTTTGCCGGCGCGGCCTATCTCTTCAATCTCAACACCAACGGCAAGGTCTACCTCGACGCGCCCCGTCAGGGTCCCTGGCCTCCCTATCCCACACAGGAACGTTACGACCCGATGGACGGCTACGGCCTCCGCGAATACCGCTGCGAGGCGCTGCTGAACCCCGTGAGCCACTCGGTGCGGTTCGAACTGGGATTCACCACGCCGGGCTTCGAGGTGCTGCTCTATGCCATGCTGCCGATGACAAACCCCGTCAACCTCAGCACCGTCAGCACCGAACTGTATTACGACAGGACGCACGCCAACAGCGAGCTCTCGACTCTCCCCGTGGCCATCGAGGACGGCATCACGCCCTATCTCCCTGTCACGATCCTCTCCGACGAGGGACACCAGGCCTTGCACGACGATGTGATGGGCCGCTACACCCTGGGCTTCTCGCTGAAGGCCTACATCGGCACAGGGTGGTTCCGAGCCCTCTTCCACAAGAACTCTAATTAATCAATCACCACATGAAAAAAGTCTTATTAACCGTTATGAGCCTCACTATGCTTGCAACCGCTTGTAACAAGAAAACCGAATTGACCTCGGGCGTGTCGCTCGACAACCTCGACACCACCGTCAGCCCGGCCGAGGATTTCTACCACTACGCCTGTGGCGGCTGGCTGAAAAACCACCCGCTCGATGCCGAACACAGCCGCTACGGCGCCTTCGATGTCCTTGCCGAGACCAACCAGGAACAGCTCCGCACGCTCATCGACTCCCTCACCTCCAACGCCAACGAGCCCGGCAGCTATGGCGACAAGATTGCCACCCTCTACAAGGTGGGCATGGACACCGCCACCATCGAAAAGCAGGGCGCCGAACCTATCATGCCCTACCTCAATGAGATTGTCGCCCTCAAGACCGCCGACGACCTCCAGGCCGAGATGCGCCGTCTCCACGGAATCGGCATCAACCCCTTCTTCGCCCTCTTCAACGAGGCTGACGCCCAGGATGCAGACCAGTGCATCGCCTGGCTCTACCAGACCGGCATCGGCATGGGCGAGCGCGACTACTACCTCAAGAACGATGGCCGCGAGCCCGCACTCCGCCAGAAGTACATCGAGATGATGGAAGCCCAGTTCGCCAACGCCGGCTACGACAAGCTCAGCGGCCGCACCTCTGCCCAGCTCGCCAGGATGGTCATGGACCTCGAAACCCGTCTCGCCCGCGCCCAGTACGACAACGAGACCAACCGCGACCCCTTCAAGACCTACAACAAGATGACCCTCGACGAAGCCTCCACCAGAACCCCTGGTGTCGACTATCGTAACTATTTCTCCCAGATAGGACTCCCCCAGCTCACGAGCTTCAACATGTGCCAGCCTGAGTACATCCAGGAGGTGGGCAAGGTCTTGAACGAGGCCAAGAGCATCGAGGCCGTCAAAGCCTACTATGCCTGGACTGTCATCCGTTCCGCCGCCGCCTATCTCAGCAGCGACTTCGTCAACGCCAATTTCGCATACTACGGCAAGGCCGTCAGCGGCGCCGAACAGCTCCGTCCCCGCTGGAAACGTGTCACCTCCACTGTCGACGGCGTCATGGGCGAGGCCCTTGGCGAACTCTATGTGGCCCGCTTCTTCCCCCCCGAGGCCAAGAGCCGCATGGTCGAGATGGTCAACAACCTCAAAGAGGCCTTCAAAGACCGCATCAACAACGCCGACTGGATGAGCGACGTCACCAAACAGCGCGCCCTCGAGAAACTCGCCACCATCACCGTCAAGGTGGGCTACCCCGACAAGTGGCGCGACTATAGCGGCCTCGAAATCAAGGAGGACAGCTACTTCGCCAACGTCGTCCGCTCCAACGAGTTCGACATCGCCTACATGGTCTCGAAAATCGACAAGCCCGTCGATAAGGAAGAGTGGGGCATGACACCCCAGACCGTCAACGCCTACTACAACCCCACCACCAACGAGATATGCTTCCCCGCAGGTATCCTGCAGAAGCCTTTCTTCGACATGAATGCTGACGATGCCTTCAACTACGGCGCCATCGGCGTGGTCATCGGCCACGAGATGACCCACGGCTTCGACGACCAGGGCCGCCACTACGACAAGGACGGCAACCTAAACGACTGGTGGGAAGCTGAGGACACTGTCAACTTCAAGAACAACGCCCAGGTGCTGGTCGACTGGTTCAACAAGGTCAAGGTCTCCGACAACCCCGAGACCTATGCCAACGGCACCCTCACTCTTGGCGAGAATATCGCCGACAATGGTGGCCTCCACATCAGCTACCAGGCCCTCCAGAACGCCCTCGCCAAGAAGCAGGTCAACAGCAAGGAGATGGACGGCTTCACGCCCGCCCAGCGTTTCTTCCTGGCCTACGCCGGTGTCTGGGCCAGCAACATCCGTGAGGAGATGAAGCTCGCGCTCACCGCCGCCGACGTCCACTCCCTGGCCGAGAACCGCGTCAACGCCACCCTCCCGCACGTCACCGAGTTCATCGATGCCTGGGGCATCAAGGAAGGCGACAAGATGTACCTCGCACCCGACCAGCGCGCCAGGCTCTGGTAAGGTCCGAACCTTCGCATATAGAAAGGCCCGCACTCCTGCGGGCCTTTCTTATTATTATATGTGTGTCTCTCGGGTTATGCGAAAACCAGTACCAGGACGAGGACCAGTCCGGCAAACAGCACCACGCTCGACAGGCATCCGCTGTTGTCCTCCTTTTTGTGAAGGAAATGCCTTCTTTTTATAGAAAAATGAAGGGGTTGGGGGTGAAGGTCCTCAAACGTGATCATCTTGCCGCCGTTGCATTTCAGCGACTCGAACTGGATGGAGTCGAGCCTTCTCAACCAGCCCTTCAGGAACACCTGTTGTGTCGGGTCTCTCTGCACGATGCTCTCGAAGTGCAGTTTCCTCTCGTTGTGTATCTTCTTGAAGAGTTCCGCAGGGTCTTGTGCATTGATGGCGGCAATGGTCTTGGGTCCAATAATGCCGTCGACATCAGTGCCTAAGATGCGCTGAAGCTTCTTGGCGGCAGTCCCGGGCCCCGAGCCCCAGCCCCAGTCCACGATGAGGTTGGCGATGCTTTGGCTCTTGATTTCGTCGGCCTTCATCTTGTCCCAGTAGTTTTTCTTCATGATGGCGATGGCCTCCTCTTCCGTGATGAGCTTGAGGTCCTTCTCGTCGATTGTTCCGTCGCCGTTGATGTCTCTTCCGTTGACCCTCCAGGTCTCCAGGGTCACCCCCTTGTTGGTGGCGCCCCCCTTGTCGTTCGGGTGGTTTACATACCCTCCCTCAAAGCTGAGAATAAAGGGTGCTAAAATGTCAATCGTTGCCATGGTGTTATTGTTTATGTCGGGTTAATAGATTCTGCCGAAGAGCCTCTTGATCAGGTCGTTGAGCGACTGCATGGAAGCCAGGAAGGGGTTGTCTTCCACGGCGGGTTTCGGTGCCGCCTCGGCAGGGGTCTTCACGGTGGTCCTGGCGTAGGAGTTCTCGGTTCCGCCCTCGTCCCTCACGTAGATGATGATTTCGTATGTGGTGTCGGGTTCGAGGTCGGTGATGACGTAGGAGTCGTTGTTGTACTTCCTTTCGCCGATTTTGCGGATGTTGTTGTCCCACTTGTAGGGGGCGACGCACCACGTGACCGTGTACGCCAGTCGCTCCTGCGGCGTCTCCTTGTCGGTCGCCTTACTCCAGCGTATTGACACCGAGCGGCTCGTCATGCTTACGATAGTCACCTCTTTGTTGGCCATCTGTGGCTGCGTGTTCTTGGGAGGGTCGGGAGTCGGGGTCGGGGTGGTGGAGGGTGCGGATGAGGAGGCAGCCAGCGTGGTCACTGTCGTCTTGGCGTAGGAGTTCTCGTATCCGCCTTCGTCCCGCACGTAGATAATGATGTCGTATGTGGTGTTGGGCTCCAGGCCGGTGATGACGTAATTATCGTTGTCGTATTTTTTTTCGCCGATTTTGCGGATGTTGTTGTCCCACTTGTAGGGGGCGACGCACCACGTGACCGTGTACGCCAGTTTCTCTCTTGGCGTTTCCTTGTCGGTGGCCTTAATCCATCGTATCGACACCGAGTTGCTCGTCTTGCTTACGATAGTCACCTCCTTGATGGCCATCTGCGGCTGTGTGTTGGTGGTTGTTGCCATAGTATTGCGCTCAATTTCCGATTGCAAAGATACGAAGAAATTCCGACGTGGGAAAATAATTTTGTCTATGTCGGTCTAAATGCGTAACTTTGCAGTTGTCATTTCCGGGTGGGTTTTCGCCTAAGGAGTTGACATCGAAGTGTATATTAACCATTAAACAACGATACCCATGAAGCAATTAATCGAATGCGTGCCCAATATCAGCGAGGGCCGTGACATGAATATCATCAACCAGGTGACGGCCGAAATAGAGAAGGTCGACGGCGTGAAGCTCCTCGACGTGGATCCCGGCCAGACGACCAACCGCACCGTCATCACCTTCGTCGGCGAGCCCGAACCCGTCCTCGAGGCCGCTTTCCGCGTGGTCAAGAAGGCCGCCGAGCTCATCGACATGCGCCAGCACCACGGCGCCCACCCGCGTCAGGGTGCCACCGACGTCTGCCCCCTCATCCCCGTCAGCAACATCACCATGGACGAGGTGGTCGAGTATGCCCACCGCATGGCCAAACGCTTTGGTGAAGAGCTGAATATCCCCATCTATTGCTATGAGAACGCCGCCTTCATGCCCGAGCGCCGCAACCTCGCCTACTGCCGCACCGGCGAGTACGAGAGCCTCGCCTCGCGCCTCGGCACCGACCAGTGGAAGCCCGACTTCGGCCCCAACGAGTGGAACGACCATGTCGCCCAGACCGGCGCCACCCAGGTCGGCGCCCGCGACTTCCTCGTGGCCATCAACTACAACCTCAACACCACCAGCACCCGCCGCGCCAACGCCATCGCCTTCGACGTGCGCGAGAAGGGCCGTCCCGCCCGCGAGGGCGGCAAGCCCAGCGGCAAGCCCCTCAAGGACGAGAACGGCAAGGCTATCATGATTCCCGGCACCCTCAAGGGCACCAAGGCCATCGGCTGGTACATCGAGGACTACGGCATCGCGCAGGTCTCCATGAACATTACCTCCATCAAGGTCACCCCTGTGCACCTCTGCTTCGACGAGGTGTGCCGCTGCGCCCAGAACCGCGGCATCCGCGTCACCGGCTGCGAGATCGTCGGCCTCATCCCCAAGAGCGTCCTCATCGACGCCGGCAAGTACTACCTGGCCAAACAGCAGCGCTCCCTCGGCGTCAGCGAGGAGGAAATCATGAAAGTGGCCATCAAGAGCATGGGCCTCGACGACCTCAAGCCCTTCGACCCCAAGGAGAAGGTCATCGAATACCTCATCGAGGACCACTCGCAGAAGAAGCTCGTCGACCTGACCTGCACCGGCTTCTGCGACGAGACCGCCTCCGAGAGCCCCGCCCCCGGCGGCGGCAGCGTCAGCGCCTACATGGGTGCCCTCGCCGCCAGCCTCGGCACCATGGTGGCCAACCTCACCGGCGGCAAGGCCGCCTACGACGACGAGTGGGAGAAGTTCTCCGATGTCGCCGTCCGCGGACAGGCCCTCAAGACCGAGCTGCTCCGCCTCGTCGACGAGGACACCAACGCCTTCAACAAGATTATGAACGCCTTCGGCCTGCCCAAGAAGACCGACGACGAGAAGGCCGCCCGCAGCGCCGCCATCCAGGAGGCCACCAAGTTCGCCACCGAGGTGCCCTTCACCACCATGCAGCGCAGCCTCGAGGCCTTCGAGGTCTGCCGCGCCATGGTCGAGTGGGGCAACCCCGCCAGCGTCACCGACGGTGGGGTAGGAGCCCTCGCCGCCCGCAGCGCCGTCATGGGTGCCCACCTCAATGTCAAGATCAACGCCTCGTCGCTCAAGGATGAAGCCTTCAAGAAGGACATCCTCGCCCGCGCCCAGGCCATCGAGGACGAGGCCATCCGCCAGGAGGCTGAAATCCTCAAGATCGTTAACGAGAAGATCGGTCTCTGATGACTCGTCGCCGAGCGTCGCTTGTGACGCGAGGCAACAGAATCAGCAACAATGATGAGACGAGAGGACATATTGAAAGAGATTGAGCAGCAGCGCAAGCTGCTGCTCAATTATGAAGAGCTGGCTGTCGACATGGAGGACGACGCGGCCTACGTGGCCCGTGGCAACGGATTCTGCGACGCCAAATACAGCGACGATTTCCTGCAGGGGCAGATCGACCGCATCCGCGCCCGCATCGAGGAACTCACCAAGCTGTTAGGCTGAAAGGTATATACAGGAAATAGTTTCTGCCGCCCCTTCGGGGCTATGGGGTATTGGGTCGTCTTTTTCGGATTGCCTCCCCGGCTATTTGCAGTTGTCCCCTTCGGGGACTTATAGGACACCTTCTCTTGTGTCATAATAGCCCCAGCCGGTGGTATGGAGGCTATTTGAACAGGTCGGCATGAGTGCCTGTATCAAGCATCAGCAATGTGAGTTGCGTGTCGTTCTGTTCCCATACAAGAAGCCAGTTGGGCTGAATGTGGCATTCCCAAGTGTTGTTGCCGGGGTATCCGCTTAATTTGTGGGGCAGGTATTTTCGAGGCAGTTTACCGTCAACACGCAACAGGTCGACAATCTTGGATATTATGTTTACGTCAAGCCCCCGTTTGGCACACCGTTTGACGGCATGCTTGAAGTGACTTGTAAATGTTACTTCGTACATAATCAGTCGGCTAAGCACTGCCGGATTAAATCATTACCATCCAAGGCATGGAATACCCTTCCTGCTGCCACATCCTCCATGGCCTGCTCGATGCCGGTCTTGCGGGCAGGTTTTTCCGTGACTTGGAAGATGTCAAGCGAGCGGAGCATCTCCACGATGCTGCGGGCAGTCTTGTTGCGCCCGTCGTATGTCAATGTAAGTGTTGCCATAACAGATATTGTTTCTCACAAAATAACGCCATCGGGTTCTGTTTATTGCCCGTCAGGCAAATTTTTAGTTCTTGATGCTCACCGTCACCTCCACCTCGTCGCCGAACTGCTTGCCGATCTGCTGGCGGATGGATTTCAGCACGCCGATGATATAGCACACATTGCCCTCGGCATCCTTCACGCCCATATTCACAATGCTACCCTGGTAGGGGATACCGTCAAAGGTCGCATCCACACGGACGCGACCTTTTCCAAATTCTTTTCTGATGTCGTAAGGGAAAACAATATAACCCGCGTCCATCGTGCCGTTCTGCACCAGACGCGCGAGGAATCGGAATTTCTTCCTCTCTCCGGCCATTATTCAACCACCTCGGATATCGAGCCGCGATAGGCAGGGCAGGTGTGGTGGGTGCACGAGGCAGCCATCATGGCGAAGATTGCGACAAGTCCAACGATTGCAAGGGTCTTCTTCATTGTGAACTATTGATTTTGTGTGTGTTTGTTCTTTATAATATCGACCCGGACCCCGGGTTTCCAAATTGCAAAGATACAAACAATTTCTCATATAGCAACAAACTCTACAATCTTTTTTTTCAACAGCCTCCCGTTGGTCATTTCCAGGTTCCGGGGTGGGGTGGGAGAGGCGTGGAATATGTTAATATCCTTTTAACATTGAGAATCGCCTGAATCGGGTTGCGGCAGGCGGGAGGGCTGTCTGGACGATTTTTTCAGTTGGGGGACTCTGCAGGGATACCGCCCCTGCTTCCCAAGAGTGTTTCCATTTGTGAAATATGGTAGTTTCTAATTGTGAATTTTAACATTTTACAATTGGAAAACAGTAGTTTTTCTTGTTTACTTTTGTGGATTTTCCAATTGTAAACTGATTCACATTTGGAAAATTGTTAAAATCGGGGTTAAATGTGTGTTATACTATTCTATACATTGTAATTCAGTTATATATGTTGTTTTATTAATGTATTACTTCATTCTTTCGGCGCTTTATTTTGAGTTTTTTCTGTGTTGTTTTGTATTATTATATAATTCGTTGAAAAACAACGATAGAATATGTTATTACTTTAATCTATACTTTAGTAATTTCGGTGATATACAATTGGAAAATGTGAAAAATTTTTCTTTCATGTCGGAAAAAAGTCGTATTTTTGTCTCGTCAAATTCGGCAGTTTCCATTTGGAAACACGAAAACGCTTTTAACATTTCTTCCCGACACGAAACAGAAACATTTTTGCACCATGATAGAAAGAATCAACCAGATTATGCGGGACAAAAATATCACGCCCCGCCAGTTCGCCTCCGAGCTCGGCATCCCGCCCAGCAGCCTCTCCCACATCATGAATGGTCGCAACAAGCCCAGTCTCGACTTTATCATGAAGATTATGCAGCGGTGGCCCGACATCAATATCAATTGGCTTATGTTCGGCACAGACGACATGCTGGTAGACCCGGCCACCCCCTCGGCACCCGTGGCCGTCGCGCAGCAAGAGTCAGAGCCTGACCTTTTCTCGCAGTCGCTCTTCGATATCCCCGAGCCTCCTGCCTCCACCCCCATGCAGGCCCCCGACCCCGAACCGTCCATGGATCCCGACCCCATTCCCGCGCCCCCGCAGCCAGAGCCTGCTCCAATTCCTGCGCCCCCGCAGCCTGAGCCGTCACCCGCCCCTGTCTCCCCGCAGCCTGAGTCCGCTCCCGTCCCCGCGTTCCCGCAGCCGCAGGCCGACCCCGCCCCGATGACCCCGCAGGTGGCCCAACAGCCCCTCGTGGAGGCGCCGAAACCTCAACTCGACGAGAATCGACTGTACGAATCCGCTCCGGCATCTGTACCCGTACAGGCCACTCCTGGCGAGAAACGCCTCGTCAAGGTAATCCTGCTCTATTCCGACCATACCTGCGAGGAATTTGTCCCGGGCGAGTAGCGTTTCCGTTGCGTCGCCTTTGCTGCTTCTTTGGCTCGCCTCTGCTTCGCCTTTTCTTCGGAATGTGAGCGAACAAAAGGCGAAGACCGGGCGAAGAAGGTCACTCTCTGATCTGTCTTTCACGCCTTTGTAAAATCATCCATCGCGAAAAGCCCATAGTGTCGCCGGAAAACCCGTAGGCGTCTTTATCGGACTTTATTGGCCCGTAGCGGCCACTTGGGCCCTCCTGTGGGGTGTAGGGGGTCGTATCTTTGCATCCGGATTCCTGAGAGGGAATTCTCAATTAATGTCAGCCGGACACCGGCCAATTTTCAATTCTCAATTATCAATTATCAATTTACAAAGGTATGGCAACACTCACAGGTATAGGAACAAAACTCAATGGCTCGGCAGGTGCATACACCTTCTACAGCCGCCGCGGGAGAACCGTGGCAAAACAGAAAATCGACCGTTTCAGCGTCCGCAAGGCCAGCGAGGCGCAACTCGCCAACAGGGTGGGATGGGCCAACCTGGTCTCCTTCTGGTCGTCGATGAACGGACTGCTGGCCGGGGCCTTCAGCCGCAAGGGGCGTGCCCAGACCGATTTCAACGCTTTCATGTCGCACAATCTGGGACTCTGCGATGTCTACCTGACGCGCAGTCAGGCGCGGCACGGCGCCTGCGTGGTCGCGCCCTACTATGTCTCCTTCGGCGTGCTCCCACCCATCGACATCCGCGTGGCCTCTGACGGGCGGATGCGCACCGATATCGTGCTGGGCGACGACTTCGCCATAGGGGAGGGGAGCACCGTCGGCGACCTGAGCCGCGCCGTGCTGCTCAACAACGACCACTATGTCCATGGCGACCTGATCGTCGCCCTGGCCGTCGAGCAGTGCTACTTCGGGGCGGACGAGACGCCGCATGTGAGGGTCTCGTCGTCCCTCGTCCAGCTCGACGCCTGCTGTCCCACCCCCCTCGCCGCCACGGGCTCCGGCCCCGCGGCCTTTGCCGTCGTCGGGGGCTACCTCGGGGCCTCGGTGCCGGTCTTCGGCGGCATGGCGTGGATACACCTCCGGGTGGCCGGCGACCGCTTCAATGTCAGTCCCCAGCGCCTCGTCGTCACGGGCCTCCCCACCTCGCCCTATGACCTTCCCTATGCTCCCTACGTCACCCCCGAAGCCCGCCAGGCCGCCATCGACAGCTACCGCCGGGAGTGACACCGCCGCGCATCCCGGAGGGTCTCGGTGAAAAAGATTTTGCCGTGTCGGGAAAAATGCGTACTTTTGCAAATTGAAAAGAAATACGACAAGGGAGGGTGCTTTTGTTGAATAACCTGACAAAGAATTGAATATGCAGACAGCAGCAAACTATCAGGACATCTCGGCGGTGGACGCGCTCTGGACGCTCTACCGGCAGCAGTCGCAATGGGTGCGCGACGCCTTCCGCAGCCGCATTGAGCAGAATGAAGAAATTGAGTCCGAGCAGTTGAAGCCCTACACGATGGAGGAAATCAACGCCATGCTCGACGCTGCAGAGGCCGATATCGCCGCCGGGCGCACCATACCACACGAAGAGTCGATGCGCCAAGCGAGAGAGAGGATTGCCCGCAAGGCGCACATGAAACGCGATGAGACTGTAATGGCTGAAGCGGTATGAGATACGAATGGACCGATCACGCCAAAGGGGAGCGAGACCATATTGCCGACTATATCTACGGGCGTTTCGGAGAAAGGCATGCGATGAAGTTTCTCGACGATGTCGATGAGGCTGTCGATATGATTGTGCGCCATCCTGGCATAGGCACCATCGACCCGCTGTTTGCCGACCGTCCCGTCACCTATCGCAGTATCGTCGTGGATGGGTTGAGTAAGATGGTTTATCGTGTTGAGGACGATGTCATCTATATCGTTGCCATGTGGGACTGCCGGCGCGAGCCGGAGATGCAGGCAAAACAAGTGAAATAGCTCCATGACGCCTTACTGCGTACATAACTCACTGACTTCCACACCCAGTTTGCCGCTCATATAGACAGAGACGGGAGGGCAACCCACTTCTATATACCAACACTCTGCCCCCTGCTGTCCTTACGGCGGGGCGGAAGGGTGGACAATAAAAACGGAAAAATGACGTTGTAACAGGAAAACACGTCAAACAACAAACACATACAGACTATGAAGAAATTGATGCTTACCCTTTGTTCTGTGGCCACCCTGCTGATGGTCGGCTGCAATTCACAGAAACCGCAGGCACCTGCCGCCGCCAAGGCTGACGGCGAGGCCGTCGTCTACCTCACCCGCGACATCTCGCCCGAGGCGCTGGTCAATATCTACAAGGCGCTGGGCGTGGAGGCCAAAGGGCGCGTGGCGGTGAAAATCTCGACAGGGGAGGGGAGCAACCCCAACTACCTCAAGCCAGAACTTATCAAGGACCTCGTGATGCTCGTCGACGGCACCATCGTGGAGTGCAACACCGCCTACAGCAGCGGCCCCGGCAATGAGCAGGACGACCGCAACAGCTCCGCCAACCACTGGAAAATCATTGAGCGGCATGGCTTCACTCCACTTTTCAAAGTCGACATTATGGACGAGGAAGGCGAGATCCGCATCCCCGTCGCCGACACCACGCACCTGAAGTACGACATCGTGGGCGGCCACATGGCCAACTACGACTTCATGATTGCCCTCAACCACTTCAAGGGTCACCCCATGGGCGGCTACGGCGGCGCGCTGAAGAACCTCTCCATCGGCTGCGCCAGCCAGAACGGCAAGGCCTACATCCACTCCGCCGGCAAGATGGAGGTGCTCGACATGGCCAAGCTCTGGACACCCGAGTTCATCGGCGACCAGGACGGCTTCCTCGAGAGCATGGCGGCTGCCGCACAGGCGGTTGTCAACTACTTCCAGAAGAAGCAGGGAATCATCTATATCAGCGTGATGAACAACATGAGCATCGACTGCGACTGCGTCGACCACCCCGCCCCCGTCAAGCTGGAGGACTACGGCATCCTGGCCTCCACCGACCCCGTGGCCCTCGACCAGGCCTGCGTCGACATCATCAACAACCAGCAGGTCACCGCCACCAACGACCCCACCGACCTCCTCTCGCGCATCGACAAGCAGCACGGCACCCACACCATCGACCACGCCGAAGCCATCGGCCTCGGCACCAAGAAGTACACCATTGTAAATATTGACGAGAAATGAAGAAAGTATACACCCTTGCGCTGGCCGCACTCTGCCTTGTGGCCGTGGGCTGCAAGCAGCAGCAGAAACAGACCGACATGAAATTCCGTCCGCTGGGCAACACGGGCCTGATGGTGAGTGAAATCAGCATCGGCTGCGGAGGCTTCGAGAAGCTCGACAGCGCGGCATCGCTCGAACTGATGACGATGGCTCTCGACAGTGGCATGAACTACATCGACATCTACGACGCCAATCCCAAGACGCGCTCCAACATCGGCTACGCCCTGCAAGGCCGTCGCGACGAGATGATTATCCAGGGCCATATCGGCACCATCTGGGCGGACGGGCAGCACACCCGCACCCGCGACCTCGACTCCACCAAGGCCGGTTTCGAGGATCTCCTCGCACGTTTGGGTACCGACCACATCGAGGTGGGTATGATACACATCACCGACAGCCGTGAGGAATGGGAGGAGATACAGAACTCGCCCTTCCTCGACTATGTCTTCCAACTGAAGAAAGAGGGCAAAATCAAGCACATAGGTCTCAGCAGCCACAATGCCGAGGTGGCCCTGATGGCCGCCAAGAGCGGCTGGGTGGAGGTCATCATGTTCAGCCTCAACCCCGCCTTCGACCGCTTGCGCGGCGGCGCCATCCCCTGGGAGAAGGGCGCGATGGACAACCTGCAGGCCGGCATCGACCCCGTGCGCGTCGAGTTCTACGACTACTGCGCCACGCACCATATCGGCGTGACGGTGATGAAGACCTTCGGCGGCGGCGGACGCCTGCTCGACGCGAAGACCTCGCCCCTCGGCGTGGCCTACACCCCCGAGCAATGCATCGCCTACTGTCTGGCCAAGCCCTGCATCTCCACCTGCATCCTCGGCATCGACAACCTCGACGAGCTGAAGGCCGACCTCCACTGGATGCACGCCACTGAGGCTGAGAAGGACTACACCGCTGTGGGCACACGTGCTGCTGCCGACAAAGGCGGTGACTGCACCTACTGCAACCATTGCTCCCCCTGCACCCAGAGCATCCCCATCGCCAAGGTCAACGAGCTGCTCGACAAGGCTGAAACCGATGGCTTGACCCCTGAGCTGCAGGCCAAGTACGATGCCCTACCCCGCCATGCCGGCGAATGCACCCATTGCGGCGCCTGTATGACCCGCTGCCCCTTCGGCGTCGACATCCCCGCCAAGATGGACAAAGCCAAGGAAGTGTTCGGGAAGTAAGTCACTCAAACAATTAAGCAATAACACAATCAAACATTATCATTCATGAACATTCTGATTTTACAAGGCTCTCATTTATGAAGAAGGCAGCACTACTGATGATGGCGGCGATGATGCTAGGCGGATGCGCCAAGGGCGACAATTCGATGGGCGAGCCCTTGGCCGATAAACTCTACGTGACCATCGGCGAAGAGACCCACTCGGTGACGCTCGAGGACAATGTGGCGACACACGCCCTGATGGCCGCCCTGCAGACGGGCGACATCACCTACATCGCCCACGACTACGGCGGGTTCGAGAAGGTCGGCGCCCTGGGACAGTCGTTCCCGACCGACGACCACCGAATCGGCACCTCGGCGGGCGACCTGGTGCTGTACGAGGGCGACAACGTCTGCATCTTCTACAGCAGCCACTCGTGGTCGTACACCCGAATCGGCAAGCTCGACAATATGTCGGCTGACGAGGTGCGCGCCTTTGTCCGCGCCGGGGAGGGCGATGTCAGCATCACGCTCTCCATCCATCCCTCCAACACAAAAAAACAACAATGAATATGGAAGAGACCAAAATGCAGCGTGTGGCCGACACGGTGAAAAACGGCTATCAGAAGATTGAGGATGGCGTTGTCAAGGGATACAAAGCCATCGAGAACGGAGTGGTTGAAGGATTCACCCGCATCAGCGACGCCTTCGTCAAGAAATACCTTATGCGTGACGGCGAGACCCTTGAGGAGGCCAAAGCCCGCATCGCCCGCGAAGAAGAAGAACTGCACCGCCAAAACCAAGAACGCGTAGCCGCCAGCCGTCAGCATACCGAGGAGACTAGTCAAACTGCAAAGAAACAGTAATTAGCATTCCTCTAAACAATGCATAAAAGACTATTTCTTTTATTGGTGATGTCTGTCCTGTTGCCCCAAGGCTTATTGGCGCAACAGGAATCCCCAACGACAGGCGCCGAAGGGATTGTTGTTGATGTGCGAACTGGCGAGCCGGTACAGTTCGCTCAGGTTGTATTTGTCGGCACACAGATTGGGGCTGTGGCCGATAGCAATGGCTACTTCCGGGTTGAAAATAATAAAGGACTGATAACTCTGTCGGTTGGTTTCGTAGGCTACAAAAAACAGATTGTTACTCTTCACGCCAACCGCATCACTAAAGAAATGCGCTTCGAACTTGAACCCGACATCTACAACCTCGGAGAAGTAAAAATCACAGCCTCACGACGAAAAGGCAGATACAGCCGTAAAAACAATCCTGCCGTAGACTTGGTGAACGACGTGATTGCCCACAAGGAGAACCAACGCCCATTGGGAGACACCTCGCAACTGACCTACCAGAAGACCATACTGGCACTCGACAGATTTGATTTCGACTTTGAGAGAAATGCGTTGTTAGAGAAATTTGCATTTCTGCGCAAATATGTAGACACTTCTCAATTTAACCAAACTCCTGTGTTGACGGTAAGTTTGCGAGAGGTGCTGACTGAAGGAAATCGTGAAATATCGCGACGGTCAAAGGGTATTGACAATATTCTTGAAAGGGAAGGCCTGTCGACCAACCTCGACGCTATGTTCACGCGCATCGACATCTTTGACAATTCTATTGATTTGATGCTTAATCGATTCATTAGCCCTTTATCGTCATCGCTGGCAGTCAGCTACTACCACTACTACATTGAGGACACTGTTGCTATTGATGGAGAACAATGTGTGAAACTATTGTTCGTGCCTGTTAACCGCGAGAGCTTCGGCTTTACCGGACATCTTTACATCTCAGTCGAAGGGCATATGCTGAAACGATACTCTATCAGCGTTCCGCCACAGATTAATATGAACTTTGTCAGTGACTTGAGCCTTGACGAGACATTTTCCTCTACGCGAAGCGGACACCTCCAGTCGAAGGAAATACATACCTACGCCCGATTCTATATCTTCAAGAACTGGAGACAGTTGTATGCACATCACGGAGTGTATTCCTTGGATGGAAAGGATAGTAGTGGAGCAACAAGCCGTTCGCAAATCGAAGTATTGCGTCCTGTGCCGCTGACTGCAAAAGAAACAGTCATCGACAGTCTTGTTTCGGAACTGCGTCGTGTGCCCGAATTCAATACTGCTATCAAAATGGTTGAGATATTCGGGTCGGGATATATCTCCACGGCAAATGATCGCAAACAAAGTCTTTTCGACATTGGCCCTATATACAATATGGTTAGCCTGAATCCTGTGGAGGGCTTGCGCCTAAGAGTAGGAGGAATGACCACTTCCAACCTCAGCAGCCATTGGTTCACGCAGGGTTATTTAGCTTTCGGCACCCGCGACCTCAGATTGAAATACTCGGCCACAGCCATCTACAGTTTCCGTCCCAAGGAATATCATCCCTACGAGTCGCTCCGCCACGCACTCTACCTCAGCACATCCTACGACCTTGAGAACCCAGGGCAAAGCACCGACTTGCTAGACCGCGACAATATCCTTATGTCGCGCTGGCCTTCGTTGCCGCCAACAGCTATGCAGTATGCCCGCCGTGTAGGGCTGCGCTACGAGCACGAATGGCAGAACCGCCTCAGTCTCGATGCATGGTTGCAATATGCCGACATTGAGCCGGCGGGGGCTTTATCCTATAGCCGTATGGAAGCTGGAGGAAAACTTGCCTCCGTGAGCCGTTTTGCCGATTGGCAAGCGGGTCTGCAATTGCGCTATGCCCCCGGAGAACCGCTCTACAACAACCGTTTGGGGAAAGAGTCTCCTTTCAACCTCAGCAAAGATGCTCCCGTCTTCCGTCTGCGCCACACGCTGGGACGCACCGACCACCATTTTACCTACCAGCGCACCGACATCATTGCCGAAAAACGATTCTGGCTCTCTTCTTTTGGTCATATCGACACCCGCCTGCACACAGGTGTGGTGTGGAACCGTGTTCCGCTGCCGTCGCTCTTCACTCCGCAGAGCAACCTCTCGCTGTACCTCTCGCCCAACGCCTTCACCCTTATGCACCCAATGGAGTTTGTCGCCGACCAATGGGTGGCACTCCACGCCACCTATTACCTCAAGGGGTGGATACTGAACCGCATCCCTTTGGTGAACAAGCTGAAACTGCGCGAGGTACTTTCATTCAGCGGCATTTATGGTTCGCTGTCGCCCAAAAACAACCCACGGTTTGGGTATGAAGGCCTCTACGCGCTCCCCGAAGGCACCACACTCTTCACGACTACACCATATATCGAAGTTGGCATCGGCATTGAAAACATCCTGCGATGCATCCGCATAGACTATGTACGCCGTCTAACCTACACTTCTGGCCTTGGAGGGCGCGACCTGGGCGGCATCAGAATAGGTTTCCGTTTAACAATATAAAAAAACAGAAATGAAAAGAATACTCGTCACAATCCTTATGGCAACGGTGCCCCTGCTGGCGTGTGCACAACAAACAAATACGGCCAAGGTTGTTAATTTCGGTGTGCGGATAAACGCAAACCTATCGCAGCCGGTTCTGCATGGTATTCCACGCGACATCACTGCCTCTCCTTTGGCAGGAGCTGAGGGCGGCATGTTCCTTGACTTCAATATCGGACAGCGATTCTTCATCCGCTTCAACACGTTTTGTAGTTTTCAGCGTAGCACATTGACGATGGATGGCATTAGTTGCCCGCTCATTTCGGCCAGCGTTGAGATTCCTGTCTATGCCAGCTGGCGTTTTGGCAACACCCACACAGGCTGGGGGTTCGTGGGTGTAGGACCCTACACGGAGTTTGTAACATGGGGACGACTCAGCACTGCCGATGGTGCATTTAACCCCTACCATCATGTCATCGATGTGGATGCGACCACAGGGCAGAAGACTCTCGCCATGACTGACAGCCATTCCGGTTTTGGACTTATGGCAGGCTATGAAACGCCCTGTGGACTCTTTGTTGACGCTACAGCCCAGATGGCTCTAACCGACCTTCTGGCCTTTGACCATAACAGTGATATGTGGGTTCGTCCTATGAAACTTACCCTTGGCCTCGGATGGAAATTCTAAATGAGTTGATAGTGGGTAGTGGGTAGCACATGACCACAAATGCTACCCACTATCCACTACCCACTTTTCAACTTTCAACTTTCCAAACCCTGCGGCTGGAGGCTGCGGCGGTAGTCGCTGGGCGACTGGCCGAGGTGCTTGGTGCAGTAGCGGCTGAAGTAGCTCAGCGAGGTGAAGTTCATGCGGTCGGCT
>CAJOIV010000032.1 GCA_905234665.1 uncultured Bacteroidales bacterium | reverse complement strand
ACCTATGCAGCCAACGCCACGGCGACGCTGACGGCGACGGCCAACACTGGCTACAGCTTCACGCGCTGGAACGACAACGTGACCACCAACCCGCGCAGCATCGTGGTGACAAGCGACACTACCTTCACGGCCATCTTCACGGTGAACCAGTACACGGTGACGGTGGTGAACGCCAACCCGACGATGGGCGCCGTGAGCGGCACGGGCACCTATGCCTACAACACCACTGCCACCATCACAGCCACGCCGAATACCGGCTACCACTTCACGGGCTGGAACGACGGCGACACCAACGCCACGCGCACCATCACGGTGACCAGCGACACGACCTTCACGGCGGGCTTCGTCCCGAACCAGTACACGGTGACGGCAGTGCCCAGCGACGCGTCGATGGGTTCTGTGACGGGCAGCGGCACGTACAACTTCGGCGACACTGCCACGCTGACGGCCACGCCCAACACCGGCTACGGTTTCCGCGGCTGGAGCGACGGCAACACGTCTAACCCGCGCAGCCTGATTGTGACGGGCGACATCAGCCTGACTGCCAACTTCAGCAACGACACCAGCGCCATCACGGAGTACACCGTGACGCTGACGGTGAACGACCCGGCAATGGGTACGCTGAGCAACTACGGCGGCACCTATGCCGAAGGCTCGATCATCGTGGTGACCGCCACGGCCAACGCCGGCTACCACTTCGTGAACTGGAGTGACGACAACACCGACAACCCGCGCACGTTCATTGTGCTTCGCCCAGAACGTCGACAGCACGGCAGTGCTGACGATTGTTGTCGAGGGCAACGGTTCTGTGACCATCAACGGCGTCGAGACCACGACCTACCGCGGCCGTCTGGGCGACCAGGTGACGCTGAGCGCCGAGGCCTATGAGGGCTACCGCTTCACGGGCTGGAGCGACGGCAACACGGATGCCACGCGCAGCTACACGCTGACGGAAAACAACGCGACACTGACAGCCACCTTCGGCAGCGTCGGCATCGACGCTGTGACGACCGCCAGCTGCGTGCTCTACCCGAACCCGGCCAAGGGCGCCACGACGGTGTCCGTGACGGGCATCAGCGGCAAGGTGCGCATCGCGGTGCTCGACTTGAGCGGCCGCGAGGTGCTTGCCGAGACGCTGGAGTGCAGTGCCGACTGCGAGAAGACGCTCGACATCGAGGGTCTCGCCGAAGGCGCCTACTTCGTGCGCATCACCTCGGAGGGCAACGCCCCGATGGTGAAGAAACTGATCGTCAGATAGGGCATCCTATCTCCCTAATACCCAAGCGAAGGGCACCCCTGCGGGTGCCCTTCGCTGTTGTTTCTGCGTATGTGGGTCTTTTGGGGGTGGTGCTTTTGGGGGGTGGTTTCTTTGGGGTCTTTGGGAGTTGGGTTTTTGGGGGTTGGGAATGGGTGGTTGGGTCTTTTGGGGTGGGTCTTTGGAGGTGGGAATGGGTGGTTGGGAATGGGTGGCAAAGGATATCGGTTTTTCATCTGTGTTTGCTGCTCAAACAAGGCTGAAAAACCAATATCCTTTGCCGTTGGGTTGGGACGCAACGGTGGGGGAGGATGTCGATTCTTTCGTTGGGTTGGGACGCAACGGTGGGGGGGAGAGGCTGATTCTCCCGTTGGGTTGGAATGCAGTGGTGGGGGTGAGCCTTAATACATGAGGCTGCTGCCCCCGAGGAATTCGCGCATGATGCTGGTGAAGGGGACGAATTTGGGGTCGATGGGTTCGAAGAGCTCGAGGAAGTTGAGCAGTCGAAGGGCTTCGGCATGCTCCTCGCAGTCCATGGGGACGCGTTTGAGTTGCGGCTCGGCCATGACGCGAAGGACTCCCAGCTCGTAGAGGAGGGCGGAGTTGAACATCACGTCGGCCTGTTCCTGGAAGGGGAAGATGTGCTTCTCCTCGCCGGCGCGCACTTCGTTCCAACGGTGGAGGGTGTTGTAGGCATCCCAGCCACGGAAATTGTTGTCGCGCACGATGCGGCGGAGCATACGGTTCTCGCTGCTACGGATGCTGTTGATGTCGTCGATGGCTATCTGGGTGAGAGCAGAGACATAGACGCGGAACTTGACCTCGTCGGGCACCTGTGCTGTGAGCAGCGGGTTGAGGGCGTGGATGCCTTCGATGACGATGACGCTGTTGTCCTGCAGCTGGATGCTCTTGCCGGTGTAGGTGGGTTCGCCCTTGATGAAGTCGAAAGTGGGTATCTCGACCTTCTCGCCCTGCATGAGGCGATTGAGGTGGTCGTTGAGGAGTGGCAGGTCGAGGGCGTTGATGGACTCGAAGTCGTATTCGCCGTTGGGGAGTCGGGGGGTGCGTTCGCGGCACATGAAGTAGTCGTCGAGAGAGAGTTGCTTGACATCGAATCCGAGGACGGCGAGTTGGATGCTGAGACGGCGGCAGGAGGTGGTCTTGCCCGAGGAGGAAGGGCCTGCGAGGAGGACCATGCGTACCCGGTCGCGCCGCTGGTAGATCATGTCGGCAATCTCGGCGTATTTCTTCTCGTGGAGTGCTTCGGAGATATTGATGAGGGTGTTGGCGCCGCCGGCGCGCACGATGCGGTTGAGGTCGGTGACGGTGGGGATATGGAGCAGGTTGGCCCAGTGGTGGTGCTCCTGGAAGACAGAGAAGAGCTTGGGAGTGTCGGGGAGAATGGGTAGGCGGTCGAAGTGCTGGGGGTCGGGCATCTGGAGGAGGTAGCCGTTATTGCCGTAGGGGCAGAAATGCCACGAACGGAGGCATCCAGTAGAGGGCACAAGGATGGAGGCCATCTTGTGGACGGTGCCGTCGAGGAACTGCATCTCGATGTACATCTGGTTGAGGCCCTCGATGAGCTTGACGGTCTGAGGGGCGTCCTCCTTGCGCATGAGGTCGGCGGCATCGGCTAAGAGCATGGTGCGACGGCCGAAGGGCAGGTCAGCCTCCTGCAGTTCAAGCATGCGGTTGCGCACGTTGTTGGCCACGGCGAAGCGGTCGACGGGGGCCTGGGGCTGTTCCGCGCCGGGTTGGGCAGCGGGCTCGAGGGTGCAGTAGAAACCGCCCTGCATGGAGTGCTTGACGGAGAGGTGCATGTCGGGGTAGGTGTCGCGCACCGCCTTGTAGAGCATGAAGATGAGCGACGACTGGTACATGCGCCAACCCTGGGTGTGGGTGACATCGAAGAAGCGGATGGTCTTGGGCTTGTAGATGTTGTGGTTGAGGTTGCGGACCTCGTTGTTGACCAATGCACCAAGGATGGGGTACTTCAATTGGGGACGGCCCAGCTCGGCGTAGTATTCACGTGCCAGGTCGGCGAGCGAGATGCCCTGCGGCACCATGCGGCGCTCGTTGGAGTTTGCGATGACGAGTTCTATTGCATTCATGCAGACAATAACGCAGAAAGAGAGAAAAAAGTGTGCGCCGAAGGATTTTTTTGACGGGAAGGATTTTTATGAGGTTTTATGACAATAAAAAGCGGGGAGTGTCGTTTCTCTACCAGTAACAACGATGGAACCAAAGAAGTCGACATACGCTATAGTCCTTGTGGCCATGCTTTTGGGTGTGCTGATAGGGCTGATGACCGCGCCAAATCTGGCGAGGATGGGTGTGGGCGCCACTTCCCGGGAGTCACAGCTCGCGGAGACGGTGGAGGCCTTCGTCCGTGAGGTGAAGGAGAAATATGTCGACACCATCGACATAGACAGCGACTCGCTGACGGGCCTGATGATGACCGCCATGCTGGGCCAGCTGGACCCCCACAGCTACTACATCACGGCCCATGACGCCGAGGAAAACGAGGAGAAGCTGTACAGCAACTTCGAAGGTATCGGCATCGGGATGTTCTATTACGGCGATACGGTGTATGTGGACGAGGTGTTTGCCGACGGGCCCGCGGAGCGGGCCGGTCTGCTGCCCGGCGACCGCATCGTGCGGGTCGACACCCTGGAGGTGACCGGCAAAGGCCTCACCAAGCAGGAGCATGGGCTGGCCACCTATATCCGCGGCCCCCGTGGCACCTTTGTAGAGATAGGTGTGCAGCGTGGCGCGGGTGACGAGGAGAAGAGCTTTCGTGTGAAGCGCGACGTCATCTTCCGTCCCACGGTGATGGCCGGCCTGATGCTGGACAAGACCACGGGATATATACGCATCAGCAGTTTCAGTTTCACCACAGGCTATGAGATGCACAAGACACTCGCCAAGCTGCTCCGCCAAGGGATGAAGAGCCTTATCCTGGATCTGCGCGACAACAGTGGCGGCTCGTTGGAGAGCGCCATAGAGGTGGCACAGGAATTCCTCCCCGCGAAGGACAAAATCCTCTACACCGAGGGAGCACACCAGCCCCGCAGGAACTTCTTTGCCGACGGCAAGGGGTTATTTGTGGAGGGGCGTATGGCAGTGCTGATAGACGAAGGCTCGGCCAGTGCCAGCGAGATTGTGGCAGGGTCGGTGCAAGACAACGACCGAGGCCTGGTGGTGGGGAGGCGCAGTTTCGGCAAGGGGCTGGTGCAGACCATGCTGGAAATGCCGGGAGGGGCAAGTCTGTCGCTCACGACGGCACGCTACTACACCCCGTCGGGACGCTGCATCCAGCGGCCCTACAAGAAAGGCACGGACGAGTACTATTCGGACTACCTGCTGCGGATGCTGGTGGTCGACAGCGTGGCCGACCGTCTGCAACTGAACACGACGGACACGACCCTGGTGTTCTACACCAAGCAGGGACGCAAGGTGTACGGCGGTGGCGGCATCCAGCCCGATACGGTGCTGGCCTATGAGACGGGCGGCAATTGGAAATACTACAACGAGGTGGTGAGAGCCCATGTCATCACCGAGTGCGCCATAGACTACCTGCACCGCCATAGCCTCGCGCTGAAGGAGAGATATGCCGACGTGGAGGCCTTCGTCAAAGGATACACGCCAGAGGGCGACTGCCTGCAGACCCTCCTGAAACGGGCCGACGCCAAAGGCATAGCCCGCGACCCCAAGGGCATAGCCCAGCACGGGCAGGAGATGGTCCAACTGTTCAAGGCCCATCTGGCACAGAGCCTCTACGGGGAAGACGCCTACTACAGGGTCACCATGACATACGACAGAGAACTGCAAAGAACAAGAAAGATTATCAACCAGAATAGATAACCCCAAGAAAAGAAAACAATATGAGAAAGACATTGACACTCCTGATGACCCTCCTGCTGCTGGCGGGCACGGCCGCGGCACAGAAGAGCAGCCTCACACTCCATATAGAGGGATTGCCCGAAGGGGGATACCCCATCCTCAACAAGGTGGCGGGCGACAAGCTGGTGGCCATCGACACCCTGCAGAACAGCTCCAACAGCAAGACATCGCAGAAGATACCCCTCGACATCAAGGAGCCGACACTCTTTGTCCTTACAGAGACAGGGCGGAAGGGTGCCATGCTCCATTTCATGATGGAGCCCGGCGACAAAGTGCAGGCCGACATTGTCTATTTCGAGACGGAGGACAAGCAGGGGCAATACAAGATAACGTCATGCAAGGGGTCGAAGAACATGGAGGTGTACCGCCAGTTCAACGACATCATCATGAGCGCGACGAACCCCACCACGCAGGCGTTGGTGCCCGGCCAGGTGGAACAGCTGGTGAGGGACAACAGCAATGTGCTGGTGAGCGCCTTTCTGGTGACCTATTTCGAGCATCAGTTCGAGCAGTACGCCACGCTCTACATGGCGGTGCGCGACGGCCTCATCAAGAAATACCCCACCAACCAGTTTGTCGCCCATATCGACACCCGCCTCAAGGGGTTGCTGCTTCCGGGCATGGAGGCCCCCGACATCGCCATGAAAGACAAGGTCGGCGTGACCCGCAAACTCAGCGACCTGCGGGGCAACGTGGTGCTGGTGGACTTCTGGGCCTCGTGGTGCGGCCCCTGCAGGAGGGAGAACCCCAACGTGGTGAATATCTACAAGAAATACCACAGCCAAGGGCTGGAGATATACAGCGTGTCGCTCGACAAGCAGCGCGACGCATGGCTCAAGGCCATCAACGACGACGGCCTCCTGTGGCCCAACCACGTGAGCGACCTGAACGGGTGGACCTCGTCGGGCGGCAATACCTACGGCATCATGTCGATTCCCGCCACCGTGCTGATTGACCGCGAGGGGAAAATCATCGCCCGCAACCTCCGCGGCGCGGAACTGGAGAAGGCCATCATAGAGGCGCTGGGGAATTGAAAGTTGAAAGTTGAAAATTGAGAATTGAAAATTATAAGATGATTACTACTACACAAATAGAGATGGCGTTGAGCCATGTGGACGACCCGGATTTGGGTCGCAGCCTGACAGAACTGGGCATGATTGAGAACATCAAGGTGGAAGGACAGAAAGTCTCCTTCGACCTGGTGCTGACTACCCCTGCCTGCCCAATGAAGAAAAAGATGAGTGACGACTGCGTGGCGGCCATCCACGAGTATGTGGACCGCAACGCGGAGGTGACAGTGAACCTTACCTCTCGCGAGGTGAAGCAGCCCGACCCGCACGAGCTGATGCCCGGCGTGAAGAACGTCATCGTGGTGGCCTCCGGCAAGGGCGGCGTGGGCAAGAGCACCGTGGCGGTGAATCTGGCCGTGTCGCTGGCCAAGACGGGCGCCTCGGTGGGCCTCATCGACGCCGACATCTACGGCCCTTCCATCCCCATCATGTTCAACATCGGGGAGAACGACATCTACGGCGAGCAGCACGACGGCAAGACCTATATGCAGCCCGTGGAACGCTACGGCGTGAAGCTGATGTCGATAGGTTTCATGGTAGACCCCGACAAGGCGTTGGCCTGGCGCGGCCCGATGGCCTCCGGCGCACTGAAGCAGCTGGCCACCGATACCTGGTGGGGCGAGATAGACTACCTGGTGGTGGACATGCCGCCGGGAACAGGCGACGTGCAGCTGACGCTGGCACAGACGCTGCCCGTGACGGGCGCCATCATCGTGAGCACCCCGCAGCAGGTGGCTCTGGCCGACGTGGTGAGGGGCGTGCAGCTCTTCGAGACGCTGAACATCCCCGTGCTGGGATTTGTGGAGAACATGGCCTATTTCACCCCCGCCGAACTGCCCAACAACAAGTACTACATCTTCGGCAAGGAGGGCTGCAGCCGTCTGGCCAAGGAGACCGGCGTGCCCCTGCTGGGACAGATACCCCTGGTGCAGAGCATCGCCGAGAGCGGCGACAACGGCAAGCCCGTGTCGCTCTGGTCCGAGGAGGAGACCCCCGAGAGCAAGGCCTTCATGGAGGTGGCCGAAAGGACCATCGCGGAGGTAGGGAAATTGAAAATTGAAAATTGATAATTGAGAATTATGACAGACCAAGAAAAAATGATTGTGGAGCCCCGCGTGAAGAACGCGCTGGAGCAGATCCGCCCCTACCTGCAGCAGGACGGCGGCGATGTGGAATATGTGGACATGACCAACGAAGGCGTCGTCATCGTGCGCCTGAAAGGCCATTGCGGCTCGTGCCCCCATGCGATGCAGACCCTCAAACAAGGTATCGAGACGGCCATCAAGAAGGTCATCCCGGAAGTGAAATCAGTAGAGAGAATATGATATATACCAAGACGGGCGACAACGGCACCACCTCGCTGGTGGGAGGCACGCGGGTGAAGAAATGCGACCCGCGCGTGGAGGCCTACGGCACCGTGGACGAACTGAACGCCCATGTGGGAGTGCTGGCCGAGATGATACGCACGGAGCATGAAGGGTATTTCGACATCCTCAAAGGGGTGCAGAACAACCTCTTCATTGTGCAGACCCTGCTGGCCACCGAGGCCGACTGCAAGTATGAGCTGCCGCCACTGCCAGACGACGCCGTGGAGAAGCTGGAGGGCGAGATAGACCGCCTGCAGGAACGTCTGCCCCGGCTGCGGAACTTCGTCATCCCCGGGGGCACGCTGGCAGGCGCGCAATGCCATGTGGCGCGCACCGTATGCCGCCGTGCCGAGCGGCGCATCGTGGAGATGGCCGAGACAGCCCCAGTGGCGGACGAAATCGGCCGCTATATCAACCGCCTATCGGATTTCCTCTTTGTCCTCTCGCGCTATCTGGTGGTGGCCGCAAAGGCGGAGGAGTCGATCTACACAAACTGAATTTAGAAAAAATAACACAGAGGACACTTGCATATAGAAGAAAAAAGTGTACTTTTGCAAAAAATTGACAGGACACAATAGTTATGTATTGGACTCTAGAATTGGCAACTAAGTTAGAAGATGCACCGTGGCCCGCAACCAAAGACGAGTTGATTGACTACGCACAGCGCACAGGTGCACCGATGGAGGTTATCGAAAACCTCATGGAAATAGAGGACGAAGGCGACCCCTACGAGAACATTGAAGACCTCTGGCCCGACTATCCGACAAAAGAAGATTTCTTCTTCCAGGAAGATGAATATTAAACCTCCTCTACTACCCGAACAACTGACCTTACTAATACCAACTACTTACTAATGAAAGTCTCTTTTATTGGATCGGGTAGCGTCGCCACCCATCTGGCACTTGCCCTGTATGAGCATGGCGACATTATCGACCAGGTCTATTCGCCCACCCCTGACCACGCGGCCCTGCTGGCAGGACGTGTGGAGGCCGAGGTGGCAGACAGTATCCGCAATCTGCGGAAAGACGCAGATGTGTATATCCTTGCCATTCCCGACAACGCCTTGTATGACGTAGCACTGGATTTCAGGACCGTCGACGCGCTGGTGGTGCATACCTCGGGAGCCACCTCGATGGAGGTGCTGAAGGAAACAAGCAACCGCTACGGCGTCCTATGGTCGCCCCAGTCGTTTGTCCGCGACGCAGCCATTGAATACGACGAGTTGCCCTTCTGTATAGAGGGCAACACCTCGCGGGTGTGCGACGACATTGCCTCCTTCATCAAGAGGGTGTCGCCCCATGTGTACTGCACCACGCAGGAGCAGCGTCAGTGGCTCCACCTCTCGGCAGTGTTTGTCAACAACTTCCAGAACGGGCTGACGGCCATAGCGCAGAAGATATGCCGCGAACACGATGTGCCCTTCGAGGTGCTGCATCCTATCATGCTTACCACTGTGAAGCGGGCCTTCTACGGCGATGTGCGTTACCAGCTGACGGGCCCCGCCGTGCGCAATGACAGCCGGACACTCGCCATCCACCGCAGGTTGCTGAAAGACGACAAGGAGTTGCTGGCGGTGTATGACCAACTCTCGGAGATTCTCATCACCCTCAAGCAACCCATTCTGCATCAGTGATAGACACCCACACCCACCTCTACGACGAAGCCTTTGACGGAGACCGCGATGCCGCGGTGCAACGCGCTGTAGAGGCAGGTGTAGAGTTGATGGTGTTGCCTGCCATCGACAGCAAAAGCCACGGGCGGCAGGAGCAGTTGGCAGAGCAGTACCCCGAGCGGTTCCGCCAGATGATGGGGCTGCATCCCACCTCGGTGGACGATGGTTTCGAGGCGGAGCTGGAGATTGTCAGGCAGAGACTCTTTGGCGGGGAAACGGAGTATGTGGCCGTGGGTGAAGTGGGTCTCGACCTTTATTGGGACACTACCTATATAGAACAGCAACGCGAGGCCCTGACAAGGCAGATGCAATGGGCCGACGAATTGGGGCTGCCCGTATGCCTGCATGTGCGCAAGGCCTATAATGAACTCTTCGGCCTCCTGAAGCGGCTGAACAGGCCCCGCTACCGCGGAGTGATGCACTGCTTCGGCGGCAGCATGCAAGAGGCACACAAAGCCATAGAGATGGGTTTCTGCCTCGGTGTGGGGGGTGTGGCCACCTTCAAGAACGCCACCCTCGGCACCATTGCCGCCACCGTCCCGCTGGAAAGCCTTGTGCTGGAGACCGACGCGCCCTACCTTGCGCCGGTGCCCTATCGCGGCAAACGCAACGAGAGCGCCTATCTGCCTTTCGTCGCCGCCCATATCGCCGCCCTGCGCGGCGTCACACCCGCCGAGGTGGCCGAGACGACCACCGCCACCGCCCGCAGCCTTTTCAACCTTTAGCGGTTTTTGGGGTGGGGAAGACCCCCAAAAAATGAAAAAACAGTCTTCCGAACCCCCCTTTTGCAAAAATCGGCGCTCCTCGAAAAGGCCAAAAAAGGGCTTGGAGCGGCCCATAGCGGTATTTATTTCACTTTATCGGAACGTAGCGGTCCAATAGGCCCTTCTGTGGGGTATGGGAGGTTGTATCTTTGCATCGTCTCCCGGGGGGAAAAACAGGGCAAACGGCGCCGGCCCTCTCCCCCCGGAGATGCGAGGTCCACAAAACACCCGCCTAAGGAACGGGCGGACCTCGGACAAAGAAAACACTATGGCTATTTTAACCGGTATCAACACTTGTTTGCGCAACAGCGCAGGCAGCTGGACATTCTCCCGCAACAAGAACACCACCATCGCCATGCAGAAGGTGGAGAAGAAGGCCGTCCCCGTGCGGTCGACAAAACAGATGATTCGCCGAATGGGCTGGGCAAACATCGTTGCCATGTGGGGCAGCTTTACGGGCAACCTGAAACCCTCGTTTGAGAGGAAGGGAATCCGACACAGCGACTTCAACGCCTTCATGGCTACCAACCTGGACATCAACAATGTCTACCTGAAGCGCGAGGAGGTGCGTCACAACGCCTGTGTGGCAGCCCCCTACACCATGTCGCAAGGGTCGCTTCCCACCATCGGGGTCACCATGCAGAATGGCGGAAAGATGAAAAGCGACATCTCGCTGGGCGACCTTGTCATCGACTCGGAGACCACCGTGGGCAACTTCTCGAAAGCCGTGCTGGACAACAACCGCGATTTCGTCGAGGGCGACCAGATCATCGGATTCCTCGTCCAGCAACTGTCGGCGGACGAGAACGGCACCCCCAAGGTCCGTATCGAGGCCGGCCGCGTGAGGCTGAGAGTCAATTCGACACGAAAGCTCCTGGATGTCGTCAGCGAGGCGATGTTCTCCACGATGGACGGCTACCTCGCCACCAAAACGTCGGTGAACGGCGGAGTGGCCTGGATCCACAGCCGCATAGAGAAAGGCAAGACGAAAGTCAGCACGCAGCGCCTGACGGTGAATAACAACGTCCTGTCGGACTACACGAGCGTCTCGGCCCGCACGGCCGCCATCGAGAGCTACGGTGGGGTGAACAAACAGGACTACCTGACCCCCTATGACGACGAGGAGACAGAGTCGGCACAGACAAACCCCTAATCAGATTACAGAACCATCTAATACACAGAAATCATGAGCAACAAAGAAATCCCTGACAGCGTGAAGGGCTGGCTGAAGTTCATCCTCAAGGTTGCGGTGTATGCCGCAGGTCTGCTGATGGCAGGCTACGGAACCGCCGAGGCCTGCAACATCACTTCGCTGTTCCCAAGCACGTAGTAGAATATCAGTAGTTATTCCATTTAGATTGCCATAATATCACCCGCTTTGCGTCATCAGAGCGGGTGTTTTTTATCAACAGAAAGGAGAAAAACAATGATAAATCGGATATTTTTCGTACTTTTGCATCTTGGGGGAGAAGGTCGTTTCTCCCGCAATGGATTACAAAATAAACAAATAGAACAATACACTATACAACAAGAAATGGCAAGAGAGATAAAATTCAGCCTGGTGTACCGCGATATGTGGCAGTCATCGGGCAAATACCAGCCCCGCAAAGACCAATTGGAGCAGATAGCCCCCGCGATAGTCGACATGGGCTGTTTCGACCGCGTAGAGACCAACGGTGGAGCCTTCGAGCAGGTGAACCTGATGTACGGAGAGAATCCCAACAAGTCGGTCCGCGCCTGGACCCGGGAGTTCAACAAGGCGGGTATCCAGACCCACATGCTGGAGCGTGCGCTGAATGGACTGCGCATGTACGGTGTGCCGAAGGATGTGCGCCAGCTGATGCCCAAAGTGAAGAAGGCCCAGGGCGTGGACATTATGCGCTCGTTCTGCGGATTGAACGACACCCGCAACCTCGAGTTGTCGGTGAAATACGCCAAAGAGGCCGGTATGATCAGCCAGGCCGCCCTCAGCATCACCTATTCGCCCATCCACACGGTGGAGTATTACATGGGCGTGGTGGACAAACTGGTGGAGTTCGGAGCCGACGAGATAGCCCTGAAAGACATGGCCGGTATCGGCCGTCCCACGATGCTGGGCAAGCTGGTGTATGAAATCAAGAAGAAATACCCCCACATCCTTGTGCAATACCACGGCCATACGGGTCCCGGATTCGCCATGGCTTCGGTGCTTGAGGTGTCCCGTGCAGGTGCCGATGTCATCGACTGCGCTATGGAGCCTCTGGCATGGGGTATGGTGCACCCCGGTATTATCGGCGTGCAAGCGATGCTGAAGGAAGACGGCTTCCTGGTGAAGGACATCAACATGAAGGCCTATATGGAGGCCCGCGCCTTGACACAGTCGTTCCTGGACGATTTTCTGGGCCTGTATGTCAACCCCGCCAACCGTATCTGCACCTCGATGCTGGTGGGTTGCGGTCTGCCCGGCGGCATGATGGGCAGCATGATGAGCGACCTGAAGGGTGTGCACAACGCCATCAATATGGCCCTCAAAAAGAATGGAAAGCCCGAGGTGACCTTTGACGAACTCACCGTGCAGCTGTTCCAGGAGGTGGCCTATATCTGGCCTATGCTGGGTTATCCCCCGCTGGTGACCCCCTTCAGCCAGTACACCAAGAATATCGCCTTGATGAATATCATGGCACTGGCACAGGGCAAACCCCGTTTCAGCCAGATCGACAAAGACAGTTGGAATATGATTCTGGGCCGCGCCGGCAAACTGCCTGGCCCCCTGGCCCCCGAGATTGTCGAATTGGCCAAGAAGAATGGCTTCGAGTTCTACGAAGGCAATCCGCAGGATGCCTATCCCGATGCTTTGCCTGAGTATATCAAAGAGATGGAGGAGAACGGATGGGACCGTGGCGAGGATGACGAAGAGCTCTTCGAGCTGGCCATGCACGACCGTCAGTACCGCGACTACAAGTCGGGACTGGCCAAGGAGCGTTTCAACAAAGAGGTGGCACAGCTGAGGGCTGAGAAAGAGTGCAAGTCTGTCTCCGCCCAGTCGGCGGTCAAAGTCGAGTCGGTCACCCTCACGCCCAACTATATCACCGCTCAGCATGCCAACGCAGTGCCTGTGGTGGCTGACGCCAAAGGTCAGTTGTTATGGGAACTGGACTTCAACTCGTCCGTGCCCCCCACGCCGGGTCGCGAGTATAATGAAGGCGACACCTTCTGCATCCTACAGACCGCCTACGGCCTTCAGAACGTCATCCTCCCCGAGGGCGGCCGCCTGATAGACACCTGCGTCAAGCAAGGCCAGATAGTCCAGAAGGGCGACATCCTCGGATGGCTGGCATAGGACGCCTGAACGGTAATAACAACAACGAGGCCCGGCAGAAGCCGGGCCTCGCTATTGTATCGCAGGGACAGGAAGGTTACAGACGGCCTTCCACCACCTGCCAATCGACAAACTGCCACAGAGCGGCCAGGTGGTCGGCGCGGCGGTTCTGGTAGTCGAGATAGTAGGCGTGTTCCCACACGTCGAATGTCAGCAGTGGCGTCAGTCCGTCGGTTATCGGGTTTTCGGCGTTGCGCTGTTGCGTGATGACCAGGTTCCCATCCTTGTCGGCGCTGAGCCAGACCCAGCCGCTGCCGAAAAGCGTGACACCTTTCTGTTCGAACTCCTTCTTGAAAGCCTCGATAGATCCGAAGGCCTTCTCGATCATGGCTGTCAGTCTTGTGCTCATGGGCTTCGGAGTGTTGGAGAACTGCCCGAAATACAGGGTATGGTTCAACACCTGTCCAGCGTTGTTGAAGAGACCTCCCTCGGCTTTGCACACCACCTCGGCGAGCGTGAGACCTTCCAGTCCGCTGCCAGGCAGCATCTTGTTGAGATTGTCCACGTAGGCTTTCAGGTGTTTTCCGTGGTGGAACGAAAGGGTCTCCTTGCTGATGACTTCGCCCAGAGCCTCATAAGGCAGTGTGGGCATTGCGAATTGTCCGTTGACGGGTGTAATGTCTTTCATGATGATTCTGCGTTTAGTTGATTCTATTCCGCTGCAAATGTACGCAAAAAATCCGAGATAGGCGCAGAAGAGAGGAAATATTTTCAGAATATAGTACCGCTCAGTGGGTTAGGTCGCTATAAAAAGGAGCCATGAGCCTTTAAGGCAGCGCCCAATGCGGTGATTCTGTTTGCAAATAGACCTATCGGCAGGTTGCTCCGGCAACGCCCCGAGTGAGATTTATTTTTGCCGTTCCGGGAAATATGCGTATCTTTGCAACCGAAAACAGGGATTACAGGCATGAAACAGATAGAAGTGGCAGCAGCGATTATCCAGAAAGGGAAGCACGTATAGACAAACTAAAAGCCAAAACATGAAGCATATCCAATATCAAACGCAAGGCACCTGCTCGGTGCTTATCGACGTGACGGCCGATGACAACGACATCATCCAACAAGTGTATTTCTTGGGAGGGTGCAATGGCAACCTGCAAGGTATCTGTCGATTGGTGACAGGTCAGAAAATCGACGACGTAATCAGTAAACTCGACGGCATCCGTTGCGGGGACAAATACACCTCCTGTCCCGACCAACTCTGTCGTGCGTTGAAGGAATTGAAGGGTTGACTACTGTGGTGACTATGGGTTAAAAATCAGGGGATGGATAAGAAAGTGTACTTTTGTTTCCCGTGTGGGCACATGCAAAGGAATGATTTTCCCCGATAGACAACTGATAGCCAAACGGGTCTTTCTGTCAATGCAGGAAAAAACGCAGTGAACATGGCATAAGTCAACTTTTTTGTGTACCTTTGCAGTCGTATCTAATATAACAATTGCTATGCTTGTAAAGACATTCGGCAGTGCCATCATAGGGGTCAACGCGGTCATTATCACCATAGAGGTGAACGTGTGTGACGGTATTGGGCTCAGTATGGTGGGTTTGCCGGACAATGCAGTGAAAGAGAGTACGGAGCGCATCTTCTCGGCTTTTGAGCAGGTAGGCTGTAAGATGTCGAGCAAGAAAACCATCATCAACCTGGCTCCCGCCGACCTGAGAAAGGAAGGTGCCTCCTATGACCTTCCGATTGCCGTTGGGATGCTGGCCGGCATGAATCATATAAGTGCCGAGCGGGCGGAACTGGAGAAGTATGTCATCATGGGTGAATTGTCCCTCGACGGCAGCCTCAGGCCCATCAGAGGCGTGCTGCCCATCGCCATCGAAGCGCGGAAACAGAAATACAAAGGTTTGATAGTGCCTGCCGCCAACGCCCGAGAGGCCGCTATTGTCAACAATCTTGAAGTATATGGGGCCCATAGCCTGAGGGAGGTCATCGACTTCTTCAATGGGGTAGGGGAGATAGAACAGACGATTGTAGATACCCGGGCCGAATTTGCCAACAATCTGAATCACTACGACTACGACTTCGCCGACGTGAAAGGGCAGGCAGGAGCCAAGCGAGCCTTGGAGATTGCCGCCGCCGGAGGGCATAATGTTATCATGATAGGACCTCCGGGTAGCGGTAAGACCATGTTGGCCAAACGTATGCCCTCCATCCTTCCTCCCTTGTCGCTCGAAGAAGCCTTGGAGACCACCCAGATTCATAGTGTGGCGGGCAAGATGCGACAGGAAGACTCGTTGCTGGCCGTGCGGCCCTTCCGTGCGCCTCACCACACCATCTCAGATGTCGCTCTTGTCGGGGGAGGCACCAACCCCATGCCCGGCGAGATTTCTTTGGCCCACAATGGTGTACTTTTTCTTGACGAACTGCCTGAGTTCAAGCGTCAGGTGTTGGAGGTCATGCGCCAGCCGCTGGAGGAGCGTCGTGTCACCATTGCACGTGCCAAGATGACCATCGACTATCCCGCCACTTTCATGCTCATCGCCGCCATGAACCCTTGCCCCTGTGGTTATTATAACCATCCTAAGATAGCCTGCACCTGTCCGCCGGGAGCCGTCAAGAAGTATATGAACAAGGTCTCAGGGCCTCTGCTCGACCGAATTGACATACAGCTTGAAGTGGCCCCTCTCACCAACGAGCAACTCATGACATCCAGCCCTGGGGAGAGCAGTGCAGCCATCCGGGAACGTGTGATTGCCGCCAGAGCCATCCAGACGGCCCGTTTTGCGGGGCACCCTGGGATACACTGCAACGCTCAGATGAACACCAAACTGTTCCAACGTTATTGCGTTCTCAACGCCCGTTGCCAGCAGATGATGAGTCTGGCTATGGACCGTCTTGGCCTTTCGGCCCGTGCCTACGACCGTATCCTCAAGGTGGCCCGTACCATCGCCGACCTCGAAGGCGTTCCCGATATCAACCATGAGCATTTGGCCGAAGCCATCACCTACCGCTCCCTTGACCGCGACAGCTGGGGGATGGTTTAACGCTCGCTATAAGAAGGCCTGTCAGCCAATACTTGAAGAATCCCCTAACTACAATAGAGGATTGTTCCCGTCAATTGTGGAAGTTGTTGAATGCATCCTTGATGTGCTCGATGTCGGTTCCTTGGGCATTGGTTACGATAGAGATTATATCAAACCTCACCTCCTCGGTCATACGGTGACTCTTGATATAATAATTTGCAAGACGCATCAAGTCTACCCGCTTCTTATGGTTTACAGCCTCTTCCGGCCTCATGAATGTGTCGGATGAACGTGTCTTGACTTCTACTACGACCAGCAGGCCCTCGTAATAGGCGATGATGTCTATCTCCAGATGCCCTTTGCGGTAGTTACGCTCAAGGATGGCATACCCGTTATCCTTCAAATACTGCACAGCCTTCTCCTCTCCCCATTTCCCGAGTTCTTGTGCCTGGCGCCTCTCCTCAGGTGTAAGCCTGTTCCCTCCCGTATTATAGAATTTTCTGTAGACCATACGTTTAATGTCTGTTCTTTGCCCCTTTGGACTAAGATAGATACTTCTCAAACGGTGCCGATACAGGCTTTGATGAACGACATAAACAACGGATGAGGGTTCAGCACCGACGAACTGTACTCGGGATGGAACTGGGTGCCGATGTACCAGCGCTTCTCAGGTATCTCGACTATCTCCACAAGGTTGGCGGCGGGGTTGAATCCCACACATTTCATACCCTTGGCCTCGTACTCCTTCAGATAATGGTTGTTGAACTCGTAGCGATGCCGATGGCGTTCCTTGATTAAAGTCTCTTTTCCGTAGGCTTGACAGACGCGGCTGCCTTTCACAAGCTCGCACTCGTAGGCGCCCAGTCGCATCGTGCCTCCCATCTGGGTGATGCTCTTCTGTTCCTCCATAATGTCAATGACGTTGTGCGGCGTCTTCTCGTCCATCTCGCGGCTGTTGGCATCCTTATAGCCTAACACGTTGCGGGCGAATTCGATGACCATCATCTGCATACCCAGACAGATGCCGAAGGTCGGGATGTCGTTGGTGCGGGTATATTCGGCGGCGATAATCTTTCCCTCGATGCCTCGCTGTCCGAATCCGGGGCAGATGACGATGCCGGCCAGGCCGTCCAGCTTTTCTGCGACATTTGCCTCTGTAATTTCCTCGCTGTTGATGAAGTGCAGCCGGGCCTTTGCGTCGTTGTAGATGGCGGCGAGGTTCAGGCTCTCGCGTATGCTTTTATAGGCATCCTGCAAGTCGTACTTGCCCACTAGCCCTATATGAACCTCACGCTTGGCGTTGCGCTGCTTGTCGAGGAAGTCGTGCCAGGGTTTCATCGCGGGTGTCTCGCCCACAGGAATGCCAATCTTGCGCAGAATGGCGGCATCGAGCCCTTGGCGTTGCATACTTACCGGCACCTCGTAGATGCTGGGCATATCCTCGCTTTGCACCACACATTCCAGGTCGACATTGCAGAACGACGCCACTTTCATGCGTAGGTGGTCGTCCAGATGGCGTTCCGTGCGCAGCACGAGGATGTCGGGCTGTATGCCCATGCCCTGTAGTTCCTTCACGCTGTGCTGTGTGGGCTTCGTCTTCAGCTCGTCGGCAGCCTTCAGATAAGGCACGTAGGTCAGATGGACACAGACGGCGTTGCGTCCCAATTGCCAACGCAGCTGACGGATGGCCTCCATAAAGGGGGCGCTCTCGATGTCGCCAATGGTGCCGCCCACCTCGGTAATCACGAAGTCCAGTTGCTCGTCCTTCTCCTCTTCGCGCAGCATCCGGTGCTTGATTTCGTCCGTGATGTGCGGAACGACTTGAATAGTCTTGCCCAGATAGTCGCCGCGCCGCTCGCGGTCAATGACGGTCTTGTATATGCGGCCGGTGGTGATGCTGTTGTTGCGAGTGGTGTGAATGCCCGTAAAACGCTCGTAGTGACCAAGGTCAAGGTCTGTCTCCATGCCGTCGACAGTCACGTAGCACTCGCCGTGCTCGTAGGGGTTCAGCGTGCCAGGGTCAATGTTAATATAGGGGTCGAATTTCTGAATAGTGACCTTATAGCCGCGCGCTTGCAGCAGTTTCCCGATACTGGCCGAGATGATGCCCTTGCCCAATGATGAGACCACACCGCCAGTGACGAAGATGAATTTTGTTTCCATAAAAAGGGTTTGTAGGATAGGGTTAAAGATTGGGTTTCCGTTTTCGATTCTCAATGCGAGAAGAGAATCTCTCTGTATTTCGGCAGAGGCCACAGCTCGTCGTCGACGATCAGCTCCAGTTTGTCGACGTGATAGCGTATCGTGTCGAAATAAGGCAGCACCGTGTCGTGATAGGCGATGGCGCGTTGACGCTCGCTGGCTATGTGGTTGGCCTGCTTGCGGGCTTCCACCATATTGTCCACATTCAGCTTGATGGTCGAGATATGTTCCGAGAGTTCTTCAATCAGTGAGTCGTCGTGTGCCGAGAGGGTCCGGGCTTTCTCGCTGTCGTAGACCTGCCGCATCTTGTACACGTTGTCCAGCAACGTCGACTGATAACGTGTGGCCACGGGGATGATGTGGTTGAGGACGATGTCGCCCAGCACGCGCGCTTCTATCTGTACCTTCTTGATGTAGGTGTCCCACTTCACTTCGTTGCGGGCGGCCAGCTCTGTCCGGTTCATCACACCGGTGTCTTCGAACATCTGAACCGACGATGGCGAGGTGTAGGTGTCGTAAATCAGCGGCACGCTGCTCTCGCAGTCCAGTCCGCGTCGCCCAGCTTCCTCGCGCCATTCGTCGCTGTAGCCGTTGCCGTCGAAACGGATGGCTTTCGACTCGTGAATGTACTGACGCAAAAGCTCGAAGATGGCGTGTTCTTTCTGCTCGCCGGCGGCCATACGTTCATCCACCGACTGGCGGAATTCACGCAACTGTGAGGCGACGGCGGTGTTGAGGGCTATCATTGCGCAGCCACAGTTGGCAGAGGAGCCTACGGCGCGGAACTCGAAGCGGTTGCCGGTGAAGGCGAAGGGCGACGTGCGGTTGCGGTCGGTGTTGTCGACCAGCACCTCTGGGATGTGAGCCACACCGAGTTGCATACGGCGTTTCTCGTCGAGGATAATGGCCTGCTCTTTGTCGGCCTGTTCCAGCTGGTCCAGCACCGCCGAAAGCTGGCTGCCGAGGAAGACGCTGATGATGGAGGGCGGCGCCTCGTTGGCACCAAGACGGTGGGCGTTGGTGGCGGTCATAATCGAGGCCTTGAGAAGAGCGTTGTGCTTCTTCACGGCCATCATCACGTTGACCAGGAAGGTGATGAAGCGGAGATTCTCCTCGGGTGTCTTGCCCGGGGTGAGCAGGCCGATGCCGGTGTCGGTGCCAAGCGACCAGTTGTTGTGCTTGCCCGAACCGTTGACGCCCGCAAAGGGTTTCTCGTGCAGCAACACCTTGAAACCATGTCGGCTGGCTACTTTGTGCATCAACGACATAAGTATCAGGTTCTGGTCGACGGCCAGATTGGTCTCGTTGTATATGGGAGCCAGTTCAAACTGATTGGGTGCCACCTCGTTGTGGCGTGTCTTGCAAGGGATGGCATACTTGTAGGCCTCGTATTCCAACTCTTTCATAAACGACTGCACACGGGCAGGAATGGCTCCAAAGTAGTGGTCTTCAAGCTGCTGGTTTTTAGCCGACTCGTGGCCCAGCAGGGTGCGCCCCGTCAGCAACAGGTCGGGACGGGCGGAATAGATGGACTCGTCGACGAGGAAATACTCCTGCTCCCAGCCCAGATAGGAATAGACCTTGCTCACAGCAGGGTCGAAGAGTTGGCACACTGCCGTGGCAGCACAGTCAACGGCGTGCAACGCCTTGAGAAGAGGTGTCTTATAGTCGAGGGCTTCGCCTGTGTAGGAGACAAACACCGTGGGGATGCAGAGGGTGTCGTCCACAATGAAGGCGGGCGACGAAGTGTCCCAGGCGGTATAGCCGCGCGCCTCGAAGGTGTTGCGGATGCCGCCGTTGGGGAAGCTCGAACCGTCGGCCTCCTGTTGTGCCAGCAGCTTGCCCGAAAACTCCTCTATAACGTCGCTTCCCGGTTGTCCCTCATACTCGATAAACGCATCGTGCTTCTCGGCAGTGCCTTCCGTGAGCGGCTGAAACCAGTGGGTGTAGTGCGTCGCACCCATATCCAGTGCCCAATTCTTCATACCTACGGCCACATTGTTGGCAATCTCGCGGTTGAACGGCGCACCGTTGTCAAGCACATTGCAGAAGGCCTTGAAAGTCTCTGCCGACAGATAGCGTGCCATCTGCTTCCGTCCGAAAACAAGGCGTCCGTAATAATCGGAAACCATACCCGCAGGAGGTTGGACGGCAACAGCCTTTTTGGCGAAAGCCTCCTGCAACACTTTGAATCTTAGATTACTCATAGAACTATGATGAGTATATATTGATTGATATTATCGCAACAAATAAAACTTTATAACTACAAAATTCCGATTTTATTGCCTATTGATGCAAAAATATCTCTCGGTAGATTCAACTACCAAGTGCAACATTGTTGTTCAAAGATAATAAGAATTTCTGAATTTCGGTGCAAAGATACGGCACGCCCTGCACCGCAGAGGGGCCAAGTGGTGCTTACGCATGTTTAGAGGGAAATAAACGTGTTCCGGCGCATCTAATGGTAGTCTACGCGTATCTACGAGTGCCTCCCCATAAGACAAACGGGCCTTTCCGGCCCCTCTTTTCGCATAATATGACTACCCTGTGTGATGAAAATGACTTGAATAGCATCAACAGCAGTATATAACAGGTTGAAAAACAGATTTTCCACGCATTTTTGTCGCTATTATACCGCATTTTGTCGCTCTGAGAGCGAAGCCGAGCGACAAAAATGCGGGTAAAATGCAGTATTATAGCATATTAAATGCTATGAAAAACGTAATAACCAATGAATCAATTGTTTGTTACCTATCAAGCGGCAAGGGCCGAGCCGCCGTAGATGGAAGAGCAGCCCGTGGCGTTACTCACTGTCATCGATTTGATTTCAGCGGTGTTCGTGGCCATACGGCTGGCCACCATCATCTGCTCGCCGAAGAGCTGGGTGATGCACTTGAGGTACGGGGTCTCGCCGCAGCCGGCGCAGGCGCCGCTGAACTCGAACAGGGGCTGTGCGAACTGGCTGTTCTTGACGTTGGCTTTCTTGTCGATGAGGTTGTCCTTGTAGGTGACGCACTTCTGGGCGTAGTCCCAGTTGGCGGCCTCGTGGAGCTGGCT
>CAJOIV010000031.1 GCA_905234665.1 uncultured Bacteroidales bacterium | reverse complement strand
GGACGGCAACCGCCTCGACGGCGAGAAATGCCCGCAGGGTGTCTACGTCTACGTCATCACCTACCGCAGGCCCATGACCGAGGACATCGTCACCCAGAAGGGCACCGTCACGCTCATAAGATAGGATGCAAGAGAAGAGTATTGCCGACATACTCAAGAAACACTGGTGTTACGACTCCTTTCGCCCCATGCAGGAAGAGATTATCCAATCCGTCCTGCATGGGTGCGACGCTTTAGCCCTGTTGCCCACGGGCGGCGGCAAGTCGCTCTGCTATCAAGTGCCCGCCCTCGCTATGGAGGGCATGTGTCTGGTGGTGTCGCCCCTCATCGCTTTGATGAAGGACCAGGTGCAGCAACTCCAGAAACGCCACATCAAGGCAGAATGCATCACCTCCGACGCCAGCTTCAACGAGCAGTACAACACCATGGAACGGTGCATGCAGGGACAGGTGAAGATACTCTATGTCTCGCCCGAACGGCTACGGCAACAGCTCTTCATCAACCACCTCAGGAGCACAAAGGTGAACCTTATCGCCGTCGACGAGGCCCACTGCATCTCGCAATGGGGATACGACTTCCGCCCCTCCTACCTGAAGATTGCCGACATACGCCAATACCATCCCGATGTGCCCGTGCTGGCCCTGACGGCAACAGCCACCCCGCGCGTGGCCGAGGACATCCGCCAGCAACTGCGCTTCCGCCCGGGGGCACAGACATTCCAGTCCAGCTTTGTGCGTCCCAACCTCTCCTACATGGCCTTCCGCGAGTCGGACAAAATGGGCCGACTGCTGCGCATCGCCCGGACGGCAGGGGGCAGTGGCATCGTCTATGTGCGCAACCGCCGCCGCACCCGCGAGGTGGCGCAGCACCTTACCACCAACGGGGTTCCCGCCACCTTCTACCATGCAGGGCTCAGTTTCGCCGAACGCAATCTGAGCCAGAAGCAATGGACACAGGGGGAAATCCCCGTCATGGTGGCCACCAATGCTTTCGGCATGGGCATCGACAAGTCCGATGTACGGTTCATCGTCCATCTGGACATCCCCGACTCGATGGAGGCCTACTTCCAAGAAGCCGGACGCGCCGGTCGCGACGGGCAGAAGGCCTACGCCGTGCTCCTCTACGACAACGGCGACCTCGACCGGCTGGAGAAGGGTTTCGAGTCCTCCTATCCCCCGTCGCAGCAGATTGCCAACGTGTACCGCGCCCTCTGCAACTACTACCAGCTGCCCATAGGGTCGGGCGAAGGATGCGAGTTCGACTTTGACATACAGGCCATCTGCAACACCTACCATTTCGACCTGGCGGAGTTCTACAATACCCTGCGCCTGCTGGAACGGGAGGGACTTCTGCTTGTGCCCGAACTGGACGACACCCGCAGCACGCTCTATGCCACCATTTCACGCAAAGAGCTCTACAGGTTCCAGGTGGAGCAGCAACGCTACGGAGACCTGATGACCACCATCCTGCGCATGTACGGAGGCATCTTCACGGCCCCCGTGCCCATCTCGGAACGCGACATTGCCCGCCGCACATTCATGGACGAGCAACAGATAGAGAACATGCTACGCCACATGAAGGCCCTCGGCGTGGTGGACTACCACCCGCGCCACACCAAGCCCTGGATAGTGTTCACCACTCCGCGCATCGATGCCAAGGACCTTTACCTGGCCAATATCGACTATCCCCAGCTGCAACACAACGCCCGCGAGCGGATGGAGGCCATGCGGCGCTATACGCTGTCGGAGGACGGCTGCCGAAGCCAGCAGCTGGCAGCCTATTTCGGCGAAGTGGTTGAAACCCCATGCGGCATCTGCGACCACTGCATCACGCAGTCGCACGCCACCACGACAGGAACCCCTCTGCGGCAACGCATCCTCGATGCCCTGAAGGAGAGGCCCATGCGCGCCGACGAACTGCAGGCCACGCTCCAGCTTCTCGACGAGACAGAATTGCGCGATCAGCTGCGCCAACTGGTGGACGAAAGAAAAGTGTCAATCGACCAGCAACGTCTTCAATTCTTCGTATAGCCGCGCCACGGGCAGCCCCATGACGTTGTAGTAGCAGCCTTCGATACGGCTGATGCCGACCATGCCTATCCATTCCTGGATGCCGTAGGCCCCCGCCTTGTCGAAGGGACGATAACGGTCGACGTAATAAGTCATCTCCTGCTGTGTGAGGGTCCGGAAATGGACATTTGTACACTCGGTGAAACAGACCCTGCGGCGGGTGGTGCGCAGGCAGACGCCGGTATAGACCTGATGGACATCGCCCGAGAGGGCCTGCAACATGGACAGGGCCTCGGCGCGGTCGCGGGGCTTGCCAAGTACGGCACCGGCATGCACCACCACGGTGTCGGCAGTCACAAGCACATCGCCCTCGCCCAGCGTTCCTGTATAGCCTTCTGCCTTGCGCAGGGCGGTCTGCCCGGCCACCTCATGGGCGGGCACAGGATGGTCGAGATGCTCGTCGACATCGATATCGACAAAGTCGAGGGGGAAGCCCAATTCGCCCAACAACTGACGGCGGCGGGGAGACTTGGAGGCCAGGAGGAGGTGCGGGTTCAACGGCGGGGTTGTTTTTTGGCGGGTTCGTTCTGCTTCATGGAGGTCATCTGGCCATCCTTGAAGTCGGCCACGACGCTCTCGTTGCCGAACTGGTCGTACCATATCCAACGGCCCTGCTTCTTGCCGTCGGCAAAGGAGCCCGTCTCCTCGGGTTTGCCGGCCGAATTGTAGCGGGCGTATTTGCCATGGCGTTCGCCATTGCGGTAGTTCTCGGAGAGTTCCACCTTGCCGTTGGCGTGGTAGCGGACGGTGGGACCATTCTGGAGGTCGTTATGGTAGTTCATCTCGTAGCGCACGCGCCCGTCGTCGAAGACGCCGCGCCAGAGGCCTTCTTTCAGGCCGTTATGGAAAGTGCCGGTGTAGTCGAGGCTGCCATTTTCGTACCAGGCTGTCCAGACGCCTTCTTCCTTGCCGTCGACATAGGAGCCCTCGTGGAGCTTCTGGCCGCTTTCGTACCAAGTGGTCCACTGCCCCTGACGGAAGCCCTTCTCGTAGCGGCCTTCGCGCCAACGCTCGCCGGTCTCGTAATAGTATGTCCAGGTGCCGGTCTCGTCGCCCTGATGGAACTGGCCACGGATGCCCAGCTTGCCACTGGTGCGCCAATAGAAAAGCCATTCGCCTTCCTGCTCACCGCCAACGAGACGGCCCTCGTGGTCCTTCTTGCCGTCGGGATAGTACCATACGGCCGGGCCTTCCAGTTCGTCGTTCTCATAGGTGCCTTCGAACTTGAGTTTCCCGTTCTCGTGCCATTCGCGGGTCTTGCCCTGGCGGCTGCCGTTCTCGTAGAAGATTTCGTCCTTCTGCTGCCCGTTGGCGTACCACGACTTGAATGTGCCGTCCTTCTTGCCGTCGACCACGGGCACCTCGCTCTGCTTGCTGCCGTTCTCGTACCACGTGCAGCTGGTGCCGGAGCCGGTCATGACATACTCCTCATGCTTCTGCCCGTCGTTGTAGAATGTGCGCCAGACGCCAATCTTGTGCCCCATGTTGTCGTACTTGCCCTGACGGAAGACCTTTCCGTTGGGATGCCACCATGTCCAGGTGCCGATGTGGACACTGTCGTCGCTGAGAGTGCCCTCGACATAGGTCTGGTCGGGATGGGTGGCATAGGACTGTTTGTACTTGATTTGTGCCGAGAGGCTTGATGTCAAGAGGATGGCGAAGGCCAGAAGGAGAGTCTTTTTCATGGTTTGGATGCTTGTGTGCTTGATGGTTTATTCTGTAAAGATGAATTCGATGCGGATGGGGTTGCCTTGTGTGGCGGTTGAGTCGGTGCCGTTGATGACGGCGGGGAAGGCCGACGAGCGGCGGGCGTCGACAATCAGCTCGGTGCCATAGTCCTTGCCCTCGCGGAGGAGCTCCTGAAGGTGCTGGGTGACACGCAGGCGGTAGTAGCCCTTGTCGCGGTGGTAATAGCCATCGAAGCCACTGTAGGTGTAGGGGTTGGCCAGCACGTTGGCATCGGTGACGTAGACCGACGAACCCGAGGCCTGACGCTTCAGGGCGGTGATGCGGACAGACCGCGAGGTGTCGCCTTCGGCAGGCGTGGGGAGCAGCAGCTCAGCGTGGTGGATGGTGGCGGTGGGATGGTTGACGCGGAATGTGTCGAGGAAGGGCTGCATGTTCAGACGGACTTTAGTGCCCCCCAGAGGAAGGAGGTAGAGTCGGCTGGAGCCTTCCACCGAGGCATCTTGGCCGGCTGAAAGAGAGGACAGAGGTGTGCCGTCGTAATCATGGCTGTAGTTCATGAACTGGAGGGCGTTGTTGTTGATGACGTAGTTGTACCTCAGTCCCTCGGCATTAGCAGTGTGGTAGAAGAGGGTGATACGGGTGGCGGTGGCGGCCAGGTTGACCGTCACGAGGCAGTTGTCCGAGTTGTTCATCTTGAGGCTGAAGCCCTTGACACGCTCAATGAAGTCCTCGCGGGTACAGGTCTGCTTCAGTACGGGATAGATGCTCTCGTTCAACACCAAGCGGATGCTGTCGGTGCCATAAGTATAGGTCACGTCGTCATCGAAAAAGTAGGTGTCTGATTCGGGAATGAATGCCGGGGCCATGTAGTTCGAGTCGGTCTGGATGTTCTCGGCCAGCTGGCGCATCTGCACATGGAATGTGACGGTTGACGAGTCGGGACGGACGGGATAGACCGTGTCGATGACCAAGGTCATCACCGCCGAGTCGATGACCACTTCGTCGCTGAGGGCGATACCCGTGGTGTTGGCGATAGAGATCTGGCTGAACAACACAGCGCTAACCGAGCCAAGGTTTGCGTAGGTTGCGTGGCCGAAAACACCGGCGGCATATCCCACCGTCGAGAGGGAATCGTCAAGCACCGTACAACCTTCCAGCAACACCCGGCCTGACTTGCCGTGGTAGAGGGTGTTGGGGTCCTGTAGGTCGAGGCCGAGGTCGGTCTTGTCGACCGTACAGGATGCAGCCAGAAAAGCCAGTGCTATGATGATGAATGTGTGAGCTGAGGTCAACGACCTTGTGGAGTGAGTGTGTGAATGCATTTTACTTCCTAGTTCTTGCTTCTTAGTTCATACTTCTCAGTTGTTGATGGCACTGCCGCAGAGCGAGTCGTACATCTTGTTGATGCGGGCGAAGAAGTCTTTCTGCACAGGGTTGTAGTCAATCACGTTGCGTTTGTTCTCCTTGGCGAAAGCCACGAGTTCGGGGTTGACGTCGGGGGCGGCAATCACGATACCGTTGGCGTAGGTGATGGCGGCCTTCATGAGGGTCATGTAGTCAAGGTTCTGATAGAGACGCAGGTCTTTGGCGGTCGCCCCGTCGTAGCGCATCTTGCGCTCGAGGTCGAGCGAGAAAGCACCTTGGAAGTCGTCGCCGTAGAGCGAGAGGACTGTGCGAGTGCCGTTGAAGAAGGAGTTCTCCTTGTTGATGCGACGCAGGTAGAAAGGCACCATGCCGCTGAACCATCCCGAGAAATGGATCAGGTGGGGCTGCCAGGCCAGCTTGCGGACGGCCTCCAGCGCACCGCGGCCGAAGAAGAGGATACGCTCGTCGTTGGAGGGCTTCAGCACGCCCTTCTCGTCAAAAGTCTCGCCATAGCGGCTGAAGTACTCCTCGTTGTCGATAAAGTATATCTGCATGCGGGCCGTGGGGATGGAACCGACCTTGATAATCAACTGGTGGTCGCAGCTGTTGACGATAAGGTTCATGCCCGAAAGGCGGATAACCTCATGAAGCTGGTGTTTGCGCTCGTTCACATAGTCGAACCGAGGCATGAAAACACGTATGTCGCGGCCAATTTCCTGGGAATATTGCGGCAACTGTCTCCCCATCGCCGAGGCATACGTCTCGGGCGAAAAGGGCATAACGTCCTGATTAATATAGAGTATCCTTCCTTTTGCCATATTCGGGAGTGTATAAGAATTGTGCTGCAAAATTACGCTTTTTTTTTCGCTTTTCAACATTTTGTTGATAAAAAGTCCAATTTTACGATGGTGCGTGGCGGAAATCTTCGTACTTTTGCATCATGGTTACTACTCTCACAGAAGAAGATATGTTGCTGTTAGCCAAAGCGGAACGCTATTGTGCCAACGAAGAGCAATGCAAGACTTCCGTGCGCAAGAAACTCTGCGACTGGGGGGTCTCTGTCGATTTGTCCAACAAGATTGTCAACAAGCTCGTCGAACAGGGTTTCATCGACGAACGGCGCTATGCACGAGCCTACTGCGCCAGCAAGCTGCGTCACCAGAAATGGGGAAGGCTGAAGGTCATCTACCAGTTGCGATCCAAACAGATACCGCCCAAGTTCATCACCGACGCCCTGCTTGAGATTCCCGACGATGAATACCGCGGAATCATGCGCCATGTGGCCGACGAGAAGTGGGCCACTTACGAACCCACCGACCCCCTCGCCAAGCGCAAGTCGAAACTCACCACCTTCCTCGCCTCGCGCGGTTTCGAGGCTCCCGAGATACAGAACCTCCTGCAGGTCTACAACGACGACACCCCTGCAGAGCCGGAGGTCGGCGACCGATAGTGGAGCCAACCGACCGACTGAGGCGACCGTTAGTGGAGCCAACAGTCTGTCTGAGCGCGCCTTTCTTTTTTGTAACATACAATCCACCCCTGCCCACCTCCGGTCGGCAGGGTTTTCTTTGTGGATGCAAGGCCTTGGGCCTGCGGGGCAGCCTTATTGGCCTACGAAACGGATGGAGACGCTGTCCTGGGCACGCAGATGGAGAAGCTGCTCGGCCGAGCCGTCGCGGATGGCCACCTGCAGGAGTCCTGTGGAGGAGACTGTCAGCAGCAGGGCGGCACGATTGTTGCCCGTGGCGCGCGCATTGACATAGCTGTGCACCACCTCGGTGAGCACCTGGTCCTGCACCATGACCTTGAAGGGGCGGCCCCGACGCTCGCGCTCGAAGTCCTCATAGCTGAGGTTGAGGTCGGCGTTGCCGTAAGCATCGATATAGGCCACAAAGGTCTTGATGCCGTCGGGCAGAGGCGTGTTGGTGTATGGGGTGATGCGGACAAAGCGCTCGGCGGGGAATCCCAGGTCGGAGAGTTCGGCGCCGTGGGCTATGAGAGAGGCCACCTTGCAGAAGAGGTCGCTGGCGGCGAAGGTGAAGAAGTCGCCCTCCTGATTGATATTGTCGATGACCACGGCCTGGCTGGCGTCCTCTCCGAAGACACTGTAGGGCAGCCCGTTGTCGGTGCAGATGTAGTACTGGTCGCGGTAGCGCACCACGACAAAGGGGCACTCGGCAGTCTGCGACGAGCACACGTCGATGATGTGGATGGTGCCTGGCGGGAAATCGAGGCAGGCGTTGCGCACCACGAAGACGGCATCGTAGAGTTTGAAGGGTTCGATACCATGCGTGATGTCCACCACCTCCACTCCGGGGATATACGAGTGGAGCTTTCCTTTGACCTTGCCGGCAAAGAAATCGCGGTAACCCCAGTCGGTGGTGAGCGTGACGAGCTGTCTGTCCATGTTAACGGCGTGCGTGATACTTACTTACGATGCAAGCAGGAATTCCTCCCACTTTGCAAAGGTACACATTTTTCCCGAATTAAGTTGTTATTTGCGCGGAATTTTGTATCTTTGTAGAGGGGATGGAATCCCCCGCAGCATTATATTAGAATAACATCCAAACACTTACAGCAAACCATGTCATTATTGTCCATACGCAATTTGCACGTCTCCATCGGCGAAAAGGAGATTCTGAAGGGTGTCGACCTGGAAGTCAACGCCGGTGAGGTGCATTCCATCATGGGTCCCAACGGCAACGGCAAAAGCACTCTGGCCGGAGCCATCGTGGGCAACAGCAAATATACCGTCACCGAGGGCGAAATCATCTACAAGGGGAAAAACATCCTCGACATGCCCGTGGAGATGCGCGCCGCCGAGGGCATCTTCCTCGGCTTCCAGTACCCCGTGGAAATCCCCGGTGTGAGCATCACCAACTTCATGCGCACGGCCGTCAACGAGCAGCGCAAATACCGCGGCCTCGACCCCCTTTCGGGTGCCGAATTCCTGAAGATGATGAAAGAGAAGCAGGCCATTGTCGAGATGACCGCCCAGCTGGCCAACCGGTCGGTGAACGAGGGCTTCAGCGGCGGCGAGAAGAAGAAGAACGAAATCTTCCAGATGGCCATGCTCGACCCCACCCTGGCCATCCTCGACGAGACCGACTCGGGCCTCGACATCGACGCCCTCCGCATTGTGGCCTCCGGCGTCAACAAGCTGCGCCGCCCCGACAACGCCACGGTGGTCATCACCCACTACCAGCGCCTGCTGGACTATATCGTGCCCGACTTTGTGCATGTGCTCTACGAAGGCCGCATCGTCAAGACCGGTCCCAAGGAACTGGCCCTCGAGCTGGAGGAGAAGGGCTATGAATGGATTCGCGAAGAACTAAACGCCCGGCCATGATCAGGAAAGACCAACTGCCCAACATCTGGGGCGACGACTGGAAAGGCTCGTCCACGCCGCAGGAACTCCGCGTCACCCGCACCGCCGAGCCTACCCGGCTGGTGTTGTGCGACCCCGCCGACTGGCCCATGTTCCTGATTTCTGCCGGCAAAGGATACACCCCGCAGCCCGACATCGAGAACCTCCACCTCGTGCTGGAGGAGGATGCCTCGATGGAACTCTACCGCCTGCAGGGGATGAGCACCCCCTCGCAGCATCTCACCGACCTCGACATCACCATGCAGGCCGGCGCGCAACTCAACATCTGCACCGTCACCCTCGGCGGCGGACATGTACGCAACAATGTCGTGGTGCGCATGCAGGGCGAAGGCTGCCAACTGCAGGCCGACGGCCTCTACCTCATGGACCGCGACCAGGAGTGCGACAACTACATCTTCGTCGAGCACGCCCGTCCCCACTGCACCAGCCGCGAACTCTACAAAGGCATTGTCGACGACTCTGCCCGCGCACGGTTCTCCGGCCACGTCCTCGTGCAGGACCATGCCCTCAAGTGACCAACCGCAACATACTCCTCACCGACAAAGCCCACGTCGACACCCGCCCCTTCCTCGAGATATACAACGACGACGTAAAGTGCTCGCACGGAAGCACCATCGGCCAGCTCGACGAACAGGCGCTCTTCTACCTCCGCTCCCGCGGCATCCCCGAGCGCACCGCCGTCACCATGCTCAGCTATGCCTTCTGCGACGAGGTGATTCGAGGCATCGGCATCGACAGCCTGCGCGACGCCGTGGGCGACATGGTGAAGAAACGCCTTCACGGCGAACTGATGCCCTCGTGCGACGAGTGCGCCATCCGCTGCACCACCCCATGCAATGGAGCCGAGGCGGTATTCCATATCGACCCCGACAAGCTCTAAGCCCCATGAAGGACATCTGGCGCGTATTCCTGTACCTCAAGCACTACCCGTGGCTCATCACGGCCAACCTGCTGTGCAACATGCTGGCTGTCTTCTTCAACCTCTTCACCTTCGTGATGATTGTGCCCTTTGTCGAGCTTCTCTTCGGCACCTCGACACCCCCCGCCGAAGCACCCGCCTTCGCCCTCGACCAGGAGACGCTCTCCTCTCTCCTCACCTACCACATGGACCGTCTCGAAACGGCCTATGGCCTCTGGCCCTGCCTGCTCGGCATTGCCGCGGGCTATCTCTCCTTCTCCTTCCTCTACAACCTGTTCACCTATCTGGCGCGCTTCTGCATGAGCCCCATCCGCAACGGCATCATCCGGCGCATGCGCGACGATGTATACCACAAAATCACCATCCTCCCCGTCTCCTACTTCAACGCACGGCGGCGAGGCGACATCGTGAGCCGCATGTCCAACGACCTTGCCGATATCGAATGGGGGGTGCTCACCTCCATCACCTCCGTGGCCAAAGACCCCCTCAACGTCATCGTCTTCTCTGCCACGCTCATCTTCATCAGCCCCCGACTCTTCTTCTATTTCCTCACCATCCTGCCCCTCGACATCTGGCTCATCAGCAAAGTGGGCAAGAGCCTGCGGCGCAACTCCAACAAGGGACAGGCCGCCCTCGGCAACCTCTTCTCCATCCTTGAAGAGTCACTGGGAGGCATCCGCGCCGTCAAGTCCTTCGGGCAGGAGGAGAACCGCACAGGTCTCTTCGGCCACGCCAACGGAAGATACGCCCACACCATGGTCCGCGTCGCCAACCGCCGCGAACTCAGCAGCCCCCTCTCCGAGATACTCATCACCCTCGGACTCGCCGCCATCCTCATCCTCGGCGGCATGGCCGTCACCAGCGGCGAGATACTCAGCTCCGTCTTCATCCTCTTCGTCATCCTCTTCGCACGCCTCATCCCGCCGGTGCAGTCGGTGGTGCGCGTCTACAACAACCTCCAGAAAGCCAACGCCGCCGCCACGCGATTCTTCGAGGTCATGGATGCCGACGAGTCCATCCTCGAGAAACCAGACGCCCTGGTGCTCGACGGCTTCGGCCAAAGCATTGAGTACCGCCATGTCTCCTTCGCCTACCAGATCGACGCCCAAAGCGCCCCTGTCTATGTCCTCAAGGACATCAACCTCACCATCCCCAAAGGGCGCACCGTGGCCATCGTCGGCCCCTCAGGTGCTGGCAAGACCACGCTGGTCGACCTGCTGCCACGTTTTTACGACTGCACCGAGGGCGAGATACTCCTCGACGGGCATCCCATCCGCGACCTCAACATCGACAGTCTCCGCGCCCAGGTGGGCCTCGTGTCGCAGAACTGCATCCTTTTCAACGACACCGTGGCCAACAACATCGCTTTCGGCCACACGCACTACAGCCTCGACGCCGTGCGCCAGGCCGCCCATGTGGCCTATGCCGACGAGTTCATCAGCCAGATGCCCGAGGGCTACGACACCCCCGTGGGCGACCGCGGCATGAACCTCAGCGGCGGACAGCGGCAACGACTCAGCATCGCCCGGGCCGTTCTCAAAGACCCGCCCATCCTCATCCTCGACGAGGCCACCAGCGCCCTCGACACCGAGAGCGAACAGGCTGTCCAGCAGGCCCTCGACCGACTCATGCAGGGACGCACATGCATCGTCATCGCCCATCGCCTTTCCACCATCTACCGGGCCGACGAAATCATCGTCATGGACAAAGGTGCCATCGTCGAGCGTGGCACGCACGAGCAGCTCCTCGACCTCGGCGGCCTATACAAGAAAATGGTTGAGAGCATGAATGTTTGAATGTGTAAATATGTAAGTAGCTGCCGCCCCACTAACACATTCACACATTATCACATTTACACATTAGTAAAAGCCGGACGATTGTCCGGCTTTTACTTGATGTGGGAGTAATTGGATTCGAACCAATGACCCTTTGCTTGTAAGGCAAATGCTCTGAACCGACTGAGCTATACTCCCTTGTGTGGTTTTCTCTGCCTCTTTCCCCCTCTCAAATCGGCTGCAAAGATACGAACTTTTTTCCAATCATTGAACATTAAATCCCAAACATTAAACTTTTTTTGTACCTTTGCATCGCGAAACACAACTGCTTTAGCCTATGAAATCGTCCCGTATATTCTCATTCTCAGTCCTCTTAGTCCTATCGACCCTTTTCGTCGCCTGCCGCCACGACGAAATTCCTGCCGACGTGATGGACGCGCCCACCATGACAGCGTTCCTCAAAGAGGCCTACCTCCTCGAAGGTTTCTACGCCATCGAGACCGAGTTCCGCTACGACAGTCTCAACGCCGAGATGATAGCCTCCTACGACAGCCTCCTCGACCGCTACGGACTCACACGCGAGGACTTCGAGCGCAGCATCGACTACTACACGCGTCATCCCCGAGCCTACCAAGTCATCCACGAGCAGGTGGTCGCCGGTCTCGACAGTCTTCTCAACACCGAGGGGGAGCGGTAGCACCGCGAAAATCCCCTACCGGGCCTGCTGCCCGTTGCGGCGCATCTCTTCTATCTGCTCCTTGGAGAAAGTGCGGGGCGATTCGCCGCCTTTCAACATGTCGGGAACCTCTATCACCTGATGCACCCTCCATTGTCCGTCGCGACACACCAGTGTCACCTCGCCGTCCTGCTCCTTGCTGGGAGTATGCTTGTGGAAGGCTACCGTGGCCAGCGTGTCCTCCGCTATGGTAATGTCGCCGAGGGTGATGGTGGCAGGGATATTGTTGGCATAGACCGAGGGGTCGGTATGCTGCATCAGCATCTCGAAGAATGCCAGGGTGACGTTGCAGGTCTCCTCGGTGGCGTAGGGGCGCGCGTCGGCGGGGCGGTAGTTGCCCATGGCGTCGAGGTAGCCCTGGGCCGCAGCGCGGATCTGCTTGTCGTCGTTGCTGCATCCCGCCAGCAGCACTGCCAGCAGGCTTAGGGTAATATGGAATAGATAATTATTCTTTTTCATATTCTTTCTTTTCAATGGTTGACACACTCCTCCGCCCTTCGGGCACCTCCCCTAACTTAGGGGAGGAGTGGCTACCGCGGTCAGATGTAGCGACAGCAACAAAAAGTATCTTCGGCTGCTCCCCTAAGTTAGGGGAACCGAAGGTCGACGACCTTGTGGAGTCAGCTGTCAGCTCTGCTGACTGAGGAGTGTGTTCGAAAAACAAGAGAGTGCCGTTCTAACGGCACTCTCTCTTGTTGTGTTGACTTCTCAAGTGCTGTGCCGATTAGTTCTTTTTGAAGGCTTCGGCAGCATTCTTTTTCGCGGGAGCCATAGTGGTGGTCTTGGTGGTGTTGCCTTCGCCTTCCTTCAACTCGCCAGCGATTTCCTTCACATCCTTCTTCACTTCGATGGCGGCTTTCTTGACGGTATGGACGTCTTCGACAACTTCCTCCACTTTGCTTTTCTTCTTTGCAGTAGCCTTCGGGGCGGGCTGCTGGGCGACGGGTTCCTCGACGACGGGTTCCTCAACGACGGTGTCGATGACGGTGGTGTCGATGGCGGGCATGGTGTCGGCAACCTCCTCGGTGGGGGCGTTCTTGCAAGCCACGGTCAAGGCCATAGCGGCCAGAGCGAGGGCTACGATTCTGAAATTAGCTTTCATTGTAGGTAATGTTGTTTAAGTTGATTACTTAACATTCATTTTGTGGAAACCGCCCTTGGTGACCATCGTGAAGGTGGCGTTGCTGACGGTGACGGCGAGGGTCTTCTGGGTGCAGTCAGCGGGCTGATCGTGAGTCTCGTGGACAATCTCACCGAGGTCATACATGGTGAAGGCGCCGGTGAAGCTGGCCATGAGGTCGGTCAGATCCAGAGTGGTGCAGTTAATGCTGTTGGTGGCATAGTACTGCCAGTCGCCATACTGGTTGTTCTGGGAGTCCGTATAGTAGGTGTCCTTGTAGAGCTCGATGGAGCCATTCGGATAGACGGAGAAGTTGCTGGTGGTGGTACCCTGCATCCACATGACAATGTAGGGGAAATGGACAGTGGTGCCTTCAGCCTGCTTGGCGAACTGCATCAGCCAAAGTTCACCGTTGGTCTGGTAATCGCTCCAACCGGCGATGTCGAGGGCGCTGCCGTCGAAGGTGGCATTGTAGGACACCTGGGGAAGAGCCTCAAACACGGCGGTGTAGGTGGCGTTCTCGCTCACGGTGATGGTGAGGGGGTTGTCGGTGGTGCTGGCGGCACCGGTCCAGTTGACGAACTTGTAGCCGCTGTTGGGGGTGGCGGTGAGGACGACCTCGGCACCGGCTTCGTAGGAGGCGGCTTCGGGGGTCTTGGCGACGGTGCCCATGGTGGCGTCGTTGCAGTTCACGGTGATGGTGTAGGTCGTAGCCTCGTCACCACCGGGGTTGGTGTTGTTTTCTTCTTCGGGGTCGCAAGCCACGAACATGGTGGCGCTGGCGAGCAGCATCAGACCGAAAAGTTTGAATGTGTTTTTCATTGTGTTTTGATTTTTAATTGTTTGTATTAATAAACTGTTTTGTTTTTCCTTTGTTTTCGTTTTGCAAAGATACAACTTTTTTCTCACGTAGTGCTATTTGTCTGTTTTTTTTTGTTTTTTTAGCAGTTGGAGTGTTCTGCGCCGCCTTGTCGGTTTCTCCCGACAGCACTCCCGCGCCCCCAATATCACGCCCTTGGCATCGAAAAACTATTAAGAAACAATAAGTTAGGATTAAAAACGTATTTAACACACTATTTATCAGGTTTTTAAGCGCATTTTATTCGCTCGGCTTCGCTCTGAGAGCGATACCAGCCGTAGAAATAGCGGATAAAATGCGTGTAAAATCTGTTTTTCAACCTATTATAAACCTTTTCAAAACCTTTCCTGATATGGGTGACAAGCAAGGCCGCTGCAAGGGAGCCATGGCAGCGGGGCGGGGTGGCACCTTGTTGAGGGAGGGGGGCTACCTTTTGAGGAAACGGATGTCGCGGGGGTTGATGAGGCCGTATTGGAGGGCCTTGGCGATGCGCGAACCCGACTTGTTGACGATGTCGAGACGCCTGGCAAGGTCTTTCTGGTTTTCTTGGACAGACTTCTCTGTGCCGCCGAGAGCGTCGGCGATTTCCGAGGCGGTGCATCCCGCAGCCTCCATGAGAAGGAGCTGTCGCTCGCGGTCGGTGACAGCGATGTCAGGGGTGGCATCGGGCGACTGGGCGAGGTAGAGCTCGGCGGTCTCTTTGAGGGTGAGCATGACGGGATAGTTGAAATAGTAGCGCTCGCCGCGTTCGAGGCATTCGATGGCGCGGAGGACATTCTCGACCGAGAAGCCCCCGGCGGCGTTCTTGCTGACGAAAGCCTGAGCGCCATGGCGGAGGGACTCGAAGACCACGCGGGCGATGTCGAGGATGCGTTCCTTCCTACGGAGTTCCTCCTCCGGGGTCGCCTCCTGGGCTCGCGACCCCAGGGGAAGGGGATTGTCGAAACGGCCAGAGAGGATGACGATGCGGATGGTGGGGTACTTCTTGTGGACACGGTCGGCGATGAGAATGCCGCCGGTGGGCTCGCCTTGGAACTCCATGTCGACGAGAAGATAGTCGGGCATCTCATGTTCGGCGGGGCTGTCGAGGGCCGCCATCAACTGGGGGCCGGAGGCGAAGGTGTCGAGCACACGGACCTCACGGCGCTGTATGTCTCCGTCGTCGTTCATGCCGCAGGCCACAGTGTACGGCTGGGCATTGAGTTCGAGTTTGAGGGCCTTGCGGATGATGGGTTCATCGTCCACAATCATTATCTTGATGGGTTCCATAGTCGTGTTTGTTGTTTTTCCTCCAAGGTTCCGGGGACCAATCCTTGTTGCCCTCGCTGGCCAACAGGCAGTGGAAGGTGCTGCCTTGCCCGGGGGTGCTCTCTGCCCAGATGCGGCAGCCACGCAGGGTGTTGTCGTCGTGGATCTTGATGATGTAGCGGCAGAGGATGAGGCCAAAGCCGTGACCGACATTGATGGTCTTGTCGGCACGGAAGAGGTTCTCGAGGGTGTCGGCGTCCATGCCTGTACCGGTGTCGTCGACCTCAATATGGACAAAGCGGTTGTCGTCGGGGTATAGCTCAGCATAGACGGTCACCTTGCCCTCGGGGGTGTGCTGGAGGGCGTTGTTGACGAGGTTGCGGAGCAGTATCTCGACCAACTGGCGGTCGCCACGGACCTGCAGCGTGGTGGGATAGAAAATCAGGTCGACATCATGGTCCAGCCTGGCACATGAGGCGTTGACGCTTTCAAACACCTCCTCCAGCGGGAACACAGAAGCCCTGAACTGCAACCCGCTGGGGATGGAGAGGCTGGTCCAGTTCTTGATATTGTCGAAGGTGCGCAGGAGCTGGTCGAGGACCTCCTGGCGCAACGCGGGGCTGAGGTTCTTGTTCTGGAGGTAGGAGAGGAAGGGGTTGATGTCGTGCCGCAGCACGGAGAGGCAGGTCTCGACATTGGCGATACGCTCGACATCCTGCCGTTTGGCCAACTGGAGGGCGAGGGTCTCGCGCCGGAGGCGCACAGAACGCCGGCGCAGCATGAAGACGAGAATGGTGAGGATGATGACGAAGGCGGCGCCAATGCCCGTGGCCCAGGCATAGAAGCGGTTGCGCGACTGGGAAGTGTCGAGCCTCCGTTGCAGGAGAACATCCTCGCGCTCGTTCTTGCTGATGAAGGAGAGGAGGGAGACCTGGCGGTCGTACCAAGTTGAAAGTCGAAAGTCAAAAGTTGAAAGTTGAGAGCGGAGAAGGCCGTCATAAAGCATGGCCTCGAACTTGGGGGCCATACCGTCGCGCCAGGTGGTGTCGGCCAGGGCCATGGCGTAATAGTCTTCAGCCTGCACGGTGTCGCCCACGCGGAGACAGTATTCGGCGGCGGCCACCACGGCTCCGAGGTGCTGGTAGGGGTCGGGGGTGTCGAAGAACATGTCGGTGGAACGATGGAAGAGGTCAAGGACCGTGTCGACACTCACGGGCAGGAGGGGAAGGCTGTCGTGGAGGCGGAGGAGGTCGTCGCCCCACGAGGTGTCGGCCCCGATGAAGGCGCGCAGCTGGTAGAGGTTGGCCTGGTGATAGTCGCAGTAGTGCCCGGGCATGTCAAGGATGCGCTGGCTGTGTTCTATATATTGGAACGCGCGACTGAGGGCAGGCAGCTTGTCTGTACTGACGGCTGCGAGGCGATAGTGGGAATGGGCTATGGCATAGTTGAGGGCGAGGACCTCGGAGTAGTCACACTTGAACGAGGGCATGTCAGCCTCGACGCGGTCAAGGATAAGCTGCATACGGTCGCGGGTGTCGGGGGTGAGTTCCGTGCCCGACGAGGAGGCCACAGCGTCATTGCGGTAGTGGTAGTTGAGGGTGAGGGAGGTGATGTAGTACTCCATGCGGGCGAAGTCGTAGAGGTAGGCGTTGGCATCGTTGCGGTGCCTCTGACGGCGCAGGGAGGAGATGTCGCCCACGTCGTGGAGGAGGCCGTAGGACTCGGCCAGACGGCATTCGCGCTGGAGGAGACGTATGCGGGTGAGCTGGGCGATGGTGTGTTCCACCTCGGCGTTGGAGCCCGAGGGGTCGAGGAGCTCGACACTGTCGAGGCAGGCATGGGCCGAGTCGGTCATGTCGAGCATGTAGTAGGCGTAGGCGAGGTTGTTGAAGGCACGCATGCGGCCGTCGGTGTAGCCGGGGAGGGAGTCGTTGACCAGGGTCAGGGCCTGCCACCCGCAGTCGAGGGAGCGGGGAATGTCGCTATAGCGATTGAGGAAGGCCTCTTTGTTGAGGCCGTCGACGCGGGCGCGGAGGACAGGGTCGGGTGCAAGGGAGGGGCTGCTGCAGGCAGAGAGCAGACAGCAGGCAACCAACAGCAGACTGCGAGCCGCATTCTTCACTGTACCCGTTCTTTGAGTTTCTCGGCGTTCTCGGCCAGCTGGAGGGCCTCGATGAGGTCCTCGATATCGCCGTCCATGAAGGCGGGCAGGTTATACATGGTATAGCCGATGCGGTGGTCGGTGACGCGGCTCTGGGGGTAGTTGTAGGTGCGCACCTTCTCGCTGCGGTCGCCCGTGGCCACCATGGTCTTGCGTTTGGACGACATCTCCTCCATGTACTTGTTGTACTCGCGCTCGTAGAGGCGGGTGCGCAGGAGGGCGAGGGCCTTTTCCATATTCTTGATTTGCGACTTCTGGTCCTGCATGGAGACCACGATGCCCGTGGGGATGTGCGTGAGGCGCACGGCCGAGTAGGTGGTGTTGACGCTCTGGCCGCCGGGACCCGAGGCGCAGAATATCTCCTTCTTGACGTCGGCCATATTGAGTTCGACATCGAACTCCTCGGCTTCGGGCAGCACCACGACGCCTGCAGCAGAGGTATGGACGCGGCCCTGGGTCTCGGTGGCGGGGACACGCTGCACGCGGTGCACGCCGCTTTCGTATTTGAGGGTGCCGTAGACCTTCTCGCCCGAGACATTGAAAGTGATGTCCTTATAGCCGCCCGAGGTGCCCTCGTTGAAGTCGACCACCTCGACCTTCCAGTGCTTCTTCTCGCAGAAGCGGGTGTACATACGGTAGAGGTCGCCGGCGAAGATGCAGGCCTCGTCGCCTCCCGTGCCGCCGCGGATTTCGACCACGGCGTTCTTGCTGTCGGTGGGGTCGGCGGGGATGAGCATGACGCGGATTTCCTCCTCCATCTTGTCGCGCTTGTCGAGGCTCTCGGAGAGCTCTTCCTTGGCCATCTCGCGCATCTCCTCGTCCTTCTCGGTGGCGAGGATGTCCTTGCAGCCTGCAATGTTGTCGAGGAGGGCCTTGTATTTGTGGTAGGCCTCCACGATGGGCTGGAGGTCCTTGTAGTCCTTGCTCAGCTTCACATAGCGTTTCATGTCGGATGTGACCTGCGGGTCGTTCATCTGCTGTTCTATCTCCTGATAGCTGGCGTATATGGCTTCGAGTTTGTCTAACATCTTGTGAATGCTTGAATGTGTTAATGTGTCAATGTGTAAGTACGGGATTGGCGTAGATACCGAGGAGTATCTCGCGGAATCCCTCGATGGGATTGGCGGCGCAGGCTTTGTCGAGGTAGGCCTGGAAGGCGGCGCGATGCTCTGGGGTATAATGGTCTGAACGGGCATCGGCGCCGTCGAGGATGTCGGCGGCGACGTAGTTGTTGGGCCAGAGGCGGTAGCCGTCGGCGATGCGGGCGTCGAGCAGGTGGGCCACACCGACCGTGTCGCCCCCGACGGCTTCGATGTCGGCGCGGGTGAGGGCGCTGCCGAGCGCGAGATGGACGCGGCCCTTGAACGAGAGGATGCCGTCGACAATGCTGCGCGAATCTTCGCCCGGGGCTTTCTGGTAGGTGCCATTGAGCTGCTTGAGGGCCAGTTCGCGGGCCTTCTCGATGCCGCAGGGCTCCCACTCGTAGGAGATGCTCATGGGAACGAGGTTAAGCTCCGCCAAGGCCTTAATGCGGGAACCTTTAATATCTCCAGGCATAGCCTGGCCGCTCATGGCCAGCATCTTGACCACGGCCTCGTCCGTGCGGTCGATGCCGTCTTTGGTGCGCCCGTTGCGTTGGGCAATCCATACACTCTCGCCCTCCCCCACCCTGCGGCGTATCCAGGCCGAGAGGGATGTCAGGCTGGCGTAGAACTCGCGCGGACTGCCGCCACGCCCGATGGGGACCATCTTGTTGAGGCGCGCCGCGACCGTCATGATGGGCATCTCGAAGAGGTTGGAACCAATGACATCGTTCGTGGCCACCGTGCCGCCTGTGATGCGCAGGTACTGCAGCAGCAGTGCGTCGAGAATGATATCGCGGTGGTTGGAGACATACACGGCGGGGGCGGGACTCTGTCCTGAGGCGTCCTGGGCCGGCGATATCCATCCCGTGTGGCTGAACTCCGTGATGGTGTTGTCGACAATCCATTGGCAGAACGGTATCATGAAGACCCGCTGGAAGGTGTCGACATCCGTCACACCGGCGAGGGTCTCGCGCATCTGTGCGGCGGTCGTGCCGGGAAAGACATGTTGCAGCGCCAGAGAGAAATAGTCGCTCTGCTCGACCTCCTTTACAAGGTCTCTAATCTCCTGTGCCGTTGGTGGATATGTAAAATCTATATTGCCCATTGCGTTTGCAAAGATACGAAAAATCCCTTATATAGACAGTTTTCGGAAGCTTAGGATACGGTCGACCTCTGGCGAGATATGCATGCGGCGCACCGTCGCGTAGGCCAGCAGGCCGAAGAAGGCCGTGCGCACCAGCGCCTGAACCACCATCCAGAGCAGTCCGCCGGGGAAGAGGGGTGAGAGGAAACTCTCCCACAATGCGTTGAGTCCGAAAAGGATCAGCGTGAGGAGTACCACGTACGCCTGCTTCCACGTGAAGAGCGACACCCCGAGGCGCACCTTGATGAAGGTCAGCAGGGGGACGAAATAGAGCAGATAGGCGAACAGTGTGGCGCAGGCCGACCCCGTGGCCCCCCACAACGGGATGAGCCATTGGTTGAAGAGGATGGCCGACACCGTCAGCAGCGAGATGAAGAGGAGGGAGAAGGCATAGTGGCGCGAGAAGTTGAGCATATTGGTGGCAATGCTGAGGGTCGAATTGAGAATGTTGGCCAGTCCGAGGAAGAGCACCACGTCCATACCCGCCAGATAGTCCTCGCCGTTGGGTATGACGGCAAAGAGCGGCCGCAGGTTAATCCAGATGAAGAAGAGCAGCATCGATGCCACAAGCAGCTGGTGCAAGGCCACTTGCTGCCCCAGACGCTGTACTTCGGAGATGTCGCCCCGCTGCATGGCCCCCGAGATGATGGGGCTGGAGATGGCACCCAGCGACCGGTAGGGTATCTCTATCACGTTGGCGATGTAGCAGGCGATGGTGTAGATGCCCGCCAGCGCCAGCCCCTCCTTGGCCAGGAAGATGGAGTTGAAGAGCTTCACATTGCCCGCCAGCACCGCGGCCGTCATGAAAAGGGTGTAGACAATCACCTGCCGCAGCATGCGACGATCGACAAACCGCCAGTCGGGACGAAAGGAGATCTTGCCCAGCGTGGTGAGGTAGAAGAGGTTGACCACCGCTGCCACAGCATACGACGAGCAGAAGAGCCAGACGAAGGCGTCGAGCGAGATGACGCGGTGGCCGTAAAGCAGGTAGGCTGCCAGGTTGAGGACGCGGATGACCACCTCGCGCACAAATTTGGGCACGGCAATATGGTTCAGCACGCTGGCGTTGGTCTCGAAGACCGTCATGTAGAGCACGAAGAAGGTCAGCGGCAGGAGGAGGTAGACGTAGTCGACGATGAGGGGCGAGTTCTGGGCGTAGTAGTCCACCACATTGTCTTTCAACAGGAAGAAAAGGGAGGCGATGATGGCGAACCCCACCAGCGGAAGGAGCAGCGTCCAGCCGAAAAATCCGTGGTCGTGCGAGTCCCCGTCCTTAAAGACGGGGTAGAACTTGAGTATCGAAGCGTTGGTGCCCAGCTGTGCCAGGCCGGCGAAGAGCATGGCGGCATCGACGAGCACACGGGTGAGGCCTATCTCCTCCTGCGTCAGCAGGTCGGTCACGACGAAGAAGGTCGTCACCGCCCCGATGACCACCCCGAGGTAATTGGCCAGCGCCCCCCGGATACTCTGTTTCGCGATTATGCCCATTGTGCAGCTTGATTGTTGACCCCCATATAACGCTCCCCTCTGGAAAATATTGTATAGGGAAAAGAAATAGTTTTCCCCTTCCGGAAAGGGAGTCGCGGGAGGGTCGATTTCGGGAAATTCCAAGCCACGGACGGGCGGTTTGCAACGGGCCGGACGGGAGTGGGAAAGAAAAAATATCGGACCCATCACCCGTGAGCATCAGTCTCTTGGGAAATAATCTCGGTGGCGGAGACATTTTTTTTTGTCCATATCGGAAAAAGTTAGTACTTTTGCACCCGCTTTCCGAGAGAAAAACGAGGTCAGCAAGCCCAGGTGGTGGAATTGGTAGACACGCTACTTTGAGGGGGTAGTCGCCGTAAGGCGGTGCAAGTTCAAGTCTTGTCCTGGGCACACAAAGAGAGAAGAGAGCATGCCCAGGTGGCGGAATTGGTAGACGCGTACGTTTCAGGTGCGTATTTCGCAAGGAGTGCAGGTTCAAGTCCTGTCCTGGGCACCAAAAAAGTAGAAGACCACAAGTGGCCTTCTTTTTTTATGTACTCCCGTACACAATAAAAGAGTCTTTCCGCCGTTGTAGGCAATAATAACAAGCAAAAACAGACAAGCACTATGGCAATGACACGCAAAGCAAAAATCCTCACCATCGCCACCTCCGTCATCGTGGTGGCGCTGGCAGCGTTCATCTTCGTCCGCTTCTTCTATGTCTACAGCTCGGGCGTCAACACGGGAGAACTCAACTACTTCCAGCGCGAAGGCATCATCTTCAAGACCTACGAGGGCAAACTCATCCAGAGCGGCTTCAAGGCCATCGGCGAGAGCAACGGCACCCTGCGCTCCAACGAGCTCAAGTTCTCCGTCACCGACCAGGCTGTCGCCGACACCATCATGCGCTGCTCTGGCAAGCGTATCGAGGTGAAGTGGAACCGCTACATGGGCACCCTCCCCTGGCGCGGCAACAGCCAGTTCGTCGTCACTGAAGTCCTCTCGAAGGAATGAGCGCCCTGCGCCTCGGCCTCATAGGCAACCCCTTGGGTCACTCGTGGTCGCAGCGGTGGTTCGAGGAGATGTTCCGTCGCGAGGGCATCGAGGGCGCCACCTACGGCCTCTACCCCCTGCCGTCGCTCGACGGGCTGCGGGAATGGGTGCTGCAGGAGGGCCTCGCGGGATTCAATGTCACCATACCTTACAAGGAGGCCGTCATCCCTTACCTTGACGGGCTCTCGGAAGAAGCCCGCGCCATCGGTGCGGTGAACTGTGTGCGTGTCCGTGACGGTCGCCTGACGGGCCACAACACCGACGCGCCGGCCTTCCGCGAGACGCTGCTCCCCCACCTCAAGCCCTGGCACACCCGCGCCCTCGTCCTAGGCACCGGCGGCGCCTCGAAGGCCGTCAGCCACGTGCTGCGCGGGCTGGGGGTGGAGCCGACGCTGGTGTCAAGGGGACACACTCCTCAGTCACTTCGTGACAGCTCCCCTAACTTAGGGGAGCAGCTGGAAATACCGATTGCCTCTGACACTGCATCTGACTGCGCCAGCCACTCCTCCCCTAAGTTAGGGGAGGTGGTCCGCAGGACCGGAGGAGTGTGTTCCACCACCCCCGAGGCGCACACGGGAGTAGTCTCCTACGCCGAGGCCGCCGAGTTGATGGATAGCCACCTGCTGGTGGTCAACGCCACCCCCGTGGGCATGTACCCCGACACGGAGGCCACGCCGTGGCCCTATGCCAACCGCTGGACTGCCCGCCACCTAGCCTACGACCTCATCTACAACCCCGCCCCCACCCTCTTCCTGAAGCAAGCCACCGAGCATGGCGCCGCCACCCTCGGAGGACTCCCCATGCTCCACCGCCAGGCGGAACTGAGCTGGGACCTCTGGCAGTAGCCCCCAATCAACCATTACCTACAGACATCTTTCCCCTGCGCCCGATGTCCCTTCATCCTGCGCCCAGGGCTCCTTTGCCCCGCCTTCGCCGCGCCCTCGCTTCTTCTTCGATTGTTCTTCGTTTGTTCTTCGATTGTTCTTCGTTTTTAAAACGGAATACAATCGAAGAACAAACGAAGAACAAACAGCCTTCAAACGACCCCGCCACGACGCACCGGCAAAAGGGCAGCGAAAGCACTAACGGCCATCAGAGCCCCCAGTCGTAACCAACCGGGAAATCTCTGATGGCCGCTTTAGTATAAAATGAAACAAAGGCTAAGGCTGACGCACAGCGCGGACGGAGAGCCCAACTCTGCGGTTGAGGGGGTCCCGGCCGTTCACGGAGCCAGAAGTCAAGTGGCAGAACCACGCCCTTTGAGGGCCGAGCGTGTTGAGCGACGAAGACCAGACCGTGCTGAGCGAAGAAGACCAGTAGACGCCGATGCTGCCGACGTTTTCGAGCGTACTGTCCGAGCGGTCGCCGGCGGCGGGCAAAAAGAGGCTGTTGCCGTTAGAGGCCGTGAAACAGCGTCCGTACACACCATCATTCATGGTCACCCATTGGCTGGTGGTATTGTTAATCAGTTCCTCCCATTCCTCTTTGGTGGGGGTGCGTCCGCCGTAGTTGGCCGTGGCGACATCGTCGCCAGGTTGCAGGGTGGACAGGCTGTCACTGAGTGTATACTTCGTCATTTCGTAATCGTCTTCATCACTATTGTATCTGGCATACCGATAAGTGCTCCAGTCGTAAACGCTCTTTGGCGAGGTCTCGCCCCAGGCGTAGTAGTTGCCGTAATCCGTAGGCGAGGAGGCTCCCACGTTGCGGGTAGCCCAGAGGAGGCCGCTGGGTAGGCCTAGGTCGACCCAGTCGCCTGTGGACTCCGTACCCGTGGTGTCTTTTTCTGTGCATCCTGTTGCCAACACGGTCGCGAACATTAGCATTATGGCTGCGATGGCCTGCGTTGTTCTCCTCATGGTGTATGGGATCCTTTCTTGTAGATCCTTAGGCGGCTTGGCCATGTTCGTAGATGTATTCTGGAGCAATGTCGATGCGGCCGTTCTCCCATTCAAGGGTGTCGGTGACGGTGAAGGACTTGAAACGGTCCGCTTCCCCAAGTGGCGCAAAGACAGGATATCGAGCAATGACATCGGAGAAGTCGAAGATGCGGCTCTGGTCATTGTTAAAGAAGACTTTCAACGTATAGCCACCCAAATATTCTGCATGTGTGATTTCAAGAAACATGGTTGTATTTATTTAAGAGGTTCTATCGGGTCAGGGTCTATTCCGCTGGCGGCTTGTTTCCATGCAATCATCAGGTCGTCACGGTGCAGTTCAAGCCATTCCAGCACCAATCGCAATGCACGTTCCGACATTTCGCCTTTCACCTTCCCGTCTTTAATGGCAATACTGACTTTATCCGTCTGGTACTTGGCATGAAAGTGTGGCGGGTTGTGGTCGAGGAAGCGAATCTCGATGCGTATTCCGAAGAATTCAGATATTTTCGGCATATTGTTTGTCTTTTTTTTCCGACTGCAAAAGTACGACTTTTTTCGGACATGGAGAAGAAAATAACCTTTTGTGGAAAAGTTTTTGGCGGAGGTATGGGAATTATTTCGTACCTTTGCAGAAAAGATTAGCCCCATTCTTGTACACCTTTATATAATGTAGCACCATGAACTTTACCCACTTGCACGTTCACTCGCACTATTCGATGCTCGACGGCATGTCGAAAGTGCCCGAATTGGTGGCCCGCGCCAAAGAGCTGGGCATGTTCACCATTGCCCTGACAGACCATGGCAACATGTTTGGCATCAAAGACCTGGTAGACACCGTGGACAAGGAAAACGGCAAGGTGAAAGATAAAATCAAGGAGGTCAACAAGCAAATCAAGGAGCTGAAGGAGAAAATCGAGGAAGAGGCTACCAAGACCGAGGCCACAGAACTCACGGCACTCAATGCCCAGATGGCAGACCTCGACGCAAAGCTCCAGACCCTCAACGGCCAATTCTTCAAGCCCATCATCGGCATGGAAGCCTACTGCGCCCGCCGCACCCTCTACGACAAGGACAAGGATGTGAAGGAAATCAACCCCGAGACAGGGAAAGACCGCGTCCTCGACTCGAGCGGCTGGCACCTCATCCTGCTGGCCAAGAACATGCAGGGCTACCACTCCCTATGCAAACTGGCCTCCATCGCCTACACCGATGGCTTCTACAGCCGTCCGCGTATAGACCACAACGTGCTGGAGCAGTACCACGAAGGGCTCATCGTCTGTTCCGCCTGCATCGGCGGCGAGATCCCCCAGCTTATCCTGAAGGGCGACATCGAGGGTGCCGAGAAATCCGTCCTCTGGTTCAAAAAGATTTTCGGCGACGACTACTACCTCGAACTCCAACGCCACAAGACAGACAAGCCCAACGCCAACGTCCAGACCTACGAACTGCAGGAGCGCGTCAATCCCGTACTCATCGAGTTGGCCCGCAAGCACGGCATCAAACTCATCGCCACCAACGATGTACACTTCGTCCTCGAGGAGCACGGCGAAGCCCACGACCACCTCATCTGCCTCGCCACCCAGAAGGACTACCACGACCCCAACCGCATGCACTACTCCAAGCAGGAATGGCTGAAAAGTCCCGAGGAGATGGCCGCCATCTTTGCCGACATCCCCGAGGCCCTGGAGAACACCCAGGAGATTGCCGACAAGGTGGAGGTCTACAGCATCAACTCCGACCCCATCATGCCGGTGTTCGACATCCCCGCAGACTTCGGCAGCGAGGAGGAATACCGCAGCCGCATCACCGAACAGGAGCTCTTCGACGAGTTCACCCAGAACGAGAAGCACGAGGTGGTGCTCAGTCCCGAGAAGGCTGCCGACAAGATTAAGAAGCTGGGAGGATACAACAAGCTCTACCGCATCAAGTTCGAGGCCGACTATCTGGAGAAACTGGTATGGGAAGGAGCCCACAAACGCTATGGGGAGGAACTCACCGAGGAGCAGCACGAACGCATTGTCTTCGAGCTCCACACCATCAAGACCATGGGCTTCCCGGGATACTTCCTTATCGTGGCCGACTATATCCGTGCCGCCCGCGAGCAACTGGGCGTCAGCGTGGGTCCCGGCCGTGGCTCGGCGGCAGGCAGCGTGGTGGCCTACTGCCTCTGGATCACCGACGTAGACCCGCTGAAGTACGACCTCCTGTTCGAGCGTTTCCTCAACCCCGACCGCATCTCCCTGCCCGATATCGACGTCGACTTCGACGACGCCGGCCGCGGACGCGTGCTGGACTACATCACCCGCAAGTATGGCAAGGAAAAGGTGGCCCACATCATCACCTACGGCACCATGGCCACCAAGAGTGCCATCGCCGACGTGGGGCGCGTCGAGAGCATCCCCCTCTCGAAGGTCAACGAACTCAAGGACCTCATCCCCGAGCGCGGCTTCCCCGACAATATCAAGGACGAAAAAGGCAAGTCGCCCAAGGTCACCCTCGCCAACTGCCTCAAGTATGTCCCTGAGCTCCACGCCATCATGAGCGACAGCCGCTACCCCGACCTGCACAACATGCTGACCTACGCCGCCGAACTGGAAGACACCAACCGCCAGACGGGCATCCACGCCTGCGGTGTCATCATCGGCGCCGACGACCTCACCAACATTGCCCCCGTCTGCACCATCTACGACAAAGAGTCCGACACCGATGTCCTTGTCACCCAGTACGACGGCCACGTGGTCGAGACCGTAGGCCTCATCAAGATGGACTTCCTCGGCCTGAAGAACCTCACCATCATCAAGAACACCATCCGCATGGTGAAGAAGAACCACGGCGTGGAGATAGACATCGACCACATCCCCATCGACGACGAGAAGACCTACGAGCTGTACTGCAAGGGCAACACCGTCGGGACGTTCCAGTTTGAGTCGGCCGGCATGCAGAAATACCTCCGCGAGTTGGAGCCCCATGTCTTCGAGGACCTTATCGCCATGAACGCCCTCTACCGCCCGGGGCCCATGGACTATATCCCCGACTTCATCAACCGCAAGCAGGGCCGCGCCGCCATCGAGTACGACATCCCCTGCATGGAGCAGTACCTCAAGGACACCTACGGCATCACCGTCTACCAGGAGCAGGTCATGCTCCTCTCGCGCCAGCTGGCGGGCTTCACGCGCGGCCAAAGCGACACCCTCCGCAAGGCCATGGGCAAGAAGCAGATAGAGAAGATGAACGAGCTGGAGAAACTCTTCTACGAGGGGGGTGAGAAAAACGGGCACCCGCACGAGAAGCTCCACAAGATATGGGAGGACTGGAAGAAGTTCGCCTCCTACGCCTTCAACAAGTCGCACGCCACCTGCTACTCGTGGGTAGCCTACCAGACGGCCTACCTCAAGGCCCACTACCCCGCCGAGTATATGGCCGCCGTGCTCACCAGCGCGCAGAACGACATCAAACGCGTCAACGAGCTCATGGACGACTGCCGTCGCAACGGGATAGACATCCTGCCCCCCGCCCTCAACGAGTCGGAGGTGGACTTCAGCGTCAACAGCCAGGGGCAGATACGCTTTGGCCTGCAGGCCATCAGCGGCATGGGCGAGGCCGCCGCCGAGGCCATCATCGCCGAGCGCGAGGCCCATGGTCCTTTCGCCGATATCTTCGACTTCCTCGAGCGTGTCGACGTGCGCACCTGCAACCGCAAGAACATCGAGGTTCTCGTCAAGGCCGGCGCCCTCGACGGGGTGGGCTCCATGCACCGCGCCCAATACTTCTATAAGGAGAGCGCCAGCGAGAGTGCCCCCACCTTCCTCGAAAAGCTTGTGCGTTGGGCCGCACACAACCAAGACAACGCCAACAGCGCACAGATGAGCATCTTCGATATGTGCGACGAGATAAAGCAGGAGGCGCATCCCGCTCCGCCTGAATGTCCCGAATGGAGCATTCTTGAGCGTTGCAAGAACGAGTTCGAGGTCATCGGGTTCTACCTCAGCGGCCATCCCCTCGACACCTACAGACACGAGATGGAGAGCTATGCCACGACCGCCGTGGCCGACCTCAACAACATAGATAAGATAGTAAACAAGGATGTGGCCTTCGGCGGCATGGTCGTCGACGCCAAGACCGGCATCTCCAACAACAACGGAGACCCCTACGGCGCCTTGACCATCGCCGACAAAACAGGGAGCCACACCATCTGGCTGCGCGGTGACGATTTCCAGAAGAACAAGGAATACTTTGAGAAGGACCTCTTCATCTTCGTGAAAGGCAAGTATAAGCAGTCCACCTACACTGACAAGAAGGACGGCATCGAGAAACTGACGCGCCCCAAGTTCAGGCCCACCCAGATGATGGTACTCAGCAAGGTGCTGAACCAATACACCAAGCTCGTCCGCTTCCAGATAGACCTTGGAGACATCACCCCCGAGTTCTGCAAAGAGCTGGAGAAAGCCGTCCGGCACAACAAAGGCCTTGTCCCCCTCGAGGCCGAGATTCTCGACCCGCTACAGAACCTCACCCTCACCCTCCGCAGCCGCGACCTCCGCGTCGACGTGCACCGCATCCTCCCCATACTCGACAAGATGCCTCAGATACACAACATCAACTTTAATAGCAATACCCAATCCTGAGTTATCGACACCCGCCCCATGCAACTCACCACCCCCGTCACCACCGACTCCCAAGGCCTCGTCCTTGACCACAGCACTCCCCTGCTCGCCCTCGGCTCCTGCTTTGCCGACGAGATGGGCAGCCGCCTGCGGCGCGACGGGTTCGACATCCTCTGCAACCCTTTCGGCACCCTCTACAACCCCCTCTCTATCGCCGAAGACCTCCAGATGGCCCTCGCCGACGAGCCTCTCGACCCCGCCCTCCTCGTGCAGCACGAGGATCTCTGGCACTCCTGGATGCACCACAGCCGCTTCTCGTCGCCCGACCGCGACGAATGCCTCGGCCGATGCAACCAGGCCATCCAAGAGGCCCACGACCAACTGCAACGCCATCCTCTGCTCATCGTCACCTTCGGCACCGCGTGGGTATTCCGGCACGAGGGGCGCGTCGTGGCCAACTGCCACAAAATCCCTCCGCAGCAATTCACCCGGACGCGCCTCACCATTGACGAGATAGTCGAAGTGTGGCAACCCCTGACAGACCGTCTGCACGCCGAGGGGATACAGACGATATTCACCGTGAGCCCTGTGCGCCATCTGGCCGACACCGCCCATGGCAACCAACTGAGCAAGTCCACCCTCCTCCTGGCTGTCGACAGAATCGACACTCCTTACTTTGACAGCTACGAGATACTCCTCGACGAGCTGCGCGACTACCGTTTCTTCGGCCGCGACCTGTGCCACCCCTCTGACCTCGCCGCCGACATCGTATATGAGCGTTTCCTCGACACCTACACCACCCCTGCCACGCGCCAGCAGGCCCTTCTCTTCCGCAAAGAAGCCCTCCGCGCCGGGCACCGGACCATTGTGGAAACCAAAAACTAAAAAAGGCAGCGGCAAAAATGCCGCTGGAATGCAAGGAAAACATATCAACGAATCAACATATCAACCCAATGAAGAATATAGCATTAGTCATGGGAGGCTACTCCGGCGAGCACGAAGTCTCCATCAACAGCGGCTGTCAGGTCTATGAACAACTCGACCACACCCGCTACAACGTCTACAAGATAGTTATTGACCGGGCCGGATGGTACTGGCTGGCCGACAACGGCGAGCACAGACCCCTCGACCGTGCCGACTTCACCATCCAGGCCGACGGCCAGACCGTCCATTTCGACCTGGCCTTCATCATCGTCCACGGCAATCCCGGCGAAAACGGTGTGCTGCAGGGCTACTTCGACCTCCTCGACATCCCCTACACCACCTGCGACTTCTACACCTCCTCCCTCACCTTCCACAAAGGCTACTGCAACCCGGTGGTCAAGAGTTTCGGCGTCGTCAGCGTCGCCCCCTCTGTGCTCCTCTACAAGGAGCCGGCCCCCGACGACCTCGCCGACCTTGTCGCCGATCTCAAGTACCCCCTCTTCGTCAAGCCCGCCGCGGGCGGCAGCAGCGTGGCCACCACCAAGGTCAAGAGCCCCGACCAGCTCCTCCCCGCCATCCGCCTGGCCTTCACCGAGGACAAGCAGGTGCTCGTCGAGCAGTGCATCACCGGCCGCGAATTCGACTGCGGCGTCGTGGGCACCAAAGAGGGCAAGATTGTCCTCCCCGTCACCGAGATTATCCCCATCAAGGGACACGAATTCTTCGACTACGAGGCCAAGTACCAGGGCTTCAGCCAGGAGGTGACGCCCGCCGAGTGCAGCGAGGAGATTACCAAAAAGATACAGAAAGTCTCCTACCGCCTCTACAACATGCTCAACTGCAAGGGCATCGTGCGCTTCGACTACATCTACGACACCGAGCACGAAGAGCTCTTCTTCCTCGAAGTCAACACCATCCCCGGCCAGAGCGCCGAGAGCATCGTCCCCAAACAGGCCCGCGCCATGGGCATCACCCCCGCCCAGCTCTACCAGATGGCCATCGACGCGGCGCTGGACAATTGAGAATTGAAAATTGAGAATTGAAAATTGAAAGACACACTCCTCCGCCCCTTCGGGGCACCTCCCCTAACTTAGGGGAGGAGAGGGTTGTCGCATCAAGTAGAAGGCTCCTGATAATTGCCTGCGCAAGCCTGATTCTCAACTTTCAACTATCAACTATCAACTCAGCCAACGCGCAGCGGCCCTGCCGTGACACCGTGGTCCATTTCTCCGACTCTGTCTGCGAGGGCGAGACCTACCACTGGGCTGGACGCGACTTGACCTACTCAGGGGTCTTCTACGACACCCTGACCCGCGCCCACGACACCTGCGACAGTGTCAGCATCCTGCATCTATTCGTCTTCCCCTCCATCGACCTTATGCTTTTCTACGTTCCCGTGTGCACCCACAAGACGGGATACCAACTCACCTCATCATTCTATGGCGAGCACCAGCACTGGAGTTCAGACCCGCCCGACCCCGACTTCTACATCTACCAGCCCCCGAACTACGCCTTC
>CAJOIV010000030.1 GCA_905234665.1 uncultured Bacteroidales bacterium | reverse complement strand
GAGTCTACACAACCCCTCGCCGAGACCTCCTCGCCGGCCGCCCAGCCTGCCGGACAGTCCCAAGAGGGACGTCACGCCTCACAGGCATCGCAACAGGGCGACCACGGTCGCCGCAAGCAGCAGAAGAATCCCAAGCCCGTGGCATCTGGCGAGCCCCATGCCGACACCTCGGCCACAGAGACGTCCGCCTCCGTTCCCGCCCCCGCCACCCAGCCAGGACCCGCCAACGCTCAGCCGGCCAAGCAGCCCACCCCGCCAGTCAAGGAGTATCCCTTCGACCGCGAAGGCGTCATCGCCGCCGAAGGGGTGTTGGAGCTGGCCCCCGACGGATTTGGATTCCTGCGCTCGTCGGACTACAACTATCTGGCATCCCCCGACGACGTCTACATCTCCCAGCAGATGGTGCGATCCTATGGTCTCAAGAACGGCGACACCGTGCGCGGCATGGTCTGCCCACCCAAAGAGAACGACCGATATTTCCTTATGGCCAATATATTGGAGATTAACGGACTCAGCCCCGAGCGCATCAAGGACCGCGTCCCCTTCGAGTCGCTGACCCCGCTTTTCCCTCAGGAGAAATTCAAACTCACCGGGCACCCTGGCGAAACCATGTCCACCCGCATCATCGATATGTTCACCCCCATCGGCAAGGGTCAGCGCGGCCTCATCGTCGCACAGCCCAAAACCGGTAAGACCACTCTCCTGAAGGAGGTCGCCAACGCCATCGCCTACAACCACCCCGACGTATACCTCATGGTGCTCCTTATCGACGAGCGTCCCGAGGAGGTCACTGACATGCAGCGCAGCGTCAATGCCGAAGTCATCGCCTCTACTTTCGACGAGCCCGCCGACCGCCACGTCCGCATCGCCAACATCGTGCTGGAGAAGGCCAAACGCCTCACCGAGTGTGGCCACGACGTGGTCATCGTCTTGGACTCCATCACCCGACTGGCGCGCGCCTTCAACACTGTGCAGCCCGCATCGGGCAAGGTGCTCTCCGGCGGCGTCGAGGCCAACGCCCTGCAGAAGCCCAAACGTTTCTTCGGCGCCGCCCGTAAAATCGAGAACGGGGGCTCGTTGACCATCATCGCCACCGCCCTGACGGACACCGGCAGCAAGATGGACGACGTCATCTTCGAGGAATTCAAGGGCACCGGCAACATGGAGCTGCAGCTCGACCGCAAACTGGCCAACAAACGCATCTATCCCGCCATCGACCTGGCGGCCTCCAGCACGCGCCGCGACGACCTCCTCGTCGCCAAGCCCTTGCTGATGCGCACCCTCGTGCTCCGCAACCAACTCACAGACCTCACACCTGTCGAAGCCATGGAGTTCCTCCAGAAGAATATGGCCCATAGTCTCAACAACGAGGAGTTCCTCATGACCATGGACAAGTAGGGGAGTTGAGAGTTGAAAGTTGAAAATTGAGAATTGAGAACTATGCGAAGCTTTGGTAGTGACAACCATTCGGGCATTTCGCCCGAGATAATGCAGGCAATAGAATCCGCCAACCGCGACCATGATTTGGCCTATGGCGACGACCAGTGGACATTGGGACTTGAGAGACTCTTCAAGGAGACTTTCGGCCCCACGGCAAAGCCTTACCTTGTCTTCAACGGGACGGGGGCCAACGTCCTCTGCATCGACGCGATGTGCCGCTCGCACGAGGCTGTGGTGTGTGCCGAGACGGCGCATATCAATGTCGACGAGTGCGGCGCGCCGCAGCGCATTGTGGGCTGCCGGCTCCTGACGGTGCCGACACCCGACGGGAAACTCACGCCCGACCTGGTGCGCACACAGCTCCACGGCTTTGGCTTCGAGCACCATTCGCAGCCCCGCGCCATCAGCATCGCGCAGCCCACGGAACTCGGCACGCTCTATAGCCCCGAGGAGGTACGCGCCTTGGCAGACCTCGCGCACGAACACAATATGTATCTCCACATGGACGGCGCCCGTCTGGCCAACGCCGCCGTGGCCCTTGGCCTCACGTTCAAAGCGTTGACCACCGACTGCGGCGTCGACTGCCTCTCCTTCGGCGGCACCAAGAACGGGATGCTGATGGGTGAGAGCGCCGTGATGCTGAATCCGGCTCTCGACGTCGACCTCAAGTACCGTCGCAAGCAGATGTCGCAGCTCTGCAGCAAGATGCGCTTCATGTCGGCCCAGTTCGAGGCTTACCTCACCACGGGAGTGTGGGAGCGCAATGCCCGCCACAGCAACGCCATGACCCAGCGGCTCCTGCAGGGGCTGGCAGGGATGGAGAATGTCGAGGTCGTGTACCCCGTGCAGGTCAACAGCGTCTTCGTGCGCCTGCCGCGCGAGGTGTGGCACGCGCTGCTGGAGGACTACTTCTTCTACGACTGGGACGAGGCCAATGATGTCGTCCGCTGGATGTGCTCGTTCGACACCACGGAAGCCGACGTCGAGGACTTCCTCGAGAAGTTGGGTAATAGGTTAAGAGGTTAGGACACACTCCTCAGTCACTTCGTGACAGCTGACTCCACAAGGTCGTCGACCTTCGGTTCCCCTAACTTAGGGGAGCAGCGGGCTGCCGCACTATTTTCAATAACCAATAAACCATAAACAATAACCATTTAACATCCCGCTGTTAAAAAATAGTGGCGCGGGAGGCCGTTCATTAGGCTTTTTATTGGTAATTTTACACATTGAAACTATAGTAAGCACAACTATGCAAAGAATTAGAGTCCTTATCGTTACCGCCTTGCTGCTGATGCCGCGGGTGGTCACATTTGCCCAGAACGACCTTGCGGGACGGGGTCGTCCCGCGTCGGGGCTGACCAGTGCGGAGCAGCGTTTCCGCCAGGCCCTGGACCTTTACCAGAAGGAAAAATACGCTTCGGCGCAGAACTTGTTCGACCACCTGACGTCGGTGACGGAACCTACGGGTGGCGAGTCGTCGACGATGGCGGAGGATGCCCGGTACTATGCCGCCGTGTGTGCCGAGAAACTGGGCAACCGCGACGCGGACTTCAGGCTGGAAGAGTTCTTGAGGCTGCACCCGCAGAGCAAGCATGTGGGGATGGTCCACTTCTATCTGGGCAACTACCACTACTCGGTGGGCGACTACAAGAAAGCCCTGAAGCACTACAAGAAAGTGACTGTCGGGGAAGTCGACTACGGCCACCGCAGCGAGTACAACTTTAAGGTGGGTTACTGCCATTTTGTTGACGAAGACTACAACGAGGCGAAGAAGTGCTTCGGGCAGGAAATCAACGGCAAGTCGAAATACAGCAGTGCGGCGCTGTACTACTACGCCCATCTGCAGTATATGGAAGGAAAGTACGACCTGGCGCTGCGCAACTTCAACAAGCTGCAGGGCGACCGCCGTTTTGCCAAGATCGTGCCCTCGTATGTGGCGAGAATCTATTACTATCTGGGCAAGAACGACGAGCTGCTGGAGATGGCGCCGACGCTGCTGCTTGAAGACGACGTGTTCAAGAAGAACGAGATACGCCAGATGGTGGCGGAGGTCTATTTCAACCGCGGCGAATACAAGAACGCCCTCGACTACTACCGTGCCGCCATGACCTCCACCGACGACAACACTCCCGCCCCCGAGGAGACCGTGGCTCCCGAGACTACCGCCAAGAAGAAGGCCAAGAAAGGGCAGCCCCAGCTCACGGTCCAGGCTTGCACCCCGCAGGACAGCTACTACCAGATCGGCTACTGCTACTATATGCTACACGAGTACGACTCGGCACAGTACTACCTCGCGAAGAAGACCTCGTGCACCGACAGCGTGGCGCAGCATTCTCTCTATGTGCTGGGCGACGTGCTCATCCACCTTGGCCGCAAGGCCGACGCCCGCAGCATGTTCCAGCAGGCCGCAGCCATGGACTTCGACGCCAAGGTGAAGGAGGATGCCCTGTTCCAGTACGCCAAGCTGAGCTACGAGCTCAACAGCAACCCCTACAACGAGAGCATCCGGTCGTTGGAGGAATACCTCGTCAAGTATCCCCGCACCGCCCACAAGGCCGAGGTGCAGGAGATGCTCACCTCGCTCTACTTCACTACGCGCAACTACAAGGATGCGCTGACGCTGATAGAGAAAATCCCCGACAAATCGCCGGCACTGAACCAGGCCTACCAGCGCATCGTCATCAACCGCGGTATCGAAGTGTTCAACACGGGCAATATGAAGTCGGCTGCAGCCTACTTCCAGAAGGCGGCCAAGATCAACGCCCTGCCGAAGTACACGACCGACGCCTACTACCTGCTTGCGGAGAGCCGTTACCGCCTGGGCGACTACGAGGCCGCGGGCAGCACGCTGGACCGGTATATGGTGAGCACCAACGCCTCGACGTCGCCCTACTACCGCCAGGCACTCTACACCCACGGATACCTGTGCATGAAGAGGAACAATCCGGACGACGCCATAGACGACTTCAAGATGTTCCAGCGGCTGGCCGACGACAAGGTGGATGCCCATCAGAAGAACGACGTCGACAACCGTCTGGGAGACTGCTACTACCTGCAGTCGAACTATACGGAAGCCATGAAATACTATGACCGCGTCATCGCTGCCTCCGATGCCGACGCCGACTATGCAACCTACCAGAAGGCCATGTCGTATGGCGCGATGGGAAAATATCATGAGAAACTCACGCTGCTGAACCAGATATTCGAACGCTATCCCCAGTCGTCGCTGGCCTCGAAGGCCCTCTTCGAGGTGGGGCAGACCTATCTGGTGTGCGACAACAACGAGATGGCTCTGACCTACTTCAACAAATTCCTCAAAGACTACCCCCAAAGCACGCTGGTCAAGACGGCGCTGCTCAACATGGGCCTGATCTATTACAACACCGACCGCAACAACGACGCCCTGGAAGTCTTCGACCGGCTGCTGACGCACTATGCGGGCACCGACGAGGCCCGCGACGCCCTGAGCACGGTGAAGAATATATATGTGAGCCAGAACCGGGTGGACGAATACTTCAGCTATGTGAAGCGCACCACGAAGACCAGCGTGTCGACCGTGGAGCAGGACAGCACCACCTACCTCTCGGCCGAGAACCTCTATATGAGCGGCGACTGCGAGAGTTCGGTGCGTGGGTTCGAGAGCTACCTCGAGAAGTTCCCCGAGGGCTTGTTCCACCTCCAGGCCCACTACTATGCCGGCGACTGCCTCTTCCGCAACGGCCAGACCGAGCGCGCCTTGCCGCACTTCGAGGCCGTGGCGGCAGCGGGTAAGAACAACTACACAGAGCGTTCGCTCCAGAACGCCGCCAACATCGCCTACAGCCTCGGCAACTTCACCAAAGCCATAGACCTCTACAGCCAGATGGTGCAGATGGCGGAGAGCGACAATGTGCTGCTGTCGGGCCGCGTGGGCATCCTGCGTTGCTGGAACCGGCTGGGCGACCGCGACAGTGTCGTCACGTCGGCACAGGCCCTTCTTGCCGAACAGAAGCTCACCCCCGAACTGCGCGACGAAGCCCTTGTGAGCATGGCCCGCACCTACTATGCCGACAGTTCGACCTACCGTCAGGCCGACAGCCTCTACGACCTGCTACGCACCTCGACCAACGGCGAGTACAGCGGCGAGGCGGCCTACCGTATCGCCGAGATGCGGTTTTTCCAGCACGACTATGCCGGTGCCGAGCGTGCCATCGAGACCATTATCGCCGACCCGGCCAGCGACTATTACCTGGCCAAGTCGTTCATCCTCTGGGCCGATATCTTCTATGCCCGAGGCAACAAGATGCAGGCCAAGCAGACCCTCCAGAGCATCATAGACAACTATGACGGCGACGACCTCGTGCAGCTGGCCCTCCAGAAACGCAACGCCATCCTCCAGGAAGAGGGCGCCCTCCAGCCCCCCGAAGAGGAGGAGGTCATCATCGAACTGGATAACGAACCCGACAGTGAAACCGAAAAATGAAGAACGCCATGAATAACTCCAGAAGAATACTCATCATCGCCACCGCGATAATTCTCAATTGTCAATTGTCAATTGTCAATTCGGCTTCCGCCCAGTCGGACAGTAATGTGTATAATGAACGAGTGGTGGTCACCAGCCGCTACAAGCCGGTGATTGGCGAGGTGCACAAACTCAATGTGGCGCCGGCCATCACCGACACCGTCACCACAATGTCGAAGACGTTCGACTATGCAATCGACTCTCGGCGACTCACCTCGCTCTACATCCCCTCGCGCATCAAGGCGGCCCGAATCATCGGCGAGCCCGCCACACGCCTCTACAACAACTACTTGAAGCTGGGTTTTGGCAACTATTGGTCGCCCTTGGCCGAGCTCTACTACAACTCGACCCGCAACAAGGACTATAATTATGGTATCCGCGCCACGCACCACTCGTCGTGGGGCACCATCGGCAAGCCCGGCGACAGCATACCGTCGCCAACCCACTATGGGCAGGCCCCATTCTCGTTCACCGATGTGGCGCTCTTTGGCAAGATGATTACCAAGAAGAACCTGCAGCTGAGTGCCGATTTGGGCTACCAGAACGACTTCAACCGCTACTACGGTTTCAACGACAGCACCCTCGACGCCGTGCTTGGGGTGCCGCGCGACTCCATCAGCCGCTCGGACTATAAGATGGGCTACAACCTCCTCACCCTCGACCTGGGTCTCAAGACCCTCAACACAGACGTGGGAGCCCTCGGCTATGAAGCCAACATCAACGTGGCCGACCTCATCGCCTCGTACAACCAGAACGAGTTCAACCTCAACTTCGACGGGAATATCCACTATGGTTTCACCCTCGCCAAGCAGTACAAGGGGGTCGCCTATCTTCACCTTGCCTATAGTGGCTACGCCTCCTCGTTTGCCCCGCTGAGCCTCCCTCTGGGAATCGACACCACCGGCCTGTCGGGCACCCACTGCAGCAACTACCTCAACCTCTATAAGGCCAACCCCTATATCGATTTCCTCTTCCAAGGCTTCCAGATTCACGCCGGTACCACCATTGCCCTTGATGCCTACAACCTGCCCAATGGAGGTAAGGTGCATGTCTATCCCGACGCCACTATTTCCAAGACATTCCTGCATGATATCGTCCATGTAGCCCTCATATCCACGGGCAATATGGACGCCAACAGCTGGAACACCATCCGTACTGTCAACCCCTACATTGCACCCAATGCCGAGGTCCGCGCCACAAGCCATTACGACTTCATGGCCAAAGGCCGTCTCAGCCTCAGCAAGAAACTCAATTTCGGTGTCACCGGCGGCTATAGCATTATTGATAACGACCTTTCCTTCCGCCTGGACAACCGTTACACCCTTGGCAATGTGTTCACGCCCGTGTACGACAGCCTGACCCGCATCAAGGTCGGCGCCGACTTCCAGTTCATCAACGACGAAATGCTTCAGGTCGAGCTGCGCGGCAACTACTATATCTATCACAACCGCAGCACCGAGAAGGTCGGCGACAAGACTATGGAAAGGCCTTTCTACTACCGTTCCCCCTTCGATGCCTCCGTGCTGTTCACCACCAACTACCACGACAAGATTATCGGTCACCTTGAGTTCCAGCTCCTTGGCAAGACCCCCTATGACTCATTTGTCGATACAGAAGGCAATCGGGTGTACGAATGTCTCCCCATGCGCTACGGCCTCAACCTCGAGGTGGAATATCGCCATAACAAAGCCCTCAGTTTCTTCCTCAAGGCCGACAACCTGCTCTTCCAACGTTATTTCTATTGGCAGAACTACCCCAGTTACCGCGGCCTCTTCATCGCCGGCCTGACCTACACTATACCTAATTGAAAATTGAGAATTGAAAATTGAAACCCGCGGCAGCCACTCCTCCCCTAAGTTAGGGGAGGTGCCCCAAAAGGGCGGAGGAGTGTGTCCAATTCCTAATTTCTAATTCCTAATTACAAGCATGACCTACGCCGAGACTCTCGATTACCTCTTCACCTCTCTCCCCATGTATCAGCGTGTGGGGAAGGCGGCTTATAAGGCCGACATCACCAACACCGTCAGCCTCATGGAGCACCTCGGCCACCCCGAGCGCAAGTTCCGTAGCATCCATGTGGCTGGCACCAACGGCAAAGGCTCTGTCTCTCACATGCTCTGCTCCATCCTCATGCAGGCGGGCTACAGAGTGGGCCTTTATACCTCGCCGCACCTGGTGGACTTCCGCGAAAGGATACGTATCAATGGAGAGATGATACCCGAGGAGGCGGTCACCGCCTTCGTCGAGACGCACCGCCCCTTTATGGAGGACTTGAAACTGAGCTTCTTTGAGATGACAGTGGGGCTTGCCTTCGACTATTTCGCCCGCGAGAGGGTGGATGTCGCCGTCGTCGAGGTGGGCATGGGCGGTCGACTCGACAGCACCAATGTCATCACCCCGCTGCTGTCTGTCATCACCAACATCGGTCTCGACCACACCCAGTTCCTCGGCGATACACTCGAGAAGATCGCCGCCGAGAAGGCCGGCATCATCAAGGAGGGCGTCCCCGTGGTCATTGGACAATACCAGCCAGAGACGATGCCCGTGTTCGAAGCCAAGGCCAAGGAGTGTCATGCGCCCCTCTCCGTGGCTTCCGAGCATTGGCGTGTGTTGCCTGACTGGAAGGTGGAACACGACGGAGTCTATGTCGGCGACTACCCTTGCGAGATGACGGGCAGTTACCAGCTGCATAACGTCGCCACCGTCCTCGAAGCCGTGCAACAGCTCCCCTTCTCCGTATCCAACGACAATATCCGTCAGGGCATTGCCCGCGTGGTCACGGACACAGGACTTCATGGCCGCTGGGAGAAGATAGGGGAGAAGCCCCTCACCATCTGCGAGACCGCCCACAATGCTGACGGCATCGAGGTCATGCTCGCCAAGCTCAGCACCATCCCTTATCGGCATCTGCACCTCATCTACGGCTGCGTCAACGACAAGGACTTCCGCCATATCCTCCAAATGCTCCCCCGCGAGCGCACAACTTTCTACTATTCGCAACCCTCCGTTCCCCGTGGACTTCCCGTCGCCCAACTTGCCGAAGCCGCCGCGGAACTCGGCATGCCCGGCGAGGCATTCCCCGACGTCCACGATGCCATCGCCGCCGCCCGCAAGGCCTCTGATCCAGAGGAAGACCTCGTCCTCGTCACCGGCAGCATCTTCCTCGTCGCCGACGCCCTATCCCCGCGGTAGCCACCCACACACTTACACATTATCACATTTACACATTCAATCATTCACAATATGTTACTCAAGAACCAAGTAGCCATCATCACCGGTGCCACCCGCGGCATCGGTCGTGCCATTGCCCTCCGTTTTGCCGAAGAGGGCTGCAATATTGCCTTCTGCGGCCGCACCCGCAACGAAAGCATGATTGCCGTCGAGAACGAAATCGCCGCCCTCGGCGTCAACGCCAAAGGCTATGCCGTCGACGTCACCCAGTTCCAGGCCTCGCAGGACTTCGTCAAACAGGTGGTCGAGGACTTTGGCCATATCGACATTCTCGTCAACAATGCCGGCATCACCAGTGACAACGCCCTCAAACGTATGACCGAGGAGCAGTGGGACAGCGTCATCAACGCCAATCTCAAGTCGGTTTTCTGCATGACCAAGGCCGTCCATCCCTACCTCTGGAAGCAGGGCTCCGGCAGCATCGTCAACATCAGTTCCGTTGTTGGCATTGGCGGCAACTACAACCAGTCGAACTATGCCGCCTCCAAGGCCGGCATCCTCGGCTTCACCAAAGCCATGGCCAAGGAGTTCGGTGGCCGTAACATCCGCATCAACGCCGTTGCCCCCGGATTCATCGTCACCGAGATGACGGGCGATATTCCCGAGCAACTCAAGCAGTACTGGCAGACGCGCATTCCCCTGCGCCGTCCCGGCACCGCCCGCGAAGTGGCCAACGCCTGTCTCTACTATGCCTCGGAACTCGGTACCTACAATACCGGCGACATCATGCACCTGTGTGGAGGACTGGAAGATGCGTAAACGCCTTCTCTACCTCTTGGTTCTTAGTTCGTACTTCTTACTTCATTCTTGTGCCTCTCCGCAGCACAAGAATGATACCGTCGCCTACACCGACGATTACAACCGCACCGTCCAGGTCCCTGTCGCCCCGCAGCGTGTGGTCTCCACCTCGCCCGCTGTCACCGAGATAATCTACGCCCTTGGCGGACAGGAGTTGCTTGTAGGACGCACCGACTTCTGCACCTATCCTCCCGAGGCGGCGTTGGTCGAGAGCATCGGCGGCATCAGCAACCTCAACGTCGAGAAGATCGTCTCTCTCAATCCGGATATCGTCATCAGCGGTTCCATGATTCCCAAGAAGAGTACAGACCAGTTGGAGAAAATGGGTGTCGCCACTGTCCACGTCATTGAGAAGAAGCGGTTTGATGGCCTCTACGAGAATATTTCACGCATCGGGCAACTCATCGGCCGCACCCCCCAGGCCGACAGCCTGAATGAGGTGTTGCGAGAGAAAATTTCCCAACTATCAATCCTCAATTCTCAAAACTCCTCCCCTAAGTTAGGGGAGGTGCCCGAAGGGCGGAGGAGTGTGTATTACGTCGTCGGCTTTGGCCCCACGGGCAACTTCACCGCCGGTGGAGACTCTTTTATCAACGACATCATCACCATGGCCGGTGGCCGCAATGTCGCCGAGGACATCACAGGCTGGAGCTACAGTCTCGAAGCCCTCCTCACGGCCGACCCCGACTACATCCTCATCCGTCGTGAGGACTCTGCTGCCTTTTGCACTACGCCTCCCTATACACGTCTCTCGGCCGTCAAGGAGCACCGTGTCATCGGCATCAACAGTGGCCTTATCGACCTACAGGTCCCTCGCAACATCGACGCCGTCCAATTCCTCGCCCAACGACTCTCTAACCCCTAAACCTGCCCTGCGATATGGCTGCGGGCAACTGCTTTTTCTGACTTGTCAGGAAAAAATATTTACTGTTGGACCTTCTCGGCTTTCACCTCCTCGAGGCGGATGTCGAGAGGGGTGAGTGATGTGAGGCTGTCGGGATTCAGGGGTCCTTTGTAGTAATTGCTGAAGTCGGGAACCATCTCGGGGTTCTCCTCTCCGAACATACGGTTGTCGGTGTATTCCATCACCTCCTGTTCCGTGATGCCGATGGCCTCCATGTTGCTCAGGTTTTGATAGCGCATGGTGGCCGCTGTGTAGGAGAGCCACGCCTTCCAGTAGTGGACACCCTTGAGGTTGTGCCGCACCTTGTCGTTGCGCAGGCATTTGGCGGGCAGGGTGCGGCCCTCGTGGCTGTCGGGATGCTCCTTGATGTCCATCACCGACTCCTCCACCTGTGCCACCCACTTGTTCCAGCGCTCCTCAACGGTGTGCATGGCCGAGAAACACTCTCCCACACAGTCGATGAACTTCACGTTGCCCATGTTCTTCCAAGTCTCGATGCTGTTGGAGAAGATGTTCTCCGTCGATTTGTCGTAGGTCAGGTACAGCAGGGCAGTGCCTTGTCCCAGCAGGTTGTCCAGTTCCTCGGCGGGCATCAGCTCCAGTTCCTCGACGGGCTTGCTGAGAAGCCATGTGGCGACGCTGTCGGTGGAAGCCATGCAGGAAGAAATCTCGTCCAGATTGCGGGCAAAGCGCTCGATGTTGCTCATCACCATCATGGCGGAGAGTCGGCGATCCTTGGCGCGCTGGTTTATCTCCATCAGTGCTGCCACCGAGAGAGCGAGCATTAGCGATATGGTGGAGCATAACACCTTTATGCCAACCGTCTTCCAGAAACTGCCCTTGCCGGATTTGTTGACCTGCGGGGGGCTAACATTGTTGATTCGAGGCATGGATATCTGTCCTTTGTCTGCTGTTTTACAAAAAAAGCAACCTCGGAGGTTGCTTGCTTTTGTACCGCATGCCGGAGTCGAACCGGCGATCTACTGCGTGAGAGGCAGTTGTCCTGGACCACTAGACGAATGCGGCAGTTTTTGGACGCTTCTCTTTCCTGAAAAGCGGATGCAAAAGTACGACTATTTTTTGATATAACAAAGTTTTTTGTGCTTTTTTCTTTTGTGTGGCCGCTCTTGTTGTTGTCCTTTAGTGTATTATGTTGGCGAAATTTTCGGCGTCTCTCTCTTTGTCGGGAATGCAGAATAGGGCTGTCGAAGGGTGCTTTGGACGTTTTTGGCCTTTCTCCTGTTCACCCTTCATGGTCAGGATGCAGGGGGTGGCGGGGTCTGGCGGTAGATGTGTTGGATGATGAGGCCGGCGAGGGTAAAGCCGAAGATGGCGGTGATGTGGGCGGTGGTGCCGTTGATCTGGGCTTTCGAGGTGCACCATTCGTGGTTGAGGAGGTCGGCACGACCTTCACCGGTGGCGGCTTTGGGGCACATGCAGGCCTCGGTGCCGCAGGTGTGGGCCTGCCCTAAGTTGGGTAGCACCTCGGGACTCCACACGCACTGGAACTTCCGTTCAGGGAAGCGTTTCTGCTTCCTCATGCGTCGCCGCAGGACGGCTGCCAGCGGGCAGCCGTCGACTTGCCAGAATTCACTGACCTTCACCTGCGTGGGGTCTATCTTCAATGCCGCACCCATCGAGCTGTAGAATAGGGGCTGAGGAGTGCGGCTGTCGGGTTTGGGCTTCTGTGTGCAGCGCAGAATCAACTCGAGTTTGTCCTTCAGGCTGTCGATGGCGTCGACAACATAGTCGTACCCGTCGAGGTGGAAGCTGTCGGCCGTGTCGGCGCTGAAGATTTCCTGCACGGCAGTGATGTCGGCTTCTGGATTGATTTCGAGCAGACGCTCCTTCAATGCGTCCACCTTGACCCTCCCCACCGTGCGTGTGGTTGCCATCGACTGGCGGTTGACATTGGTGATGCACACCCGGTCGGAGTCGACAATGGTGAGGTGGCGTATGCCGCTGCGCACCAGGCTCTCGGCGCACCACGAACCTACACCACCGACACCGAAGATGATGACCCGCGCGGCCGTGATGTGCTCCATGGCGGAATCGCCCACCAGCAGCGCGGTGCGGTTAAGGATGGCTTTCTCTATGGTCCTCATGCCATGTTATGGAACACGTTGACCACGTCATCGTCGTTCTCGAGGCGTTCGAGGAGGGCGTTGACGTCTTCTTGCTCCTCGGGAGAGAGCTCACGCATGGTGAGGGGGATGCGCTCGAACTTGAACGACTTGATCTCAAAGCCGTGGTCCTCAAGGTACTTCGAGATGGGGCCATAGTTCTTGAAGTCGGCGAAGATATTGATGTCGCCCTCGTCGAGGAAGACCTCGTCGATGTCGTAGTCACAGAGGTCGAGCTCCAACTCGTCCATGTCGACACCATCCTTGTAGGCGACGACGAAGGAGCACTTGCGCTCGAAGAGGAAGTCGTTCATTCCCATAGTACCCAGCTCGCCCTTGCCGCGCACGAAGGCGGCACGCAGGTTGGCGACGGTGCGTGTGGGGTTGTCGGTGGCGGTCTCCACGACGATGGCGGTGCCGTGGGGGCCTTTGCCGTCGTAGACGACCTCTTTGTAGGCCGATTTGTCCTTCTCGGTGGCGCGCTTGATGGCGCGTTCCACATTCTCTTTGGGCATGCTCTCGCTCTTGGCGGTGGCTATGAGCAGGCGGAGGCGGAGGTTGCTGGAGGGGTCGGGGCCGCTGGCGAGGACTGCCAGTTCGATTTCTTTTCCAATCTTGGTGAACGTCCGGGCCATGTGTCCCCAACGTTTCAGTTTTCTTGCTTTGCGATATTCAAAAGCTCTTCCCATGGTAAATTGAAAATTGAAAATTGAAAATTGAAATCTGTCGAGGTGAAATCCTACAGATGTCCTTCTCAATTTGGTTGATTAATCTGTTTTTTCTTTTCTGTTTTTATTATGGAAGTTAATAGTGCTATCAATTCCTTGACATCATTGTTCAATGACTCAAATTCCCGATCTGAAAGGAAGTTTCCGAAACGAAGCAAATCAATCCAGTATTGTGACTCGTCTGCTTCCTTTAGTGCTATGGAAAGTTTACTGATGAAATCGGCTGGACTTTGGGCATTTTTGCTTTCCCGTATATTGGCTCCAATGCTAGTGCCACTCTTCAGCAGCTGACGGCTCATTACATATTCTTTGTCTGGTCGCTCATACACAAGATATTTGTATAGATTGACACATCTATATGCAAAAGCGAGACTCTTCTGATGAAGAATATTTTCCCTGTTTTTCAATGCGTCAGCCATTTCAATTTTCAATTTTCAACTTTCAATTTCAAGTACTCGGTGCAGGCTTCGAAGGTGGGGAAGGTGTGGTCTTGGGGGATGACTTCGGGGATGACCTTGTGGGTGGTGAGCATGTACATGGGCTGGGGCTGGATGATGGTCATGAGCACCTGGGTGCCGTGCGACTGTATCTCCTTGATGGCCTCTTCCATGGCGTAGAGGCCGCTCTGGTCCATGAAGCTGACGAGGCGCATACGGATGATGACAATCTTGGCATCGACGGGCACGTCTTGCATCACCTCCTTGAACTTGTTGATGGTGCCGAAGAAGATGGGCCCGTTCAAGCGCTGGATGTAGATGCTGTGCTTGGCTGTGTCGGGCATGCCGCCCTCGTCGGCCCAGGGGCTCTCCTTGTCGAAGCCCGTCATCTCCTGGCTGCTGTAGCCGCCCTCGACGAGGTCGGAGGCACGTTTCATGAAGAGCACGCAGGCAATGACCATGCCGATGCCCACGGCGGTGAGGAGGTCGACGAAGACGGTGACGAGGAAGACCACTATCAGCACCACGGCGTCGGCACGCGGGATCTTGAGGAGGTCTTTGAAGCCACGGAAGTCGATGATGCCCCAGCCCACGGTGATGAGGATACCCGCGAGGACGGAGAGGGGCACATATTTCACCAGGCTGCCGAGTCCCAGCAGGACGGCGAGGAGCAGCAGGGCATGCACCATGCCGCTGATTTGCGTGCGGCCGCCGCTCTTGACGTTGACGACGGTACGCATGGTGGCGCCGGCGCCGGGGAGGCCGCAGAAGAGGCCTGCGATGGCGTTGCCGATGCCCTGTCCGATGAGTTCCTTGTTGCTGTTGTGCTTGGTCTTGGTGATGTTGTCGGCCACCACGGAAGTCAGCAGAGTGTCGATGCTGCCGAGGCCCGCGAGGGTGAGGCCGGGGATGACGGATGCCTTCAGGGCCATGCCCCAGTCGACGCTGCCGAGGTCGACGGCGCTGTTGGCGAAGAAGGGCAGGGGCAAGCCCGAGGGGATGAGTCCGATGGTGAGGTTGTCGGGCATGTTGCAGAACAGCGACACCACCGTCACCACGATGAGGGCCACGAGGGTGGCGGGCACCTTCTTGGTGATGAGTGGGAAGAGGAAGATGATGGCGATGGTGGCGAGGCCGAGGAGCAGCGCGGTGACGCTGATGCCGCCGCCGACGGCTGCCGGCAGGCCCACCAGCAGGTCAATCATCGAGCCGCTGCCCTTGAGTCCCAGCAGGGGGTAGATCTGCTGTAGGATGATGATGACGCCGATACCGCTCATGAAGCCCGAGAGGACGGGGTAGGGGATGTAGCGGATGTATTTTCCTAACTTGATGATGCCGAAGAGAATCTGGAACAGGCCGCAGAACAGACCGGCCAGCGCCATGCTGATGAGCACGGACGAGATGTTGCCGCCCGTGGAGGCCCACGCGCCACTGATGAGGGTGGCGGTGACGACGGTCATGGGTCCTGTGGGACCGCTGATTTGGCTATGGGTGCCGCCGAAGAGGGCTGCGAAGAAGCCCAGCATGGTGGCGCCGACCAGTCCGGCGAGGGCACCCATCGAGGCTGCCGAGGGGTCGTTGACGCCGCCGAAGGCCTGGATGCCGAAGGCGAGGGCAAGGGGGAGTGCGACGATGCCGGCGGTCACGCCGCCGAAGATGTCGCCTTTGAGATTGTTGGTCTTTATCATTGGATTTGAGGTTTTGTTTCTTTGGTCTAGTGGTTCTAGTAGTACTAGTGCTACTAGTCGTACTAGTATTTTTAGTTCTTAGTTCTTACTTCTTAGCTCTTACTTTAATTGCGGCCCAGCCGTCTTTCTCGCGGGTTTCCGTGAGGGTGAGGCCGAGGGACTCGGCCTTGGCGACGAGGGCGGGGATGTCGGCGGTGTAGAAGCCGCTGAAGAGGATGGTGCCGCCGGGACGCAGGACGGCGGCGTATGCTTCCATATCGCGCAGGAGGATATTGCGATTGATGTTGGCGATAATCAGGTCGAACTGTAGGGGCGTACTCCCGTGTACGCCCGCCAGCAGGGTGGCGTCGCCGAGTTGGCAGTGGATGTTGGTGCAGTGGTTTCTCTCAATGTTTTCCAAGGCGTTGCGGTAGGCCCATTCGTCCACGTCGATGGCCTCGACCTGCGCGGCACCCTTGAGGCTGGCGAGGCTGGCGAGGATGGCCGTCCCGCAGCCCATGTCCAGCACCCGCAGGCCCTCCACGGGCATGTCGGCGATATAGGAGAGCATGAGGCAGGTGGTGGGGTGGTGGGCGGTGCCGAAAGACATCTTGGGTTCAATCTCAATCTGGTAGTCCACATCATTACGCTCGGCATGAAACGGTGCGCGCACCCAGATGCGCTTGCCGCCCGGGGTCTCGACCAGCACCGGCTGGTGCTGCTTCTCCCATTCCTCGTTCCAGTTCTTGTCAGGCAACTCCTCGGCAGTCATGCTCCAGCCGGTGGTGATGTCGGCGAGCTGCTCTCTGAGCCACGCCTCGTCGTATTGTTCGGTGGGGACATAGGCCTTGAGCCCGTCGGGAGTCTCGACAAAACTGTCGTAAGGGCCTTCATTGCCGAGGGCGTCGATAATCAGGTCGCGGTACGGGTCGGTCTCACTCAGCGTGATAGTTACTTCAGTATATCTCATAGGCGGTTAGTATGTTATCCCATGGGCTTTGAAATTATCTAAGGACTCCCAGTACCCGTTTATAGTTTCCCTCGCCAAGATTTCCTTTCGATATTTTTTGCACTCCTCTTGGGCTCTCTCCAAAGATAAATCGGTCTTTGAATATTTCCATTTCTTCACCAATTAAGGTGTTCCAATAGTTCTTGGAACGCATGACTAAGAAGATGCATTCTTTGTGTTCATAGAGTATATGTCGGATAAGGTGGCGTGTGAAGTATTGTGAAGGCAGATGATTGCTATGGCTCCAATTGTTCAGTTTCTCAGAGAAGTATGGTAAATATTGGATGAGGGCAGCTTTGCCAAGGTATGAATCTGTTTTGTCACCTAAATCTCGCTTGATGTCAGAGAACATCTGCATCCAGTATCCGTCGCCAATGATGTTGTCCACTTCGTTGAAAACGATACGGGACTTCTTCATGTTGAGATTGTCTTTGAGAGCATTGATGAATTCATTGATGCTTTCCTGGTTCAGTCGGGTGACAAGGTCTCCGTTAAGCCGTTCAATATATCCTGGGTTGAGGCTTAATATTACGAGTTTGGGGTCTATTAAGTTTCCGCGGAAAGGTTCGGGAGGAATGTCCAATTTGAACTGGTATTGGGCATTATCTTTATTCCGATGGTTGTAGGCCTCGATGTCATTTTTGTCGCCAGGGTACACCATTTGCCATCCTTCACGTCGGATTGCTAAAGGAGTTGGTCCGCCAATAAAGTGCCGCCAAGGATTCATCTCCTGCAGTTCGTCAAATGTCATGTATATGTCATTTGTCATTGGGTGTGTAATCAGATAGAGGTTCTCTTCCCGAGTTTTTCCCTTGATGGCTGCAGCTATATCCACATGACTTTGCTTGAGTCGATGTGTTCCGCTTCTGTCGTTGAATATGTAGCGTGCAAGTAACTCCTCCTCCAATAAATTCACAACATCCTTTAATGGCATTTCTTCCATGGGCTTAAGGTAGTGCAGGGCATCACCAGAGCGTAGGAATTCGATGTAATCTAGTAACCTTACTTTTATAGAATCCTTGTCCTCGTTAGGATACATCCTCAAATAATTCTTTATTTCCTTCACAAGGTTGCCCCCATGGGAGATGAAAAACGCCAAATCCAACACCTTATCCTCAACAGGCATCCTGTCGTACTTAGTATCGCCAATGCAAACATAGTATTGCATCGCTTTGGGGAGGATAACTTTTCCGTCTTTGTAATATCGGTTGAATTGATTCATTGCCTATTAATCTAATGTGTTGAATGCTCGTTTTATTTCCGCGTCGGTGACATTTCCGGCCTCGCTCTTGTCGTACATTTTCACAAGGACAATTCGTTGGCAGGCTTGATCAACGATATAGTTGAATGTGATAACCCGAGCGCCGCCACTCTTTCCTTTGCCTTTGGAGCGAATAGACATGCGTATTTTGCGAAATCCACCTGAAAGCTCTACGCCAAGAAAGGGGTTCTCAATCAGTTGGTCTCGCAGAGTTTGCAAGTCACTGGCCAGTGATGCATATTTGCTGGCCAAATGCTTGTAGTTCTTCTTGAATTCGCGTGTGATGACTATGTCCATGCTGTCAGGCTTCGGCAATCAATTCATCGAGGGTTTCAGCAGGCTCTTCGCCTGAGGCAATACGTTTGGCCTCATGGGCGGCCTCGGTGAGAGAGGAGAGAAATTCAGCCTTTCGATCATCTGTGGTGAAAAGCACCTTCATCTCCTTTGCTAAGGCAATCAGCAAGTTCTGCTGTGCTACGCTGGTCGGGTATATTGTTATTGCATTCATGATTTGAATCTTTTCAAATTGCAAAAGTACGACTTTTTTCCGACATGGCGAAAAAAAAACGGTACAGCGGCGCAGTTCTTCCCTATCGGGGCTTGAATGGGGTGACAACGCCCTTTCCATTATATCGGCAGTTATATTGAAGTTATATTATAGTTATATTGAATTTATACCGATATATTGGTATAACTATAATATAACTATGGTATAACTATAATATAAGTGTAATATAAAACCACAGGGCGTAGGGACGTCAGGGGAGGGGTGGAAAGGGGTTAGGGGAGCGCTGGGGAGGCGTTTGGGAAGGTCTCGAAGGGGTATTCCACCCGGGTGAGGAAGAGACCTTGGGGGGGCATGGAGACGCCCGCGGCGCAGCGGTCTTTCTTCTCGATGATTTCGCGGAGGCCGTCGAGGGTGAGCTTGCCGCGGCCGACATCGAGGAGGGTGCCGGTGACGGAACGCACCATGTTGCGCAGGAAGCGGTTGCTGCGGATGGTGAAGACCCACTCGTCGCCGGTCCATTCCCAATGGGCTTGGGTGAGGTGGCAGATGTTGGTCTTGACTTGCGTGTGGAGCTTGGCGAAGCTGGTGAAGTCGTCGTACTCCATGAGGATTTCCGCGCCGCGGTTCATGAGGTCGATGTCGGGCTCGAAGTAGATGCGGCTGTAGAGGCCCTGGCGGAAGGGGAGGCGGCGGTTGCTGACGTGGTACTGATAAGTGCGGGCGGTGGCGTCGAAGCGGGCGTGGGCATTGTCGGCGACGGGGAAGATGTCGTAGATGGCGATGTCGTCTGGAAGAAAGGAATTCAGTTTAAAGTTGAGAGTTGAAAGTTGAGAGTTGAGATTTGTCTGACTATCAAAGTGGGCGTAGAAGTCGGAGGCATGGACGCCGGTGTCGGTGCGGCCGCAGCCGACGATGGCGATGGGCTGGCGCAGGAGGGTGGTGAGGGCCTTCTCGAGGGTCTCCTGCACGGTGGGCAGGTCGGGTTGCGTCTGCCAGCCGCAGTAGTTTGCGCCGTTGTATGCCAAGTGGATGAAGTACCTCATGAAATTGAAAATTGAGAATTGAGAATTGAGAATTGAGAATTGAGAATTGAAAGACACACTCCTCCGCCCTAAAGGGCACCTCCCCTAACTTAGGGGAGGAGTGGCTGGCGCAGTCGTTGGTAGGGGAGCAGCTGCTGGTGCGGTGTTTGTTGGGGTTGGAGGATTAGAGGGTTGGATTGTTTGGGGGTTGGTGGGGGCGTTCACCGATTGGACAATCTCCCAGACCATCTGTTTGAGTTCGGCGATGAACTGGCGGGAGTCGTATTTGTGGTGTTCTATCTCGCGGAGCTTCTTCTCCCATTGTCCCGTCAGCTCGGCGCTCTTGAGCAGTTCGTTGCGGATGGTGGCGATGAGCTGCATGCCGGTGTCGGTGGCCACGAGACTTTTGCGTTCCTTGCGGATATAGTTGCGCTTGAAGAGGGTCTCGATGATGGCGGCGCGTGTCGAGGGGCGGCCGATGCCGTTTTCCTTCATGGCGTCGCGCAGCTCCTCGTCCTGCACGGTCTTGCCGGCGGTCTCCATGGCCCGCAGGAGGGTGGCCTCGGTGTAGGGCTTGGGCGGCTGCGTCCATTTCTCCGTGAGGGTGGGGGTGTGGGGGCCGCTCTCGCCCTTCACAAAGTCTGGCAGGACCTTCTCCTCGTCCTGTTTGACCTCCTCATTGTCCGCGTCAGCCTTATTATTGTCAGCCTTGGCCTGGTGCCCCCAGGCGAAGACGTCGCGCCAGCCCTGTTCCAGTATCTGTTTGCCGCTGGCGCGGAAAGCCAGCTTCTCGCCCTTTGTCTTCCCCTCTTCGGGGGCGGCGATGACCTGTCCGAGGACGGTGGTCTGGGCATATTTGCAGTCGGGATAGAACGCGGCGGGCGATGAGGTCGAAGACGCGCTTCTCGTTGTATGTCAGGTCGCCGCCCGACGGGTTCACGCCTGTGGGGATGATGGCGTGGTGGTCGGTCACCTTCGACGAGTCGAACACCTTCTTGCTCTTCTTCAGTTTCGTGCCCATGAGGGGGACAATCAGCGGCTGATAGGGTAGCAGTCCCTGCAGGATGCCCGGGCATTTGGGATAGACATCGTCGGGCAGGAAGGTGGTGTCGACGCGCGGGTAGGTGGTGAACTTCTTCTCGTAGAGGCTCTGGATATATTTCAGCGTCTCCTCGGCCGAGAAGGAGAACTTCTTGTTGCACTCCACCTGCAGGCTTGTCAGGTCGAAGAGGCGCGGAGGGGCCTCGGTGCCGTTTTTCTTGGCGACGGAGGTCACCTCGAAGGGGCGGTCCTTGATGAGTGCGAAAGCCTTCTTGGCCTCCTCTTCCGAGGTGATGCGGCCCTTTTTGCCCTCGTTCTCGTTGTCGTTTTCGTCGTCGCCGCGCAGGGTGAAGAGCGTCTCGCGGTATAGAGTAGACAACACCCAGTACTGCTCGGGTGTAAAGTTCTGTATTTCCTGTTGGCGGCGCACAATCATGGCCAGTGTGGGGGTCTGCACGCGTCCTATCGAAAGTACCTGTTTCTGTTGTTGTCTGTAGCGGAGGGTGTAGAGGCGTGTGGCGTTCATGCCGAGGAGCCAGTCGCCGATGGCGCGGCAGAGTCCGGCCTCGTACAGGCTCTGGTATTCCTCCTGTGGCTTGAGGTTGGCAAAGCCCTCGCGGATGGCCTCGTCCGTCATGCTGTTGATCCACAGCCGCTGCACGGGGCAGTGGGGCTGTGCCTTCTGCATCACCCAGCGCTGGATGAGTTCGCCCTCCTGGCCGGCATCGCCGCAGTTCACGATGCCGTCGGCGGCCTGCATCAGCCGCTCGATGGTGGCGAACTGCTTCTCGTAGGTGGGGTTGGCGATGAGCTTGATGCCGAAAGGCTGTGGAATCATGGGCAGCGACGCCAGGCTCCACGACTTCCAGGCGGGGGTGTAGTCCTGAGGCTCCTTGAGGGTGCACAGGTGGCCGAAGGTCCACGTCACCTGATACCCGTTGCCCTCCATGTAGCCGTCATGGCTCACGGTGGCCCCGAGGATGCGGGCGATGTCCCTGCCTACGGAAGGCTTCTCAGCAATACAGACAATCACGATAGTGGAATTAGAAATTAGGAATTAGGAATGAGGAATTATCAATTGTCAATTGTCAATTCTCAATATGAACGGCAGGCGGGCCTGGAGGGGTTCCATCTTGGACCAAGCCTCCAAATCGGAATAGAAGGGGATGATAGCGTCGAGGCGGGCGCGGATTTCCTTCTCTTCGTCGCGATCGTAGTATGCGTCCATAATCTGCTCCCAAAGGCTTTTTTCTTCGGGGTACTTTACTATATAGCAGTCCTTTATGTCGAGATGGGCCCTTTCGGCGGCGATGTTCAGTGCCAGGAGCATTCCGCCCAGGGTGTCCACGAGGCCTATCTCTTTGGCCTGTGCGCCGGTGTAGACGCGGCCGCGGGCCAGTTTCTCCACCTCATCGACTTTCATGTTCCGGCCAAAGGCCACGCGCTGGCAGAAAGTCTTATAGAAGTCCTCCACATTGCGCTGCATCATGTCGCGGGCGGCAGGGGAGAGGGGACGGGTTATTGTAAGGCCTGTGCTGTTTCGGTTGGTCTGCACGGTGTCGGTGGTGATTCCCAGATGTTTGCGCAGCAGGTCGCTGATTTCGGGGATGGTGGCGAAGACGCCGATGCTGCCGGTCAGTGTGGTGGGGTGTGCAACGATGCAGTCGGCCATGCAGGCCATCTCGTAGCCCGCGCTGGCGGCCACGCCGCTCATACTCACCACTATGGGCTTGCGACCCCTCACCGACTTCATGGCGTAGGTCATGGTTTCGGATGCGGTGGCGGCGCCGCCGGGCGAGTTGATACGCAGCACGATGGCTTTCACGTCGTCATCCATGGCGGCATCCTTGAGGGCCTTGGCGATGTCGTCGCCATACACTGCCACATCCCTGCCGTCGCTCGTCCCGGGCAGCACATTGCCTTCGGCATAGATGACGGCGATGCCGTGGTTACCCTCGTTGTAGTCCCATTCTTTGGCGTAGGTCTTGACGCCCACAATCTTCTTTGCGTGGTAGTTTTCTTTCATCAACTGCTTGATGTCCTGCTCGAAACAGAGGGTGTCGACCAGCCAAGCCTTCTTGGCTTCGTGGGGGAGACAGGCGGTCAGATTGTCGGCCAAGGCGTTGAGGTCCTCTGGTGTGATGGTGATTTTGCGCCCCTGTAGGTCGTAGAAAATATCTATCGTGTGGTTGCGGTTCTCCGCGATGGTTTCTATGCAGTGGTTCCAGATGCCCGAGATGTATTCTCTCACCTGCTGGCGGTTTTCGTCGCTCATGTCGGTACGGATATACGACTCGCCGGCACTCTTGTAGGCGTTGCTTGAGGGGCGGATGAGGTCTATCTTCACCCCCAGTTTGTCCAAGAGACCTTTGTAGAAGATAATCTGGCCGCCCATGCCGCGGAAGTCAATCATGCCTGCGGGGTGGACGGCGATGGTGCGGGCCGCGGTGGCCACGTAGTATTCGGGTTGGGAGTAGGCGTCGCCGTAGGCGAAGATGGGCTTTCCGCACTCCGAGTCGAAATCCTGCAGGGCAATCATCAGCTCCTCGGCCTGAGCCCAATCCATCGTCCCGCCTCCCATGTGCAGGTAGAGGGCGACCACACGGTCGTCCGTGGCGGCGCAGTCGATGGCTTTCAGCATCTCTTCCATGCTCACGCTCTTGCCCCGCGACATCAGGTCCTGCAGTTCGGTGCCTGTGCTCTCGGTTAACCCGCCTCTCAGGTCCAGCTCCACGACATAGTTCGTGCCTGTGAGTGTGGTCACGGTCTTGCCCGAACTGCTGATGAGGGACACCAGCATCCCTATGAAGATAAGGAAGCCCAAGAACTGCAATACGGCGAAGGCCACGATGACGCCCACCGCCGAGGCAAGCATGGTCATGCCAAAGCCCAGCGGTTTGCGGGTGGTGGCAGGGTTGTTGTTTGTGGATTCTGTTGTCATAATATTTGAATGCTTGAATGTGTGAGTGTTCGAGCGCTTGGATGGGAAGCGTCCAGGATGCAAAGATACGACTTTTTTTTTAATGTGTGAAGGTTTGGATGTGTTAATGCTTGAGTGGCTGCCGCCCCACTTGCACATTTACACAATATCACAATCACACATTTTTATTTTCGCCTCTCAATTATTTTCCGTATCTTTGCAATCTCTATTGAGCACCCTTATCCCGATGAAACGCACTTTTATCCTCCTTTCATTCTTGTTGTTGTGCCTCGCTCCGTGCAAGGCCCAGCTCTTCCGCAACCTCTTCCATCGTGCCCCTGCCGACAGCGTCGCGGGCCGCGACCGTGTCGACGAGGTCTTCTCCCTCATCCACGACAACTATGTCGAGACGCCCAACACCGACCGCCTCTCCGACGAGGCCATCCGTCGCATGCTTCGTGTCCTCGATCCCCACTGCCTCTACATCCCCGCCAAGGACGTCGAGCGCGCCAACGAGTCGCTGCAAGGCAACTTCATCGGTATCGGGATGACGTTCAACATCATCCGCGACTCGGTGGTCATCATCGACCTCACCCCCGGCGGTGTGGCCGAGAGGGTGGGCATGCAGCGTGGCGACCGACTGGTGATGGCCGACGGGCACTCCCTTGTGGGCGACACCGTCAACAGCAACACCGTGGCCAAATATGTCCGCGGGCCACAAGGCTCCCAGGCCGACTTCGAGGTGGTGCGCAAAGGACAGAGAATTCCCTTCCACCTCACCCGCGAACGCATCAATATCCCCTCTGTCACCCCCTTCTTTATGGTCGACTCCACCACGGGCTACATCTGCATCGTGCGCTTCGCCCGCAACACCCTCGCCGAGTTCAACCTGGCCCTCCGCGACCTCAAGAAGCAGGGCATGAAGAACCTCCTCCTCGACCTGCGCGGCAACACCGGCGGCTTCCTTGATATGGCTGTAGGCCTCGCCAACGAGTTCCTCGACCGTGGCGACCTCATCGTCTACACCCAGGGCCGCGCACAGAAACGCACTGACGCCGCCGCCAACGGCCGCGGCAACTTCCGCGCCAAACGCAGCGCCGACGGCTCCTATCCCTCGGGCCGCCTTGTGGTGATGCTCGACGAGCATTCCGCCTCGGCCTCCGAGGTGCTCTCGGGAGCCCTCCAGGACCACGACCGCGCCGTCATCGTCGGGCGCCGCAGTTTCGGCAAGGGCCTCGTGCAGCGCGTCTACACCCTCCGCGACGGCAGACGCTACTACACCCCCTCGGGCCGCTGCATCCAGAAGCCCTACGGCGACAGCATCAACTACAACGACGACCTCCACCAGCGCCTCCTCCATGGCGAACTCACCTCGGCCGACTCCATCAAACACCAGATACCTGACTCCCTGCGCTTCCAGACGCGCCACGGCCGCACCGTCTATGGTGGCGGCGGCATCATCCCCGACATCTTCGTCCCCCTCGACACCGCCCGTCTCACCCCCTTCGTGGCCACCTGCCGCCGCAAGAACGTCGTCCGCGACTTCGCACAGGACTTCGCCGACGCCCACAGGACGGAATTCCCAACTTTCGATTCTCAATTGTCAATTGTCAATTTGGACAGCCTCTTCACCCTCTATGCCGCCGGCAAAGGCTACACGCGCGACTCCCTGAATGCCGACACCGCCCTCTGGACCCCCGACCGCGTGGCCCACAGTGAGGCCTACCTCCATGCCCTCCTGCAGTCCGAAGTGGCGCAGCGCCTCTTCGGCACGGCCTACTACTACCGCGTCATGAAAGACTTTGACGACCTCTTCCATGTGGCTCTCGAAGAGATACGCAAATAACAAAACCAATATATGCTCGCGCGCGCTCGGCACGGAGCGAGTGGGTTGACAAGGAGTATCGGCGATAGCCTCTACAGCACGACGACTTTCAGGGCGGGGTGGGGGCCTACTTTCACGAGGTAGATGCCTTTGCGGTAGGGACGCGAGTCGGCGGCGGTGGCGATGAGGCGGCCGGTGATGTCGTAGATGCGGATGGGCTCGCGGCCAGCGCCCTCCACCACTATCCTGCCATCCTGCGCATAGGCCCTGATGCCAGGGAGGGCCTCGGCCTCGGCGATTCCCGTGGTCGTGTCGATGTCGAAGAACGCCGTCAGCGCCATCGAGTCTATCACCAGCACGGAGGTGGGGTTGTGATTGTCACCGTTGCTCCAATGGTCGAACCGGAACCCCGGGTTGGGGACGGCCCGCACGGTGGCCACATGGTTGCTGCACGAGGGAGCCACGTCGACCACCACCGACCCCTGTTCCGGGTTGTCGGAGGCCACCTGCAAGTCGACCTCCATCTCGTGGAAGTTGTGGAAATAGGCCCATCGCGAGGCATAGCTCTCCAGTTTTCCGCAGGGGATGTTGACGGCGATGCCTGTGTCGATGCCCTCGAAGGCGCGGCTGCCTACCGCCGGGGCTGTCATGCAGCGGCTGGTGATTTCTTCAATACCGCTGCAGTTCATGAACCCTTCACCGCCGATGGCTGTCACTCTCCAGGGTATCAGCAGCATGCCGGTGATGCCACAGCCCTTGAAGGCCGAGTCGCCGATGTTGGCGAGGTTCTCGTTCAGGCTGACCGAGGTGAGGCTCCGGCATCCGCAGAAAGCCCCGTCGTCGATAGTCGTGAGGGTGTTGGGGAATGCAATGTCCGACAGCTGCGAGCAGCCGTGGAAAGTACTCTTCTTGATGGTGGTGAGAGTGCTTGGGAGCGTGACGGATCTCAACCCGCTGCAATCGGCGAATGCGCCGATGCCTATATTCGTGACAGAGTCGGGAATGACGATGGAAGTCACTCCCCTGCAGCCTTGGAAGGCAGATTCGCCGATTGACGTGAGCGTGGCGGGGAAGGTGATATTGGTTATCTTGTAGCAACCGGTGAAGAGTTCTCTGCAGATTATCTGTACATTGTCGCCGAAGGTCACCGTGGCGATGTTCGTGTCGTTCTTGAATGGCTGATTCGTATTGCTCCGGATGGCGGCAGCATTGTAGTGGACGGCGGTGAGTCCGATGCAGTCTTGAAACGCACCGGCCCACATGGTGTTGACCGATTCCGGTATGGTGATGGAGGTAAGCGAGGAACATCTTGCGAACGCATTCATCTCGATGGCGTAGAGTTCAGAAGGAAGATGGACGTAGGTGAGTGACGAGCAGCCCATGAAGGCGTTATCCCTGATGTGGTGGACGGCTTCGGGGATGGTGATGGAATCCAGGCTGGAGCAATAAGAGAACGTGCCACTCTTAATCTCGGTTATATGGAGAGGAATGTTTATGGACGAGAGGTTGGTGCAGTCATAGAAAGCATTCTGCCCGATGCTATTGATGCTGTTGGGGGGGGAGGGTGAGGGTTGTCAGTCCTCGGCAATACGTGAAGGCGGAACTACCTATGGTGGTGAGGGTGTTGGGTAAGGTGATGGACGTCATGGTGCAACCATAGAATGCCGCCATCCCGATGTGGGCAATGCGGTCGGCGAGTGTGACGGAAGTCAGATTCGTATACGCGAAAGCGTAATCGCCTATGCGGTCGACATGGTAGGTGATGCCTTCCGAGACGACAGTGTCGTCCACGACAAGGTTGCCCGTGGGCCGGGTGTAGCCCCCCCAATAGTCACCTCCTGAGGTGTTGGGGTAGGTGACCTCGACAGACTGGGCGACAGCGCTTATGATGTTGAAGTAGAGGGTGTGGCCGCTGGATGTGGTGGCTGAGAAATCATAGGCGCGGCATGTGCCGGAGGCCGCAAGGGCACACAGGACGAATAGGGAAATACGTTTTCTCATAGGGCGTTATGTTTTTCATTCTCGTGCGATAGGCTCTATCACGATCCCCCCCCTATCGGGCGGAGATGACCACGCGGCGGGTGTCGCCTGTGTCGATGCGCACCAGATAGTTGCCTGGAGTGGAGGGCTTGTAGCGGAAGGTGGCGGGGCAGTCCTCGCGGCGTTCCACCTGGCGGCCGTAGTCGTCGTAGACGGTGACGCTGTGGCCCTTGACCCCCTGGATGGTGATGGTCCCCTCCTCGACGCTGAGGGGGTATTCAATCTCGTCGCCGGAGGGCTGGGCCTCCTGGCTGCCGTCGGCGAGGGCGAAGAGTGCGGTGTAGCGCACGTTGCCGCGCACCTTCTCGGTGCGGGGGTTCTTGCTGTTGCCGTCGCTCCATCCGAGGAAGGTAGTGCCCACGTATGCCACGGCGATGAGGGTGGCTTCGTCGCCGGTCTCGTACTCGCCGCTGCCGAGGACGGCGCCGAGGGCGGCATCGTTGGGCGCGGCGGTGACGGCCACGGTCTGGCCCACCTCGAACCAAGCCTCCATCAGGGTGTCGGAACTGACGACGAGGGTGCGGGGATTCTCTTCCACCCCGTCGGCCCACTGGCTGAAGACATAGCCCGGGAGGGGCACGGCCTGCACGATGGCCTGGGCGAAGCTGCAGGTGTTGTTCTGGATGATGCGCACGGTGCCCATCGAGTCGTCAGCGCTCCTGACGGTGAGGCGGTTCTCGCTGCTGCTTCCTTCGATGTTGCCGAAATAGCGCCAGTTCTCACTGTTCTGGTAGGCCAGGAGGCTCTTGCAGGGCACCCGCACGGGGATGATGCTGTTGACACCGCTGAAGGTGTTGCCGCCGATGCGCGGCGGGAAGCCTGACATCTCGATGGCGGTGATGCTGATGCAGTTCTCGAAGGCGTTGTTGCCTATGCTGTTGACGCTGGAGGGGATGCGGAGGGCGCCGTCGAGGCGGGTGCATCCGCGGAAAGCGCCGCTCTTGATGCTCTCAAGCCCTTCGGGGAACCGGATGTCCGTCACCTGTGTACACCCGCTGAAGGCGTTGCTCCCGATGGTGGTGACGCCGTCGGGGATGCGGATGGTGCCCTCGATGCCCGTGCAGTTGCTGAAGGCGCAGGAGGGTATCTGCTTCACACCGTTGAATATAGTGACCGAGCGGATGCCCGTGCAGCCGTGGAAGGCGGTGTGTCCCACCACGCCCAGCGAACGGCAGTCCTCGGCGCCGTACTCGATGGCTTCGAGGCGTTTGCAGTCGGCAAAAGCCGACTGGCCGATAAAGGTCATGCCGATGGGGATGGTGAGGGTGCCGGTGAGCTGCTCGCAGCCCATGAAGGCCTCGTTGCCGATATGGACCATCCCGGCGGGGAGGGCGAGGGCGCCCGTGAGGCCGCTGCAGCCCTTGAAGGCCGCGGTGCCGATGCGGGTGAGCCCCTCGGGCAGGATGAGGCGTCCGGCGAGGCCGGTGCACTGGTAGAAGGTGTAGTCGCCAATCTCGGTGATGCCCTGGGGCAGTTGCAGCGAGTGGAGCGAGCGGCAGCCATAGAATGCCGAGCCGCCGATGCTTGTGACGTTGGCGGGGATGACCAGGTCGCCGCCCATATTGCTGCACAGGGCGAAGGCGGAGTGCCCGATGGCGGTGAGCCCTGCGGGGAGGGTCATCTCGCGCAGGCCGGTACAGCCCTTGAAGGCGTTCTCGGGCAGGACATGGACGCCGTCGCCGATAGTGACGCTCTGGATGCCCACGCAGCCCCCGAAGACGGGGTTCGACTGGTTGCCCATGTGCAGCTCGTCGCAGCCGTAGAAACGGATTCCGGCGAGGTGCGTGCAGTCGGCGAAAGCGCTGTTGCCGATACTCTTGACGCTGGGCGTGATGGTGATGCTGCCACGCAGGCCGCTGCATCCCTTGAAGGCCGACGAGCCTATCTCCTCCAGCCTGTCAGGCAGTTCGAGCGATGTGAGCGAGCTGCAGTTGAGGAAGGCATAGCTGCCCACCTCCTTGACACGTGCGGGGATGACCAGCGGGCCGGCCAGGCGCACGCAGTTGGAGAATGCCGACGAGCCCACCACAGTGAGCCCTGAGGGCAGTTCGGCCGTGACGAGGTTCGTGCACGAGGCGAAAGCGTAGGTGCCGATGCTTTTGACAGAGGAGGGGAGAATCACGATGGAGAGCTCCTTGCACGCCATGAAGGCCCTGTCGCCCACCGCCTCGACGATATAGCGGCGGCCGTTCCATTCCACCTGTCCGGGGATGTCGATGCGGTCCTTCGGGGGACGCTCGTAGCGTGTGTTGCCGTTGTATTGCGACACGACGCTCACGGTGCTGGCGTCCTCGCTGGATATCTTGAAGAAGAGCGTCTGCCCGTCGGGGCAGGTGTAGGTGAAATCGTATGCCTGATGCTGTGCATGCAGTATCCCGCCCGCGCACAACAATGTAAGAGCCAATATAATAAACTTTTTCAAGTGCATAAAAATACTCAGTTTAGCAAATGCAAAGATACATTTTTTTTTCTAATTAACAATAGTGCGGAAAGATTTTTCCCCGCCGGTGGCGACTTTGCGGCGTGCGCCAGCCCCCCTGCCTGCCGGCCCGGAAGGCGCGCCGCGACTCCCCGTCGACCCCATCCGCAACCCTCCCGCAACCGATTTGCAACCCCACAAGGGTCTTCAGCGCGGGCGACAGGCGCGGCGCAGACATTTTTTTTCATTTCTTGAAGAAATAAAGTTGCGATTACACAAAAAAATCGTATATTTGCATGTTCGGCACTTTTCATGCTTTTCGGCTGAGGGTGTTGAACAACAGATTGTTTCATCAAATGGACTCTTATGAAGAATATACAAGATAATACAAAAACCACTGTGAATGTGTCGAGCGAGTACGGCCGACTGCGTGCCGTGCTGCTGCACAGGCCGGGGGTGGAGATTGAAAGAATGACCCCCTTGACGGCCCACGACGCACTCTATAGCGACATCCTCAGCAAGCCCATTGTCGACAAGGAATATGCGGCCTTCAGCGGGGTGTTCGAGAAGTGGTGCAAGGTCTATTATGTGGAGGACCTACTGGCCACTTTGATGGACGACGACGACCTGCGCGACCGCATGGTGCGCCGCAGCTGCGAGCTGGAGCACTGTCCCGAGATGTACAACGAATTGGTGAGCTTCGACAACCGCCGCCTCGCCAAGGCATTGATTGAAGGCGTGGAATATCACACCTCCGCCGACGAGGCCACGGGCCACCGCTTTGCCCTGCGCCCCCTCTACAACCTCTTCTTCACGCGCGATGCCTCCTCGTCACTCTACAACAGGGTGCTAATCAACACCATGTCGTTCGACGTGCGTCAGCGCGAGACCCTCATCTACCGCGCCATCTTTGAGGATTACTTCCGCGCGGAGACCATCTGCGCCGCCGACAGCGACCCGCAGGCACGCACCGAGGGCGGCGACGTGCATGTGGCCGGCGATGACCTGCTCTGCATCGGCGAGGGCATCCGCACCAACCACAACGGTGTCATGCAGCTGGCCAAACGGTTCGCCGCCGAGCGCCCCAAGTTCCGCATTCTGGTGCAAGAACTGCCCCACGAGCCCGACTCGTTCATTCACCTCGACATGGTGTTCACCTTCCTCGGGCAGCACGACTGCATGGTCTACCGCCCCATGCTGATGAAGAGCGGCCTCTTCGCCGGCAAGGCGACGACGCTCATCGAATGCGACAACGGCAGCATTCGCACCCGCGAATACAATAATATACTCGACGGACTGAAGGCCTGCGGCCGCGAGGTGCAGCCCGTCTACTGCGGCAACCTCGACCCCTGGGTGCAGGACCGCGAACAATGGCACAGCGGCGCCAACTTCTTCTGTCTCGGCGACGGCAAGGTGATTGGCTACCAGCGGAATATAAACACCATCGAGAATATGGCCAAAGCAGGCTTCGCCGTGCTGGACGCCGACGACGTGTGCAGCGGCAAGGTCAGCATGGACGACTACAGCCGTTTTGTGGTCACCTTCAAGGCGTCCGAACTGCCCCGCGGCGGCGGCGGCGCCCGCTGCATGACCATGCCCATCAACCGCGAGGAGATGAATTGAAAAAACTAGTACTACTAGTGCTACTAGTACAACTAGCCAAACCAGAAAACTTAAAACACTAAACAATAACATGAAGAAGTATCATCTGATAAACAACATCATCGGCTGGGCAGTGTTCGTCGCAGCCTCGGTTGTTTACATCCTTACCGCCGAAGCCACCGCGTCGTGGTGGGACTGCGGCGAGTACATCGCCACGGCTATGAAACTGCAAGTGGGGCATCCTCCCGGAGCACCGTCGTTCCAGCTCATCGGACGCCTCTTCTCCATGTTCTCCTCGCCCGAGAACGTGGCCCACGCCGTCAATGTGATGTCCGCCATCTGCAGCGGCGGCACTATCCTGTTCCTCTTCTGGGGCATCACCCTGTTGGGCAAGCACCTGCTGCCCGACCCCAAGAACCCCGACGTGAAGGACTTCCGCACCTGGGGTGTCTTCGCCGCGGGTATCGTGGGCGCCTTCGCCTACACCTTCAGCGACACCTTCTGGTTCTCGGCCGTCGAGGGCGAGGTCTATGCCATGTCGTCGTTCTTCACCGCCGCGGTGTTCTGGGCCACCCTCAAATGGGAGGAGCAGGCCGACGACCCGCGGTCGCTGCGTTGGCTGGTGTTCATCAGCCTGCTGGTGGGTATCGCCATCGGCGTCCACCTGTTGAACCTGCTGACGGTCCCCGCCATCGTCTATGTCGTCTACTTCCGCAAATGGCCCAAGACCACCGTCAAGGGATTCATCTGGGCGGGCGTGCTCTCGGTGGTGCTTCTGGGACTCATCCTCTGGGGCATTATCCCGGGCATCGTCAATGTCGACTCGGCCTTCGACGTCTTCTTCGTCAACACCCTGCACCTGCCCTTCAACAGCGGCACCATCTTCTTCTTTGTGGCCCTGGCCGCCCTCATCGTGTGGGGACTCTGGTATACTTCGCCCAAGAAGAAGAACAAGCCCGTCATCAACACGGCCATCCTCGGCTTCCTCATGCTGGTCATCGGCTACAGCACCTTCTTCCTGCTGGTGATTCGTGCCAACACCAACACACCCCTCAACGAGAATGCCCCCAAGGATGCCGTGGCCATGCGCGCCTACCTGGGCCGCGAGCAGTACGGCGACACGCCCCTGTTCCGCGGACAGTACTATACCGCCGGTGACCCCATCGACGCCAAAGAGGGCTATACAAAATATGTACGCGGGAAAGACGAGCAGGGCCGCGACCGCTATGTTGTGGCGGCGCACCAGCAGAAGTTCATCTACCGCCAGAACCACACGGGTATCTTCCCCCGCATGTACAGCAACGACAAGGACCGCCGTCACCCCCAGTTCTACGAATACTGGGCCGGCAAGGTGCGCGGCGACCACAAGCCCACTCCGGCACAGAACCTCAAGTACTTCAACCGCTACCAGCTGGGCTGGATGTATTGGCGCTACTTCATGTGGAACTTCGCCGGCAGGCAGAACGACATCCAGGGCCACTATTTCAACGATGACGGCACCCGCGACTACATGAACGGCAACTGGATCTGTGGCATCAAAGCCATCGACCAGGCCCGCCTCGGCCCCCAAAGCAACATCCCCGACCACATGAAGAACAACAAGGCGCGCAACACCTACTACCTGCTGCCCCTGCTGCTCGGCCTCATCGGCCTCGGCTACCATATCGCCAAGAACAAGAAGGATGCCTTCATCGTCTTCATCATGTTCTTCATGACGGGCCTCGCCATCGCCATCTACCTCAACATGCCGCCGCGCCAGCCGCGTGAGCGTGACTATGCCTTTGTGGGTTCCTTCAGCTTCTTCGCCATCTGGATTGGCCTGGGTGTCATGGCCCTGTCCGACTGGATTACGCGCCTCTGCAAGAAGGAGTCGCTCTACAAGGTGGTCATGCCTGTGGTCTTCGTGCTCTGCATGCTCGGAGTGCCGGTGCTGATGGCCTCGGAGAACTGGGACGACCACGACCGCTCGGAGAAATATGCCGCCCGCGACTTCGCCAAGAACTACCTGGCCTCCGTCGACAAGAACGGTATCCTCATCACCTTCGGCGACAACGACACCTTCCCCCTGTGGTACGCCCAGGAGGTCGAAAGCTTCCGCACAGATGTTCGCATCCTCAACTACACCCTTTCGGGCATGTACTGGTATGTGGAGCAGCTGTACAACAAGCTGTATGAGTCCGAACCCGTCGAGTTCACCCTCACCAAGGATTTCTACGGCCTCGGCAAGGATGTCGTCTATCTCCAGGACAAGACGAGCGATTATATCGAGGTCGCCGACATCCTGGCCCTGCTGCGCGACAATCCCGGACGCTTCAAGATGCGCGACAGCCGTGGCGAGGAAGCCATCGTGCTGCCCACCAACCGCTTCAAGATCACCCTCGACATCCCCGACCTCGTCGAGCGCGGCGTCATCCCCGCCGACAAGGCTTCTCTGGTCGACCCCGTCATCCGTTGGCAGATCAAGAAGGGCTCCCTCTTCCGCCACGAGCTCATGATGCTCGACATCATCGGCACCAACAAGTTCCGCCGCGACATCAACATCATGAACCCGAGCTATATCAGGAACGTCTATCCTGTCATCAACAACTACTGCGTGCAGGACGGCATGAACTACAAACTCACTCCCTGTCCCTCCAAGGTGTACCAGCCCGTCATCTTCGACAACCTGGAGAACCGCTTCACTATACAGCAATTCACCGAGGAGACCTACGACTACTTCCTCAACGGCTACACCGACTCGCTGGGTACCCACCCGTTGGCCTGGGGCAACCTGAATGCCGACATCTATGTCGACCCCGTCAGCATCAACATGGGCACAGTGCAGCGTCAGACCTTCACCGTCGCCGCCCGCGAACTGCTGATGAAGGGCGATACAGTCCGTGCACGCCAGATGATGGAGCATGCCGACCTGTTCTTCCCCTCGAAGAATTTCGCCAGCGACAAGTACAGCATGATGGCCATCGAGGTGTACAATGACGCCTGCGGCAAGGATCGCGCCACGCAGCTGTGGGACGAAATCTACACCTACTACGACCAGAGCCTCAAATACTACCTCCAGTATGTGCAGGCGGGCAAGAGCCAGCATGTGCAGAAACTTGTCGAGGAGTGCGACCAGATGTTCTACGGCCTCCACCAGATAGCCAACAAGGTCCTGAACGACAAGGAACGGGCCGACAAGGCTGCCGCGGTCGTCCAGTCAAGAGGCTACCAAATCTAACCACCGATGAACAGGAAGCCGACAAAGAAGAAGAAAATCACTTTCACCCTCCCCGAGCGGGAGGGTGAGGTGCTGAGCCTCTACGCCAAGGAGAACGGGATCTCGCGCCCCGCCGCCGTGCGCCGCATGGTGCGCGCCGCCCTCCATCAGTACTCCTCGGCCCTCAGTCACGCCGAGCCGCGCAACCAGCTCGGCCTCTTCGATGTCGTGCAGATAGACATTTTCAATAGCACCTCAAAAGTAAACGACAATTAAAACACTGACACTATGAAATACGGAAAACCCTTGTTTCTTGTCCTCGCCCTGGCGCTGTTCGGCACCGCCTACGGGCAGAAGGCCCTCCCGCTGGCCTCCGACACCATCGTCCCTGAAGGCACTGTGGCCATCGACTCGCTGGGCTTCGACATAGACTATGCCCAGATGGCCGCCGTCGACGAACAGGAGGCCTCGGAAGAATCGGGTGTCGACCCCGCCGCCGTCATCTTCGGCCATATCATCGACGCCCACTCGTGGCATCTGTTCGACTACTACGACAAGGAGGGCAATGAGCACGCCATCGCCATCCCCCTGCCTGTCATCCTCATCAACGACGGACACGTGGACGCCTTCTGGTCGTCGAAGTTCCACCATGGCCATGCCGACTATAAAGGCTACCGTCTGGTGGGCGGCGGCGCCGAGAAGGAGGAGGTCGTCTGTGTCGACGAAGAGGGCAACCTGATTCTCGATGAGGAGGGCAACGTGGTGAAGCCCATCGACCTCTCCCTCTCCAAGATTCCCGCCGCCATCATGATTATCTGCGTCCTGCTGATAGTCATCGTCATGGTGGCCAAGAACGGCTACAAGAAACGCGAGAACCAAGCCCCCAAGGGCATCCAGTCGCTTGTCGAGATGTTGGTGGTGTTCGTGCGCGACAGCATCGTCCGCCCCATGATTGGCGAGAAGCACTATGAGAAGTATCTGCCTTACATGCTGACGCTCTTCTTCTTCATCTTCTTCACCAACATCATGGGCCTCATTCCCTTCTTCCCGGCGGGTGCCAACGTGACGGGCAACATCGCCGTGACGGGTATCTTGGCATTCATCACCTTCATTATCACCAACCTGAGCGGCAACAAGCACTACTGGATTGACATCTTCAACACTCCAGGCGTGCCGGCATGGCTCAAGATATTTCCCCTCATGCCCCTCATCGAGGTGGTGGGCGTCTTCACCAAGCCCATCGTGCTGATGATTCGTCTATTCGCCAACATGACCGCCGGACATATCGTCGTGCTTGGCCTTATCGTCATCATCTTCATCATGAGCAACGCCCTCAGCGTCTATGTCGGCGGGGCGATGTCTGTCATCAGCGTGCTCTTCAGCGTCTTCATCAGCGTGTTGGAGTGCCTGGTGGCCTACATCCAGGCCTTCGTATTCACCATGCTCAGCGCCCTCTACATTGGCATGGCTGTCGCCGAACCTGCTCACGAACACTAAACCGCGCCAGCCACTCACACATTCAAGTATTCACCCATTAACCCCAATACCCCATGAAAAAACTGAACGATACCAATTTTGCAGGTCGCAAAGTCCTGCTGCGCGTCGACTTCAACGTGCCCGTCGACGATAACAAGAACATCACCGACGACACCCGCATCCGCGAGTCGCTGCCCACCATCAACAAGCTCCTCGCCGACGGCGCCGCCATCATCATCATGGCCCACTTCGGCCGTCCCAAGAAAGGCGGTTTCGAGCCCGAGTTCACCCTCCAGCCCGTGGCCGACTACCTGGCCAAGGTGCTGAACCGTCCCGTCAAGTTCACCCAGGAACTGCTGGGCAGCGGCGTGCCCGAGAAGATGGCCAAAGAACTCAAGGGCGGCGAGGTGATGCTCCTCGAGAACATCCGTTTCTATCCCGGCGAGACCAAGGGCGACGAGGCCCTGGCCCGTCAGCTCTCCGAACTGGGCGACTGCTATGTCAACGACGCTTTCGGCGCCGCCCACCGCGAGCACAGCTCCACGGCCGTCATCGCCAAGTTCTTCCCCAACGACAAGTATTTCGGCCTCCTCATGGAGCATGAGGTCGAGAACCTCGAGCGTCTGATGCAGAGCGCCGAGCATCCCTTCACCGCCATCATCGGCGGCAGCAAGGTGAGCAGCAAGATCGGCATCCTCGAGAACCTCCTCGACAAGGTCGACAACATGATTATCATCGGCGGCATGCGCTACACCTTCACCAAGGCCCTTGGCGGCAAGATCGGCAACAGCATCTGCGAGGACGACAAGCTCGACCTGGCCCGCGAACTCATGCGCCGCATGGACGAGAAGGGCGTGAAGTACTATCTGCCCGTCGACAGCGTCATCGGCGACAAGTTCGGCAACGACGCCAACACCCAGATTGTCGCCTCCGGCGAGGTGCCCGACGGCTGGGAGAGCATGGACTGCGGCCCCGAGAGCTGCAAGGCCATCAACGACATCATCATGTCGAGCAAGACCATCCTCTGGAACGGTCCTGCCGGTGTCTTCGAGCTCGAGACCTTCGCAAAGGGCACCAAGGCCATCGCCAGCAGCGTGGCCGAGGCCTGCAAGAAGGGTTGCTTCGCCGCCGTGGGCGGTGGAGACAGCGTGGCTGCCGTCAAGCAGATGAAGCTCGCCGACCAGATGAGCTACGTCTCCACCGGCGGTGGCGCCATGCTCGAATACCTGGAAGGCAAGACCCTCCCCGGCATCGCCGCCATCAAGGCTTAAAACCCCATACTCTGCAATAGCCCGCGCCCCGCGCGGGCTATTGCTATATATTGCACCATGGCACAGAAGCAAGGCTATCTGGACTTCGACGAGTATATCGTTGCAAGCGAACCTCATAAGCGTGAACGGGCCGAGGCCTGGAAGGTGGCTATTGGCCTTCAGGCTGTCGATGGGCTCCAGGTGTCCGACTATCTGAAACAGACCGCCCGCAGACATATTGAAGGGGAGTTCACCATCGACGAGGTGCGGGAATTGGTGAAGCAATACTATGTCTCCAAGACCCGTCATGATGACGATGATGAGGATAGGGAAGAGGCTGACCGCGTGTCGGCAAACATCACCAAGCTCATCAGCAGCCGTGCGTTTACCTTTAGCACAGCCGGCATCATTGCCATTCACAGGAGTATCTTCGACGGTGTCTTCAAGCATGCTGGAAAGTTGCGGGATTATGACATCACCAAGAAGGAGTGGGTGCTGCGGGGTGACACGGTGCTTTATGGTCGATGGCAGGATCTGCGCATGGCGCTGGACTATGACATTGACAGGGAGAAACAGTTCGACTATAAGGGCTTGTCGGTGGAAGAGGTGATTGCGCATCTGGCTCAATTCGTTTCGGGCATCTGGCAGATACATCCATTCTGCGAAGGCAACACCCGCACCACAGCTCTATTCACCATCAAGTATCTGCAGTCCATAGGGTTCAAGGTCGACAACCGGTTGTTTGAACAGCACTCGTGGTATTTCCGCAATGCATTGGTCAGAGCCAACTACAAGAATGTTTCCAAGGGCATCAGCCAAGATGTCCATTTCCTCGAGCTCTTCTTCCGCAACCTGCTGATGGGAGAAGACAACGAAATGAAAAACCGTTATCTGTTGGTAAATCCGCCCGAGGAATGGAAACAGACGTCAAGTACCCGAACAAGTACCGAACAAGTACCGAACAAGTCCGGCGACCTCTTGCATACGGAAAATCCTTATATAAAGAGGTTGGTTAAGATAGTAGGCTTCAAAGAGTTATCTGTCACGCAGATGATGACATCGTTGGGATTGAAACACAGACCTACATTCTTGGAAAACTATCTCAACCCCGCTATCAGAGACGGCTATATCCGCTTGCTATATCCTGACAAACCCCGCCACCCCCGCCAGAAGTACCTCCTGACCGTCAAAGGCCAAGCCCTGCTGTAGCCGAAGTCCCTCTTCCGCCCGAAATAAAGTTGCACATGTCATTTTTTCTTCTTACCTTTGCAACGTAAAACGTAAGATATATACTCCTATGCCCCAGCCCCCAAACCCCAAACAAATCAGGATGATGCACCTCGTCAACCTGATGTCCATAGCCTTTGCCGACGGCGACATCGCCGACGAAGAGAAAGATATCCTCATCAATATTGCCCAAGAACTTGGACTCTCCGAAGAGGAGTACAACCATTGTGTCGATTATTGGAAACAAACCGACGAGGATAAAATCCCCATCGCTGTGCCCGATGACGACGACGAGCAGGTGGACTTCCTCAAGCACTTCACCCTCGTAATGATGGCCGACGGCGAGATAGGGGAGAATGAGAAGGCCTTCCTCGCCTCTGTCGCCGACCAGTTCGGCTATGATGCGGAGAAAGTTATCCCCGCACTGGTGAACGATGTCTACCAAGAATACTTCTCCGACGACGAGGAGGAAGAGGAAGGTGACGATGAGGAAGAGGATGATGATGAAGGGGAGGACGACGAGGAAGAGGAGGATCCCATCTTCGAGGATGTTGACGACGACTTCCAGCTTGACATGGGCAAGATGAAACTGCAAGAGAAGCATGTGGCAGAAGCTTTCGATGACTTGTTCATCCCCGCCTTGCGCAATGCGGAGGCATACGAGTATTTCCTCATTATCCCGAACACCGACACGCGTCTCTTCTGCCTTACCGACGAGCAGGTCGCCAAGGTGGATGAGGTCGCTCAAAAAGGCTACCCGCTGGCACTTTACGTGCTCGGTCGCTATCATCAGGTTGTGAAGCCTGATACCGACTCAATCGACACTGCCCGGCAGCTCCTCGAGAACGCCGCCGAGGCCGGCATCCCCGATGCCCGTTGGGCTTTGGCCAGGATGTATCTCCTCGGCTACGACGGCCCCGTCGACCTCGAGCAGTACAACCAGCGCATTGCGGAAGCTTTCGACAATGGAAGCCTTCAGGCCTTCAAGCAGCAACTCAGCGATACCATCCACGGCTCGTATGGTAACAAGGCCGACCCCAAGAAGGCCATCCGGGTGATTGAGACGTTCCTCGATAAAGATGAAGAATACGGCGCAAAACACCCCGACCTCTACGACCTGCTCGGCGACGCCTATCGGCGCGTCGGCAACAAGGACAAGGCCGACCATTGCTACGAGCAGGCTCAAGACAACGGCTTTTACGAGGCTGGCGCCCACCGTTTCGAGAACCGTGTCGAAGGTCCGGACCGCGACTTCTACCGAGAGAGTCTCTCCGTCCTGCTTGAATTCTCGTGCGACGACAACGACCCCAACAGTCTCTTGACCCGTGCACTTGAGCACGCCTGGCACTACGACCAGGCCGATGACGAAGGCACGCAAGAGGATTGTGCACAGAAGCTCCGAGACGACTTGGAACGGGCCTACACGCTCGGCAACGGCGACGCGGCCTTCTACCTCGGCCTCTACCACTACACGGGTGCCTATGGCTTCGAGAAGAATCCCCGCGAGGCTTGGGACTGGTATCACAAGGGCCAGCGGTTTGAGAGCGGCCTGGCATACGAAGGTGTTGTCCAGATGATTGACGACGGCATCCACCCCAAGAACCTGCCCGACGGCTACCGCGAGCATTGTCTCCGTTTTTCCGAACTCCGCAAAGTCGGGGAGGGACAGTCGGAGGAATTCCCCACGGTCTTCATCGTCACGCCCGACGGCAAGGCCACCATCTACAAACTCGAGAAGGAGGAATGGTACAAGCTGCCCCACCTCATCGGCGCCAAACGCCTTGCGCCTGTCCGCGTCGATGCCCTCGACACGGCGGGCAAGAAAGCGGGCTTTGCCGACCATCTCGTGATGTGGATAGACATCGACGCGCCGCGCAATGGTCAGCCCCAGAACGACATAGCCGAGGCCTTCTTCCCGGGTGTCATCGCGGGCGATGTGGTGTTCTCGCTGGCCGACAACATCTACGACCCAATGCCTTTCTATGGTGTCGACGAGGCCAAAACCGCCCTCAAGGCCGTGAAGGCCGACTTCAAGGAGGTCGTCACGGACCTCAGCGACGTCAGCGACGAGAAACAGCGTCTCGGCGACTACAGCAAGGTCAATCCATTTGTCAACACAGGCTATGTGGCACGTATCGAGCCCGACGGCAAGGCCTATATCGTCGAGAACCCCCTCGGGGTCTTCGCCCTCATCGAGGAAGAAATATACGACCCCGCACGTCTGCAGTCTCTCTACGACCTCGGCAAGGAACTCGGTATCAAGGACCGTCTTACGATGTGGACCGACAACTCGGCTCTTCGCAAACAGATGGTCTTGTACAACAAAATCACGATGAACCCCGTCGGCAAGAAGTATTATCCCGGCCCCGTGGCCGACAATATCTTCATTGCCCTTGAGGACGCCGACTTCCGCATGAGTCTCTTCACCGACAAGTCGAAGCTCCAGCGGGTCTGTATCGCCCTTGGCGTGAAACAGGAGGACATTCTGCAGCCTTGATGGCCCATTTCCTGCCCATAACACTGGAGGAGGTCAAGCGCCTCGGATGGGAGCAGGTCGACGTGGTCGTCGTCAGTGGCGATGCATACGTGGACCACCCTTCCTTCGGCACCGCCGTCATCGGGCGAGTACTGGAGGCCGCAGGCTACCGTGTGGCCATCATCCCGCAACCCAACTGGCGCGACGACCTGCGCGATTTCCGCAAGTTTGGTGCGCCGAGACTCTTCTTCGGCGTCACCAGCGGCGTGATGGACTCGATGGTGAACCACTACACCGCCGCGCGCCGGCTGCGCCACGACGACGCCTATACTCCTGGCGGACAGGCGGGATTCCGGCCCGACTATGCCACATACGTCTATGCCCGCTGCCTCAAGCAGGTGTATCCAGACGTGCCTGTCGTCATCGGGGGTATCGAGGCCTCCATGCGCCGTCTGGCGCATTACGACTATTGGAGCGACTCGTTGAAACCCTCCATCCTCATCGACTGCCCCGCCGACCTGCTGGTCTATGGCATGGGAGAGAAGACGATGGTGAAGATAGCCCGGACCCTTGACGAGGGTAGGGGAGTGGAGGCGCTGCACGGGCTGCCGCAGGTGGCTTATGTGACACACTCCTCCGCCCTGAAGGGCACCTCCCCTAACTTAGGGGAGGAGTTGAAGGAGCTCCATTCCTACGACGAGTGCCTTGCCTCGAAACGTGCTCAGGCGGAGAATTTCGGCGTTATAGAGCGCGAGAGCAACAAGATGGTCTGCGCCATCCTCGTGCAACAGTATGGCGACAGGGCCGTGGTCGTCAATCCGCCCGAGCCGCCCATTACTACCGAGGAGCTGGACGCCTCGTTCGACCTGCCCTACACCCGTCTGCCGCACCCCAAGTACAAGAAGCGTGGCACGGTGCCGGCCTACGAGATGATTAAGCAGTCGGTCAACATCCATCGCGGCTGCTTTGGCGGTTGCTCCTTCTGCACCATCTCTGCCCACCAGGGCAAACAGATAGTCTCACGTTCTGAGCAATCCATCCTCGCCGAGGTGAAGCGCATGGCGCAGACGGAAGGCTTCAACGGGGTCATTTCCGACCTTGGCGGCCCTTCGGCCAATATGTACCGCATGAGCGGGAAGGACAAGAACCTGTGCCTCAAGTGCAGCCGCTACAGCTGTGCCCAGCCCACCCTCTGCAAGAACCTCGACTCGGACCACATCCCCCTCATACGCCTCTACCATAAGGTGATGCAGGTGCCGGGCATCAAACATCTATATATCGGAAGCGGCATCCGTTGCGACCTCTTCACCTCACAGAACCATGGTTATGACTACTTCAGAGAGGCCGTCCTGCACCATGTCGGAGGCCGTCTGAAGGTGGCCCCGGAGCATACCAGCGCGGAGGTCCTCGCCTTGATGAGAAAACCCTCCTTCGACCTCTTCCTCGACACCAAACGCCGTTTTGATGCCATCTGCCGCGAGGCAGGTGTCCGTTACCAGCTCATCCCATACTTTATCAGTTCGCACCCGGGCTGCCGTCTCAAAGACATGGCCGACCTGGCCGTCGAGATGAAGCGCCTCGGCTATCGGCTGGAACAGATACAGGACTTTACGCCCACCCCCATGACCCTCAGCACCGAGATGTACTATACGGGATACAATCCTGCCACCATGGAGCCCGTCTATGTGGCCACCTCGGCAGCCGAGAAGCAGGAGCAGCGCCAGATGTTCTTCTTCTACAAGCCCGAGAGCCGCGAACCCATCGTCCGTGCTTTGCACCGTCACGGTCTGGGCGGGTATATCCCCAAACTCTTCCAGCAGTCACCGTTGCGCAGAAAGTGACCTGCGCTGTGGCTCTTTCTGTGTCATGATACAGCTGATTCCTGCTCTGGAGAGGTCTATTTCTTCTCCGTGCGGAAAATCTTGTAACCCAGCATGGCGATAGTGATGGACATCAGCGGCGATAGGATATTGAAGAAGCAGTAAGGCAGATAGGCTATGGTGGATACATGCAGCACCAGCGACTGCGTCATGCCGCAGGTGTTCCACGGCACAAGCACCGAGGTCACCGTGGCCGAGTCCTCAGTGGAGCGGCTGAGCAGACGGCCCTCGAAGCCCTTCTCTTTGTATAACTCCTTGAAGATATTGCCAGTGAGGACAATGCTGAGGTATTGGTCGCCAGTGGCCATATTGGCCATAACACCTGTGCCGACGGTGGCGGAGACCAGTGTGCGGCGACCGCTGATGCCGCGGGCGAGGGCGGAGGTGAGACTCTGAATCATGCCGACACCCGCCATGGCGCCCCCGAAGGCGGCGGCGCAGAAGATAAGGAATACCGTCGAGAGCATCCCCTTCATGCCGCGCGTCTGCACCAGGTTGCTGAGGGCCTCGTTGCCGGTATCTATCGACGTGCCTCCGTAATAGGTGACCATCAGACCCCTGAAAGTATTTCCTTCACCCACTTGCGCCACAATGTCGGGCTGGGCGAAGAGCATCACCACCCCTGCCATTGTCGCAGAAAGGAACAGTACGATGGTGGCCGGCAGCCGCAAGGCAATAAGCACCGCCGTGGCCAAAGGCACCAGAAGCAGCCAGGGACTGATGATGAAAACCCGCTGCAGCCCCTCGGCAAACAGGTCGGCCTGCACCGCCTCGCCCGGGGTGTGGCACAGACTTGCCACGAGGAATATAATCAAGGCAATGGTGAACGACGGCACCGTGGTGATAAGCATGTACTTGATATGCTTGAACAGCGGCACCTCGCCCACCGACGAAGCCAGCACCGTGGTGTCGGAGAGGGGCGAAATCTTGTCGCCGAAGTAAGCCCCGGAGATGATGGCGCCCGCCGTCCAGCCCATCGAGAAGCCATGTGCCGTGCCGATGCCCATCAAGGCAATGCCTATGGTGGCGACGGTGGTCCATGAACTACCTGTGACCAACGACACCAGCGCGCTGATAAGACAAGCCACGAAGAGGAATACCGACGGGCTGACCACCTGCATGCCGTAGTATATCATCGTCGGCACCACGCCGCTCAGCATCCAGCTGCCCGACACGGCACCAATGAGGAACAGAATCAGTATGGCGCCGACGATGGTCTTCACGTTTTCAGAGATGGCGTGGTCGATGACCTTCCAAGGCACCTTGAAGAACAACATCCCCATCATCACCGCCACAGCAGCTGCAACGAGCAGGACAGTCTGGCTTGCCCCGTCGAGGGCATCGGAGCCGAATTCCCTGATGACAAGCACCTGCAACGCCACCAGCACCGCCATCGGTATCAGCGCCAGAGTCCAGTGAATGTGGGGAGTTTTGTTGTCGTTATTGGCCATACACGGGTGTTTTATTAACTGCAAAAATACGAACTATTTTCGACATGGAGAAATAATAATTTGTCTATGTCAGAAAAATGTCGTACTTTTGCAGTCGATTTCAAAACGGAATAATAACGAAAATAACTGCCAATGAAGCATAGCGCATAGATTAGTATGCACATCATAGAATAGGAAAAAGCGAAGTGGCTTATCTGGTACTTTGAAACTTCGACAACTTCAAAATGCTATCCAGAGTTTAGCGACGGCGCTCCCGCTGTAGGCGTGGGCTTGTACGTTGTAATTGGATAGCATAGGTAGTCGAAGACCTCAAAGTACCAATGAAAGCGAAGGTTCCACGCTCTTTTTATGTGCATTCTTCATCGGAACCACAATAACAATAAATATTAAAACCAAAACCGACGGGCCGATGGTATATAACAGGCAACAAAAAGATGAAAAAAATGATTGTTTTAGCAGGGCTAATAGCCACGTTCCTTATTTCTTCTGCATTTGTAACTACTGGTAACGATTACACATCCATTTATTCCCCAAGTGGAGATAATCTTTACTCTGTTACTGTGTCAATAACCATTACTCACGTATATTACGATTTAAACACAGGTAATAAGGCATTTGAGAATAGTTCAACCGGAAGCCAAACATTTCAAATCTGTGCGAAAAATCCAGACCAAGCAAAATCTGAAGCCAAGTCCGAATGCAGTAGTGTGTGTAGTAGAAGTAGTGGACGCGATTTAGGAAAGAAAAGCGTTAATGGAAAGTATTACCGGGTATACGAATATAGAGAAGTGTATGATGCCAACGCAATAGTAATTGGAACGTGCTAATCGCATTATTAAAGCGGAGCTAGACGGCTCCGCTTTTTTTTACATAAAGAAAACTGATTTTGAAAATGGCCAAAATAAGTGTTGCAAGGGCCATTTGAAAATTGGATGTTAAAAAAGTCGAAGGCATATCGAACCCATGACCAAGTTTCGGAGAGGATGTGCTGGGTTTTGGACGAAAGGTCTGGATAGGGATGGAGACGAGAAACCCCACACTAAGCCGTCAGGCACAGTGTGGGGTTATTAGGATTCTGTCTCTTCGAGACGGAAAGAAATCTTTTATACCATCAACCCTTGTGCCCACAGGGGGATGTCGTCAGTGTAGCGTTTGATGATTTTTCCGTCGGCGAAACGGAAGAGGATGCGGGCTTCATGATTATCAATAGAATTGTCGTAAATGTAGGTACGGTCGACAATGCGTGATAGTCTTACACAATTGGCAATCGACTTATTGTAGCGCGAAATAATCTTGACAATAGGCACGTCGTGGCCACCTTCTATAACGCGCTTCGCAATACGCGAAGCATTGATTGTCGGCGAGGCGGTGCAGACGAAAAACAGCCGTACAAAGAAGCCCGCAGCAATTGCACGCTCAATGAAGTCGACTTTGTCTGGAGCAGAAAGAACACTTTCGAAAATCATGCTTTTGCGGTCGGTCAGACATTCTTCACGCCAGTTGGTACAGTACACAGCGGCCTGTCGCACGGCTTCGGGCGAATTCCAGTCGCCGAATCGCTCCTGAGCCACTAGGTCTGGGTTGATATAGACGGAATCTTCCAGCCACTCATGCTTCAGAATCTTTGAGGTGACAGTGGTCTTTCCAGAACCATTGGGACCAGCGATGATGATAAGGACAGGGCGATGGTCAGTCATACGGCAGTGGTCGTTAGCTGGGTCATGGTGTGCAGTTGGTCAAAGAAACGTTTTTCAGCTTCTTTCCAGCGTTGTACAGCCTCTTCGGCGGCCTCTTTCATGATTGCGGAGAGCATCTCGTCGGAGGGTTCTTCCATCGAGGTGAGGCGGTAGGCGTTCAATTCTTTCTCTGACATAATCAACGTTTTGTTTGTAGTAACGTATTATCAGAATAATTATTGTGTGGCAGTGACAACAAAAAAGGCTTGGGTCGTTGGACTCAAGCCTTTGCTTTTCGTTATGCGTAAAGATTAACCTTCGTAGAAGGGCATCTTGACGGTGACGGCCTTGAGGAGTTTCTCGCGGATCTTGATGTAGATCTCGGTGCCGGTCTTGGCGTATTCGGCGCAGATGAGGGCGGTGCCGATGTTCTTGCCGGTGCTGGGGCTGGGGGAGCCGCTGCGCCCCTCACCGATCTTCTTGCCTTCGGCGTTGCAGACCTCGTAGCCGTTGCGGGCGATACCGCGGTCGATCATCTCGAAGCCGACCACTTTGCGCTTGAATCCAGCGGCCTTCTGGGCGAGGAGGAGTTCCTTGTTGATGAAGTTGTTGTTCTCGGCTTTCAGCTTGACGATGAAGGCCAGAGGAGCCTCGAGGGGGCTGACGGTGTCGTCCATCTCGTGGCCATAGAGGGCGAAGCCCTTTTCCAGACGCAGGGTGTCGCGGCAGCCGAGACCGGCAGGCATGATGCCGAACTCTTTACCAGCCTCGAAAACCTTGTCCCACACCTCGAGGGCTTTCTCCTTGGGGATGTAGATCTCGCAGCCGCCGGCGCCGGTGTAGCCCGTGGTGCTGAGGATGATGTTGGGGATACCGGCGAAGGTG